>JAJFHS010000032.1 GCA_021775475.1 Hyphomicrobiales bacterium
GATTAAACCGCACAAACCGGCCTGCTTCGCTTGAGCTACGCAAGGGCTCCACTCCGCAGGCCTTGACGCCAACCAAAATAACGGAAATAAACATGAACGGATTCTACACCTGAATAGCCCGGATCAGGGGGCCGGGTCACAGACGTATGTTTTCCCCACGCCCCATTTTCCCCGAATGCAAATGACTTCTCGTTCTTTTGCATTGAGAAAACGCTTTATCTCTTTTTCTACAAATTCGATTGACAATGGAAACCCTCGATCAGCAACACAGACAACATCATATCATTGTTTAAACAGTATCGTGCAGTTTATGATAAACCTCTGGTTGTCAGTGCGCGAAACGATCTTTGTTGGATGATTTACATGGTGGGTGGAAACCTACCCGTAATCTTCAATCGACCGACCCGAAACCTGGCCCCACACCATGGTCTCGTCGCTTAGCATGGTGACGATCATGGTGACTGCTTGCTCCGGCGTCATGGCGACATCGAGGTTGCGATCAATGCCTGCGGTTTCATACATGGCTGAGTTTACCTTGCCGGGATAAAACCCCATGACGCGCACGCCTTTGGGGGCGCATTCGGCTTCGAGACAGCCGGTGAAGCCGCGGATGGCCCATTTGCTGGCGGAGTAAACGCTGATCATCTTGCGCGTATACAAGGCACCGGTCGAAACCACGTTGACGATGGCACCACTGCCTTTTGATTGCATGGCGGGTAAAACCGCATGAGTCATCATAATGGTGCCAAGGGTGTTGGTATCAATTACGGCTTTAATTTCCTGCTCTGAATAGTTGGAAAATTCGCCTTCGAGCCAGATACCGGCGTTATTGACCAGACCCCATATGGGGCCGTGATCGGCCTCAATCTGGGCGGTGACATCGGTAATAGCTGTTGTGTCAGCGACATCAAGGCAATAACCCGGCACCTTGCAGCTGGCTGCCAGTGTTGCCACTTTATCAGCATTCCGCCCAGTTAAAATGGGTACATAGCCCGCCTCGCGCAACTGAGATATCAACGCCAGCCCAATGCCGCTGGTAGCTCCTGTAACAACAACAGTCTTGTTGGCTGCCTCGGTCATTTCCAGATTACTCCCTAGAATTTATTCGGCCAGAACCCGTGCGGTGGGGAAGGTGATTTCAACCAGGGTGCCGGTATCGGGTTTGCTTTCGATGTGGAAGCGGGCCCGGTTGGCTTCGGTCAGGGCTTTGGTCAGCGGCAGACCAAGGCCGGTGCCAGCAATGCTGCCGGTTGAAGACGTGGTAATCTGCCGGAACGGTTCGAGAGCATAATTGATGTCTTTTTTGCTCATGCCGATGCCTGTATCGCGCACGGAGATTTTGACTTCTCCGGTTTCCTCCAGGGAAGACGAGACAATAACCTGGCCACCACCTTTGGTGAACTTGATGGCGTTCGAAAGCAAGTTGAGCAGAATTTGTCGGCAAGAACGCTCATCCGCCACCACATTGGGCAGGTCGGTATTTAAGGAATTGCGGATGACGATGCGATCACGGTTGGCATCATTTTGCATCGAGCTGACCGATTTGAGGATGATTTCATTGAGGTCGACCGAGGTGAATTTAAGTTCAAGTTTACCGGCCTCGACTTTCGATAAGTCGAGCAAATCATTGATCAGGCTGAGAAGATGTTTGCCGCTGGAATGAATATCATTGACGTAGCCACGATATCGATCATTTTTCAACTCACCAAACTGACCCTGTGCCATCACTTCAGAAAACCCGATAATCGAATTTAATGGTGTGCGTAATTCATGGCTGATTTTGGCGAGAAAATCTGATTTCTGCGTACTTGCGCGCTCAGCCACGTCAATCGCCTGCTTGAGGTTTTCTTCTGCTTTTTTCCATTGCGTCATATCGCGCATGACGGCGCAGAACCTGGAAGGATTGCCATCAGGCATCTTGCCGATGGTTAAAAACAACGGAATATGGCCACCCTTGTTTTCAACGGCGACGATTTCACGGCCATCGTTAAAAACAGTGGCAAGGCTGTTATCGCTCAGGCCGGAAAGATAATCCTCAACCGAAATTTTGCTCTTCGTCGTCAACAAGTCGGTGAATTTCTGCCCCACAACCTCAGCTTTGTCGCGACCGAATATAGCTTGCGCACTTTTGTTGAGGCTAACAATTCTACCCTCTTCATCCAGTGTTGCAATGCCATCAGTGGCCGTGTCCAATATGGTGTGCAGTTCGGCTTCGCGCGAGTGGGAGGCCAAAAGCTCATCTGAAGGTGTCGCGAGCTTTTCAGGTGATAGTGAAGCGGGTTTGTCAGGCGCAGCTGCGTTCAAAATCATCTGCACCGCAAACCCGCCATCCACCGGTAACGGGCTCAGGGTGCAACTCATGCTGATTTCAGAGCCGTCCTGTTCTTTGCCGGTTAAATCGAGCGACCTTTCGGTCTTGCCAACGCCGGCAACTTCATCGTCAAATTCGGATTGCCAGTTAAACAGCTTGACCCGATCAGCTGGAAACAGATTAAGCAGATTGGGATCGCTGACCATCTCGTCCGAGTTGTCAAAACCAAACAGTTTTGCCGTTGCTTTATTGGCATAGAGAATATGGAAATTACGATGGATCAGATAACATAGCGGGGCATCATCAAGCGCTGATTTTAACGCTGCAATCAAATCATGCCCGCCACTTTCAGGGGGCTGGATTAAAATCTCATCACTGGGGCTTTGGCTTTGCTCGCGAGGGTGGGAAAGTTCATGGCCAAGATCACGAAATGCCTGTTCTTCTTCCGCTGTTAATTCCAGCTGCGATGTTGGTAAAACTACCTCGTCCTCAGGTGCCTCTTCAACACCGGCACTCATGTCAATAGCGCGGCCATAGCCTCTGAAACCGGCAAATTTCCCACTGGTGGTCTTTACTGGTTCGGCTGAAAATTCAATTTTTACCGCCCCCAGGACCGATCCCTGTTTGGTCGGCCACAGAATAGTTTCACACCACGGTTTGCGGGCCTCGATGAGGGCGTCAATATTGCCGTCAAAATCAATGCCATAAGTATCACTGATATTAACCCAGGTCCGGCCCAGCAGATCCTTGTGAGATACGCCGATGAGAGAGCCGATGCCTTCGCTGATTTCAATCAGGCGCGAGCGTTGATCCATTTTCCAGGTAAAATCAACTTGAGGTTTTCGGCGGCTGTCGATCTGGGGCTCGGCGGGTTCCAGTGTCGCAGCCTTAAATCTGGCTTCAGCCTGTGACACAGGCGCTGCCGTACGCGACGGCTCGACCGCCACTGATTGCGTCGTATCCATGAAGGTTACAACAAACGCCGGGCTGTTGGCGCTGGTCAGTGCCAAGCGTTTGGCATGCAGGCGATAGGTTCGCGGTCCAAACCGGGTCTGGACCTTGTGCAGAACGCTGTGATCCGATGTTGCCATGACGGTATCAATGAACCGCCGGGCATGGTGTTCGCCACCAAGCCAATAGCTCAAAGCGACAGGTCCGGCCTCACTGTTAGAGGTCGAAAACGCTCCAAAGACGTCTTTGGCAACGGCGTTTTGATGCAGCAACCGGCCAGTGCTGGTGAATGTGGCGATAACCTGGGGCAGGGCATCGGTGAGATCAAAGGTTTCAAAAGATGCGTCCGCGCCAATCTCTATGGGCGTATCAACCACGATAAACAGGCCGCGGCGTGCGTCTGACAGCTCAAAGGGGGTAATTCTGGTGGCAATTCTGGCCGCGGTACCTTGATAGGGCAGGGCAATGTGAACCTTTACAGGAGTATCCCCAACCACTGCACCAAGTGCTTGTGCCACATCGCCGTTTGAATCAAACCATCGATCCGGCAACGTCCGTGCATCTGGCTCGCCCCAGAAGGAGGCCGCGCGGTCATTGCCCCACAGGATCCGCTTAAAATCCGGATCCCAGATCCAGGCTGGCGCATCGCCCTTGTTATGGAGGGCCTTTAACTCATTACTTAAATTTTCTGACACAGCCTTACAACCAGCGCTGCCGACGCTGTTTTCCCTTAGAGTTCAGTTTTTGGCCACCCCGAAATATTTTTATTATAGTCACAAGGTATTCCGCCGCATATACCTTCAGACATTAATACTCTGAATATTCCGCCGCGTCACCCTGATTCACACTTTGTTAAGAGATCATTTGATCTAAAAGTCAGCCCGAAAGAGCCTGCAAAAATGCATGAATTCCCCCTAGGCAAAAGCAGAGGCGATACCGCCGGTCTGGCCCACAGTATTTTTATGAACAATGCCGGGGCCAGCTTGCGCCCGGCCATCGTCACTGAAACCATAAAGGGTTTTCTTGATCTGGAAGACAGGGTCGGTGGTCATGCAGCGGCAGAATTAAAGGCAGACCAATTGTCGCAAACCTATGCGTCAATTGCTACCATGATTGGGGCCAAACGCGACGAAATCGCCTTGATGGAGAGCCAGACTATCGGCTGGCACGCCATTATCTCAGCCATGGAGTTCAAAGACGGTGACGAAATCATCGTCACAGCGGCGGAATATATAACCGGGTTGATGGCATTGATAGAATTACGCCATTGCGCCCGTGTGGTTATTCGTGTGGTTGAGTATGATGCAACCGGTGTTATCGACCTCGAAAGCCTCGAAAAACACCTGTCGGCGCGCACCAGACTGGTCTGCCTCACTCATATCGCCACCTCCAATGGCACGGTTCATCCTGTCACTGAAGCCGGGCGTATCATAAACGAAAAAAGTGACGCGTTTTACCTGCTTGACGCCTGCCAGAGTGTTGGCCAGCGCCGCGTTAATGTTAAGGAAATTGGCTGTCACGCCCTCACTGCCACGGGTCGTAAATATCTTCGCGGACCGCGCGGAACCGGCTTTGTCTATGTCGCCACCGAGGCACAAAACCGCTTGAAGCCACGCTTTCCTGATGGTCACCGCGCAACTTTGAGCGCCAATGATGAAATCAGTCTTGTCAGTGGTGCTGCGCGTTTCGAGACTTTCGAAAAAAGCCTGGCCAATGTGGCCGGGTTGGGAACAGCAGTTGATTATGCCTTGCAGCTGGGCATGGAAAACATCGAAGCGCGCATTGAACTTGTGTCACGGCATTTGCGGACAAGGCTTGAGACTGTTGAAGGTGTTGATTTAGGAGAAACATTAGAGCCGTGTTCAGGTCTGGTCACCATTTCGTCAACCAAAACGCCGCTCGATGCTCTTTATCAACACCTCGGCCAGCAAAATGTCGTTGCCAAACTTATAAAGCTGGACGGTGGAGCCTGGGATTTCAGGGCAAGACCGCAAAATGAGGTCATTCGCCTGAGCGTGCATTATTACAACACCATTGAAGAGTGTAACGAAGTGACTGATTGGATCACCAGTTACATGGCTGAGCAAGCTTGAGCGATCTACCGCCCCTTTTTGGCCGATTTTTCCGCGTGGTTGGCGGCAGCAGCCAGCTCTTCAGCAATTTCGCGCGCTTCATCAGGAGAAAAATCCATTGGAATTTCGACTTTTCCAGCAGATATAAATATTCTCACCCCGCCTTCCGAGGATGGCGCTATTTGAATGTCGGCAATGATGTCTGAAGGAGAATTTATACCCATAACGCGAAAATATCCTTATTTGCTGCATCAGGCAAGCCAATCAGCTATGTTTAGGCGCAAGAATTATCATTAAATCAAAAATGTGGCTTGCAAGAGGGCTGGCCAATCTTGTAAACCGTGCAAGTGAGGTTAAAACAATAACATCCAACCCTCACCCCATATGCCGCCTTAGCTCAGTTGGTTAGAGCGCTAGATTGTGGATCTAGAGGTCCCCTGTTCAATTCAGGGAGGCGGTACCATTTTCTTTCAACTGTTTAATTACGTATCCAGCCCCTTGTGGCGGAAAAGCACGACGCCAGCGATTTTCCAGCTGCTGTCCTTTTGCCGTTCAAATCCGTAAAAGGCAACCCATAGCACACCGGTTGGCCCCACAATGGTCAGGCGCTGGGTTGGCTTACCCAATTTAAACGATACAGCTTCGAAGTTGAAAGACTGTGGCCGAAACACCGGCTTGTAATTTCGTTTGACCATGGCAACAAACGACTGCGCATTTGGAAACAGGTTTTGCACACCCGGTGCTGCAAAATCATAAGCTGCGGTGCCATCTCCAGTTTGAAAGGCTTTGATTTGAGCTGTTATAATTCGTTGAAATTCGCTGCGATCATTCGCACTCAACTTGGCAGCGGTTGCCTGAGGTGCCAGATACACAAATACCATCAGAATACCGCTAAAGACCTGCAACAATAATCCCTTGCGCATAATTTGCCTCCTTACATTGGTGATTCCAACTGGTTCAATCATTGACTGTTTGCGCAGTAATTTTCAAGACACAATAGTTTCAACGGGGATTATCTGACCCTGCCGACATCAAAGGCCACCGCTTTGTACTCGTTTAAAAAATGCTCTATATTGAAAAAATCAATGGGGTTGATAAGGAGCTGATATGGAATTTGCAGGAATTAATTATCTGGCGATTGCGATAGCGGGTGTTGCCGGATTTATGGTTGGCGGCGTTTGGTATACCGTTTTGGGCAGTGCCTGGGCACAAGCTCAAGGTAAAACCAAGGACGATTTCAAACCGCAGCCCAAACTCTTTGTCATTGCCATCATCAGCCAACTTGTCATGGCTTTTGTTCTCAGCGGTGTCATCGGCCACGTGGGCGATGTAACGATTTACAGAGGCGTGATATCCGGCCTGTTTATCTGGGCCGGGTTTGTTGCAACATCATTGGCCACAAATCACGCATTTCAGGGTGCCAGGTTTTCCCTGACATTGATTGATGGCGGCCACTGGTTGATTGTCCTGCTGGTTATGGGAGCGATCATCGGCGCGTTTGGTGTTTGATCCGGGCGCTTTGCAAAGCACATCGCATTAAATCGAATTCAAAATCACCTTTCTCCGTCATCCCCGGGCTTCGTCCCGGGGATCCATTCCTCATTACTCTCCGCCAAAAAAAATAGTAATTTTGATTTCGAAAACTCAACACTATGGATCCTCGGATCAAGCCCGAGGATGACGAATGGGTGCGGTGTTAATCGAAATAAAGCTGACGTTTCAGCCGTGATACAGGTTGGATCTGCCTAGATTGGCAACACCGCGCTCACCGCAAAGTGCTAGGGTCATATCCAGTTCTTTGGCGATGATTTCGAGAGCTAACGTGACACCCTGCTGCCCCATGGCACCAAGACCATAAAGCATCGGGCGGCCGATATATGTGCTTTTGGCACCGAGACAAAGTGCTTTGAATACGTCCTGGCCGGAGCGAATTCCACCGTCAAAATGCACTTCTATTTTATCGCCAACCGCTTCAACAATTGCCGGTAAAGCTTCGATGGATGAGGGCGCGCCATCAAGCTGTCGACCACCATGGTTGGAAACGATAATCGCATCCGCCCCGGTTTTAACGGCTATCTTTGCATCCTCAACGTCAAGAATACCCTTCAAAATCAACGGCCCGTCAAATCTCTCCTTGATCCATTTGACGTCATCCCAGCACAGGGTCGGGTCAAACTGATTTGCCGTCCATTCGGCCAGGGATGACATGTCATCAACCCCTTTGACGTGACCGATGATGTTGCGGAAATCATGTCGTCTGGTTTTCACCATACTGTAACACCAGCGCGGCCGCCGGGCCATATCCATGAGGTTCCACAGACCCAGCTTTGGTGGCGCGCTCAGGCCGTTTTTTACATCCTGATGACGCTGGGCCAACACCTGCAAGTCAAGCGTCAGCACCAGAGCCGAACAACCGGCAGCTTTGGCCCGGTCAATCAGATTGCCGACAAATTCCCTGTCCTTCATCACATAGAGCTGGAACCAGAAAGGCTTGGTGGTGACCGAGGCCACATCTTCAATCGAACATATACTCATGGTCGAAAGCGTGAAGGGTACGCCAAATTCCTCGCAAGCCTTGGCGGCCAGCATTTCACCATCGCCATGTTGCATGCCGGTTAGACCGGTCGGTGCAACAGCCACCGGCATGGTAACTTTTTCGCCCAGCATTGTGGTTTGCAAAGAGCGCTCCGCCATATTAATAGCCACACGCTGGCGCAGCTTGATTTTGTTGAAATCTTCTTCATTGGCACGATAGGTTGATTGCGACCATGAGCCACTGTCGGCATAATCGTAGAACATTTTAGGCACACGTCGGCGCGCCAGGTCCTGAAGGTCTTTGATTTCAAGGATATGTTTCATGGCACTCTTTCCAACTGGCAGGATCATTGAGTTATTACTATAATGCATCTGTCTGACAACCGAAAATATGTTTTTCCCCCATGGCGTTACAAAATCGCGTCACAGCCTTTGGCGATATAATCGCCCACCGCGCCCGCGGACAGATAATGGGCAATCGCGGTGGCCGCATTCACAAATCTGATCGCACGCTAAGTCGACGGCGCTGGGCGTCTGACGCCTGGATCATCTGCGTGCTGGAGTTCAAACAACGCCGCAGGCGGGTTATGGCCGCCAATTCCTATACGGAGTTGTTTTTTCTTGATGAAGTCACCGCTCTTTCTGCCGGACATCGCCCGTGCTTTGAATGCCGCAGAAAAGCTGCCAATGACTTTGCTGAAAAATGGGGGGGAATTGCCGGATTTGACGCGCGCGCCCGCGCCGGTGACATGGACAGGCAACTGCATCTTGAGCGGGTGAAGACGCAAAAAACCGGCAATTACCCGCGCCGGGATGTATCAAACTTACCCGATGGCACAATGATACTGTGGCAAGGTCAACCCGCTGCGATCAAAGACAATCAATTGTTGCCGTGGACAATCGAGAGCTATGGTCCGGCAATTGCAAAACCTCTCAGGTTTGGCGTTGAAGTTCTCACACCCTTGTGTACACTAAAGGTTCTCAACGCCGGATATCAGCCCCTGTTTCATCGGAGTCATCATGGCCCTAACTGCCAACAATAGCCGGGTTTTCCCCCGACAGTTTAATCATGTCTACCCAAGTGCTGCTCGCGGTGAGGGCGCTTATATATTTGATACAACGGGCAAAGCCTATCTGGATGCATCGGGCGGGGCGGCAGTTTCCTGTCTTGGCCATGGTCATCCGCGCGTCATTGCCGCCATCAAAGCCCAGCTCGATAAAATAGCCTTCGCGCATACATCGTTTTTCACCAACGACACCACCGAGGAACTGGCGCAATTTTTGACCGACAGAGCGCCGGAGGGTTTTGGCCGGGCATATTTTCTGTCAGGCGGCTCAGAAGCCAATGACACCGCCATGAAGCTTGCCCGCCAGGTGCATCTTGAGCGTGGCAACCTTGATCGAAGCCACTATATCGCCCGGCATCAGTCTTATCACGGCAACACGGTTGGCACTTTGTCCCTGTGCGGATATCCAGCGCGGCGCGTTCCTTTCGAGCCTATTTTGCTGCCCAATGTGAGCCATATCGCCCCGTGCTATGCCTATCGCCACCAGTTCGAAGACGAGAGCCTGGAAGCATACGGCTTGCGCGCTGCTGGCGAACTGGAAAAGGAAATCCTGCGGGTCGGGTCCGACAAGGTTGCCGCATTTTTTGCCGAGACGGTTGTTGGCTCAACTTTGGGGGCGGTCACCGCAGCGCCGGGGTATTTTAAGGAAATCAGGCGGATTTGCGACAAGTATGACGTCTTTATGGTGCTTGATGAAGTCATGTCCGGCATGGGTCGCACCGGTCATCTTTTTGCCTGTATGGCCGAGGGCGTTGTGCCTGACATGATCTCGATTGCCAAGGGTCTTGGCGGTGGTTATCAGCCAATCAGCGCGCTTATGGTGCGCAATGATCTGGTGGACACCATCGAAAGCGGCAGTGGCGCCTTTATGCACGGGCACACTTATATCGGCCACGCAACCGCATGTTCCGCAGCCTTGGCCGTGCAAAAAGTTATCGACGAGGAAAACCTGCTTGAGCGCGTGCAAACCATTGGTGCCAAAGTGCAAGGTGCTTTGGTTGAGCGATTGGGTAGCCATCAACATGTGGGTGACATTCGCGGCCGCGGTCTGTTTTTAGGCGTCGAGCTTGTGCAGGATAAAGCCACCAAGCAACCATTTTCACGTGCCAGCAAGGTCGCTGGTCGCCTCAAGAAAACCGCCCAGGGAAACGGCCTGATCTGTTATCCCGATAGTGGAACCAAGGATGGCAATGACGGCGACCACGTAATGCTGGCCCCACCGTTCATCCTGCCGGAAGCGGCCATAGACGAACTGGTCGACAAACTCGCAACCTCGATAGATCAGGTTTTAGAACAGTCTTAATCGATAAACAGCGTTAAGCGGCGATATCCTGCATGATCTGCGGCTCTATGGCTTGCTCGGATTGGATAGCTATCGCGACGATGTCTGGTCCACCACCGGGGCCTACTTCTTTTAACCGCGCATATATTGCGAGATGTCGGCAGAGGATGCGGCGTCATCGATAAAAGTATAGCTGCCCGTCTGCATTTCCTCTGCTGCCCGCATAAAAGCACCTAACGTCGTGCGAGCCAGGGCGGCACCAACGCTGATGCGGCGGACACCAGCGTTCTCTAACTGCTGGGTGGTCATATCGCTGCCTGAAAGACCCATGACGACGTTGATGGGTTTGCTGACCGATTGGCAGACTGTGCGGATGGCGTCCAGGTCAGGTAGACCGGGGGCATAAAGGACATCGGCACCTGCTGCCTCAAACGCTTGTAATCTTTTAATGGTGTCGTCCAGGTCTGGGTTGCCACGAATGAAGTTTTCCGACCGCGCGGTCAGGGCAAAGGGGAAGCCTGCCGCCTGTGCCGCTGCGACAGAGGCTTCAATCCTTTCGACGGCCAAGTTGAAATCATAAATGATGCCGTCCGCGCCACCGGAAAAATCTTCGATAGAGGCCCCCACCAAACCAGTGCCAGTGGCCAGATGAATGGTTTCCCCCACTTCTTCCGGGCTGTCGCCATAGCCGTTTTCCAGGTCGGCGGAAACGGGCAGGCAGGTCGCTGCGGCTAAATCAGCGGCGTGCGCCAGCATCATATCTCGACTGACGGCGGCATCTTTTAAGCCTTGGCTGAAGGCATAACCAGCTGAGGTGGTGGCCAGGGCCTTAAAGCCCATGCCGGTCAGAATTTGCGTGCTGCCAATATCCCATGGGTTGGGGATAACAAAGGCACCGGGACCTTTGTGCAGTTCTGCAAAGGCCCGGGCTTTTTTGTGCTGATCCTGGCTCATTTTCTATCCTTCCTTAACCGATACTTTCCAAATAAACTTGAAATTCTACATAATCATGCATGACCGCATTACTTTTGGAAGGATCGTCTTTCCGGACCATCCAACGTCTATGATTTTGATTAAGCGCAACGCGCTTCAAAACCTTCTATTCGCTGGCCGAACACTTGCCGCCGCCCAGAACGCAGAACTTGGAGCAATGAGGATGGTTGAGTTTCACCGCCCCTTGTTTGAAACAACCACCATCGATGGCTAAAGATTCACTCAGTGTTGCACCCATATCGAATGACCTGTCATAGGGCAGCACCGTACACGGAACAACCGACAGTCTGTCTTCGCCCTTGCGTTTCACCACCATGCGGCTGAAAGAGCACATGACATCATTTGGCGATACATTCAAAATTCCCCAACAGCTAGAGGAAATTTCCGGCACATCAGCGCTATCATCCATTTCAGGGAATAAAACCAGAGCGCCGGGGTCACTGGTATCGATGTCATAGCCGCGGGCCTTAAACAGCTTTTCATAACCCAGACGACCGGCCTCTTCATCTTCATTCCAGCAGGTGCGGCCAGCAACAGATATCTTGAAGACATTTTCACTCAGCCAGTCGAGACCAGCGATTGCCGGTTCCCACGAGCGGCTCCCGCGCTCTATTTCATGGAGTTTTTGCGTGTAGTGATCAAGACTGACACGTAAGGCGAGCTTGGCACCAAACTGTCGCCTCAACTTAAGCAGTCCCTCCTTGATACGCGGGCGCTGCATCGGTGCCATGGCATTGGTCAATACCAGCACATCAAGCCCACGGGTGAGCGCATCTTCAATCATCGCCAGCATGTCAGGGTTCATGAACGGCTCACCGCCAGTAAACCCGATTTCGTGGGTTTCAAGGCCAAGGGTGCCAATTTCGTCAAAAAAAGCAGAAGCCTCTGCCGCTGTGATGTAAGTCAGCCGATCATTGGTCGGGCTCGATTCAATGTAGCAGTTTACACATTCAATGTTGCAAAGTGTGCCGGTGTTTATCCAAAACGTTTCCAGACGTTTTAAAGAAACAAAGGCGCGTTGTTCACCATTGATTGTCCTGTCAGGATCACTGAATTTCAGTTTTGCAAAAGGGCCAGTGCCCGGCCGCTCAGAATAAGCTGTATCTGTCATGGCGGCAACCTATCACAGCTGGAAACCAGTTCTACAAAAATCCGATGCTAATCAAATTAAGTTGTAGACGGTCTTTTGAGGTGTTTTTCACCCCCTTTTTCCTCAATCGACACCCTGCGGCCATGGTTGGTTTTTTCCCAGTAAAATGGCCTGAAAATCAACTGCCACAGCCCCATGTAAGCACCAACAGAGACTAACAACCAGTATATCGGAATGAAAAATACAGCTGCAATGAGTGGGTGATAACCGCGTTTGTCCAAAGCGTAGGCACCGGCGAGCATGCTGAAAAAATAACCGGCAAAAAATATGAAGAAGTTTGCAACCTGCAGAGTTAAACCGCCAAACCAGGTGCCATTGCCGCCGGTGATTTGCTGAAGCAGAGCATATCCTGTCCATAGGATGAATACCGGATGCAACAGGGCGGCAACCAGAATGCCGCCAAATACTATCTGGAAGCCAAAAAATCCGTACGTACCCAGGTCTTTATAGAGTTGCGTTGGTCGACGCATATGAACCAGATAGGTCTGCATCCAGCCCTTTAGCCATCGTGAGCGTTGCTTGATCCACCCCCCGATTTCCCCCACGGCTTCTTCTCGCGTGGTTGAGGCTATGACATCACTGGTAAAACCCAACCGGCTCAATCTGATCCCCAGGTCTGCATCTTCCGTCACATTATGCGGATCCCAGGCGCCAAGTTTGCGTAAAGTGCTTGTCCTGAAATGATTGGAGGTGCCGCCCAATGGAATTGGAATGTTGAGCTTTTTCAAAAACGGCAAAATTAGATCAAACAAAACCGAATACTCAATCGTAAACTGACGCGTCAGCCAATTGTCATTAGGATTGTAAAAGTTCAGCCGCGCCTGGATACACGCAAGGTTTTCCGGGCCATTTTTAAAAGCTGCCAGCGCTTCGCGCAACTGTCCGGGATGAGGAATATCTTCAGCATCATAGACAACAACATATTCGCCACGGGCAAACTGCAGGCCGAGATTAAGGGCCTTGGGCTTGGTTTTTGGCAAGGCGTGGGGGACAATAACAATCTCAAAGTTGTCCGGTAAATTGAGCGCTTTCGCCGCATCAATAGTGGCTTGATCATCTTCTTCAAGCAACAATTTGATATCAAGTTTAGCTGCCGGATAGTGCAGTGCTTTCAAAGCATTGGTTAACTGCGCCAGGATGGTTGCCTCCCGGTATAGCGGCACAAGAATTGTATAGATCGGCAAATCCGCGGCCATGGCGGCAGCCGTGGTGGTGTCGCGGTTGGCCCGCTCATAAAACGGAGCATAGACCAAAGCAGCCGCCCTTAAGATGATCAGGGCGGAAAACCAGAGAGAGAACACGATGTTTGCGGCAGTGAAAGCAGCATTTGGCCAATAAAAGGCAGCAGAGGAAAAAAGCGCACTCCCAGCCATCGCGATAAAAATCTGGGCCCATGACATCCGCACCTGGGCGGAAAATTCCGGGGCCCACCGGCTAAGTTTCATTGTTGCTCTGGCGCACAGTATTCGGCCATATCGATTTAGAAAAAATGCGCGGTGATCTCGGGCAGTAATTATCGCACTGAAGCGCCCCAGTTGAAATGATTGCCGTCTGGTTACAGCATCCTGAGGTAAATCGAGGCTGGCTGAGGCGTAAAGTGGTTTTGGACCGTCCTGCAGAAAAACAAGTTGATTTTGCAGCAGATAATCCAGCTGTCGTTCAGTCGCGATTTCAGGCGTTTTACCCAGAGATGAAACATCAAGCAGAGGGAGTTGAAGGGATTGGCTGAAATCATCATAAATATTGCGACTGACGCATCCTTCCTGAGCGATTAATACATCCCCCAAGGGTGCTTGCCATTGCTGCGCTTTATCCATTGCCGCAGACAATGTGTCATTGGAGATTGTGCGATTGCCCCGAAGAATCTCGCTGAATGCAGGCGAATGACCCCGTGTATCAGTCTCAACCTCTTGTTTTAACGTAGAGATGGAATAATCTAGCGGTTGTATTTTCTGCTGCCCGGAAGAAAAAACATCAGGATTTTGATCGCCATGATCGAACCGAGTGATGTCACTCACGCCTATACTTTCAATTAAGTAGTATTGTATTAAAAAAATCAAATGAGAAATTATTGTACACGTAAATCAAGACGCGTAAACCTGTTACATCAAATAAGATAGTTGGCTCTACTATAGATTGAAAATTAAATATTTAACACGTTATAAGCGCTGTGGATTTGACGCAAAACTGGTATAGGAGAATCAGTAACAAAGATGGTTCTTGATTACATGGTGAAATTCTACCTGATTTTTGCGATAGCAACCCTGCTTTCCAGCCTTCAAGACGCGGATGCGCTGGCGCAATCTGCCCAGGCGAGTGTGCCGACAATTGAGGATATCGAGGCTGGCGCACCTGAAGCACCTGCCCTGAACCAGTTACGTTTCATAACCGATAATGACTATCCGCCTTTTAATTACATCGATGAAAGCGGCAAGCTTGTCGGCTTTAATGTTGAACTCGCCAAAGCCATTTGCGCGGAGCTGAAAGTTCGTTGTTCGGTCCAGGCGTTAGTCTGGGATCGTATGATAACCGCCATCGAAAATGATGTGGCTGACGCAATTATTGCCTCACTGGCCATCACCAGAAGAAACCGCCGACGGGTCACTTTCTCACGCCAGTATTACCAGACACCAGCCCGTTTTGTGATGCGCAAAAGCGATAGTTTCAAAGAAATTACACCCGAAATTTTAAGTGAAAAACGCATTGGCGTGGCTAAAAATACCAGCCATGAAGCCTACTTGAAGGCGTTTTTCAAAGGTTCTGTGATAAAGAGTTTTGCGACCCCTGATAAGGCCCGCCAGGCACTCATTGACGGTCAGGTTGATGTGGTTTTTGGCGATGGTGTAAGTCTCATGTTCTGGCTCAATGGCATAGCGTCGAACAAATGTTGCACATACTCGGGCGGTGCTTTTACCGAAAGCAAGTTTTTTGGTGAAGGGGTTGGCATTGCCGTCAAAAAGAACAATCCACAATTGCTCAAGGTCATAAATCTCGGTCTCGACAAGGTGCAGAAAAGCGGGCAGTTTCAAAAACTTTTCAAGCGCTACTTTCCCATGAGTTTTTATTAGAGCAAATTTTATAGGTCACAAACCCATCCTTCTTCGTCATCCTCGGGCTTGTCCCGAGGATCTATTCCTCAATTCTCTCCGCCAAAAGGCAGTATCTTTGTTTTTGAAAGCTCAACGCTATGGATCCTCGGGTCAAGCCCGAGGATGACGAATTGGGTAAAATAGTGCTCTAACCCCGGAACCTGAGCACGCGTTTAATCTGCCTGAAAGGCAACATCAAAGACCAGATCAGCCTTGATGGTTTTTCCGACTGATAGGGCGTTAGACCAATCTGCATGCGGTCGTGGCCCAGCTCGGGTGTCTCTATATAGGTGCCAAACAACCGATCCCAGATAGACAGGTTGAAACCATAGTTGCTGTCGGTCTCCCGCATCAGGGTTGAATGGTGGATGCGGTGCATATCCGGGGTGACAATAATTTTACGCAGCCTATCGTCAACAGTGCCGGACAGTTTAATGTTTGCATGTGAAAACATGGCAAAAACATTGAGCAGAACTTCAAACAAAAATACGGCCAGCGCGGACGGACCAAGCAGGGCTATGACAACAAACTTGTACAGCATCGACAGGACAATCTCGAGTGGATGAAACCGCGTTCCCGTGGTCACATCAACTTCCGTGTCGGCATGATGCACCTGATGCAAAAGCCATAAAGCCGGAATTTTATGGGTCGCCACATGCTGAATGTAGATTGCCAGATCAAGCAGTATGACGGAGATGACAAGCTCGAGCCAGAAGGGCCAGTCGAGCAGGCCAAACAGGCCATAGCCTTGTGTATGCATATATTCGGCAACACCAACGGCAAGGATTGGAAACAGCAATCTGAGCACAAGGCCATCGACCCCGACTAAAGAAAGGTTGGTGATCCACCGTCGCAGCTTATAGCGGCCAAATTCGCGCCGGGGATGGAACAATTCCACAAGCCCGAGCACCAAGAGAACGCTGGCGAATATGGATAGTCTGATGAAACCTTCACTCATGATTTGATCCGAATTTTCAATTCCCTAGTTTAAAATGGCATGCCGCGCATGGGCACCGCGTTCAATAGCGGTGGCAATCAGCCGGTCGACGCCGAGGCCAACGCGGAAAATCTGCAATAATCTGAGTTCTTCTTTTTGCAAGGAACCGTCCGCTGCAGCTGTTTCCACCGCAAATGCATAGGCTGTTTCCACCAGATGAGGTGGTAAAGCCTCTCTCACTTTGTCGAGAACTTCCTGCAACCCGTTTTCGCGGCGCAGGCTGGCACCGCAGGCTTTTGATGTCTGAATGAGATTAGCGGCATTGTAATTATCAAAAACCGGCATTTTTCGAACGATATGGCCGATTTTTTCCAGTTCAGAATCGCTCATGTCCCGATCCACCGCCGACATGGTGACCATAATGTAGATCAGGGCTTCTTCAGGACTTAATGGTTGCGGCATAGGGGAAACTCCAGCAGGGGTGAGCCAAAAAACCAGACTAAAGGGTTATTGGATGAAAAGTAAGTAAGAACTATGGCACCTCTCAACAAGTTTTTTCTGCAAAAAAACCGGATGTTTTGTCAATCGCATCAACCAGACCCAGGCGCTCCAGTGGGGCATCGGGTGGAAAGGCGGTTGTTAACCGGGTCGGCAAACGGCTGTCGAGCATAACGAAGATGCCGCGATCGCTTTCACTTCTGATCAGGCGGCCAAAGGCCTGTTGCAGCTTTAGCCGCGCCATCATGTCCTGATAACCATTGCCACCAAAAGCATCGCGGCGCGCGCGGTTCAGGATTGTCGGTTGCGGCCACGGCACCCGGTCAAAGACGATGATGCGCAAACTGTCTCCCGGCACATCAATGCCATCGCGCACGGCATCAGTGCCCAGCAGGCACGAGTTAATATCACCGCGAAACAGATCAACCAGAGTACCGGTGTCGATGGGATCAATATGCTGGGCGTAAAGACTATGACCGGCAGCGGTCAATTTTGGCGACAGGTGCTGGAAGGTTTTTTCCAGTCGCGAAATCGCCGTGAACAACCCCAGCCCGCCACCACCGGCGGCAAGGAAGAGCTCGCGCAAGGCGGCTGCCACTTGTGCCGGTTCATCACGGTTGACGTCATTGACAACGAAAATGCGAGATTTATTAGCGTAATCAAAGGGCGATGCCTGTTCAAAGCGATGTGGCGGCGTTGCCAGATGATACGCGCCTGAGCGCACATCAGCCGAACGCCAGTCGTCCGGGGCATCAGGCAATCTGTCACGCAAGGTAGCTGACGTAATCAAAACCCCCTGAGCAGGCTCCAGCACAATTTGTGAAAACGGCAGTGAGGGATCAATCCAGTGCCGGTGCATACCCACATCAAACAGGTTTCCCCATGCCATTTCGATTGAAAACCAGTCAACAAATTCTTCTGGCGTTTCCTGCGCCAGACTTGAGAGCATGGACAGCCACGACGGCAACACCAGATTGGCGCGGCGTTTGAGCCCGCGCACAGCCGCTTCAATACGGATGCGTGAAACACTGTCATGGTCTGATGCGTCATCATCAAGCGATGCTTCAAGTCTGGCGCTGAGCTCACTCAAAGAATTTTTCAGTATTTCCAACTGTAATCTGAGTTGGTCGGCAGCATCGCGTAAGCCCTCAACCGGTGGATTGCAATCAGCTTCCATCGTCCGGCCGTATTTATTTTTTGTGCGCGCGAGAACCTGAGCATGAACCAGCACCATGAAATTTTCTGTCGTGCTTTGGCCTGCACCTGAAGCGATCCTTTGCCGCCAGCCCGGTGCCGGCAGCGCCTTGGCAGCTCCCAGAGCCTGATCAAGCAAGGCGTCTGTTTCGTTATCACCTTCGAATAGATCGGCAAACCGCTCCTTGAGCCCGCGCGAACGTTGCCGTCTTTGTCCCTCGTTGCCGCGTATCCAGCGCCTGAGTTCGGCGGTTTCAAGGGCCGTCAAATGGGCCGAAAAAGCGCTGTCGGCGGCATCAAAAACATGATGGCCTTCATCAAAGACGAAATGACGCCCGGCCTCAACCGCGTCATTTGCATCAGGTTTATCTTTCCTGTCCTTCAGCTCTTTGAACATATCTGTCGATTGGTCCAGCGCTGCCTGCACCATGACAAGGGCATGATTGGCAACCACAAGGTCCGCCTTGCGCGATTTCCGTACAGCTTTTTCGATGAAGCATTTACGGTAATGCGGACAGGCTGAATAAATGCACTCACCACGCCTGTCAGTAAGGCCAAAGCCCGCGCGTATGTTGCCACCGCCTTCAGGGCCGCGCCCGCCGGTGAACAGTGGCACCAGCCATGATATAAAATCACCGCTGACCATGTCACCATCGCGTGTAGCCATAATCCAGCGTGCTGTAAGTCCCGCCAATGTGGTGGCGCGTTCGTTTTGCGGCTGCAGGTTAGCGACAAGGTCCTGGTAATTGAGCAGGCACAGGTAATTTTCACGCCCCTTTCTCACCGCGGTTTTTTCCTGCCGCTCCACCGGATCGGGGTAGACATGGGCTATTTCCTGCACCAGTTGGCGTTGCAGGTTTTTGGTATACGTCGACAACCACACTGGTGCCCCGTTGCGCCTGGCCCAAAGGCTGGCCGGGGCAAGATAGCCAAGTGTCTTGCCAATGCCGGTTCCCGCTTCCGCCAACACCACATTGGGGGCGTTAGCAGCATCTTTGGGCTGAAAAGCCAAAGCTGCTGCGGCACTGTATTTAGATTGGCCATCGCGGGTGCGCCCATGCGATGCGGTCAGGTGTTCCAGTTGTTCTTTGGCTTCTTTCGCACTTACGCCCAGGGCCTTGGGTGCTTTTGCCGGTCCGTCATCCTGCCATTCTTTCAATCTTACCCAGACATCAAGCCCGCGGAGTGCGGACCGGTCGGGTTCAGCTTCCGGTGATTTCAGGACCTCTGTCAAATACGTCCCCCAGGCCCAGCCGCCTTTTTCCATAGTGCGGGCAATTCGATAGAGCTGTCGTTTCACCAGTGGTTTTTGTGACGTCAGAATTTCAATCAGTCCGTGCGCAAGCGCGTGTAAATCGTCCGGTGGGCATGCTTCTGCCAACCCGCTGGTGGCAATCAGGCCTTGCGGGGTGGGGGCGGCAAACCGGGCAGGAAAGCAAAAGGCATAAAGTTCGGCAATATCGAGATGGCGCTGGTTGCGGGCACTTTGAAACTGGTTTTGTGAAGCTTTGGCAATTCTCACCAGCCGGTTGAGGGTGAAAGCCGAGTGGCAGATGAGGTGAGGGCGCTCGATCAGCCGTTCAAGCGCCTGGGCAGCATTCAGTTTTTCACAACCGCCACCAGCTGTTACTATCGCAACTTCCAGTCCACCCGCCACCACACGCGGGATTTGATTGAGCGGTGATAACGGTTCATTTTGATCACTAATATGCATAAGGAAACCAGTATAAATGCCATGAGCGATTCTGTGGTTTTAAGTTGATAACATGAGGGCTTGTTGATATGTCCCTCTAAAGTATATTGCAATGAACTGGGGGTTTATCACTCCCTTATCGTCATCCCCGGGCTTGTCCCGGGGATCCATTCCTCTGAATTTTCAACAAAAAGATAATTTCATGTTGTCGTTCAGCCTGGCGGCATGGATTCCTGGAACAAGCCCGGGGATGACGAATAAGACGGATTTTTATATGACACACGATCAAAACCTCGATGCCTCCCTGCTCGAGGCAGCTCAAGTTACCAAAGCCTGGCCGTTTGAAGAAGCCCGCAGATTGCTCGTGCGCATGGAAAAATCGGGTGATGATACCAAAGAAGTCCTGTTTGAAACCGGCTATGGTCCCAGCGGCCTGCCACATATTGGCACCTTTGGGGAGGTGGCACGCACGGCCATGGTGCGGCAGGCATTTTCAATTCTAAGCGACAGACCGTCGCGCATCATCTGTTTTTCCGATGATATGGATGGCTTGCGCAAAGTACCCGACAATATTCCCAACGGCGACCTGTTGACACCTCATCTGGGCAAAGCCCTAACGGAAGTGCCTGATCCATTTGGAACCCATGAAAGTTTTGGCCAGCATAATAATGCCCGGTTGCAGGAGTTTCTTGATTCATTCGGATTTGAGTATGATTTTGTCTCATCCACCCAGTGCTACAAATCCGGCCAGTTTGATGATGCCCTGCTCAATATGCTGAAAACTTACGACAAGGTGATGGCAATTATACTGCCGACACTGGGGCCTGAGCGCCGGGCCACATATTCACCCTTCCTGCCGATTTGCCCACGCACGCGACAAGTGCTTCAGGTGCCGCTGGTCGAGCGCAATGAGGCGGCGGGAACTATTGTCTATGCTGATCCGGAAACCGGTGAACACGTTGAAGTAAAGGTCACCGGCGGGGCGTGTAAACTGCAATGGAAAGCAGATTGGGCCATGCGTTGGGCGGCATTAGGTATTGATTATGAAATGGCCGGGAAAGACCTGATTGAATCCGTCAAGCTTTCCAGCCGCATTTGCCGGGCTTTAGGTGCAACGCCGCCCGAGGGCTTTAATTACGAATTGTTTCTGGATGAAAACGGAGAGAAAATTTCAAAATCGCGCGGCAATGGCATCACCATTGACGAGTGGTTGAAATATGCCTCACCCGAAAGCCTGTCTTTGTTCATGTATCAAAGCCCGCGCAAGGCCAAGCGGTTGCATTTTGATATCATTCCCAAAAATGTCGATGAATACCTGACCCATGTGAGCAAATTTGCCAACCAGGAGATTAAAGACCAGTTGGTCAATCCGGCCTGGCATATTCATCAGGGCCATGCCCCCGATGTTCAGGTGCCGATCAGCTTTAATGTGCTGCTAAATCTGGTCAGTGCTTCCAACAGCGAGGAGCCGGAAACCCTGTGGGGGTTCATTCAGCGCTATGCGCCTGATACGTCACCGGATACCCATCCTGAGCTTAACCACATGGTCGGATACGCCATTAATTATTTTGTCGATTTCGTCAAACCGGCCAAGGTCTATCGTGCACCTGATGCACGCGAACGCGCAGCCCTCGAAGACCTGTCTTCAAGGCTTGCGAGCCTGGAGCAAGGCGCTGCTGCCGAGGACATCCAGAGCCTGGTCTACGAAGCAGGTAAAGCCCATGAGTTTGACAATCTGCGCGACTGGTTCCGGGCATTATATGAAGTGCTGCTGGGGCAAACCCAAGGACCGCGTTTCGGCTCCTTTGTTGCCCTTTATGGCGTCAGGGAAACCCGCGAATTGATCGCGCGTGCGCTGGCCGGGGAAGATTTGTCAGTGGGATGAATGGGACGTTACTGTTGAGATATGGTATAAGAGAAGACTTATATCAAACTAAATCAACAAAAACTCCGGATCACTTCTACGATGGATATTGTTCAAAAACTCTTATCGTTTTTTGGCTTAGCCGCAATATCCCTGGGTGGTGTCGCGGCCTTCGCATATTGGCTTTTTAAGTTGTTTAGTGACAAATGGCTTACGGCGAAATTTTCACAACAACTGGAGAAAAATAAGCATGATCAACAAAAGGAATTAGAAGACCTTCGTTTTGAGTTTAACAAACTCATGGATCGGACTGTAAAACTACACCAGCGTGAATTCGATGTGCTACCTGAAGCTTGGGCTCTCTTGGTAGAGGCATATGGGATAACGATGGCTGTTACTTCTTCAATGCAGCAGTACGCTGATGTTGAACGCATGAATGAAATTCAATTGGATGCATTCCTGGGGGATAGCCTGACGTGCTCCCCAAGTTGTCCTCATTTATAAGTTAGTTCTGTTCTGGTTATGATCCATATTGGACCAGGTTGCAAATTCGTTTGGTGTGAGCCAGTTTAAGCTTGAGTGTGGCCGGGTGTGATTGTAGTCAGCTCTCCA
>JAJFHS010000033.1 GCA_021775475.1 Hyphomicrobiales bacterium
GCGCATCTCCATACGGGCTCGCGGCGCGAATAAGGCCGCAAACAGAAGCCGGACACACGTCAGCACCTGACCACAGTGCCAGAAAAAACCTGACCTGGACAAAGAAAAAGCTTGCATTTCTCGGGGCGTCCACACACGTCCTACTGGTTATTCATCCGAACGATAATTCCAGGGGAGCAGTTCGTCAATACGATTGAGAGAGTGTGTCAGCTATGCCAGGGAATCAGCACCACCGAGTTTGGTCGGATCACTCAGGGCAAAGGCAATCGGTATTTCCGTTTATGGCACTTAATCCCCGGTCGACTAATGTCCGCTCTGCCGCCGGTAGCGGACGCAGCTGTAAAACGCACGAATGGCCGCCCCCCAAACTTGCCGTTCAGCGCTGTGGCTTGATATCCAATTTGAGAATTTTTCAATCATCGAGATATCGTCCGGATTTTTCTAATTGCCAGCCCTGTACCTTGCTTCTGTATTATCTTGCTTCGCCACGGCACGAGCGAAAACTCCTTGCCTTTCTGCATCACCGCAAATTGTCCTGAAGCCAGAATAACGGTCTTGCTAATCTGCCCTTTCAGTCGCTCGCCACTTGCCGTTGGCTGATAGGTCAATCCAAGTTCCATCTGAAGCTTCCCGGCCACCCGCACCACCTCTCTCCGTTGCAATGTTTCCAGCAACCTACGACGCGCAACAAGTTGGCCATTTTGATCCGTCATCAGCTCTTCTTTGGTCAACCACTGCTGCCGCAATCGTAACGCACGATTTGCCTCTGCACCAAAGCCCTTGTTGCGAAACTCAAGTGGTTCTTTGGACAGCAGTTTCCGGTCCAACCAAGTTGCTCCATCCGCGCTGGCAAGCTCACGAAATGGCACATAGGATTCAATGAACACTCGGGCAATCGCCTGTCGCGATTGTCGCAGTTTATTTGGATTTTGTCCCCGTAAGGTTACCACCATGTCTTTACTCAGCGGATCGTACTTGCTGAGACGACCAATCTCGGTGTAATGCAATTTACCATCCACCCCATCGACAACTACATAATGGCGATCATTGAATTCATCTGACAAACCCAACGCCACAAGTTTGCCTGTTACCTTCTTATCCGGCTGGCTCGCGTCGAAAACAGAATAGTCTGATGCCCCTCGATCACTGCCAACTTCCTTCAGTACTGTCTGCATGGTTTTCATAATATCGCCGCGCTGACCGAGTTGCTGCAGCACCTGCTCAGTTCGTTCTTCAAGTTTCCACACGCCCGCTTTGAGTTCCTTTACCAATCCCATGCTTTCCAGCTTTCGCAAACGACCCATGCGATGGCTTTGCCATTGCTGGTTCTGATTTGGCGATGATGAGATGCTCAGAATTCCTCGCTCAACATCATTGAGCAGCGACCGGTCAATCCGAGTGAACCGTTCGGATTGCACTTCCTGTTCAATTTTCTGATCAAGTTCATGTTTGGTTTCCGGACCGAGTTCCAAGGTAATAAGTTCTCGCGCCCGCTCTCGAAGCCCGTGTGAAAGATAGTCACGTGCGATAACCAGATCATTGCTTTTCTCATCCTTGCCACGGACAACAATATGCGTGTGTGGATGGCCGGTGTTGAAATGATCTACCGCCACCCATTCCAGCTTCGTACCAAGATCACTTTCGGCCTGCTGCATCAAATCACGAATGAATGGTTTGAGGTCGTCAAGCTGTGCACTATCCTCCGGTGCCACGATGAATCGGAACTGGTGTCGATCATCCTCTGCGCCTTCCAGAAAGGCTTTGCCATCAACGCGGTCATTGTCTCGACCATAGAGTTCGCCAGGCTCTCCCTCACGGGTGACACCATCACGCTGGATATATCGCAGGTGAGCACGAGCTGCACCAAGATCACCATTCTTGATTCTTGTGAACCGCGCCTTGATGATAACGCGCCGTCTTCCAGGTTGGAAACCTCGAACACGTTTAGAAGCGGCCACGGAATATCCACGTCCTGACTGGCTCCCAGAAAATGTTGATCTGCTGTTGCGTGATTTTGGTTGGGCGGTTCGCCTGATATCTCGGACAATGCGATTGAGGTACTTCTGGTTCTTGCGACCCGACACTGATCGAATGCGACCAAGCTTCGGCTCAAAATCATCTGCAGCCATTTTTCTATCTCCCAGTTGTTTTTGATTAACACTGAGATTGGGATGCCGGTGCTGGATGCCAAGATGGTGCCAAAAATTACCAAAGATAGCAGGTGTTTGGTATTGGTATGGTGCCAACCGAATATTGATAGCACCAAATGAATTGAACAATTCCAATGGCTTTGCCATCCCCCGGCACCATCTCTTTTATCTTGCTTTCCTAATCATGAAAGCAAAATCTCTTTTATCTTGCTTTCCTAATCATGCAAGCAAACTCTTGATCCGTAACCACTTTTTCCACCCTCATCCAAAACAAGCCATTTTTCGTCATTCAACACCTTCTTTCTGACAACAGTCCATCCTGCTCAATATTCGCGTTTCAGATACTGCTAAAATGCAATCCATGCGTTCCTTCGGGATCGGTATTCTCAATGTTAAATACGCGTCCCACGCTCTTAATCTTATCTGCTGACAGGGTCGTCCAAGCAATACGAGCGGGCTCATTCTTAAAGAGAACGGCACAAGCAAGATATCGGACAAACCCCATCATCTCACCCCTCTATGTGTACAGACAGAGAGGCTTCCTCGCGAGAATTTGGAGAACCTGATGGCGGTTGTTTGTTCAAAAATTCAATCCCTTAATTCAATTACCATTGTGGTGTTTGTTATTTCTTTTTCTTCTTTTTAATGGTTTAGACTTTTGCCAATTTATGGGGTGTCAGACGCATCTTCTCCGTCACCTTGGCACCCAGACCAACCTTGAACGTCGATCCTTCAATCCACATTTTATGCAGTATGACTGCCAGTTTACGGGCCACTGCAACAATGGCATTCATCATGCTGGTTCGCTTTGCCAATCGCAAACCCCAGGCCTTTATCGAACACCAGCGACGACTTCGCAGCAAAAGACTGGCCGCTGCTTCACACATCGCGGTGCGCACTTCGCGGTCGCCTTGCTTGGTAATACGCCCGGCCCGATCAATGGTTCCCGACTGCCAGCGCCGTGTGGTTAAACCGAGATAGGCCCCAACCGTTCGCGACTTTTTAAACCGGAGTGGATCATCAATTGCCGCCATAAATGACAGGGATGCAATTGGCCCAACACCGGGCACCGTCATGAACCGCCGGCACACCGGGTTGGTTTTTACGATGTCCAGAACGAACTTGTGCAGGCATTTATAACCCTCAAACAGATTGGCCCTGACCTTCAACATGGTGCTGATGTAGACAACCATGTCTTCTTCACAGTCTTCGATCAATTCGTGAATGCGCGCTTCATACTTACCGCGCGATATTGGTCCGACCAGCAAACCAAAGGCGCGCAAGGTGCCCCGAATGTGGTTTTCCATATCGATCAGTTTGCGTTTCATCAGGCGTCGATTGTTCAACAACATCCGCAACCGCTGGCTTTCCGGGCTTTTGACATGGACGGGACAATACCACCCCATCCGCATCATCTGGGCGATACCACGGGCATCATTCTTGTCCGTTTTATTGCGCTGGGCTTCAAGCGATGTTCTCATATGACGCGCATCAACAACGATGGCAGGCATGTCGCGCTCACTCAGTTCATCATGCAGCCAGGAGCCGAGCGATGAGGCTTCTATTCCAACCCGTTCAATAAAACCCTGATAGCCTTCAATTGCCTCGTAAATGGCGTTGGGGTCCGTTTTTGCCACCGTGTCTTCAAGAATTTTCCCATCCTGATCAACAATGCAAATGTGCGTATCCTCAAGCGATATATCCAATCCAATGTAAATTTTCATAGCAGGCCTTCCTTTCATCATAAGCTAAAATCAACCCTCAATACCCTACAGTATTGGAGAGTTTCTCCGGCCTGCTTGCATGATTACCAAAGCCATAACCCAATCTCACTTTCTACCCACACTCATCCATCCCGATCACTCAGACGCTTCAATCAGTGATCAGCCAGACAGGTTTCAGTGCTCCTATGATATTAGTGAAATTTGTGATGCCAAAGTACCGACCATCAAAAGAGGCCGGATGCTCTGCTAGCAGGAAAACTTCCCCGGTTCCAAGTCGCTTACAGCCGTTCCAGTTTGGCATTTTCTGCCCTTTTTTGTCATAGTTTTTTGCCACAACGAATATCTTTTGATTGATAAATACTTGTTGGCCAAAACGGCAAACCATATCATTCTGAGTGGCAGCAATACGTTTCATTGCTGGAATATTCCGGGGTAGATATCCACGCTTACTGGCAAGTAAAGCCGCCCATTCAGGCAGCCGAACAAGCACCAGATCACCCTTTTTTGGTGTGCGGTTGTCCATGCGGTAGAGACCTTTTGGAACGCTTGCCGAAGCGTTCCAAACGAATTTGACTGGGGTTATTTTCAAGCCCGGTACAAAGAGAAAACCGAACCCGACAAATGCCAATGCAAAGTATGATCTGGTATTTTTATTTGCCCTGTGAACTTCAAGCATCGGTGATTTCCGAAGTCGAAGAACGTCGTCGGGAGTTGGACCATTCTACCAAATCCTTGACGGCATAAAGAACACGCTGGCCGTGTTTTCGGTAAGCAGGACCGTTGCCATATACGCGCATTTTGGCAAGTGTATTGGGTTTTAGTCCGAGCCACTCGGCGGCCTGCTTGCTGTTATAAAAGACGGGTATTTCTTCAGAATTATCGCTATCTTGCATGATGGGTTCCTTGCTAGGTCACTGTGTGGATTTAAATGTCCAGCAGCAGACTGAAGGAGATATACATTGAGCGGGAGTGTCGCATTTGGATGCTTCAGTTTGCGACACCATTGGAAAATATCAGGACAACAATTTGCGATATTCGCCATTCATGAGAGAGATTCCTTTTCTTTTCGCGCGAATGATTTCATCTTTGAATGATCGGCTGTCGGGGTTGCGCCATTCTTTTTGCGCATGTTTTTCACCATAAATAGCAGTTGCAATTTCCTTGAGAACCACACCCTCGTTGGCCTTTCTTGCTGCAATCAGATATTTGCTACGCCGCAGTTGTGTGGTTCTTGGTATTGGCCTTTCGTGTAGTTTTTTATGCCCTATGACGCCGGCCCGAATGACTTCAAGGATGGGAAAGGCTGTTTGAATATGCTCAACCCCCTCAATCAGGAACCGTATGTTTACAGAATGGAGCAATATGGAAACGCCGGTGATTTTCAGGCTGGCCGTGCGCAAACCTATTCGGAAGTATAGAGTTTGATGGTCAGGTTCAATAATGACAAATCCACCATTATACTGCCTCGTTGGCAGGTCAAGGTCGGGGGTATTACCCTGCTTCTTGAAAATGCGCGTCTCCACCGAAACCGTCCCTGTTTCATCTGGATGCCAGGCAATGCTCACCCGCTTTTTCGACAGATCGGGATCACACATATAGACTAATCCCCACCTTTTGGCATAGGGGCAACACCGGCGAATGCGTAAAAATTCCACACCGGATTTATGCGTTGCCATCCGCAACAGGCGGGCACGGCTTAATCTGTAATCACGCTGATATTCAGGATTAATGCGTAGAAATTCCCATGCCCAATCAGCATTATTCAATGTGTGGGTAGGCTCTGGTTCGGTACGCACCGTCGTCATACAAATTACGCCGATATTCTTACGCCAACCCAAAATTATAATATATATATAATGTGGTTATGATGCGGCGCTTGAATGATATTTTGTCAGCAAAATACAATGCTTGCAGCTATACAGAAGCTGCATTAGCCCTCACACCGGATGATGCGAGGGCGGTTTGTGATCAGTCACGCGGGTTCCAGATGAGGGCAAAGACATTTTTGTCGTCCTGACCGGCGGCCTTGCCAAGATTGGCGTAGAGCTTCTTGGGGCCAAACTCCGGTGCAGCGATTGACAGGGAAACATATTCCTTGCCGGTGCTGGCGGATTTGCGAACCCATGCGGCACCCACTTCGATGCCTTCGGCAAAGACCCGGTAGTCGGGCTGGTTGTCTGAAGTTTTGTCAGCGTTTGGTGTGATGACAATTTCAGCGCGGATAGAGAGGGTTTTCAACTCACCTTTGTAGCTTCCGTCTTTCAGTTTGGTGACATGTCCGATAGCAGCCATGATGTTATTCCTTTTCGTTTGATTGTGGCAGAAAGCTTTTCTTCCTGCCTTGCGGCGAAACCAAAAGACCGTTCAAAGGGCGGGTGCATCGCGACAACAGGAGCGACCAAAACAAAGTGGAGGATCAGCAGGCGTGCTGTTTTTTGGGCACTTGTGCCAGCGCGAGGAGATGTGCAACATCGGGGAAAAAACAGCACGCCAGAAGATTGTTCCAGACCGGCAAGGGTCTTCACTCGCAGCAAGAAAGGCAGGGAGACAAGTTGTCTGTGCAAATACCGGAAAGGATTATTGGCTGTTATCCGGGTTTTCACCACTGATGGAGGAATGGAAGTGGATTGTAAGACTTCGCTATCTGCGCCGAAAATAACTCCATCCCCGGCTAAACTGAGAACAGGTACGACTACCGGGTATTTACCGAAAGCATAGAAATGGTTTGCACAATGCAAATGAAATCCGGTTGCAAGGGAACGGTATTCCCCAACAAAATGCCTCGCGACCGCTTGGCCACGAGGCGAGAAATTATCTGATTGGAAAGTTCAGTCAGGCTGATTTTTTTGTCGATTTTCCTCCAAACTCCGCTTTGACACGCAACCAACTCGCCCCGATGCCGATGGTTTTGATTGGGGTATCAGTGTGACCTTTGAACGGAAACCGCATGTAATTTGGCAACCATCCCTTGCGCTTCTTGCGGCCATTCTCGCCTTTGAGAAAATCGTTAATGATGCCCTTTTGCACCTTGCCGGTGGCAGCAGTATTGGCTTCGGCAATCTGTTTGGTGGCGATGTCGGCCAACATTGCATTGATGGCTTTTTTGTCCTTGAGAAGGTCGAGAAACACATCATCGACCTGCCATTTGTCGGTGGCATCAATGGCAAAGTGATTGCCAATGGCTTCGACAAGACAGGAACCAGCTTCGAGACTTTCCACCATGGCGAAGGTCATAATGCGCATAACCTGCACCTCAGACAATGTCAGTAATCTGACAAATAACATTGCTGCCGGATAACTGTCACCATTACAGCGAACAAGATCGGCGCGATCTTTGTCAAAGCCCAGCAGATCAAGAATTGCTGTGCGCTCTTTCTCGAAAGCCTTGTGGCTCGGTGAGTTCAGCACCGATGCCTTGATCTCGGATTTTGGTACGCGCTGTGGCTCCGGCCTGATCTGCCACAGTGATGAACCGGCAATCATGTGAGCGACTGTTAGGCGAAAGGCGATCTTGGGATGGGAAAGCAATTCTGCCCTGACCAAGGCATGGCGGTGCAATTCAAGATAGGTTTGCATGGCCTTGGTGATTTCCGGTTTTTTCGGCCTGTCCTGATCGGGTTCGCCCTTGCCACTGGGTTTTGCTTTGCGGGCACGGGCTTCTTTCAGGGTGATATAGCCTTCATGGAAAGCGGCATCACCACGATGGTTGATAACCACATAGACGCGGCCTCCATCTTCCTTGGTGGTCTTCTCAAACTCCCATTCAGCAAAATACTGACCGCGTTCCTGAACAATGACTTTGCTCCAGCCATCTTCATTATAGGCCTGCGCTCTTTGTTCAATCGCCTTGGTCTGCAAGGTCCAGAACTGTTCGGGGTTGGCGAAATAATCATCATCGCCAAACAGGTCGGTGACAATCGCGCCTTTGTAGTCGGCAAGGTCAAACAGGGCATGGCCGGTCTTGATATTCTCGCCACCAAGCAGCCAGCGTTTGAGTTGGAAGCCGGTTGGCGCGTGGGCCTTTTCGTCTCTAACCAGTACCAGCCATTCCTTTTGTTGTGCCTTGGAAGCAAGGGTCAGTATGCGCAAGGTTTCGGCATCGATCTGGTCGTTCTGGTACAGCGTCTTGATGGCGGGCAGCAAACCGGCAAGGGCCAGGGTGCGCTTGACCGCCAGTTCGGTGATGGCGAAGGTCTCGGCAATAGAGCCAATGGTCTCGCCCTGTTTGACCAGCTTGGCAAAGGCTTCAAATTGCTGCATCGGGTCCATGGGCAGGCGGGCGATGTTTTCCAGAAGCGAGGCTTCCATCGCTGCTGCATCATCGCCCTTGGCCATGATGGCGCAAGGGATGGGCTCAACTTTTTCGCCCTCCTTTTGCAGGTTTCTGGCGGCGAAGTAGCGTCTGCGTCCGGCAACAATCTCAAAGCCCTTGCCATTGGGACGCACCAACAGGGGTTGGAGAATACCGCGTTTTTTGATCGATGGCTGAATGTCGGAAACGTCCGGTGTGGCTTTGCCGTGGCGGACATTGATAGTGGCCAGTTTTAGGTCTTCCAGTTTGATATGACGCAATTGCATGGGGTTTTCCTCCTATCGAAGGGTGGTTGGACTTGGTTGGGGATTACTGATCTGCGAGATAGTCGAGCAGATCAATCTGGCTGCACGAGATTTCATCGAACAGGCCAAGGTCGCAGGGTTTTTGCTGCGCGTTGGGATTTCGCCTTGGCTGCAAAGGCCGGTTGGCCATAACAGCCAACTGATCGCTCAAAGTGACGGGGCGAACGCCCGAAACGAGGGTCTGTTCTCCCGCTTCGGTGGGTTCGCTTTGTAGGGAAGGTTCGCCGCTCATGCCGCTGCCTCCTGTTCCTTTTGGCTGTCAAAGGCCAGCAGGAATTCAGCTGCTTTTGTGGCCTGACTGGCGGCGCGAAATATGGCGCGTTTGTCTTCTTTCAAGATTGCCAGCCAACTGGCCAGATAATCGGCATGGCGAACGGTCGGTGTGATATTGAGGGTAGCGCAGGTAAAGGCGGCGGTCATTTCGGCAGTCAGTTCTTCGCGGGCATAGGATTTGGTTTTGAAACATCCGGACTGATCGCGATTGAGCCGATTGGAGTGGCCGGTCCAGTGGCCCAGTTCATGAAAGAATGTGCGGTAATAATTGATCTGCTCGGTGAAGGCCGGTTGCGGAGGCAATTGCACAAAATCGCGCAAGGGGTCGTAAAAGGCGCGGTCGCCGCCATGGCGAATATCGGCACCACTGGCCTTTGCCAGCCGCTCGGCGTGGGGAATGATTTCGCGCTCGGGCAAGGGCTGGGCGTTGCCTGTCAAATCTTCGGGCAGGTTCTCGCATTGTTCGATGTTGAATACACGATAGCGCTTCAGGAACGGGATGGCTTGTGCTTCACGTCCTTCGCGTCTTGCCTGTTCGCGTTCCTTTTGCGGGGTGAAACGGTCGGCATAACAGACCACTTGCCCCTTTTTGCCCTCGCGCACGGAACCGCCAATGGCTTTGGCCTGTTTGAAGGTCAACCAGTTTTGTGAGGTAAAGCCGCAATCAAAAACTGCTCCCCACAGGATCAAAACATTAATGCCTGAATAGCGGCGCTTTGTAGTGGCATTGATCGGCAGGCCAACAGTGCAAGCTGCGTGATTGCTATCCCAAGGCTGCACCCACGGGAATTTTCCCTGCTCCATCTGGGCAATAATCTTGTTGGTAATCTCCTGATAGAGGTCCTTTTGGGATTCACTATCATGTGGGGATTTTTTACCTTTGGAGTTTTGTTCTCTCAGTCGGATATTCTGATTTTTAACGGTCATGATCTCTCCCTTTCCTTCTCTGCCAATCATCACTCCGGAAAGCGGGGTGGGTGGCGAACCACAAGGGGAAGACCTCCTGATTGAGGTGGACTGCATCCGCAGGACCGTAAGGAAAAATGACTGGAGGACTGGCAATGATGAGGACTGAACGTTTAGGTCATAAGAATATCTTCAAAACCGCAGGCAGTGCCGGTTGCGGTCTGCCGCAGGGGGACTACACCCGAGAGCCACCCACACCGCGCCCCGGTGTGAAACAAAATGTCGCGAATGAAATGAGCGCCCGTATGAGGGAACGAAGTGAGCAATGGCGCAAGGGATCAAAGCCGGATGGCCGGGACAATTAAAACTGAAAGGGCTGATTGGCCTGTTTCACGCGAGCCCGGTCCACTGTTTTAGTGGATGCGTTAACTTAAAATTGAATCAAGAATTAATTTCAATTCCTCCGCATCATCTGCGTTTGTTGTCCACGACATCCATTCATGAACAAGCTGGCCTGTCGTAATTGGAACAATACCAATCTGGGTCAGACGCGACATGGCATCCAAATGGTCATTGTCATTTCGTGAGAACACAAGGTCGGTTACCACATGAACATCAAAACCTTCAACGTAAGCATCAAGGGCTGCCGGCACCAGATTTACATCAAGCCAGAACCCGCAGACGAAAAGTTTTTCCCTGCCTTCAGACCTGATGGCTGCCACAAGATCCTCATTCTGCCAGACTGATTTTGTCTCAGAACGCTGAAATACATGGTTACTGTTTTGCTGGCATGGCTTTGACATCCAGCGGGATGTTTCATCGAGCTTATCGTGCGTACTGAAATACCGAGGCACCCGCGCCGTGTCGGCGGCTGCATCAAGACAGGAGAACTTATGCCTTATCGATGCGTGTAATGAGGGCTCCAGCAGCTCAATACTTTGTTCGTTGGGATCAAGGATCAAGAAGCAAGATTGTTCGGGATTTGAGGTGGCTGACACGTGACTTTTCTCCCAACATTGCACTCTACTAAATTTGGTAAAATATTAGCAAAAAAATGGGGCAGAATAAGTAGTTCAATTGCCTTTATTTAAAAAATGCATAAGCATTACGCCAATTACACTGAGTTATAAATAGCAGTCCGGTTGTTATCGCCCGAGCAGTTACAATATTTACTATAATCCCATTAGTTTTCAATAAGTTATATTCGATTTTATACAACCATTGCATTTAACCGCATGTTGTCAACAATAATTTTTTAATCCATCACTATTTCGTGATGAAGCGACAATGTCCGACCAAAGTCAGCAAGCCATGAATTTATCTGGGTAATATTAACCTTTGACTCTCTTTTTTGAGTATTTATAAAATTTTTTCATCTCAACATTTTGTCAAATAGGGAGTTTCGAAAATTAAGATTTATACTTCATGATGGTTACAAGAGATGTAATGACACTGGGGCCAAGAGAAACAATACCGCACGGTTGATAAAATTTATGATTTGGCATCCTTGATCAGCAAACCGGTACAACCACCCAAAGCCGTCACCACATCAACGAACTCAATGACATCCAGCCGCCGCTCCCCGCCTTCATATTTGGCGACGAATGATTGTGGCTTTCCAAGTTTCTTTGCAAGTTGGCTTTGTGTCATACTGGCCTGTTTTCTCAAGTCTACGAGTTTGCTCATCAAACTCTTGTAACGTGGTGTGCCTAATGATCCGGGCATAAAAAGTCGCTCAATAATTGAAAACGACTCTTCCAATAATCCCATTTTCGGATTATCCCAGTATGGGTTTAACCGGAAAGTTGTTAGCGATCATGCCCCACCATAAAAAACTTCAACCCTTAGCTCCGGACAGCTCCAGAATTACGCCTTATGACAGAGCGCATTTCAAACTATACCTGCTGCTCCTCAAAGCAGATCAACAGGGCGATGACTGGCGGACGGTTACAGCTGACATCATGGGTCTCGACCCCAAAAAAGCATCTGCCAAACGCTGCTGGCTCTCCCATCTTCAGCGAGCCAAGTGGATGAGCGAATCTGGATATCGTCAATTGCTTGATTCGCCGGAATAGTCAGATTGCTCATAGTCCTACATTGAGTTCACTTCTAATCTCATTGACTGTTCCAACAACGTCAAAGCCGGTCCAAAACCTCACAAAATTGTGATGATATGGATATGCCTGGAGAAGAGTTCCTGCATATAGACCCACCTGTCAAGGGGTTGATTTGTATGGGTAATGTTCTTTTTTCTCCAGTTAATTCCACTTGATTAACCCCTCATTTAAAGCCTTCATCGAGCCGTCTTTCAACACGAACGAACGGCTCAAACACAATGACGCCAACACGACTTTTAATTGGCCAGGCAGTGGTGGTGATCACGACCATCACTGGCACACTTTGGATATCAACCCAGTGGACGGCCTATCGGCTGGGATTTCAGGTCAGGCTGGGTGAGGCGTGGTTTGAAGTTGGTGGCTGGCCGGTGTTTTATCCCTGGCGATTATTTGGCTGGTGGTATTCCTTTGAGCCCTATGCACCGGAGATATTCCATCAGGCCGGTATGCTGGCAGCAGCAGGTGGCATTCTTGGAACGATGACCGCAGTTGCCGGTTCGTTGTGGCGGGCACGGCAGGCAAAACACGTTACCACCTATGGTTCTGCTGAATGGGCAAGCGATAAAGATGTTCGCAATTCAGGATTGCTGCAAAACTGGGGCGTCTTTCTTGGCCGTCTCGGTGTTGACTATCTGCGTCATGATGGTCCCGAACATGTTCTGGCCTTTGCGCCAACGCGCTCGGGCAAGGGTGTTGGTCTGGTTATACCGACATTGCTGTCGTGGACCGGATCTTGTGTTGTGCATGATATCAAGGGAGAGAACTGGCAATTGACAGCGGGCTGGCGATCAAAGTTTTCCCATTGCCTGTTGTTCAATCCAACGGATCCCAGATCAGCCAGATACAACCCGTTGCTTGAAGTTCGTAAAGGTGACCATGAGTTCCGCGATGTTCAGAACATCGCCGATATTCTGGTCGATCCCGAAGGGGCACTGGAAAAGCGTAACCATTGGGAAAAGACCGGTCATTCCCTGCTTACCGGTGCCATCCTGCATGTGCTCTATGCGGGAGAAGACAAAACACTTACCGGTGTTGCAACCTTCCTCGCCAATCCTAAACGCACGATAGAGGCTGCCTTGCGCGTGATGATGACCACCAATCATCTGGGCACCACACAGGCACCAAAGGTTCACCCGGAAGTTGCTTCCATTGCACGTGAGATGCTCAATAAATCAGACAACGAACTTTCCGGGGTGGTTTCAACCGCCATGTCATTTCTGGAAATCTACCGTGATCCGATCATTGCCAAAACCACGTCAGCCTGCGACTGGTGCATTGCTGATCTCAAGTCAGCCAAACGACCGGTATCGCTGTATCTGGTGATACCACCTTCAGATATCTCCCGCACCAAACCTCTGATCCGCCTGATCCTCAATCAGATTGGTCGTCGATTGACGGAAGAACTCCCTGATCCAGAAAGTGGCCGACCGGATCATTCCTTGCTGTTGATGTTGGATGAGTTCCCGGCACTGGGACGGCTGGACTTCTTTGAGACTTCCATGGCGTTCATGGCGGGATACGGCATCCGGGCCTTCCTGATTGCCCAGTCGCTTAATCAGATCGAAAAGGCCTATGGCCACAACAACTCAATCCTTGATAATGCCCATGTGCGGATTGCCTTTGCCACCAATGACGATCGAACCGCAAAACGGATATCCGATACATTGGGGACCGCAACCGAACTTCGCGCCCAGAAGAACTATGCCGGGCATCGGCTTGCCCCGTGGCTGGCTCATGTCATGGTCTCGCGCCAGGAAACAGCACGTCCGTTGTTGACACCGGGCGAGGTGATGCAACTGCCACAGGATGATGCGCTGGTGCTGGTTTCCGGCACACCACCTATCCGGGCACAGAAACTGCGGTATTACGAAGATGATAATTTTACCACCCGTTGCCTGCCAGCACCCGCCCTGCCCAAATCAGGGGATTACCCCGACAGACCACATCCGCGAAAGAATGACTGGCAGGACCGGTCGCGCAAAGTCTCGCGCAAACTGCAGCGCCAGTTAAAGACCACTATGCAGGCGGGTTTTAACGGTGATGATGGTGGTATTCGCCAGGAGCCTGATCTGTTCGATGAGAGGTTCGACAAGCAACCAGAAAAACCAGCCATTGATACAGCCCTTCTGGACGATGAGTTCACCACAGACAGTCAGATTATCGATCCCCTTTCCCGCACACGAGCCATTCAGCGTGCCCACGCCATCAACAATGGTGATCGCGGTGCTGACATGTTGCCCGATTTTTAAGGAGTAGCCTCATGAAACCCCGTATCAATATCTATCTTGATGATAATGTGGCAGCCCAACTGGCGCTTCTTGCCAAACGGCCAGGATTAAACAAATCCCGGATCGTCAATGATGCGCTTGACAGGTTTTTTAATCCCGAACGTGATGAGGTTCTGGAAAAGGTTTTGCTGCGGCGACTTGACCGCATCTCAACCTCACAATCAAAGATTGAACGCAACGAAAGCATTGCTACCGAAACCCTGGCGTTGTTTGTGCGCTATTTTCTCACCATAACTCCTCCCTTACCGCAAGCAGAACAAGCGGCAGCTCACGCCCTTGGCAAGGAGCGGTTCGAAGTTTTTGTTGCCCAGGTCGGGCAACGTTTGGCGCAGGACAAAAACCTTCTCAGCGAAGTGCTGTTGCGGATTACCGACAATCGCCCGGACCTTTTTACCAGCTCTGTTGATGGCTTTATCGCCACAAAAGATACAGAAGCTGAAGACACATTGCCGCCGTTACGACCGGTGACCGTCATCGAAGATGATCCCGATTTCGAGGATGTATTCGATGTTGATGACGAAGAGCTGTTCGAGGGGGAAGACCATGTCTGATTTGTTGATCGAAGAAGCCCGCCTGCGCCGTCGCCAGATGCTGTTGACCGCATTTGGTCCTGAGATTGAAGCAGCCCTCGAGGATCCAACCGTCATCGAAGTGATGGTCAATCCTGATGGCAGGCTCTGGCTCGATAAGGCCGGTGGCGGTCGACTGGATACAGGAACACTTATCAGTCCGGCTGAAGCTGAACGGATTATCCGTCTGGTTGCAGCTCACATGCGTGGGGAAGTCCATGAAGGTGCACCGATTGTATCTGCTGAACTTCCCGAAACCGGCGAGCGGTTTGAAGGCTTGCTGCCACCAGTCGCCCTGGCACCCTGTTTTGCCATCCGCAAACCAGCAGAAGTTATTTACCAACTGGCTGATTATGTCGAGGCCCAGATCATGGCACCGTTACAGGCCAAGGTACTGTCTGAAGCTGTGGTGGAGTGCAGGAACATTGTGGTGGTTGGAGGCACATCATCGGGCAAGACCACCCTGGTTAATGCCCTACTGGCTGAAGTTGCAGAAAGCAATGACCGCGTCATAATTCTTGAAGACACAAGAGAACTCAACTGTGCAGCCCTAGATGTGGTCTCGCTTCGAACCAAACCCGGTGTTGCCACACTCGGTGATCTGGTGCGTTCAACACTCAGATTGCGCCCGGACAGGATTATTATCGGCGAAGTGCGCGGGCCCGAAGCGCTCGACATGCTCAAAGCTTGGAACACCGGTCATCCCGGCGGCATCACAACCATTCACGCCAATTCAGATCGCGCTGGCCTCTATCGCCTGGAGCAATTGATACAGGAAGCGGTGACCACGGTTCCGCGCCGGTTAATTGCTGATGCGGTGGATATTCTCGTCTTTATCGAAGGCCGTGGCGCTGCCCGCAAGGTGCGCAACATTTCTGAAGTCACCGGACTGGACAGCAATGGTGACTATCAAATTTCTCCACTTGTACCCGTTCATCTCAATTCAGTTTGACCAAACACAAGGAACAGCAATATGAGGCCTCAAATCTCAAGAACACGACATTCTCTGATTAAAATAACGGCAACAACTGTATTCTTTGTTGGTTATGTGGCTCCTGCCTATGCCGCCGGTTCCGGCATGCCATGGGAAGCACCGCTGGCACAAATTCTTGAATCAATTGAAGGGCCGGTGGCCAAGATCATTGCCGTGATTGTCATCATCATGACGGGGCTGAGCCTGGCCTTTGGCGATATGTCCGGTGGTTTCAGGCGTTTGATCCAGATCGTGTTCGGACTGACAATTGCCTTTGCTGCAACCTCGTTCTTCCTGTCGTTCTTTTCTTTCGCCGGTGGCGCATTGATCACATGAGGACATGTCGATGATACCAAATGCATACTCCACTATTCCCGGTTTTGAAGTGCCGTTACATCGCGCTTTAACCGAACCGATCTTGCTCGCCGGTGCGCCGCGCAACGTCACAATTCTCAATGGCACGCTGGCAGCCTCCATCGGCTTGGGTCTGCAATTGTGGATTGGCGGGATTGTCCTGTGGTTCGTCGTCCACATGATCGCTGTGTGGGCAACGCGCAAAGACCCGGCCTTCATGGAAGTGCTGTCCCGGCATATGCAACACAAAGGCTATCTCTCATGTTGAACCTTGCCGAATATCGTAAAAAGCCCGCCGGACTTGCTGACTTCCTGCCCTGGGCCTGCCTCGTTGCCCCCGGCATTGTGCTCAACAAGGATGGTTCGTTCCAACGCTCGATCAGATATCGCGGGCCTGACCTTGAAAGTGCCACTGACGCAGAACTGGTAGCAGTGACTGCCCGCATCAATAATGTGTTTCGGCGATTTGGAAGTGGTTGGGCATTGTTCTTTGAGGCAACCCGTCTTCCTTCAAAAGAATACCCACGAGGTGGGTTCCCTGATCCCGCCTCCTGGCTGGTGGATCAGGAGCGCAAGGCAACCTTTGTTGAAGAAGGGGCGCACTTTGAGAGCCGTTATATGCTGTCGTTCTTGCACCAGCCACCGGTTGAAGCAACCAACAGGCGCGAAAGCCTGCTCTATGAGACAGACGATAAGACGGCAAAGACACCTGATTACAGCGAACATCTCAATGGCTTTATAGCTGAGACAGACAGGGCTATTGATTTGCTGAGCAATATTCTCAATGAGTCAGAACCGCTCAATGATCAAGAAACCCTGACCTACCTGCACAGCACGATTTCCACCAAACACCATCAGGTCCGTGTTCCCGATATCCCGGCCTATCTTGATGCCATCCTGCCCGATGTAGCATTCAACGGCGGGTTGGAGCCGATGCTGGGAGATCAACATCTGCGCTGTCTTACCGTGCTTGGTTTTCCCAATGCTACAGTTCCCGGTATTCTTGATGAACTCAACGATCTCGGCTTTTCCTATCGCTGGGTCACACGGTGGATCAGTCTGGATAAGACATCGGCCAACAAAGAACTTTCCAAATTGCGCCGCCAATGGTTTTCCAAACGCAAGTCCGTTACCGCGATCCTGCGTGAGGTCATGTATAATCAGCCCACCACACTGATTGATAGTGATGCTGATAATAAGACCGTCGATGCCGATGAGGCCTTGCAGGAACTGGGCGCAGATCACGTCTCTTTCGGGTACGTAACCACGACAATTGTGGTGATGGACAAAGACAGAGCCGTTGTTGAGACAAAACTGCGGGCGGTTGAACGGATTATTAATGGCAAGGGGTTCGTAACCATCAATGAAACACTCAATGCCGTTGATGCCTGGCTTGGCTCTCTGCCGGGTAATCCTTATGCCAATGTCAGACAACCGATCATTCACACATTGAACCTCACCCACATGATGCCGGTTTCTTCTGTTTGGGCGGGTCCATCACGCAATGAACACCTGCAGGCGCCGACCTTGCTGACTGCAAGAACGCGCGGGTGCACACCATTCCGGCTTGATCTGCATGTGGGCGATGTGGGTCATACATTAATTGTCGGTCCAACCGGGTCGGGAAAATCGGTTCTGTTGTCATTGTTGATCCTGCAGTTTCGACGATATCAGGGTTCACAGGTGTTTTTCTTCGACAAGGGCCGTTCTGCCCGAGCAGCTACCCTTGCCATGAATGGTGCAACTTTTGATCTTGCTCTTGATGGTGGTCTGTCGTTTCAACCATTGGCCGATATCGAAAAAGGAGCTGAGCAGGCATTTGCCCTGCAATGGCTGTGTGGTCTGCTTTCCAACGAGAGTGTCGATATAACACCGGACGTAAAAGACGCCGTGTGGAAAGCAATCCAAAGTCTTGCCTCGGCACCGCGCAGCGAGCGCACCCTCACCGGATTGTCCCTTTTGCTGCAATCCAATGCCCTGCGTCAAGCCCTGCATCCCTATACGCTGGAAGGCGCGTTCGGTCGTCTTCTTGATGCAGCTAAAGATCATCTGGAACTGGGGCAGGTTCAGCACTTTGAGATGGAAGAACTGATGCACCATAAGGCCCTGGTTCTGCCGGTACTCACCTATCTGTTCCACAGGATGGAAGCCAGGTTTGACGGGCGACCAACCTTGCTGATCCTTGATGAAGCCTGGGTGTTTCTCGATGATCCATTGTTTGCCGAGCGTATCCGCGAATGGCTCAAATCCCTGCGCAAGAAAAACGTCGCCGTAATCTTTGCCACACAATCCCTCGCCGATATTGAAAGTTCATCCATCGCCCCCGCATTAATCGAAAGTTGCCCCAGCCGGATATTCCTGCCCAATGATCGCGCCATTGAACCACAATCACGCGCCATTTATGAACGCTTCGATCTCAATTATCGACAGATCGAGTTGATCGCTCAATCCATCCCCAAGCGCGACTATTATTACCAGTCGCAACGGGGCAACCGGGTGTTCGAGCTGGGGTTGGGTCCGGTGGGTCTTGTCTTCTGTGGAGCATCAACACCTGCTGATCACAAGTTGATCGATCGGCTTCTCGTTGATGAAGATAATGCACCTTTTGCCGATAGATGGCTGCGCGCCAAAGAGCTTTCCTGGGCAGCTGACCTGCTAACTGAATTCAATCCGACACCCAATACCGACCTCTCAATCAAGGAGATAGCACGATGAGACTGAACACACGCAAACACTCAGTATCCGCATGGGCTTTGGGACTTGCCATATTTTTGAACCCCATCACACCGGCTGGTGCCCGACACATCGTCTTCGACCCCTGGAACTATCGCCAAAACATTCTAACCGCTGTTCGTTCACTCACCGAGGTCAATCAACAGATCAGTCAATTACGCAATGAGGCCCAGACACTGTTGAAGATGGATCTCAACCTGACCAAGATGACCAGCACGATCTCACCGGAATTATCGCGAACGCTTGGTGAGATCAAAACTCTGATGGACAGTGCCAATGCTATTGCCATGAATGTGCGCCAGACCGATGCGGCCATGCGGCAACTGTTCCCACAAGAGTTCAATGCGTCCCTCACCAGTGATGCAATTACAAGACAAGCAAAAGCCCGGTGGCGGCAAACACTGTCAGCATATAAGCGTTCAGCCAGCCTGCAGGCCAAAGTATCAGAAAACGCGACAACAGATGCCACACTGCTGTCAATATTGATGTCACGATCCAGATCATCCATTGGGAATTTACAAGCCACCCAGACCGGCAATGAGCTGACGGCCCTTGGCGTTAAACAATCCCTGCAGTTGCAACAGATGATGGCCGCGCAATACCGTGCCGAAACCTTTGAACGTGCCCGACGAATGGCTGCTGAGGAAGAGGGCCGTGTGCGCTTTAACGGTTTCCTTGGTGCCAAACGCGCGTACACACCTGGCGGTTGAGTACAAACTACCGCTCTGAACAGGCGGTGTGACCGGGCCGGTTCCCCTCCCCGTGCTCAACCGGCCCGGTCTTTCAAACCTAAAACCCAACAAACGCGGAAAACTGATTTTACGCGAACAGGAAAGCTTTGCCCAATGGATGACCTCAACGTCATAGACAGGTTCACTCAGACCTTCTCCACCTATATCGAGACCGGCTTTGGGTTGGTCTCCGGCGATGTGGGGTTTTTGATATCAATCCTGGTTGCCCTGGATATCGTACTCGCCGGTCTGTTCTGGGCACTCATGGGTGAGGATAATGTTCTGGCCCAATTGTTGAAAAAAGTCCTCTATGTGGGCTTCTTCGCTTTGCTGCTGAACAACTTTTCCGCCCTGGCCAATATTGTGTTCGAGAGTTTTGCCGGGCTTGGCCTTAAAGCCAGCGGTGCCCCCTTTGGTGCAGATCAACTGATGCGACCGGGCTTCGTTGCCGATACCGGCTTTACCGCTGCCTGGCCGTTGCTGGAAGCGGCTGGGAAGCTGGTTGGCTTTACCTCGTTTTTTGAAAACTTCATTACCATTGTCGTATTGCTGATGGCCTGGTTAATCGTGCTGCTGGCTTTCTTCATCCTCTCGGTACAATTGTTCATCACCATCATTGAATTTAAACTGACAACGCTGGCAGGCTTTGTGCTTGTGCCCTTTGCACTCTTTGGCAAGACATCATTTCTGGCCGAACGGGTGTTGGGCAATATCATCACCGCCGGTATCAAGCTGATGGTGCTGGCCATCGTTGTGGGTATCGGCTCGACAATATTCGGTGATATTGCAACACCACCCACAGGCGACATTGATTTACGCCATGCAGCCTCAATCATTCTGGCCGCCATTGCTGTCTTCGGTCTGGCTATCTTTGTCCCCGGCATTGCCGCAGGGCTGGTATCTGGCGCACCACAGCTTGGTGCCGGGGCTGCCGCTGGAACCGCTGCCGGATTGGTGGGTGTTGGTGTTGCCGGTGGTGCGATTGCATCGGGTTCCGCCCGTGCCATTGGTCGAACGGGCGGATCAGCGGTTACATCAGCTGCATCAATGGCGGGCCGGGTAAGTGCCGGATATGAAACCGGTGGGGCATCCGGTGTTGCCAAAGCGACCGTTGGTCGTGCTGCGTCAAACGCTGCCTCGCACATGAGTGCACCAATCAAAGACGCTTTTGCCCACGGCGCAGCTGAAGCCTATCGCGCCACGGGTAGTTCAGGAGCCACAAACACTGGCCGGGGTGCCGGTGTTGTGAGCTCTTCTTCCAATAATTCCAGTCCCCCTCAATGGGCCAAACAGATGCATCGACGCCAACGTGTACGCGAAGCCGGCACGGTTGCCAGCCACACCTTGCGCGAGGGCGACCGGGGTGGTTCCGCCGAAGGCCCCAAGCTTGATCCTGACAAATAAAAAACACCAAATGAGGAAGTTTTATAATGATCTTTAAACGCGCCAGAAACCGCTACGGTGATACGCCCGCTCCGGCCACACCTTATCAAAAGGCTGCTCAGGTGTGGGATGAACGCATCGGTTCCTCCCGCCTTCAGGCGAGGAACTGGCGGCTGATGGCCTTTGGCTGTCTGGCTCTGTCGCTCGGGCTATCCGCCGGGGTTGTATGGCAGGCGGGCAAATCCACCATTATTCCCTATGTGGTGGAACTGGAAAAAACTGGTGCTGTTCGCACCATCGGCCCGGCCATTGAAAAATATAAACCGTCTGATGCGCAGATTGCCTACCAGCTGGCCGGGTTTATCGAAAAGGTTCGCTCACTATCGATTGACCCCGTCGTGGTGCGTCAGAACTGGCTCAAGGCCTATGATTTTGCCACGGCACGTGCCGCCAACACCCTGAATGAGTTCGCGCGGGAAAATGATCCCTTTTCCAAAGTCGGTCAGCGCACTGTTGCCGTTGAAATATCCAGTGTAGTGCGGGCTTCAGATAACAGTTTCCAGATCCGCTGGTTAGAGCGCACCTATCTCAATGGTTCATTGGCACAGACAGATCGCTGGACCGGGGTGCTTTCCATTGTGATTGAACCCCCACGTGATGTGGAAACCCTGCGCAAGAACCCGCTTGGCATCTATGTCCATGGCCTCAACTGGTCACGTGATCTCAAAACAACTTCCCCAAAACCAAAATCCGGAGCCCCAAAATGATCCTATCCCTTCGAACATCCCTTCTCTGTGGCAGTGTTCTTCTGCTGAGCGCCTGTGCAGCCAAGCCAAATATTCCTGAGATCAAATATGATAATCTTGAGTTTGATGCAGCCGTTGTTGAATCAAAACCATTAAAACCCCTCAAATTGGTAGAGGTGCCAAGGCCTTTGCCACTTCCCGGTCAGCTGAAACCAGCACCTGGAAAAGCGGGAGCCAAGAGAAAAGATAAAACACTCCCAAAAGCCCGCGTGAGTGATGCCAATAAGGCAGCTAAAATTGAACCCTCAAAGGATGGGTATATCAACGCCATTCAAAATTACCCTTATGTCAAGGGCGCACTTTATCAACTTTATACCGCCGTTAATCAGGTCTCCGACATTGCCCTGGAGCCAGGTGAAAAACTGATAACCGTATCCGCGGGCGATACTGTGCGCTGGGTGGTTGGGGACACAACCAGTGGAGGTGGCCCTCTTACTCAGGTACATATTCTGGTCAAACCCATTGCACCGGGCTTGCAGACCAATCTGGTCATCACTACAGACCGGCGCACCTATCATCTGGAAATGCGCTCAACGGACAATACCTATATGGCGTCTGTCTCGTGGACCTATCCCTATTCCGATCTGATTGCTCTTAAAAAGCAGAATGCACCAGCCATAGAATCAGACAAAATCATCATCGACAAGGGCCTGAAATTGGATCGCCTTAAGTTCCGTTACCACATTGCGGGCGATGCCCCGTGGAAGCCCATCCGTGCGTTTGATGATGGTAAAAAGGTCTATATCCAGTTTCCCTCTGGCATAAAACAGGGTGAAGCACCGCCCCTGTTCGTGATTGCCTCAGATGGTCAACCAGCATTGGTCAATTACCGGGTGCGGGATGCTTATTATATTGTTGATCGTCTGTTTGCTGTGGCCGAACTGCGTCTGGGCACAGACCCGCAACGGATTGTCCGCATCACCCGTAAAGATGCAAAAGTGCGCCAGACCAACACCACCTGGAGTGCATTCAATGAACAGTAATCTTACAGGTAAAAAACTCGACCCGGAGGCCCTTGAGTTGCGCGCCAGACCAAAAGCTGTCACACGGATTAACCGCAAAGTGTTGATGGGTGGCAGCGCACTTGCAATGTTGTTCATAGCCGGTGCCGTTCTGCTGGCGCTCGATCCACCAGACTGGAAATCCGGCAAACAGGCAGAACTCTACCAGACGAAACGCAAACCCAAACCTGATGGGTTGGAACAATTACCCTCCTCCTATGAAGGTATCCCAAGGCTCGGGCCCCCAGGTCCGGGTGATTTGGGTGCAGCTCTGGTACGGGTCGAGCGTGATCTCGGCATCAGACCTGCGGCATCCAATGCCATTCCTTCCTACCGGCCCAACCCCGAAGCTGATTTCCAGCGGGCAGAACGCATTCGTCTGGCACGATTGCAATCACAAGCCCGGGAATCCGGTGTGTTCTTTACCATCTCAGCAAAACAAGGAGTGAGTACAACCGTAAAAGACACCCAGGATAATAATCGATCAGCAGAACTGTCAGCCCTCACGGCTCTCACAAATACTGTAAACACAATTCCCACAACACCGGAAACAAATACGCAGAATTCCAAACTGGCCTTCCTGCAAAAAGGACCTGATGTCGAGATTTACAACAAACAGACGCAGCAGACCCCCGTATCCCCCTATCAGCTGATGGCCGGAACCATCATCCCGGCCAGCCTGATCACCGGATTAAATTCGGATCTGCCGGGGTTCGTCATCGCCCAGGTAACGGAAAATGTCTTTGATACGGTCAGTGGCCAATATCTCCTCATCCCCCAAGGCACCCGCCTCATCGGTAAATACGACAGCATCATCGCCTTCGGCCAGGAACGCGCCCTCGTTATCTGGCAACGAATTATCCGCCCCGATGGAACATCGATGGTCATTGAAAATCTGCCGGCAACAGATGTCGCGGGCTACGCCGGTCTTACTGATCAAGTAAACCTGCATACATGGAAACTGCTCAAAGGCATCGTGCTATCAACCCTGCTCGGCATCGGCACCGAAATATCTCTGGGTAACAATGAAAGTGACCTGGTCACCGCTATTCGTGAAAGCACGCAACAATCCACCAATCGTGCCGGGCAAAAACTGGTTGATCGCACTCTCGACATCCAGCCAACCATCACAGTACGCCCAGGCTGGCCACTGCGCATTATCGTCAACAAAGATATCGTCATGACGCCGTATGATCAGAAAGGCGGTTGACATGGCTGGCCTCAAACTTGACTAACCACCAGACAGCAAGACTGGACCAGCAACACCGCCCCTACAGCCCACAACGTGCGGATGTTTCGCTGGTCCATCTTCGATATCTGCTTGAGCCCTTTTTGCCACTATTGGACAGCGCTCTGCCCATACCATTTCACCACAAATATTTCCTGATAACAGAGCATGGAGGTCTATGGGTCACATATTAAGCGCTTTGCAAATCCAGAATGTTGATTGTACCTAGGGCCGACAGTTTTTAAGCTTGATCTATCATGACCGTCGAGTTGGTTGCCCACGAGGTTGGGGTCGGGATGGAATTTCTTTGAGTAAACCGCCAACACCCATGGCCTGAATGTCTTCAGCGCTAACCGAAACACCTGCCTGGATGCGGTGCAATACCCAATCAAAACCGTTTTCCTTGGGACTTCTTGCGCACCCGGGCGCTCCTATTACCGGTCGAGCGTCCAACTTTCCAATCAGCAATAAATTTCCAGGATCAACCGGCATGCCAAAATAATCTACGACACCACCAGAAACCCGGATTGCAGTTGGAATAATATCATTCATATCGGCGATTGCTGACGCGCCAAACAAGATGATCCCATCATGTTTCTCCAAAAGTGTATCGAGACCCTGGACAACGCCTTCAACACTGTGCGGCACACGAATTTCTTCCCCCAGTTTCGACCCACAGGATTCTAGCCTCTGCCTAAGCACCTTACTCGTTTTATCGAGAATTTTTTCAGGTGTTTCATCAAAAAAAGTGGAAACCAGCCCATACACCCGCGGCTCAAAGGGGGCGACGTGGAGTGTTTGTTTTCCCGTCAGTAAGCTATCCACCTGCCGCAGAATTTTTTCATTCAGTGCAAAGGGGATAATTTTGACCGTCGCCACCATTTGATCACCTGATACTTTGGCAAATGGATTGAGTGTGGCAACGGACAAAACGGCGTCAATTCGATTAAGGGCGTGTATTCTGTCTACATCCAAACACAGCAATCCATCATGTTTGGCAAACAGATTACAACGGCCGGTAAAAGGTTTCTCGATCCTACAGCCGGTGCCTTTTAAAACCTTTGCTATTCGTCTGGCGGCTTCATTTTCAAGGCAGTCTCCGCGCTGCAACCGCGCCACGATAACATTCTCAAACCCGCCAGCGACAAGCAGCTCTATAGCGCGTTTATCGAGTAGCATCCCTTTCTTGAGAACCCTGCCATTTAATTTGATGGAGTGGGCAAGAATATCTCCTTCTGCTTCATGCACAGGAACCGGACCAAACTTCATTCAGGACAACTCCGAGACCGCCTGGGACCACGCAAAGTGAGGATCACTTCTGCCAAAATAGCCACCGATATTTCCTCAGGGCTGGCCGCACCTATATCAAGTCCGATCGGTGCATGAATGTGGGAAAGGCATTCCTCCGAAAGCCCTGCATCCCTTAAACGGCCAAAACGTTGTCTGTGGGTATTGCGACTTCCAAGAGCACCCACATAAAAGCAGCCAGCCTTCAACGCCATGATTATGCTTGAGTCATCGATCTTGGGATCATGAGTAACAGCTGCAAGTGCCGTATAGGCATCGAGTCCGATCTCCGGCACCACATCATCGGGCCAGTGAGCTTTTAAGCACACTCCTACAAACCGGTCTGGCGTTGCAAAAGATGACCTCGGATCAATCACAATCACATCAAAATTCGCTGTGTGCGCCATCGGTGCAAGAGCCTGAGAAATATGAACAGCGCCAACAATAATGAGGCGAGGTCTTGGTTCATAGATATTGATAAAAACCACAGTCCCGTCTTCTGTCGTCACAAGTCCCGACTTGCCCGACTGGAGGCGGGCTTCACATTCGACCAGCAAATCACCATCAACATTCGCAAATTTTCCGGGGTGCAGGATCAATTTTTCCCCAGTTTTAATGAACGTGATCATCGCAACAATCTGCCGGGCTTTACGGGCCTCATTGATCTGAGAAACGAGATCAGTGGCAAGGCTCATGAAACAATCTTTTCAACAAAAATACGTATACTTCCTCCACAAGACAACCCAACTTCCCAGGCAGTTTCATCGGCAACACCAAATTCCAACAGTCGCGACTGCCCATCAGCGATGACATCAAGTGCCTCAGTGATAACCGAACCCTCGACGCATCCACCCGAAACCGAACCTTCAAAATTACCCTTATCGTCAATAACCAGATGGCTACCGACCGGTCGCGGAGACGATCCCCAGGTTTCCAAAACAGTGGCAAGGGCAACCTTACGGCCCTCCAGACCCCACTCCTCGGCAACAATAAGCGCATCACAGGTTGCAGACAATTTATGTTGTTCAATCACGATATTTACACTTTCTGGTTTTACCATTATTTCTAATCGATTGGTTACAACACAATCCTTTCAATAGAAGAATTAGACTGAAAATCAACCTGATCTAACCACTGCATACAATGCAATCGCCACAATTGCGGCGATAATATAGATCCACAGTTTTGATGAAATTGTTTTGGTAGGTTGCAAGGAATCCTCTGGAGACCCGGGAGTGATCTTGCCCTCCAAACCTAATTCAACTATTTCACCAAATTTCTTAAAGAATTGTGCGGCAAGCTTTTTTGCTGTTGAATCGATTAAGCGGCCACCCAGTTGGGCCAGCTTTCCACCAATATCCGCTTTGACACTATATCCCAGTATCGTACCGCTGCCATCTTCCACCAGCTTCACATCAGCACTGCCGCGCGCAAAGCCCGCAGGTCCACCTTTGCCTTCCCCGGTAATTGTATAACTCTCGGGCGGATTTAGATTTGATAGCTCAACAGCACCTTTAAATTTCGCTTTAATCGGGCCGATTTTCAGAGTAACAGTTGCAGTCATTTCCGTGTCTGAGATCTTTTCCAGGACCTCACACCCTGGAATACACTGCTTCAATATTTCCGGGTCATTGAGGGCGGCAAAAACTACTTCACGCGTAGCATTGATCTTCTGTTGGTCCTGCAGTTCCATTAATTGGCTCCATTGAGGCGAATTGGCATTTTCACGCAGACGATACCGAGGATTTTTGTCGAAAATTTTTGTAGTCTTCCGGGATGTCGATGTCAGTGATGTGCGCAGCGTTAGACACACTTAGTTTAAAAACATCCCGAGGTCTTGAAGCCACCAGCTTTTTGCAACCAGCTTTGAGTGAACCCGTGATGATTTCTTTTGAAAATCTGTGCGGTATGACAATAGGATTTCCGCGTTCAGTGCCATAATGCGGAACAATTATCTTATCGCAATTGTGTTGTAAAAACGCCTGAACCACGGTGCGATAGTCATCACAATGAAGACCGGGCATATCTGCCAATGCAATCATGACATCTGCGTGTTTTTCTTCAAGACCACAAAACCCCTGGCGCACGGATGACATCTGTCCGGTCGAATAATTCGGGTTAAAACAAAAAGATACGTTCAGACCCACCAGAGCGTGCTCAACTTGTTTTGCATCGCAACCGGTAACCACTGTTATAGGGCCGACTTCTGACAAGAGTAATTGCTCGGCAACATGGCGGACAATCGGCTTGCCCTGGGACTGCATCAATAATTTGTTGGGTTTTCCCATGCGGCTGGAAATGCCTGCTGCAAGCAGAAGAATGTGGAGGTCAGAACCGCGGTTCATTTATGCAGGCCTCGATCTGTTTGCGGTGACCGCTCGGTTGCTTGAACACCAAGCCGCTGGCAAGCGACAATTTCGCTGACCACAGACAAGGCGATTTCTTCGGGTTCGATAGCGCCAATGTAAATCCCGGCTGGTGCATGCAGGTCGCTGTCCAAAGCCTGAAATTTTGAGTTTTCCAGAACAAGCTGCTGCATCAAAGCCTGTCTTTTCTTACCACTGCAGACCATGCCCTTGTATCCCGCCTCAGACAGCAGGATGGCGCGCAGGGCATCGCGGTCCTGTTTTCCCTGAGTAGCGACAATGGCTGCATCTGTAGCCGACAACGCCAGATCATCAAATTCAAAATTGCTCAGATAAACATCTGCCCCGGCCATATCCTGGTGGTCCTGTTTGTCGGCTGCAACAACAATCCGGTATCCCAGCCCCCTTGCCAGCAGGAGAATGGACTGGGCAATAGGAGAGGCCCCGCAGATAAGTAATTTCCGCGCGGCATGTCGAGGTTCTATAAACACTTCGACAGTGCCGCCGCTGGGACAGTTTGAGCGATGCAACTGCACCCCATCTACATCGACCGGGCTCACCACATCGTCATTGGGTTTGATCCGGATCATTTTAGGCTGACCGGTTTGCAGGCACTCAAGTGCGGCGCGCTTGACGGCACCTGTTACACAATTACCGCCGACAAATCCGTGCAGCTCACCGGTGGATGTGATCACTGCCTTGGCTCCGGGCCGGGCTGATGTTGAATCCGCTGTGCGTAGTATCGTAACCACGCAATAGCTCTCGCTTTGGGCGCGCAAGTGTTCAATGAGATCCAGTATTTTGCTTGTTATAGTCATGTTTCCCCACCCATCAAAGCTGCGCGAATTCGGGCTCAAGCGCGCTCAGGGCTTCCAGCGTATTCGCAGCCGCAAACAGATCGATATATGGCATGGCAGCTTCCATGGCAGTAGTTACCGGCATATATTCTTTCCATCCGATCAGTGGGTTGAGCCATACTAGGCGTTTAGCGCGTTTTTTCAGTCGCTTGAGTTCGGTTGCCATCTTCTCCGCAGGCCCGACATCATACCCATCACTTAAAATCACCACCACACTGCGGCTATTGATGGCTTTTTTCGCATACTGATCATTAAAGTGGTCAAGACAATCACCGATGCGGGTTCCGCCTCCAAACCCGTCTGCCATCAGCGTTAAATTTGTCATTGCTTTCATGGAGTCTTTGTGGCGGAGAGTATCTGTCACCCGAATAAGTTTAGTGTGAAATAGATAGGCATCGGTTTGAGCCCACTGACATACCAGCCCCCTAACGAAATGCAAAAAAAAGCGGCTGTAATGTTTCATCGAACCGGAGACGTCGAGGAAGACAACGATCCGCACCGGATGATCCGGCACAGATTTAAAACGCAGGTCAATGGGCTCTCCGCCATGGTGCATATTGGCACGGATGGTGCGTCTCAAGTCGAGCCTGGTTCCATTTTTTGCGATACGCTGGCGGCGAGACTGGCGATAACGAATAGCTCTCGCTAATTTGCACGCCAGCGCCTCACTTTCGGCGATCTCCGCTGCGTTAACAAATCGGCGAAAATCTGTTTTCTCCAGCGCGCGATTGTCTGATGCAACAAGACGTCCGGATGCCTGGCCATCGGTCTGATCCTGTCCTTCCTCCTCTATTTGTGGAGCATATTTCGAATTGGAACCGCCTTGTTCGTCCAAGTGATCCTGCCATGCCCGTGGCAATTTGGATGTTGTTCTGACCATTGATTCTGATTTTTGCCACTGATGATGCATTTTTCCGCGTTGTGACCAATAGGCCTCAAACAAACCATCAAAGCCGTCCCACTCTTCACGACGACTTGTCAGCAAGGTTTTCAAGCTTTGACGATCCGCATTGATGTCGCCTGAAGTGTGCCTCATCATCGCCAGCGCGCTTTGGGTTTCCGGTGGTCCGAGTATAAAGCCGTTCAATCTGAGATGATCAACAAAACCAATCATCTTCGTTGTCAACGGATGCTCCGTTGCAAGACATGTTGGTGCTGCTGGGCCGGGTGCTGACGCCATCGCTCAAGCAGCCTTGCCAGCGAGCCGACTGGTTACTTCCGGACTTACCGATTTTACGTCGCCTTCAGTTTTTAAGAGGCAGATAAGCGTCGATTGGATTTGCTCCGCCTCGTCACTGATATTTTGTGTATTGAGACCAATCAAGGCTGCTGCCCAATCTAGTGTTTCTGCAACGCCGGGAATTTTTTCCAGATCTTCTTTGCGCAGCTCTTGCACAAAACGTGCAATTTGAATGGCGAGTTCCTGTTCGATGTTGGGGATACGTGCCAGGATGATTTCCAGTTCGCGCTCCAGTGTCGGAAAATCAATATAAGAATAAAGACACCGTCGACGCAGAGCATCAGACAACTCCCGTGTGCCGTTCGATGTTAATATGACATGAGGGATACTCGTTGCTTGAATTGTGCCGAGCTCCGGCACTGTAATTTGAAAATCAGAGAGAATTTCCAAAAGGTAAGCCTCAAACTCCATATCTGCCCGGTCAATTTCATCGATCAAAAGCACTGGGGACTTTTCCTGCCGGATAGCCTGCAATAAAGGGCGTTCCAACAGAAAATCTTCTGAAAAAATGTGCTCTTCCAACTGCTTGGCATTTTCTGCGAAGTTTTCGGATGCCTTTATTGACAACAACTGTCGTTGGTAGTTCCACTCATAGATGGCAGCAGAAGCATCCAGTCCTTCATAACACTGCAGACGGATGAGTTTGGTTTCAAGAATAGTGGACAGTGATTTTGCGATTTCGGTTTTGCCGACCCCTGCCTCGCCTTCCAGCAGCAAGGGGCGGCCGAGATCGATAGCCAGTTGCAGGGCCGTTGACAATGTGTCATCCGCCACATAGTCAACGGCGGCAAGTTTTAATTTGATGTCGGGTGTTTTTACCATCATTGCTTTCCTGTGCGCCTGTAGTTGGGTGCCGAAGAGAGTTTGCTACCGGCACCCATTTTGAATCAAACATCATTCAAATGATCTACTTTTGGAATTTGCTAATTTGACCAATCCCTATAAGTTTATGCAACTAGTCGGTCAGGCCCAATTTCTGAGCAACTTTCCAAACACGCCAGTGATCATGTGGCATTTGTGTATGGGTCAAACCCTTGTGGGCAAAAGCATCGTGGACCGCATTGGACAGAGCGGGTACACCGCCAACATTAGGACTTTCACCTACACCTTTGGCACCGATGGGATGATGCGGGCTCGGCGTCGTGGTGTGACCTGTTTCCCAGTTGGGGGTCTCTACCGCCGTCGGCAGGAAAAAGTCCATAAGTGTGGCACCTTTAATATTGCCGATCTCATCATAGGAAATCTCCTGACCCATGACAATGGCCAGAGCTTCGGTCAGGCCACCATGGACCTGGCCTTCGATAATCATCGGGTTAATGCGCGTGCCGCAATCGTCCAGCGCATAGAATCTGCGCACATCGATAACACCAGTATCCACATCCACATCGACGACACAAATGTAAGCACCAAATGGATAAGTCATGTTGGGCGGATCATAGTAGGAAACGGCCTCAAGGCCGGGCTCAAGGCCGGGAATGGCCTGGTTGTAAGAAGCAAATGCAATTTCCTTCATGGTTTTGTGGGCTTCAGGGTTTCCCTTGATCTGGAATCGGTCAACATCCCACTCCAGGTCACCTTCATGGACCTCCAGTAGATAGGCGGCAATCATCTGAGCTTTGGCCCTTATCTTGCGCCCTGCCATGGCTGTGGCGGCACCGGCAACAGGTGTTGAACGTGAACCATATGTGCCAAGGCCATAGGGTGCTGTATCGGTGTCACCTTCTTCTAGTGTGATGTCTTCGGCAGGAATGCCGATTTCAGACGCGAGAATCTGGGCAAAAGTTGTCGCATGACCCTGCCCCTGGCTGATGGTGCCGAGGCGAGCAATTGCGGAACCCGTGGGATGTATGCGGATTTCACAACTGTCAAACATGCCAAGTCCCAGAATATCACAATTTTTGACCGGGCCAGCGCCAACTATCTCGGTAAAGAAAGCCACACCTACACCCATTAAACTGCGGGTTTCACCACGATCAAATGCTGCACGGTTTTCAGTTTGTTCAACCCGCAGTGCTTTGTAGTCCACTGTGGTCATGGCCTTTTCCATGGCGGTGTGATAATCGCCGGAATCATATTCCCAGCCAAGTGCGGACTGATAAGGAAATTGCTCTTTTTTAATGAAATTCTTTATGCGCAATTCGGCCGGGTCCATATCCAGTTTGCGGGCAAGAATATCAATCATGCGCTCAATCAGATAGGCAGCTTCGGTCACCCTGAAAGAACAACGATAGGCGACGCCACCGGGTGCCTTGTTGGTATAGACCCCGTCAACACCAACATAGGCGACAGGAATGTCATAGGATCCAGTGACGATATGGAAAAAACCGGCAGGGAATTTAGTGGGATCTGCACAAGCATCAAACGCCCCGTGATCTGCAAGCACATGAGCCCACAGGCCGGTGATTTTCCCGTCTTTGGTTGCAGCAATTTTACCGGTCATATGATAATCGCGGGCAAAAGCTGTGGAGGAAAGGTTTTCGATGCGGTCTTCTACCCATTTTACCGGTTTACCAGTCACAATAGAGGCGACTGTGGCGCAAATGTAGCCGGGATATACGCCCACCTTGTTGCCAAACCCACCACCAATGTCAGGTGAGATGACGCGAATATTATGCTCAGCTATATTGGTGATCAGTGACGCCACTGTGCGCACGGCATGAGGTGCCTGAAAAGTTCCCCAAAGGGTCAGCTTACCATTGATCTTATCCATTGAAGCGACGCAACCACAGGTTTCCAAGGGACAAGGGTGGACGCGTTGATAAGTTATGAGTTCTTCAACGACAACGTCTGCATCATCGAGTGCTTTTTCAGTACCGTCCTTGTCGCCTTCTTCCCAGAAGAAAATGTGATTGTGATGTTTGCGTGGCCCGTGCGCACCTTCCATCTTGTCTTTGATGTCTTCGCGCAACAACGGTGCATCTTCATCCATGGCTTTGAATGCATCATTGATGACTGGAAGTGGTTCGTAATCGACTTCGACCAGTTCAACACCATCGGCTGCTGCATACCGGTCTGTGGCAACAACGAAGGCCACTTCCTGATTTTGGAACAGGACTTTTTCGTCAGCCAGCACAGCTTGTACGTCACCTGCAAGAGTTGGCATATAGTGAAGTGCCAGGGGTTTGAGTTCTTCTGCGGTGATCACAGCAAGCACACCGGGCACAGCCAGGGCTGCTTCAGGGTTGATGGATTTAATTCGGGCATGGCCATAAGGGCTGCGGACAAAATCACCGAACAGCATTCCCGGCAGTTTCAAATCATCAATATAATTACCTTTTCCTTGAGTGAAACGTGCATCTTCCACACGCTTGCGCGAGCAGCCGAGGCCCTGGAGTTTTTCAATGCGTTCTTCACGAGATATGGGAGTTTGATCGTTCATATTATTCTGCAGCCTCCTTGTGAGATAATTCTTCAGCGGCGATCTGGATGGACTTAACGATATTCTGATAACCGGTACAGCGGCACAGGTTACCGGAAATGCCGTAGCGAATTTCTTCTTCAGTGGGGTTGGGGTTTTCCTGCAACAAGCGATAGGCTCGGGTAATCATGCCAGGCGTGCAAAACCCGCATTGCAGCCCATGATTTTGACGGAAGGCTTCCTGCAGGGCGTGCAAGGTACCGTCGGCCTCGGCAATACCTTCAATCGTCACGATATCGGCACCATTGGCCTGACCAACGAAGACGGTGCAGGATTTTACAGATTTGCCATTCATATCGACAGTACAAGCTCCGCAATGGCTGGTGTCACAGCCGATATGGGGCCCGGTGAGGTTTTGATCTTCGCGCAAAAAGTGAATCAATAGTGTGCGCGGATCGGCGGTGGTTTCAACCGCCTGACCATTGATGGTCATGTTTATTTTTATGTCTGACATTTGGTTAGGTCTCCAAAATACATGTTAGATAAGAAACTATTGTGCGCGTTGTGCAGCCTTGGCGACAGCGCGCTGCACCATGATGCCGGCAATATGCTTGCGAAACTCCACGGGCCCACGACCGTCCAATGCGGGGTCGGTAATGGCTACGGCAGCATTGGCGGCAGTTTTGATTGTGGCCTCATCAAGCGCTGAGCCCACTAGAACGCCAGCAGCTTCCTCAGCCCATAATGGTGTATCTGCCACGTTGGTCAATCCGATGGATGCTGTTTCACAAACGCCACCTGAAACGGTTAAAACAACGGCTGCGGCTGCGGTCGCATAATCTCCAATCTTGCGCTTTTGCTTTTCATAGGCCCACCCGTGACCGGCAGTTGGGGTATCAAATTTGATGGTGGTGAGAATTTCACCGTCTTCTCGTGCGGTAAAAAATGCAGCCTCATAGAAATCCCGTGCCGCAATTTCCCGCGTCCCTTGTGGCCCGGCCAGGACATATGTTGCACCAAGCATCTGCATTATCGCAGGCATGTCATTACCAGGATCGCCATTGGCGACGTTGCCGCCAATCGTTCCCAGATTACGAATTTGTGGATCTGCAATCTGCAGAGATGTTTCGCGTAAGATCGGGCACGCAGCATGCAATTCATCTGATGCAATCAATTCAGCCTGGGTCACCATAGCGCCCAGGGAAATCTGATTGGTGTCGACGGTTATAGATTTCAGAGATTGTACATCCTGCAAATCCACCAGATGCTCAGGCATTGCCATCCTGAGTTTCATCATCGGAATGAGACTGTGGCCGCCAGCAACCAGCAAAGCATCCTCCCCCAACGAAGACAAAAGACCAATGGCATCATCCAGCGATGATGGACGGTGATATTCAAATGAACCAGGAATCATGTTTCCCCCTATTTAGTTTCGACTTCACAGCCAAATGTCAGACAGCGCTACGTTCCCGATTGGCAGCAGGTCCGTTGCCTGCTGCTTGCCCAGGCATCGCCGTAATTTTAATAAATTAGGATAAAATCGCAATCTTCTCCCACCAGATGAGACTGTAGGTCTGCGGATTGAAGGAGGAATAGCATCAATCAACAACCGTCGAAATTACTGCACGAAATGCATATATCGCGCACGAAATGCGAAATTTCGACCTGGTGATCAGATTAGTTGAAGAAAATTTCTGAATTCGGAAATGCGAGAGCGAGAGATGGGTATTTCAGTTTCGTTTTCAACGCCCACAACACAGAATGCCTTGTCACCCGCGCGTCTGAACCCAGCGATGAGTGTCTTTTTGACGATGAAGCTGCGATGTATGCGCATAAAATCAACGGAACCAAGGCTCTCCTCCATTCGAGAAATAGACCACGGGCAAAACAATTCATTCTCACCGTCATTGATACTCGTATAGTGGCCGTCGGCTTTCACGATGTGTATCGCATCGGGATCCAAATATCTTACAACCTTGTTACGCTCATATGGTATTTTGCTCAGATTTTGTGGTTTGACGTTGTCATCACCTGCTTTGTTTACCGACAACGGGGCCCCTGGCATCTTAACGATACCAGCTAAACCAATGTCAGAGCTCCCAAACTCCGCGTTCATTACCTGACTTTTTTCTCCTACTTCAGCATTCGATCCTGTGCGATTATCATTTGGCACAGCCATCAAAAGAAAAAGGCCACACAAGACGAATGAGGATAGTACAACTAACAGTGCCAATTGTTCACGATCCAAAAAAGATGCAGAGGTAGGGTCAATCCCCTTAGCTAAGGTAAAAACGGTAAAGTACATGGCAGAATAATGCATGGCGGAAATTGCTAGGCCAAGGACGACAGAGCCGGTCGAAATTTTTAAAGGCGAGCGATTGCCATACGCAAGTTCGATAGCTGCAATTGACGATGCAATCCCTGTTGCTATAGCTAGCAGGACACCGATTGGACTGTAGGTAATAATGCTATTCGATGATATTGCACTCATACCGAGATAATGCATACCGACGATCCCTAACCCCATAAGAGTGCCTGCGATGTAAATTCTGGCCTTGGTCCTAATGCCAAAATGCAGGGACAACAATGCAACTCCCACAACCAAGACTGCAATTAAAGCAGAAGCTAGTGTTCTTACAGGATCGTAGTTTATCGTGATGGGCATCTCGACAGCGAGCATGCCTATGAAATGCATGGACCAGATACCGGTACCCAAAGCAAGTGCGCCTTGTGCCACCCGAACCTTTCGCTTTGTTAAATCAAGATTACGCAAGTTGGAGGTCAGGCGCAAAGCAGTGAAAGCCCCCATGATCGCAACCGCGAGGGAGCCAAAAACAAGGAGTGGTGAATAAACTACTTCCAGCATGTTCCTCCCCAATTCTTAGCAACTTTGGCCTGTAAAAACCAGATTCGGCAGAAGCCTACAATGTTAAAAAACGAAATTCCAGCCCATTTACAATTATAGCTTGGTAATTTCTTTGTGAAAAATGGTGACAGTTATTTGCAGACACTTCTCGTTCATACTAGTGGACTGCACTACTTAATTATTGTGGTAATTTTTCTAAAACCATGATTCATTCCCTACCTAACACCAACTGTTTGGTAAGGAGGACATTCATGGTTGAGAAAAGATGGGTTGTTGAATTATGTGATTCTGAACGGCTTGAGCTTGACCGGCTGATAAACACCGGCAGGATAGCTGCAAGAGCGATTTTAAAGGCGCGGATTTTGCTCAAGGCGGATCAGGCCAGCGGTAGTGGCTGGACAGACACACAGATTGCCGAGGCCCTTGAAACCAGCACCACCCATGTTGCCAACACCCGGCGCAAGCTGGTTGAACAGGGAATGGAGGCAGTATTTGCTCGCAAAAAACGCACAACGCCACCGCGCAAATGCATTTTTGACGGCGAAGCGGAAGCCAGGCTGATCACGCTTGCCTGCAGCACACCGCCTGCTGGCCGCGCCCGCTGGACCATCCGTCTGCTGGCGGACAAGGCTGTCGAGCTGAAAATTGTTGAGACGACCCACTTCAACACGGTAGGCCGTGTTTTAAAAAAACACTTTGAAACCGCATCTGAGTGAATACTGGGTCATTCCGCCAAAGGCCAATGCTGAATTTGCCGCCAATATGGAAGATATTCTGGAGGTTTATACACGCCCGCATGACAAAATGCGGCCAATGGTCTGTCTTGATGAAATCTCCAAACAGCTGACCATGGAAACCAGAAAAGGCGTCCCGGCAAAACCCGGTTACGCCGCCCGCACAGATTATGAATATAAACGCAATGGAACAAGAAACATGTTTATGCTCTTCGCCCCGCTTGAGGGTTGGCGCCATGTCAAGGTCACGAAACGGCGGACCGCCGTGGATTACGCCCATATTTTAAAAGAGTTGGCGGACGAGCATTTTCCCGATACTGAAAAAATAGTCCTGGTTCAGGATAACCTCAATACGCATAAACCGGCCTCCCTTTATGCAGCCTTTGAACCGGCCGAAGCGCGCCGCCTCAGCTTGCGTTTTGAGTGGCATTATACCCCAAAACATGGCAGCTGGCTCAATATGGCGGAAGCGGAATTGTCTGTCCTGTCAGGTCAATGCCTCAAAAGAAGAATTCCTGATGCGCAACGTCTTGAAGATGAGGTCAATGCATGGCTCAAAGATCGAAACTCAAACAATGTAAAGGCAGACTGGCGCTTCACCACCGAAAAAGCACGCGTAAAGCTGAAATCACTATACCCGGTCATTTAAGTGATTCAGGCCACTAGCTCTAAAGAATTTATCACCGGCATCTAATGGTGTAATATTTCCCCTGAAATAGTGCAAAAATCAGATTTTATTCCTATTTTTTTAGCCACACCTCCGGTCAGCTCAAGGCACCCCCGACATATGATACTCCATTGAACAGACCACCTTGATTTACAACTGCATGTATGTCCGTCATCATATAAATTGGAACAATCAACGGGCTGATCTAAAGGAGGATCTGGCTCATCTGGTTGATCATATTAAGCGGCGTATTTGCGGTATTGCAAGCGCCGGGTTTCCATTGTTTTGAGTTTAGTCCTTTCTCTTTGTTTTAAAATGGCTTGGCCTCGCCCGAAGTAGACGTCTGCAGGGGTGAGGTTGTTGATGCTCTCATGGTATCGCTGATGATTGTAATGATCAACGAATGCCCCGATCTGCGCTTCCAGGTCTGCCGGGAAGAAGTAGTTTTCCAGCAAGATGCGCATTCTTCAGGGTCTGATGCCATCGCTCAATCTTGCCCTGTGTTTGCGGGTGATACGGCGCACCCCTGACGTGTCCCATTTTCTTAGTCCCCAGCCATTCGGCCAGTTCGCCAGAGACGTAGCTGGAGCCATTGTCTGACAGCAGTCTCGGTTTGTGCACAACATGGGCCTGATCACAACCTGAGGCCTGCAAGGCAAGGTCCAGCGTGTCTGTAACATCGCTCGTCTTCATGGTTGCGCACAGCTTGGCGGCAATGATATAGCGCGAGTAATCATCAAGGATCGTCGATAAGTACATCCATCCCCAGCCAATAACCTTCAGATAGGTAAAGTCGGTCTGCCACAGTTGATTAATAGCCGTTGTCTTGTCTTTGAACTCATCAGCAGCCTTGATGACGATAAATGCCGGGCTGGTAATCAGATCAAGGGATTTAAGCAACCGATAGACGGAAGCCTCTGAGACAAAGTATTTTTCTGTGTCAGTGAAGCGTACAGCCAGTTCCCGGGGAGATAGCTCCGGAACGTCCAATGCCAGGTCAACGATGCGCTGGCGCATGTCATCAGGAATACGGTTCCAGACCCGGGACGGCCTTGGCGATTGATCTTCCAAAGCCTCCGGGCCACCTCTCTGATAGAGGTCATACCAGCGATAAAACGTGGTGCGAGGAATGCCCAGTTTATCCAGCGTTCGTTTGACGGGCAGATGTGATCGCTCCACAAGGCGGATAATCTCAAGTTTTTCAGATGCGGGGTATCTCATTCGTCGTCTCCCCCATCCGCGATCATGCTTTTTTTAAGCACCCGGAGTTCCAGGGTCTGTTCGGCTACGACCTCTTTCAACTCACGGGCTTCGCGGCGAAGGGCTGTGACCTCGCCCGTTGAAGCCGCACGAGCCGTATCACCTGCAAGTCGGCGCTTGCCAGCCTCAAGGAACTCCTTCGACCATTTGTAATAAATACTCTGGGCGATGCCTTCACGGCGGCACAGTTCGGCGATGGTTTCTTCACCACGCAATCCGTCCAGCACAATACGGATCTTTTCTTCTGCCGAATATTGCTTGCGTGTTGCCCGGCGGATGTCTTTGATCGCCTTGGCGGCTCCCGTCTGTCTTGTCTGCAATTTCTGTCTCATCTTCATTCCCCTTCGGGTCATTACGATGAACCAGAAACCCTCTCTTATGCAATCCCGCTAATTTGTTCCATAGGCGCTGACGTTAGACAACCGACGGCAAGTTCGGTTCTGCTGACAAGCGGGCTCGATTCTGTGCTGGCGCATGGCGTGGCTGGCAGGCCAAGGGTAAAGCTGAGCAGAAAGCAAAATATGCGTTTTACATCAACAACGGCCGTTCCAACCTGAACTGGCAAAACCAGTTTTCTGATCAGGAAAATGACTTTGTCCGGGATCGCTATCCATTCCCGTTCATTGAAATGAATCCTGAGGACATGAAGGAGTTGGGCATCAACCAGGGCGACCTTGTCGAAGTTCACAATGATGTGGGCGCAACCCAGGCTATGGTCTATCCGACCCCGACCGCCAAGCGCAAGGAAACCTTTATGTTGTTTGGCTCGCCCATGGGCCAACAGGGTAATGTGGTCAATAGTGGTGTGAATGAGCTCATTCTGCCCGACTACAAACATTGTTGGGCAAACATCCGCAAGATTGCCGACGCACCAGCAGCGGTTAAACATCTTTCCTTCAAGTCAAAGGAATATGTCGCAGGCTAAACCAGCCAACACAACCAAGCCCCGGATAGTTAATATCCGGGGATTTTTATTTGGCACAGTTCGCATTCTATTATGCAGTAAGTTTTGTGTAAAAAATCACAACCATCCATCCCACAATCAATATTTCATCTGGAACAAAAAAGTTCATAAACTGAATGTCTGACGTCAGCGCCTATGGAACAAATTTATGGGATTGCATAAGAGAGGATTTCTGGTTCATCGTCACCACCAAGGAGTGGACGATGAGACAAAGATCAGGACCGCGACGTTCAGCGTCGGGGAAACTTGTAAAAGATACCCTTTGTCGCCGATCAGGGTTTTGGCGCTTGGCAATGCGGGATAAATAATCTTGGCCCCGATGTGATCAGATAGGATAAATATAGATTGAGGCATACCTCTGATCAAAATCTGTAATCCAAAAAGATTTTCACCACTTACAAAGCCCACATTTTTCAAAACGATCCAATAGGCAGATTCTGACGCATCTGAAAATGCATATATAATGTGAATTCCGCTAAAACTAAGACCAAACCAGTCAGGTGCTACATTTCGTAGGCAACAGTGATTTCTTGGCAAGAAATGCCATCATGCAGATTTCGACTTATTTGTTATGATCCTGATCCTATCACCTACCGTTCTTGCAGCTGATTTAAGCGGATCATCCGAAAAATGTGCGTATCCCGCCGTAGTTTGAGGTTGTGAATGCCCAAGAAGTGCACCAATCAATGGTAAACTCATTCCACTGGCAACGGCGATTGAAGCATATGAATGTCGCAAATCATGGATGCGCATATCACCCAAACCAGCTTGTTTTCTAATTTTCCGCCAAGGCTTTTGAAGATTCACCAAATGCGCGCCTTGCTTCTTGCCACAAATCACATATGGGTTTCCTTCCAACCGCGGAATATCAGCCAACACCTGCATAGCTGGTGGGTTTAAATAAATCCTCTTTGCCCCAGTCTTTGAGTCAGGTAAATCAAGAAATTGTTCTTCAAAATCAACATATTCCCAACGCAGTGCAATTATCTCATTCAGCCGAGCACCTGTAAGCGCTAGAAGCCTAATAGCAGCAATAACAAATGGGCTGACTGTTTTTTCAGTTTCCACTTCAGCAAGCGTGTCACCAAGCCGAGCTATTTCCTCTTCGGACATGAAGCGCTTGCGTTTGGCTTCCTTGAATTTTTCGACGTGATATGCCGGGTTGGAAAAATCTGGTCTATAGCCGTTTTTCTCACACCAACTGAAGAACTTAGATAGCACCGCCAAAAGTCGGTTTGCCTGATACGGTGTATTTTTTAAAGAAACATGTAGACGGACAATATCAGGTCGGGTAATTTCTAGAATGGGTTTGCGTCGAAGTTGCGCGAGAACCAGTTTGTCGATCAATCTACGGTATTCAACAGATGAGCGACTTTTAAGTCTTGCATCGACGTGATCATCAAGAAACTGATCAAGCAATTCCCCAACTCTTTGAATTTGCTTTCTTTGGTCCCTCACCTCTGACGGGTCATCACCACGCGCCACTGTCCTGAGAACTGTTTTTGCGTCCATTCTAGCTTGATCAGACGTTATAATTCCGTGTCTACCCAATGTTACACGACGGGTCCTCCCCTTACGACCGCCGATGCGATATTGAACCAGGTAAACCTTTCGGCCTGCCGGTGTTACTTTCAAAGCAAAGCCGGTTAATTCATCATCCCAAAGATAACAATCCTTATCAGATGGCTCAGCGGCATCGACGCTACGTTTTGTGATTTTCACCATGATTCTACCCGTGCTTACTAGATTTACACAGTAAGCACATAGTAAGCATTCTCATAGGAATACACAAGAACCCAAAGGAAACTTAATCATTCTTATTAACTGATTTTATTGATATATTTTCATTATAAAGAATTTCCCGACATACTAAGAAACCACAAACTCTCAAATTTGTAATCAGAGGGTCGGGAGTTCGAGTCTCTCAGCCGGCACCAGTTAAATCAATGACTTAGAGTGAACCACTCACTCAGTGAAAGTCAGTTAGCAACCATATAGCAACCAACAGAGCTGATTCCAGGCTGTTTCAATGGTTCGTTTGTGAGTGAATGAATATCTGCCTGAAAAGCGTTGCGCATTGGAAGCCTGGGCGGTATTGCTGCAAGGGATAGTATCCGGCAAGAAGGCTGGCGATAACGTGGTTGGTATCAATTCAGCAAAGCAATGAGCTTGTGTTTGCCTCGCGTAGTGACAACGGATTAATCTTCGCATTCGCCAATTACAGCAAATTTTTCTATTTTCGCCTACTTTAGACATTAAATATTTTTCCCTTTGTTTATTCCATGCCATTGATTTTATTGAACAAATGAATTTTACTCCCCCTACTGCAAAGCCAGCTAAAATGGCCTTGTTTAAAACGCTGTAAACCTTGCGCGCGTATCTACCCGAAAGCTCCTAAAAGTTGTTACAATATAAACGGTTAGCTAACTGACTTGTCAGGGCTTTCCCTTCCTAAAACAACTACCCCCGCAACGCTCAGGCAAGCACCACGGGGATAATTGACGGGTATGTTTTGTCAGTTCTTACGCGCCTTGCCCTACAGTCTCACAACCTGTCGGATTTGCAACACAAAAGGCGCTGGTTGGTACCGCTGTTTCAATCCTTCGCTCAGCAACAAGAGCGGTCAGCTTCCCGGCTTCTTCTGTCAAGCCATGGTAAAGGACGGTTAGGGCAAGTCGGTCTAGCATTTGAAGGTCAGTGTCATCGTTATGAATGAACATAAGCAATAATTCACTTAATCCACCAACCCGTTCAATGACGATCTCTAAAACGTCCTGATCTTTTATGGGCATTGGAATGACGTTAGACATGTTGGCCTCCAGTCTGGCCGCTTATCCGCTTGGCGTCTTCCAAGGCGCTATCTACAAATCCGGTGATGATGTTATCTAAATCACTCGGGCACTGGTACTCACGCCAAGCAATCAGTTTGACAAGAATGCCCTCAACCGTGTGTGCGGGTGTTTGCCGTATCTCTTTTTCGATGGCGTTAAATGCGTCACCTTCTGCAATATATTTCTGTTCAAGCTCATCAGTGCTGTGCTTGGCGTCCACCGCCTTGCACACTGCCTCCCATTCATCAAGAGCATTAATTCTGCGTTCGCGAACATGTAACTTTTCCGCTGCGTCCCTTTCCGTTGGGTTATCCAACGGGAAGTTGTAAGCGCGTTCGATGTCATCACGGGTCATTTGTTTCCGGGTACTAAAAACCCCGTACTTAATAGCCTCTGGTGGCTCAGGATATTCCTTCGCGGCATTGTCTTCTGCATCACAAAAGGCACTTAAAGCGGCATAGTAAGTGTCACGCTGCCTTTTCCACGCTTTGCCAAGTTCAATCAGCTTAGCGTCCGGGTGCTGTTCTGAACCCATTACCTTGCTGGCAACAGCAATACCCACGGCACTTGTTCCAATCACTGCACCGGCTGATTTTAAGACTGTACGTCTGTTAATTGCCTTCCTCACGCTGCTACCCGCCCTTCCGCCGCAATCTGGCTCTCCAGCGTCTTAATCTGGCGCATGGCAGCGGCATAGCCACCATTGGTGTAATAGAAGTTATCTGACATCTGGTTGAGCATGTGAGCGCTTTGCAGGCTTGCCAGTTGTTCCGACAATGGCCTTGAGGAAACGATCACAGGCCGCTTGAATTCCGCCCATGCCATTTTCAGGCAAGAAGCAAAACAAAGCCAGCCAATCGATTTAAAGGGTATCTCAGGATAACGGTAGGTAGATTTGAAAATCTCCCAGGCGCGTTTCATGATTTTTGATTTGTTGAATTTGGACGGTGTTGTGGTATGTGCTTGGTTAGCCATTTCAATCTCCCCTAAAGAGGTTGGTTGGTTAGAGCCTCGTTGGTGCTGATACACCTTCGGGGCTCGATTTCTTTTGTAGCTACATAATTACAAATTGTTTGACTTCTGTCAATACATAAATTACATAATTCTTATGGTTAGAACTGGACGCCCGACAAAAGACCCGAAGACAAACACGCTGCAAATGCGCGTATCTGATAATTTTCTCGAAACCATAGATGATTGGCGGCGCAATCAACCTGATATGCCAGCACGTGCTGAAGCCATTCGCCGCCTGGTTAAACTGGGGTTGAAAGAGTAGATTACGGTTCAATTATTCTGCGAAATCTGGATAGAAATCACTTGCTTTCCAAATCATACTCTTTGGTGGATATGCGGTATTCCCGGCCTCGGATTTCCCATAACTTAATTTGGGGATTTTCCAACACATCCAAAGCGTTTTCCCTATTGGGATAATCTTATCAGTTTCATATTTATCATACCCAGTGCCATAAATGGGCTCGCTAAACCCTTCGCGATATCCCGCTAAATTAAAACGTATCTTATTGATCGTACTGCCCGAATTGTTTTTGATGCGAATTTCTAATGGATAATCCTTTGAGCACTTTGGGATATTGTAGTTAACTGTAATATCAATCCCGGCTATTTTGCTTCCTCGCCTCTTATCACCAAGATAGTAGTACAAAAACAACGCTCCGCCCGCCACGGCGCACAATATTATTAGCGAAATTACAGGCCTGGGGAACAAGAATAAAAGAAATAGGAATATACCAATTCCAACAACCCAGGCCATATTTCAACCTCATACAATTACATTTGAGCTTACTCTATACCACTTCCAAATAATGAGCGAGTAGATTGATCCCGATGACAAATAACCCTGAGCTAATGACCTTGCGGGAAGCTGCAATACTTTTGTTCAACAATCCCAAAAAGGTGAAAGCACTCAGAACGCAAATCCGCAATGGCAAGCTGGACTGCATTGAAATTGCCGGAACCTTTTACGTTACCAGGCCTCAACTCGACAGGATGGTGAAAATTTGCCTTGTCGAAAACTCTCCCCCAAGATCATCTTCAGGGAAAACGAAAGCGTCTGGATCATCAGGGGTGGAACAACCTATCGACGCACAGGCTGCGGCATTGATGACGCTCAAGAAGCGCAAGAAGCGCTGTCGGAATGCACCGGAATAACTGGCTGCACATTTCTTGGCATTCACGTAGAAACGCCTAAAGACACCCCAAGCATAAGCGACAGGGCTATTGCTGCAATGTTGGGGGGACAAAAGCTCTCAAACCGTTCTCAGGCAAAAGCGTCACAGTGCCGTTTTACAATATGCCGCCTTGGGCCTGCTACTCCTGCTATTCTGCTATTCTGCTATTCTGCTATTCTGCTATTCTGCTATTCCATGAGAATGAGATTTGAAGGCAGTAAACCGAGACAGTTTTTTGCCCATCCATTGATACGCTCAAACCAAAAGCCATTGATTTACCCCATTTTGTGGATATAAGTGAGTATTTTCCGACGAAATGGGGGCATTTATGAATTCGAAATTAGGGCCAAAAGAGGCAGGCTTGGCAATAAACAAGGCCCTGTTTGATAAGAATTCAGACGTATTGATAAGACTAATCTCGGACTTCATGCGCCAGAACGATATGAAGGCCACCAAGGAAATTGTACAGAATTTACCCGTATTGGATGATGAAGTTTCTTGATCAATTATGAGCCAGGATTTTTTCGGATTTAATCCCGCCTTCTTCCTCAACGAAATCGCTGCTTTTGTTTTCAGGTGTTGGCTTCTTGGATGAGTTTTTATCCATAGACACATATGCCACCCCGCCAATAACTATGAGGCCACCTAAAATGGTGAACAGTGTGAGATTTTCCCCGAGAAAAAGAACACCACCAGTTATAGAAAACACCGGGAGCAACAATATGAATGGTGCAACCTTGCCGACAGGGTGACGCCTCAACAGTGTATACCACATGCCATAACCCAAAGCTGTCATAACCAAACCGAGATAGATAACAGCTGCCCAAACGATCCAACCGGCAGACTGAATCGCCTCTAATTGTCCGGTTTCAAATATTGCTGAGGAAATGAACAGTTGCGGGGCGGCAAATACTGCAACCCAGGCAACAACTGTAAGCCCGTCAATGTCTTTGAGTGCGCGCACCATAACCTGACCTACAGCCCAGGACATTGCTCCGCCTATTACAAGAGCAATTGAAAGCCATGCGCCAGAAACTTCCGGTGCACCTGTTACGATAAACACGCCTACAAATGAAATTACAATACCTACCCATGTTCGCAAAGATGGATTCTCACCCAAAAATAAAAATCCTAACAGCACTAAAAACGGGACTTCTAATTGAGTTATCAGAGCGGTAACACCAGCATCAATACCCTTAAGGCCATTTAAGGTAAGTGCAAATTGTAAGGTCCCGGAAATTGCTGCAATCGCAAAAATATTCCCTAACGACTTTATCGGTATTCGGGTAAACCAGATTAGTACCAGCGCCGTAAGAACAGAACGAAATGCCATCAACAACATGGGGGGGAAATGTTCTATAGCTGCTTTTGCAAATACAATTCCCATACCCCATGTAAGTGCTACGGCAACTCCCATCAGATAATCTCTTGCTTCAAAACGCATTGTCAAACTCCCTTTGGTGCTATTGATACATCACTATCGAATCATCTTTTTTCGGCGAACCTAAACAAAGGGCATAAACAGCCGTTTGGGTTGCACCAGAAATCTCCAAGCAATCATGCAAGGCTGAATGACAGAAAGCCGCTGTTGGGCACGCGGTTAGTTCGTGTTTTGTTGCTGCGACCATGATGTTTTGTCCAATATGTCCAGCTTCAATAAGAGCGCCGCGATAAGCATTCGCGTCGGCATACTTCCACATCGAGCGTTCAAGCATCGCTGCAAGTAATATGATGCACGGCATGTCATCGGCCCAATACTGACCGGCAAGCAAATCTGAAGGGTTTGGCAGGTCTTTGGCTGGCATTCGACCCAACGAATGCTCAAGCGCAGAATAATGGTAAAATCCTGGCTCGAGACCCTCTACATTTCTAGCATACACATATGCCTCGTAAGGGTTTCGAGCGCCACCAGAGGGGGTCATGGATAGAGGAAGTTGCACAATATTGTTATGCGTATGCCCCGTTATTCCCATACCGGCGAACAAGCAATCTGAAAGTTGCTTCCGCGTAATTGGGGTCTTATTCACCTCGCGAATTGTCCGGCGACGTGACATTAACTGCAAAAGGTCGTTATCCTTTAATGATGAGTCCAGGTCGATTACATTTTCGTATTTTTCGTTGGTGGTGTGCAGATTGGGAGAAGGTGTGTGGGCAATTTTCAATGTTTGATTGGCCTGCACATCTTCAATTGACAGATAGCTTTTGTCATTGAGGCTGAAATGGAAAATCGCAGCCGGAATTCCCCAACCCCAAGATCGCTCGAATTCATTTTCGGCATCAGATAGTGTTGAATTTTCCTCGACTATGGCCGTGGCATCTAACAAGTGTTGAATGTTCTCTTTCATCTCCTCCTTATCCACTGTTGGCAAAAGTTGTTCCGCGGCATCTTTGGTATGCCAATCGCTTAACATTGACAGGAATCCCATTGTTTCGGAGGTGCAGCCAAACACAGATTTGGTCAAATAGTTGAACGCAACAAAGTTCTGATCTTCAGGGGTGAACATTAGCGTTTGCGAGATTCTAATCTGCATGTTGAGTTCCATAGATAGAGAAAACGAATTTTGAGGTGTAACCACGCAACCTTCCGGCGCGTGGCTACACAATGGTTCAAGCTTTGTTCAAGCACACCGTTGGTTGAACGAAGCTTTGGGCAACTTTTTTGCTCACAGGGACAATCATTTTTGATTTCTTAGTCATAGCTTTTCCTTTTGTTTTGTTGCTCCGCACTTTGCGGTACCTGATAATTGTTATTTAAAAAATGGTTAACAAAAGGTTAAAATAGTATAAGCTCGAAAGTATAATTCGACTCAATTAAAGGTACTTATTTATGATTAGTAATAAAAAATGATACAATAGTCTCTTTTTTAGAAACTGTTTTCAATTTTTGGAGTATTTGTATGCTAAATTTTGTTGTTTTATGGGAATTTTTGGATTTTTTTCTTAAACAAAAGGTGGATATATCATGAAAAAAAGTGTGAATAACTTAAAATCTGAGAAATTCTTGGCTAAAACAGATGATGGTTCATTGCTGGTTCGCACTTCGAATTCATGCGATACGGCTCTTTATATCTCAGAAATAGCGGGGGAGTTGTTGCGACTTTCCAATGCAGAAAACCAGAAATTCTTATCTTACCTGATTGGTATGGTTCGCGAAGAGGCTGCAGATATTTCCAGAAAGCGTCGCCTTACTTAAGCTGTTCCTCAAATGCACTTTTAACGGCTGGCGATATTTCAGGAGCAGATAGTGGCAACATGCGACAATTCTTCAATGCCTTACGAAGTGTTGTTGATGCTGGCAGAAGCTCCATCACCACTGGTAAATATATGGGGCTGGTTTGATCCAAAACGTAGGCGCTTCCACTTAGAATATTAGGTAAAAAATGTACTCGTTTTACGCTGATTATTGAGGGTTCACGTTTTCCTTTGTCCGCGACCCCGAGAAAGTAAAGCCAGGATTCTCTTTCTATTATGATTCCGGTATGATCACCTCGAACGTAATGCCAGGTTGAACTCGAAGGCTCTACCCGGTTTGTTAGACGTCGAAATGTCGGTCGCTCTCGAATATTACGAATAATTGTCAAGCAGGAAGCGACCTGGGTTCCATCCAACCCGAACAACATATACGTCGCATAGTAACCTGGGCTGATTTTTGGCAACGGATCAGCCGACAGATTTGCGAAAATCTCCATACTGCCGGAAAGGTTTAAAATACCCTCTGCTGTTATACCATCAGCGATATATTCGCTATCATTGAAAAGATATGATTCACTGACACGGAAATATTGGCAAATTTTCTTTATGGAATTTTTGTTTGGTAAAGTCTCACCCTTCAGATATCTAAAAAAATTTGGACGGCTGATTCCAATCTCTCGACAAATCTGAGCAATGTTACCTTTTTCCTCACACAACAACTTCAAGTTTCGAGCAAGGTTTTCCCGAATTTTCATAGATCGCTTCTCTGCAGTTTATTCTTACTATTTTATTCATTGCAATAGACGGGTCAATGATCCTTCCTCAATCCTCACAGTTTTCAGCGACTTTTCAACCTAAGGATGTTTTACCTTCCATGGTTAGCGGTAAAATATCCATGCGCGGATAAACACTCAATCGGAAAACCAAAATTAGGCTGAACTTATTCTCGATAACCAGTTTCCGTTGTTTTAAATAGGTAACAGGTGACGTGCTCCCCTGAAAGCTCCTCGATTTTAAGTTAGTCTGTTTTCAATCAGGAGACGGACAATGAAGCGATCACGGTTTAGCGAAGAACAGATTATCGGAATATTGAAAGAACATCAGGCTGGCATGACGGCTGT
>JAJFHS010000034.1 GCA_021775475.1 Hyphomicrobiales bacterium
GCGCATCTCCATACGGGCTCGCGGCGCGAATAAGGCCGCAAACAGAAGCCGGACACACGTCAGCACCTGACCACAGTGCCAGAAAAAACCTGACCTGGACAAAGAAAAAGCTTGCATTTCTCGGGGCGTCCACACACGTCCATATTGTCACTCGCCCGCAGGATAATTCCAAAGCCAACAGCTCGTCAATTCGGTTGATCTTGTGATCAGCGATTCGGCTGAGGTCATTTGATGGCGATTTTCCAAACTTCCGAATGGGGTCAACATGAGTAAGTCTGAAACCAATATTTCCGACTGCTTTCAGGGGTATTGCAGACCTAATCTTACGGCTGCTTTGTGGATAGAAGCAGTTATTGGATGATGGAGGCCCGAACGGCAGGAATGGGCCGTGAATACCGATTTTCTCTATCATGAATGTGACAAGCCAAATAACCGCTTAGAGCCCAAATTACCGTTTGCGGCTGATGACTGGTGGCTTGTTTTCTGATACACCTTGCTTTGTAGTGCAAGGATACTGTCGTGAATCATCTCCAACCGTTTTGCCCTCGCAATGTTGTGTCTTTGCCTATAGCGAAAAGTAGTGGCTGGCATTTGAAACGGTATGCAATCCTTGCCGAAGGTAAGAAATTTGACCGGAAGGTTGCTTCAGCAGCTTTAGATGGAGCAGTTGTGAGACTACCCCATGCGGGTAGTCTAGACGATCAGGATGGCAATCATGGAGTTGGTTTTCAGATCATTCATTTTGCGGAAGTTGCTGTAGTTTCCCCTGTATTTTTTTGGCAATGGGGTAGCGTCTTAGCCAATATTCAGCAAATGCGCGCGCCATGGGAGCATCCAACTGAATTTGTTTCGGGTGTGAAAGAAGTGGTTGGCTGCATTTGGGAGATGGAAGTTGTAAACTTCGAGGTCAGCGCTTGGGCAAACACAATGCTGAGTAACATAGGAACACCACACGAGAAGCTTGCAGATTATTTTGAACGTCGTTTGCCAACCGCAAAGACACTTGTGAAAACTTAAATTCATTTAGGTAATACAGAACCGCAAGGTCAGCTTTGTCCTGTGTGGATGTATATGGACCCCGCTTTTTTGCAACACCTTTGTTAGAGTTGGATTGGCTTCACGGTTGCTGACGTATATCCGGCTTCAGAATGCGGCCCGAAGTATCGTCGCCGCGAGCCCCGATGGATTTCCGCTTGCTTCTTCCTCATTGGCTCCAAGGCATCGGCTTTAGCCTTGCCGGTCCACACATCAGGTTTGAGAAGTTACGGAACGTGTCGTTTCACCATCTCCTGCCAAGTTGCTGCAATTCTGTCGGGTATGTCCCCTTTTTGGTCTGAGTTCTTTCTAGGCTGCTTGTATCATTTCGGGCCCGCGGTATTCCTCATTTTTGGATAATACAGACCACACAATACGGGCATTTTTGTTTGCAAGGGCCACTGCAACCACATTTGGGTGCCGCCGCTCACGCATTCGGTTGATCCAGGCGCTTCTCACGTCCTGTTTTCCACCAGCCTTTCCAAGAACGGCTCTGGCTCCGTGGATCAAAAGCGTACGCAAGTACCGATCACCGCGCTTGCTGATCCCAAACAATCGAGACTTTCCACCACTTGATCTTTGTTTGGGAACCAAGCCCAACCATGCCGCGAACTGACGCCCATTCTTAAAGCAGGACTGATCTCCAACTGCCGCGACTAGCGCTGTGGCCGTGATCGGGCCAATCCCTTCAATCTTCCCGATGCGCTGACACATCTCGTTTGTTCGGAAAAGGTTCCGGATCCTGCGGTTGTAGGAAGAGATGCGTTCGTCAAGAGCGATTAATTCCTGATGAATGTCAGACGCCAGCTCCTGGATCAAATCGCCAAGATTGCGATCCGACCCCTCCACGATTTGCGATAACGCTCGCCGAAGTCGCGAGATTTCTCGACCAATGACAACGCCATGTTCTGCCAGCAAGCCGCGTATCTGATTAACAAGCCGGGTGCGGCTAGACACCAAACGTTGACGGATACGATGGACCGCTTGTATTTCAAGCTGTTCAGAAGATTTCGGCGGCACAAAGCGCATTGATGGGCGACTTATGGCCTCGCAGATTGCCTCAGCGTCGTTCCGATCATTCTTGTTCGACTTCACGTAAGGAGTCACAAACTGCGGAGCGATCAATCGAACCTGATGACCAAGATCAGTGAGCACCTTCGCCCAATAATGCGAGCTACTGCAAGCTTCCATGCCTATAAGACAAGGTGGCAATTTAGCAAAGAACTGCGGAACCGCATCACGCCGTAGGGTCTTTCTCAAAACAACGTGATCTCGCACATCAACGCCGCACACTTCAAAAACGTTCTTCGCTAAATCCAAACCAATTCGGACGATCTCCATGATATTTCTCCTTTGCTTCAATTGACCCTTAATAGATCACCGTATTTCGACGGCGGGGTCCATACCATTGGCTCCCTTTTTGCAAGTCCTTTTTTGTGATTGATACATTGTCAGATGCTGTCTTGTGTCCGGCCTGTTGACGCGGCATATTTGACCGCTGGCCCTCCCTCTCGGTGATGCAAGCATCGCCTGCCGGGCAGCGGATGGTTTCCACCAGCCAAGTCCCCTAGCCCCGTTCACGCGCAACCCGCTCCAGCATCTCCACCACACGTACGCCCGGCAATGACAGGGCAACATCTATTGCCGGGCATTCACGGGTGCAGTCATCCTTCAGATTGAGTGTTCTGAATTTGCGACCGTTGGCAAGAGCGTCCATGGTGAAGTCCAATGACCAGCGCTGATTGGCAGCAACCGGACACCAGGCACCTTCACTCACCCCTTTGGGGATTTTCTTGCGTGAGCGGCGGCGCAAGGCCAGCCGTTCCTCACCATAAAGCCGTTCAACCACTTTTACATTCACCTCAAAACTCTCCTGGCGCAATTTGGCATGCAGCATGCGATAACCATAGCGCCGATGCTTGCCCGACAGAGAGATCAGCCGCTCACGCAGCCGGGTATGACGATCCAGCACAGGCCTATAGCCATTGCCAGATCGCGATATTCCAGCAAGCCTACAGGCACGCCGCTCAGACAATTGATAGTCAAGGCGCAAAACCCTGACAGCCTCGCGGCGGCTTGCAGGCGTTAGAAGTTTTTTGCTAAAAGCCCTTTGAGTGCATCATTGTCCAGCATGGTCTCGGCCAGAAGCTTCTTGAGCTTGCCGTTCTCAGCCTCAAGGTCTTTCAGACGCTTGACCTCGTTCACCTGCAGGCCGCCATACTTGGCCTTCCACTTGTAAAAAGTCGCATCAGACATGCCAAAACGGCGGCACAGCTCACTGGCCTTGGCCCCGGCTGCATACTCCTGAATGATCCCGACAATCTGCTCTTCGCTAAACCGTGATTTACGCATTCTCTGTTCTCCTTGTTACTTCGAACAATAATCGAACAGATTCTACTTTTAAATGGCTTGGTTTTCGGGGGGCAGGTCAGAGGCATCATAGTTTACATAGCCGGCCGCAGCATTTGCAGAAAGCCACTCGCGCAGATACCGTTCATCAATACCAGATTTTGTGGCCAGATCGGTATGGTTGCAAGGACCAATGTCCTCAAGAGCTTTGTAAACGCCAGATTGATCGCCAACCTGAGAGACAGAAACCCCCGGCGCATTCGTCTGCAAACAAATTGAAATCTTCTCCTCATCGCTCCATTTGCGACGCTTTCGACGTGCCATCCAAACCCCGTAATGTCCACTAAACTAAGTGGACATTAGCGCAATAAAATAGCCCACGTTAGGTGGGGAACACCGGACGTTCACACAAATGATTGCGGCTTGTTGAGCCTCTCCGCGAGTTGGCTTTGTGTCATGCCGGATTGCTTTCGCAATTGGGCAAGCTTTGCCATAAGATTGTTGTATCGTAGTGTACCTGTTTCCCGTCAGCATTCATGAGACAGATTAGTAAGTTTGCATAAGAGATGATTTTTGGTTCATCGTAGCCCCTAAGGAGCGAAGATGAGACATAAATCAGGAACCCGTGGATCGGGTTCAGAACAGATAATCCATACAATCAAACGTAAGACACGCCGCCAGTACAGCCGATGATGTGATGCCAAGTGAACGTGCAGCACCTTCAAAGCTGCGCTCGCGCTCCACCGCAAGCAGTGCTTCTAATAGTGCATAGTCAAGCATAGTATAACTCCTAATTTGACATTAGCACTTCGATGATTTATTTCACCATTATCTGCCCCAATTCTACTAAGGCTAGATTAGAAATATTTACCTGTTTTTGTGAAAAACAAATCGTTTGCCAGTTAGTTATTTTCAAACAATTAGTTGAAGACAATATCTATCTATATAACTGACTTATATCAATAAAATAATATATTTTGGAACTCATTCTATTAAAATAAATATACTTCCTGACCACACGACAGGCCTGCAATCCTTGATGCTAGGACAACAAAATTACTTTACTGAAATAGGACGTTAAAATGTGACATTATGGACCTCAAATTGGGTTCAATAACAATGTCTGAGAATACCGATTTTGATCGGAGATGTGAACGGATTTTAACAACATAAAATAGACGATATGTGATTTGGGCAAGAGGTCGCGGTGATAAATAATCTGATCAGCAGAACAGGCACGCACGAGATATTTTTGATTCGTGCCCATATATTTTCAGCGTTTGAAGGGTAATACCCCCTTTTTCAAGGGTCTCTGCAAGTAGAATGCTTTAAGCTGCCATGGGCATGCCCATGGCAAGTTTTTGTTTTGGCGTTATGCCGCCGATGGCCATGTTGGGTCTTTCGTTGTTGTATGTCCAGAGCCATGTTGTTGCTGCTTCCTGTACCTCTTCAATTGTTTCAAAAATATATTGGTTCAGCCAGTCATACCTGACCGTCCTGTTATAGCGCTCGACGTAGGCATTCTGCTGTGGCTTTCCTGGCTGGATAAATTGCAACCCGATCCCACGTTTCCCGGCCCAGGTCGCCAGCAATTCACTGATATATTCCGGACCATTATCGCACCGAATAGTACAAGGGGCCCCACGCCATTCGATGATCCGGTTCAGCGCCCGGATAACGCGGGTTGCTGGCAGAGAAAAATCAACCTCGATCCCAAGCCCTTCACGATTGAAGTCATCAATGACATTGAAAGTCCTGAAGCTACGACCATCACCAAGTTGATCATGCATAAAATCCATCGACCACATGTCGTTGATCGTCTTCGGCACGGCAAGCGGTTCTGGCTTTTCCCGATACAGCCGCTTCTTCGGTTTGATCCGCAGGTTCAACGCCAGTTCGCAGTAAATCCGATAAACACGCTTGTGGTTCCAGCCAAAGCTCCTGACGTTACGCAAATATAAAAAGCACAGCTTGAACCCCCAGTTGCGTTGTCGGGTCGTCAGCAACACCAGCCAGTCGGCAATCACAGCATTCTCATCGCTCAGCTTCGGTTGATAGCGATAGCAGCTTTCACTGATCGTGAAGGCCATGCACGCCGATCGGATGTTGAGCCGCCCCGTGTTGACAGCAGAGTGTGCCATCTCACGACGCCGGGACGGCTTCACCACTTTTTTGCCAAGGCTTCCTTGATCACATCATTCTGCAGCTGGACATCAGCATACATCTTCTTGAGCCGGTTATTCTCAGCTTCAAGTTCCTTCATCCGCCCCATCAGCGAGGCATCCATGCCGCCGTATTTAGCCCGCCATTTATAAAAACTGGCAGTGCTCATACCGTGCTCACGGCAAAGATCGGGAACCGGCGTGCCAGCCGCCGCCTGCTTCAAAATATTGATGATCTGACTGTCCGTATATCGTGATTTCTTCATCTGAATCTCCTTCATAAACATTATGAGAAAATTCTACTTTTGAAGACCACTATTTTTCGGGGGTATTACCGAAGCAGTCGCCTGTATCTATGGCGCAATTGATGCGTTAATATTCTGGACCTTTGATTACATCATGGAGATGTTCCTACCAGATAATATTGGTTTCGAGATTGAACCCTTGGTCACAGAAAAGATATTGATTGCTGTTTCCAGTAAGTGCATAGATTCAACTGTTATGGTTCGAGAACCAAAATATAGAAAAAGTAGATTTAATAAGTGATATTATGGTAAATGATTTTCTAACCGATAAAGAACGTCTTGCACATTTAACACGGCTTGCAGCGCGTAGTTTTACGAGGTCGCTACAGTTTCGTCTCGATGGATTCGATATGACTTTTGGTCAGTGGGTATTTCTCCGCATCCTATGGGATGAAGACGGTTTGACCCAAAGAGTTTTGAGTGAACGTGCAAACCTGACAGAACCTACAACTCACAACGCCTTAGTGAAATTAGAGACACTTGGCTATGTTAAACGCAAGAATTTGAAAGGTAACAATCGGAGACAACACGCATTTTTAACAAAAAAAGGTCGTGATGCTAGATTGACGCTTGAACCACTTGCTATAGAAGTTAATGAAGTAGCCATAAATGGGCTTTCGGATGACGATGTCGCCCACTTTCGAAAAATACTAGTAGCTGTGATAGAAAACCTGACTGAGGATGAAGCCCGAGAACTTTCTGAAGGAAAAAGGGTGCCTCCAACGCGTGGGTCCAGATAGGGGCCAATTAGCCAAGCCGTTCTAACAGCATATTAGCTGTCATAACTTCCCGCATCGGAAATTCATGGTTATTTACAACCTCTGGATTGCTGTCGTACCAGATACCTTCGCCATCCCAAAACCACCGGTAAACTACTTGGCCTTGTCTGTCTCGTATTGGCATCTGGAACGTCGGGAAAGTTCGGAAGTTATGCGGAATATTTGCAGTTCCCACTTTGCGCCCAACGATTGAGCCTGACTCGATTAAGTTTGCAACAGGGGCCATGCCCAATATTCTGCTTTGCTGTATTGGCATGGCTTCGATATCAGAAGGTCTGCTTTGATATACACCTTCAATATGTCTTATGACTTCCGGGTATGAGGGATGCAAACTTGTGACCTGCAGGTAAGTAAGGCCATTTTGTATTTCTACTTCTATTATATCGCCTGGGACAGACTGTTTCATTTGCGATGTCCTATAAACTATAAGATTCAATAGTTGAGGGATGAAAGAGCTCTTTCACGTCAACGTGACGTGGCGTCAGTCCTTGAGTGTGATGATAGCGTAGAAATGTCTCGAGCACATTCTCATTTCCAGCTAACCCATAAGTCCAGATATCTGATGACTTCATCAGTTGCCGAGCCCTGTGTAAACTATCTTCAACGAATGGCATAGTTACCTTAGTGGCAGATGTATCTGCTAAGGCATCTTGAGCCATGGCTTTAGATTTCGAAAATGCTTTGAGAAGGGCGCCAGGTAGCCATGGGTGCTCGTCAGCCAAAGTTTTGCGAATTCCCAGTACGTGCATAATTGGAAAGATACCGTTGCGTTGATAATAATCTTCGGCAGTTTTGATAGTATCAGGAAAAAGCCGGACAACATTGGGATGACCTTCGTCATAGCAACGCGGCCAACGTGGACCAATGAAACCGTCGATTTCCCCGGCGGCTAACATTTCGTTTAGAGTTGCTCCTTCTGGAGCTTCTTCAACTCGAATGTCAGAGGGAAGTTTTACTTTGATTTTTTCGGGACGGCCAGCTGTATCCATTCCTCCACGCACCCAAATAATATCTGAGGACTTTACGCCAAAATCATCTTCGAGAATTCCTCGAGCCCAAACATTGGCCGACAATTGATATTCTGCGATACCAATCCTTTTGCCTTTAAGATCTTCTGGTTTTTCAATACCTTTGTCATTTCGGATGTAAATGGAGGTATGGCGAAAAGCACGGCTTAGGAACACCGGTATAGCCACGTAGTGAGGATCTCCACTGGCTACTGATATTGAATATGAGGATAACGATAATTCGCTGATATCAAAGGCTTGATGTCGAAATGCTCTGAAGAACATTTCCTCTGGTGAGAGTAGCATACATGTGGGGTCAACACCGTCAATTTTGACCCTGCCATCTACGATAGCCCTGGTTCGGTCGTAATCACCCATTGCAATTGAAAGTTTTAAATTACTCATTATGAATCCCTCTTGGTTTATATAGATATTTGTTTATGAAGTGAGATGGATTCTGCATCAGCCGCAGAAGCCAGAATGGCATGACAGATTTCCAGGCTTGCTAATCCCCAGCGCCCAGTCTGTATTGGTGGCTTATTATTTCTGACAGCATTGACGAGAGCATCAATTACAGGTGTTCGTGGATTTGGAACTGCTGGCGCAGGTTCGAAACGGCGTTCTTCATTTTTGTATACCCAAATACCATCTGGCGTGAGCCGAATATCACCAAGTTCGCAAGAGACAATTATCGGACCAAAATGCTCGTGATGGGTTGGGGCTAAAATGATAGAGTCCCCACCAAAGGCACGGGTTTGTTTCAATTCAGTCTCGGCTTGAGATGATTTGACAGACTTAAGTGTTCTACGTGCACCACCATAGCTTTCAGGTATTTTATCGTGTCCCAGCTCGTTAACGCTATCCATCCATTCGTCACTGTCAAAATGTGCATATCCCGAATATGTAATAGAGGCGAATACCCCATTTGCGAAACCAACAAGAGCGGAATATGCTCCCTCCGTCGGGCGCGCAGAATCCCAATTACCGGTCATTGCCGATACTTGTTTGCCCATTCCACCTGCAAGTAAACGTACAATGTCAATTTGATGCACTGCTTGGCTAAAAATGACCCCGCCACCTTCATTGGTTTTTAGTTCCTCGGGCCGTCTGGGGCGGTAAAGAAAGTCGGTGTAATTCAGTGCATTAATCATGCGCACAGCCCCTAATTCTCCACTGTCAATCAATGTGCGAGCTTGTGCGACGGGTACATCAAAACTATGACTGGGGCCAACAATCAAATGAACATTTGATCTTTCACATGCAACAACCATTTCCTCGCCATCCTTCATTGAAATGGCAAGTGGTTTATCTACCAAAATGTGTTTGCCGCTTTCCGCAGCGGCTATTACATGTTCAGCATGGAATTGATGCGGAGTTGCGATGTACAAAACTTCTACATTTTCGTCTTCACATATGTCCGTAATATTGTCATATGTCCGCCCGCCGAATTCGGTTTGAAATGCTGTGCGGGATTCCGGACGAGGAGCGCACGCTGCTACTAACTGAATTCTTTTGTCAATTCTTAGAGCTGGCAACGTCAACATGAATGCGCGACCAAGGCCTACAATGCCTATCCGAACAGGTTCACAGGTCAATGGTCAAATCCCCTGTGTTTGGGCGTGATACGCAAATCATTATATGATCCGCTTTTTCGTCCTCCATCAGAACCATGTCTCGGTGATCCACATCACCTTCGACTAACCTGCTCTTGCACGAGCCACATGTTCCGCTTTCACAAGAACTCGTCGTCTTGATGCCTGCTTCTCTGATTGCCTCGAGAATAGAACGGTCAGCAGGTACGGTTATTGTCTGATTGGATTTTTGCAACGTCACTTCAAATGCGACATCATCGGCGCGGGTTACCTCGACGGGTTTAAAATTTTCAAAATTCACCCGTCCTTCAGGCCAATGTCCAGATATGGCCTTAATTTCTTCCACGAGAGGTTTGGGTCCACAGCAATAAACATGTATATTTTTGACCTCTGCAAAATAATCCCAAAAATCAAACCTATTTTCTGAAACCCCTTCTGTATGACTTGCTGTCAATTGGTCGCTGAACATATCTCCTAATTCGGTTAGGTATGGGCTTTCCTCAGCACTTCTCGAACAATAAATAATTCGAAAAGGTTTTCCCTGATTTGCAAGATGTTGAGCCATGGAATAGATAGGTGTGATACCGATACCACCTGCAATAAGCAGATATTCAGGTGCTTCCTTAAGTGGAAATGTATTTTCAGGAGCAGAAAATTTCAGCGTACTTCCTTCCTCAGTTTGGTCATGCATCGATATTGAACCTCCCCGCGAATCCGCTTCACGCTTAATAGCAATGACATAGTTATCCGGATTGTTTTGCCCATCATTAACAAGAGAATATCGACGCATAGCACCCGACGGGGTCTCAACGGTGATATGAGAGCCAGGGTCAAATGAGGATAGATTTTCATCACCCACAGCAAGAGTAAATTCACAAACGCTCGGAGTTAACATCCGCTTTTTAATTACTTTTGCCTGCATCAGATCTGAAGCAGATGTCATAAATAAGTCCTCGTGCAAAGCTATTCTCATAGCCATCTACGCAGCGTTTGTCAAAAATTTAGATATCTAAAATATTACTTTTTTATGGGTCGACATATGATTGGAATTATTTTAAATTAGATATCTAAATATATTGAAAGGACAGCAGATGCTTACCTACGAAGAAAATGACTTGCTTACTCTGGTTGAGAATAATGCCCCAATGGGGCAGTTGATGAAGCAGCATTGGACGCCAGTCTGTCTGATTGAAGAGGTGCTGGAAAATGATGGCACGCCGTTATTGGTCGAAGCTCTCGGTGAGCGTTATGTAGCATTCCGGAATACCAACGGAAAAGTTGGCCTTCTTGATGAGTTGTGTCCGCATAGAAAAGCGTCACTCGTTTTTGGAAGAAACGAGGAGTGTGGCTTGCGTTGCCTTTACCACGGCTGGAAAATGGATGTGGATGGCAAAGTTGTGGCGATGTCATCGGAACCAGATGAAAGCCCTCTTATGGGCAAAGTCAAACATCGTGCGTATCCTATTAAGGAGTGGGGTGGATTTGTCTGGGCCTGGTTGGGTGAGAAAGAGGCTATGCCCGATTTCGATCCACCAGCATTTGCTCCAACAGAAGATACACCGGTATCAATTTTAAAAATCCGCATTCCGTGTAATTGGGCGCAAATTCATGAGGGGCAGATTGATAGCGCTCATTCGTCGAGTTTGCATTCATCGGATATGATACCAGCGCGTGTAGAAAGTGCAGGAGCCGATAGTAAGGCCTGGTACAGACCGTCGACTGATAAATCTCCAAGAATGGAGACCCAGACAACGAGCTACGGGTTCCATTATGCTGCAATACGTACTCCTATCAAAAATTCTTCCACTCATGATTACCTTAGAATTACGGAGTTCGTTGCACCCTATTATTCTCTGATTCCACCTAACACTTCATACAACGTTGCGAGTGTTATTGTTCCAATCGACGATGAAACAACGGCGTTTCATTTTATTGCTTGGGGAGGAGAATCTCGTCCATCGACTGAAGAGTGGCGAAAGTTTGCTCACTCACAGAAAGGCATTGACCTAAATGAGCAATGGGAGCCCATTCGGACGAGGGAAAATAATTTTCTGCAAGATCGACAAGCCATGAAGTTGGGCAATTTCACCGGTATTCCTGGTATTCCAAATCAGGATATCGCTATGTGGGTCAGCATGGGTAAAATAGCGGATCGTACACAAGATATGTTGGGTGCATCTGATCTTGCAATAGTGGAATTCCGTCGACTTATGGTAGACGCGGCGCACAATGTTGCGGGTGGTGGTAAAGCGATTGGAACTGAAGACAACAGGATCCCCCAAGCTGTTATTGAGTCTGTGCAAGGAGTGTTTGCAAAGACAGCCGATTGGCGAACTCTCGTAGATAATGAGTCAAGACAGGCAGCGGAGTAATTTCTATAATTTTCAGCCCTTTCACGGGTAGGGAATTTTCTATCGCTCAGGAGTTTGGCTGCGACTGCTTTTCGTGCATTTGATGCATTTGATGCATTTGCAGCCATCCTGCGCGCATATCACATAATAAACTAAGATATCTAATAAGTTATTGACTTCAACTTTACAATCATCTTAGATATCTAAGATAAAGCGATATTAAGATCGCATATTGAGTACAAAATCGCTCGAATCCTGGGGAGGGGAAAGACTTGAGTGAAACAATTAAAATCCATATATCACCGATAATTTGAATAAGCTTGATGAGTTTATTCGCCTTCTCATTTGTGAATGGTGCTGGTACTGAAAATTTCCTATTACCCAACTATTTTTGGAAATCTACCAAACATAGGACGTTCGTCTCGGGAAATATTCAGCATGTGAACCAGAAAAAAGTCTTGGCAAAGTCGGATGTTCAATTATCGGATTACTTGGTAATTACCCCGGTAATTGGGATGAGAATTAAGCGGTTTTATTAGCTTACCGAAAAAGAATATTCGCGTTCGAGATGGATAAAAAACTGAAAAACAAATTTATTTTCACGGAGGAAATACAATGAAATTATCCCATATAGCCCTCTCAATAGGGCTCATTTTTACAAGTGGGTTAGCGCATGCTGAACCGCTTGAACTTAATCTTTCAGGCGGAAATCCTGGTGGTCTTTGGTCGTTATTAGGAGCGGGCATGGACCGTGCGGCTAAAAAATCTGATGCTAGTTCTGTCATCACCTATCAAGCGACGGGAGGTGGTTTAGCTAATATCGGTCTTCTTTCAAAACAAAAAGCCGATATAGCTATTGTTCATAATGCTGAGATAAAAATAGCGACGGCAGGAGAGAAACCTTTCAAAACTCCCGTTACAAATATGCGTGGCATAGGCTATATTTATAATTGGGCACCAATGCACTTTTTCTTGTCAAAATCCATTGCCGACAAATATGGTATTGTCAGCTTAGATGATCTTGCGAAGGCTAAGGTTGCTCTTCGTATCGGTGTTAACCGAGCGGGGAATATTACCAACAATGTGGCTCTTTTTATGTTGGAGCAGGTTGGCATAACCGAAAAATCCGTAAAAGCTAATGGAGGCGTGATAGTAAGAGCCGGTGCCAACGATCAGGCTGGTCTTTTGCAGGATGGACGAATTGATGTCGTAACAAATGGCGTCTTTGTATTACATAGCTCGTTTCGTGCAATCGATGAAAAAACCGATGTCATCTTACTTTCCATACCGGAAAAAGTAATTGCCGCAACCAACGAAAAATTTGGAACACAAACTTTCACTATTCCCGGAGGGAGCTACAGCAAGCAGCCGAAGGAAATTAATACTTCTGCACTCGGTGCGCTACTCGTGACAAGAAAGGGCATGAAAGAGGAAGTTATTTATGATCTGACCAAAGCTCTGATTGATAATATCGACGAGGTAAGAGCAGTTCATAAATCTATGGCTAAATTGAACCTCGAACTGCTGGCTAGTCAACGGGTGTTGCCTTTCCATCCAGGTGCCGAACGTGCTTTCCGTGAGGCAGGTTTGATTAAATGATCGGCAGTCTTGTTAAAACTGGTCGCAAACGTACGTTTGCGGCCAGTGAACATAAAATTCTAATTGTGATAGCAGCATTATTTGCAGTTGGGGTCATATATGGAAATCTATTTATTATTTTAGACAGGCTCGTAACGGGTATTTTGTTTCTAAGCATACTGTTTTCGATGTTGTTTCTTGTGGTTGGAGCTACTCCAAATTCTTCCGAGAAACCAAATGTACTTGATTGGATTTTAAGTGCCGCTTCCATAACATCGGGTATTTATTTTTTTGTAAATGCCGAAATAATTTCTAGCAGGATCACATTACTCGATGAACTGACAACGGCACAATTCGTGTTTGGATCGATACTCCTAGCTTTAACGCTAGAAGCGATGCGTCGGACTACCGGAGCCGGGCTAACGTGCATAGTTCTGTTGTTTATGATCTATAATCTTTTCGGAGATGTTTTGCCGGCACCTTTCGGGCATGGAGATATTGGCTACACTTATTTGCTTGAATTGCTAATTTTTACTACCGACGGTGTGTTTGGAGTGCCGGTCCAGGTTGTGGCCAGCTACGTTTTTCTTTTTGTACTTTTCGGGACGTTGCTGTCCTTCGCTGGAGGGGGCGAGTTTTTCTTCGACCTGGCTGCTTCTCTAACCGGCAAAAGCAGAGGAGGTCCGGCCAAGATCGCTGTCATCTCTTCAGGGCTTTATGGAACAATGTCAGGTAGTCCTACGTCCGATGTTGTCGCAACAGGTTCCATTACCATTCCTATAATGAAGCGGCTTGGCTATTCGGCACGCTTTGCAGGAGCTGTTGAAGTAGCAGCTTCTACCGGAGGCAGTGCTATGCCACCGATAATGGGCTCAGCTGCATTTATATTGGCAGAGTATACTGGCATTCAATATCGTTCGGTGGTTTATGCAGCCCTAATCCCTGCCATTCTTTATTACGTTGGTGTATTTGCCCAAGTTCATTTTAGAGCCGTCAAAGATGATTTGAAACCTTATAACGATGTTCCCAAGCTTGGTCAGACATTTGCATCGGGTTGGATGTTTCTTATTCCGATCACTGTTATGGTCAGCGCTTTGATATCGGGCTTTTCACCTTTAATCACGGCTGGAGTTGGTGCTGCATCAGTTGTAGCAGCATGTGCGATCCTGCCACGAACACGCATGTCGCTTTGGCGAATTACCGAAGCCCTAGGAGAAACAACACTCCGTATATTGCCTGTCTCTGGGGCCTGCGCCGCAGCCGGCCTTGTAATCGGAGGGCTCTCAATGACTGGTTTAGGTATGAAAGCCGCGAATGTAATCATGGTTCTCAGTGGAGCGGATGTGTTGCTCACACTCGTACTGGCGGCTCTGGTAACAATTGTTTTAGGGTTGGGAATGCCTACTCCGAGCGCCTATATCCTGGGGGCTGTATTAGTAGCTCCAGCGTTATCGCAAATTGGTGTCCCGCTCCTTCAAGCGCATATGTTCCTTCTCTATTTCGCTATTCTCTCCGCCCTAACACCCCCTATTGCTGTGGCAGCATTAGCAGCCGCCGCGATAGCCAGAGAAGATCCGTTTAAAATAGCGCTTGATGCAATGAAATTGGCATCAGTGGGTTTCTTTGTTCCGTTCGTCTTTGTGTGGAATCCGGCAATTATCGGTCAGGGGGATGTTTCCATGATCCTGGTCGCGATCGTTGGAGGATTAGTAGGCACCATTGCTCTTTCGGTGGCTGTAGAAGGAACATTCACAGAGCGAGTAAATATACTACAACGGGCTGTTTTGGTCGGTGTGGCAATTGCATCTGTGGCACCTACATTCACCATTGCGATCCCAGGAATTATTGTCGGAATAGCTTTAATCAGTAGAACAATAATTAAGGAGCGTCGGAAGATAAAATAAATCTCCCAAGAGAAATAGAATTTCGAAGCGATCATTTCATAGTTGATCAACCCGATCGTGATGAAGCCAAATATTTGACTTGGGTTTGCGGGTGTTGAAATGAGTGAAATTCTACCCTCTCTTTACCACCAGCTCTGCTGGAGGAATGGGGTGATGCTTATAGCATCACCCCAATTTAATAGTTCCCGAGACACTCAGACTTAGCGACCTTGGCTGCCAGAGAAAACGACATGTTGTTTCGAGTGGCTTTATTGCAAGCACCATTATTCTTGGTAATGTGAATATCAGTAGATATTTTCAGCAAAGAACTGTTCTAGATAATTGCCTGCAAATAATATTGAATAGGTGTTTTTGCTGTTAGGCAGTTTCGCCAGCTTTCCGCGTCATTCCTGCAGACATTGACTTGTCGTAACCCGGATTGATTTGGGCGTCTATGACGACTGTTTGCCCGGCATGGACAAGCTTTACGGCTTTGCGAACAAGATCAGCGAGTTCCCCGACATTCTTTGCCGGCCCTAGGGTCATCAATCCCTGGGCTTTGGCAATTGCGTTTAAATCAATATCAGGTCCGCCAATATGTTGCCCAATCCACTTGTTTTCAGATGGCCGTTGGCGCTCGTCAGCTACTTTTTCCTGGTGTATCTCATCGTTGTAAAAAGAACGGTTATTGGCGATGATTGCAAGAAATGGAATACGGTAGCGTGCAGCCGTCCAAAGAGCGGAAACGCCCATCATGTAATCACCATCCCCAAGGACCGCGACAGGCAAACGTTTGCCACCGCGCAATGCGAGTGCTGCTCCAACCAACATGCCAGGGCCAGAACCTATTCCAGCACCACCATCATAACCCAGGTAATCCAACGGATGCCTGAAATGCCATGATTCACCAATCCAACCTAAGGGCAGACGCACGAGACAAACTGTTTCACCCGCCAATCCTTCACCAATTGATGCCGAAAGGTTTTTGGTATCGAGCTCATCGCTCCTCTCATTGATTTTGAAGGCAGGGCAGGTAGGTAGGTTGTCGGGCATTTCTTTGCCATGAATATTTAGATGTTCGCACAATAAGCCAATTACAGTGTCTGGTTCAGAGGCTAAATGTAAATCCGCTGGTGCCAATGCTTGGTGATCAAAACTCCATCCGTTATGAATATGGTGATCGATGGTGATTTGGATAATCTTTACATTCGATTCCAATTGTCCCGCCTGCTTCAAAGTTCCGGCTAAATCGACCCAGTCGAAGCTGATTATTAAATCTGCGTTTGCAATTGTTTTTGCACTGTCCGGCGAAAGGAAGAAACTAGGGTGGCCAGCGTGCAGAGTATGATCAGTAGGGAAGGCGGCACCAACTTTTATATCGGTGATAACGTTGGCCTTATAGTGTTCTGCAAGTGCAACTCGACGCGCCCATTCTTTGGTCCCGCGTGACACCCGCCCCATTAAAAAAACAGGGCTTATTGATGCGTCTAATAATTTTATAGATTTTTTTATCGCTGATGCAGAAGGCGCTGTTGGCTCAGGCAACTGATAGCGATCTAATTGTGGAATTGATACTTTGTCATCTAACTGCTCTTCTTGAACCGTAACATCAAAAGCAACATATACGGGTCCCTTAGGCGCTGTATTAGCGATGATAGAACTGCGGAGCATGCTTTCAAGGGACGCTTCAAGCGACGTTGGCTGATCATCCCACTTTACGTAGGGACGAACGATGGCTGCCTGATCGCGAGAAGTGTGTATCCAGTCGATCCAGGGTCTTCGAAGATTGGCATCAATCGGACCCGTTGCACCAAATATCAACACAGGAACTCTGTCACACCAGGCATTGTAAATCGCCATTGATGCATGCATAAGTCCCACATTGCTATGAACGATAACGGCCATTGGTTTTTCAGTGACTTTGGCCCAGCCATGGGCAATTGCTACTGTATGTTCTTCGTGTAAACAGAGCAGTAATTGCGGATTTTCGTTGCCAAGGTAATTTACAAGGCTGTCATGAAGACCACGAAAACTTGAGCCAGGATTAAGTGCAACATATTGGACATCCAAATGTTGGAGCATCTTTGCAATAAGGTCGCTTCCCCATTCCTCTTTAATTTCAGCCCCAATCATGGGTCGTTCCACTTTTTGTCCAACCATATCATCCCCCATAAAATATTGTTTCTGAAGGTTATTTATTTAGATATCTAATTATAATGTCAACCGAAAAACAAAATCACCAGAACCGCTCAAACCCATTCGTAAACTGAAGTGCATATTACAGATCTCGAAGGGGTAATTGTTTAGTCAAGTGCCTCAATTTATTTCAGCTCAGGGGTTATCTTAAATACTTAATACTGGCTTATTAGGCTGGACAAAATCATTCCGTACTATTAATAATATTAGATAGCTAATTTTATTAATATGAGTTGATAGATACCCAAAATGACAACACCATCCGAGAACGAAAACTGGGAACCAAGGTTGCCAGACAATTTTTCTTTATATTATGGAAATGCTTGGCATGAGCCATTAGACGGAAATTATATCGAAACCTATAATCCCGGGCGGGGAACCGTTTTGGGAAAAGTAGCAGATGCACGTGCATCGGATGTCGATAAAGTCGTTGCTGCTGCACGTATTGGATTTCTTGAATGGAGAGATGTCCCACCACTTGAACGTGCCCGTATACTGAAAGAAATTGCCGTAATTTTGCGCGCAAACGCTAAGGAGTTAGCGACAATCGATTCCGCCAACTGTGGTAACCCGGTAAAAGAAATGCTGGGAGACGCGAATATTGCTGCAGCACAAATGGAATTCTTTGCTGGCCTTGTTACGGAGATGAAAGGGTCATCCATTCCGATGGGCCCTAATGCAGTTAATTTTTCCATTCGTCAGCCGCTTGGGGTCGTGGCAAGAATTCTTGCCTACAATCATCCGTTTATGTTTTGCGGAGGGAAAATGGCGGCACCACTTGCAGCTGGCAATTCCGTGATTATTAAACCTCCAACTCAAGCTCCTCTATCTACGTTTCGCTTAGCCGAATTAATTGACGGACTTTTACCAGCAGGGGTTTTTAACGTAGTACCAGGTGGGGTTGAAGCCGGCGCAGCTTTGGCGGCTCACAAAGATGTGGCCAAAGTAACTCTCATCGGGTCAATTGCTGCTGGACGTGCTGTTATGCGCGCAGCTAGTGAGACCATCAAGCCTGTACTTTTGGAATTAGGTGGCAAGAATGCTCTTATCGCATTCCCTGATACTGCTCCGGAGAAAATCGCTAAAGCGATAGTGGAAGGGATGAATTTTTCCTGGTGTGGTCAATCATGTGGATCGACGAGCCGAGCATTCTTGCATGATGATATACATGATGCTGTTGTTCGCTTGTTGCCAGATGCTGTCTCCAACTTTAAACCTGGAATACCTACGAAACCAAGTACCACAATGGGTGCGTTAGTCAGCAAGCAGCATTTTGACCGCGTCATGACTTTTATTGACAGTGCTAAATCAGAAGGTGCTGAAGTTGTAACGGGTGGCAAAGCGGCTTCTTCACCCGATCTTGAGCAAGGCCACTACATCGAACCAACAATTTTTAAAAACGTCGAACCAGAAATGCGGATTGCTTCAGAGGAGATATTTGGACCGGTTTTGGCTATTCGAAAATGGTCTGATGAAAAAGAAATGTTGGATGAAGTTAATTCATTAGAATATGGATTAACCTGTTCAATCTGGACACAGAATGTGAGTAAGGCGCATCAGATTTCTGCAAAAGTCGAAGTCGGCTTCGTGTGGATAAATGAAGTAGCCAAACATTTTCTGGGCGCACCGTTTGGTGGAGTCAAGCAATCAGGAATTGGGCGAGAAGAAGGTATCGATGAGCTTTTATGTTTCACCCAAGAAAAAAACATTCACATTAACATATCCTCTGACTAGGATATTTCATCGATATGCTGATTGTCTCTGGTATTCAAATACTCTGGGAACAATTGTCGATAGTTTGTGATTTAAAGAATGCCGCCCCGGTTAGTGGGCGGCATTTTATTATGGAATAGGGTCAAGTAAATGTTGGCGCCAACTTATTGTTAGGCGTTATTTTCCGAGCTGATCTATACTATTTAGTAGGTCACGTAAGGTGCCGAGAGAGTTTCCCGTAGTTATGATCATTTGAGGGAGCACCATCCATTCTAAAGTCCAGGCAGCACCTGAACGCTCTTGTTCGTGCAGTAGAGTATGATGCATCGCCGATATTTGAGTTGCATTAAATCTTGCAAGTGACATCAGAGTTTCGGCCTTTACTGGGTTTTTCTTGTGAGGCATTGCCGAGGATCCACCCACATCGGAAAGCTTGATTTCTTCAAATTCGTTCTGGTTCATCAGCACAATATCTTTACCGATTTTTCCTATCGAACCCGACAGCATTGATAGCCAGTTAGAAAATTCAACAAGCCCATCGCGCCTTGTGTGCCAGTTACTATCAGTAAATTCGAGTGACAATTCTCGGGCAAGTCGTTTGCGCACGATAGTGGCTTTGTCTCCCAATTTGTTGAGCGTTCCCACCGCGCCGCCAAATTGCCCCTGCAACAAGCGAGGTTTGATTTCATCCAAACGAACAAGATGAGTGCTGAGGGGACTGCGCCAGTTGGATATTCGATCGGCAACTGTCAAAGGCAAAGCCGCTTGCATTCTTGTGCGCCCCATCAAGGGTTTTTCGCCGTGCTTATCGATGAGAATTTGAAAAATTGTGTCGATGGAAATCAAACGAGTTTCTAATATTTCCAGGCATGGAAACAATCGCAAGATCAGACTTGTATCAACCACATCTTGACTGGTGGCACCGAAATGTACGGCTCCTTCGCTGTCACCACAATGAGCACGCAATTGACGCACTAGGTCGGGGACGACCACACCATCGCGCGCGGTGGCCGCTTTCAACACATCCAAGTCTGGTGTGAAATCTTTGATTTTTGCAGTTGCCGAATTGGCAATATCTTTGCTGACCAGTTCTGCATCCGCAAGCCCGAGTGCAAGCGCACTTTCAAAGTGGAGCATAGCGGAAATGTCGTTTTCGGCAGAGAAATACGGTTCTAATTCTTCGTCACCCAGCAAGCCAGAAAGAAAAGGATGATTGAAAACTGAGCTGCTCATGGCTAAACGGCCTCGATGGCAATGGCGATGCCCTGTCCAACCCCAATGCACATAGTGGCAAGTGCAAATTTTGATCCGCGCTCTAACAATTCAAGTGCAGCTGTCCCAGTGATCCTTGCGCCAGATGCTCCAAGAGGGTGCCCGAGTGCGATTGCGCCGCCATTGGGATTCACGTGTTCCGCATCATCGGCAATACCAAGGTCCCGCAAGGTTGCGAGGCCTTGTGCTGCGAAAGCCTCGTTGAGTTCCACCACATCGAAGTCCGTAGGTTTCATGTTGAGACGGGCACATAACTTGTGAGTTGCCGGCGCCGGTCCAAAGCCCATAATGCGCGGTGCGACGCCTGCAGTTGCTCCGCCAAGAATTCTGGCAATCGGTGTGAGCCCATGTTTTTTAATTGCATCTTCAGAGGCAATAATCAGTGCTGCGGCACCATCATTAACACCGGATGCATTGCCTGCAGTGACTGTGCCACCGTCGCGGAAAGGCGTTGGCAATTTGGCAAGTTTCTCGGCAGTTGTGCCAGGACGTGGATGTTCATCAACGCTGACGACGATTGGATCGCCTTTGCGTTGCGGTATGGTGACTGATGTGATTTCCTTAGCCAGTCTGCCGCTATCGATTGCAGCCCCTGCTTTGGCCTGAGAACGAGCAGCAAAAGCATCTTGGTCTTCGCGAGAAATATTAAACTCTTCGGCCACGTTCTCCGCAGTGTCGGGCATTGAATCCACTCCGTACATTCTTTTCATCAACGGATTGATGAAACGCCAACCGATTGTTGTGTCGTGAATTTCGGCGGCTCTGGAAAATGCTGTATTTGCCTTGGGCATGACAAAGGGTGAACGCGACATGCTTTCAACGCCGCCTGCGATAGCAAAGTCGATTTCGCCAGCTTTGATCCCGCGCGCTGCGATCATGATGGCATCCATTCCCGAACCACAAAGGCGGTTGATGGTATTAGCCGAAACGGTCTCTGGAAGTCCTGCCAGAAGAAGCGACATGCGACCGACATTGCGATTGTCTTCGCCAGCCTGATTGACGCAACCATAATGGAGATCATCAAGGGCGGCCCAATCTGCATTGGGGTTGCGGTCTTGAAGTGCTTTGAGTGGAACCGCACCCAAATCATCGGGGCGTACATGGGCTAATGATCCACCGAAGCGGCCAATGGGAGTACGGATATAGTCGCAAATAAATGCTTCTGCCATTTTTGTTTCCTAATATCAGGAGCTATCAATTTTTATCAGCTCGATAACGCTGCTTATAAAGAATGGGCGATGGCCGTACGAGACTGGAGATCACGCAAAGTGTTGAGTTCCAATTCGGTTGGGACCGGTGTTTCACGTACATCTTGTGCGTATTTTATAGACCATCCGCAGGTAGCCTGCAAATCGTCGCGGGTTACGCCTTCATGGATTGAAACGACGGTGAATTCTTTGGTTTCTGGGTCGGGTTTCCAAACCGCTAGATCGGTGATCAGCACGGTTGGCCCCTTGGTTTTAACGCCATAAGTGTCCTCGCGATCGTTGCCACCAGTGCCATGGCCAAGGGAAGTGTAAAAATCTACCGCTTCCACCATGCCACGCAAAGCTTGCTTGGAGGTGATGAATACCTGATGGGCAGAGGTTGCAATTTCCGGAGCCCCGCCACCACCAGGTAAGCGTATTTTGGGATTGTGATAATCGCCAATCACCGTAGTGTTGAGATTGCCAAACTTATCGATTTGGGCAGCGCCCAGAAAGCCAACGGTAACGTGGCCGCCCTGCAACCAGTACCGGAACATTTCCGGCACGGAGACAGTCGTAACTGCTGTATCGCAAAGTTCACCATCACCAATGGATAGAGGCAGTACGTTCGGCGCTGTTCCAAGGGTGCCAGATTCATATATCAGTGTAATATCAGGTGCATGAGTCAGCCGCGCTACATTGCAAGCAGCGGAGGGTGCGCCGATGCCAACGAAACATACATCATCGTTGGTCAGCAAGCGGGATGCAGCGATCGTCATCATTTCGTCAGGAGTAAATTCAACCATTATTTTGCTCCTCTTAAATGGGCCACGCGGCCTTCAAAAACTTCCGGGCCGACACTCATGACATTGTCTTCCATCCATTTTGCAAATAAATCTCGATCAGCAGAGATTGCCGCCCATTCTTTATAGGCAGCGTTATCGCGCTGATAATAATTGTGGCTGTAAGACGGATGCGCTCCGCCCGGTACTACACAAATTGCATCCACTACAAAATGAGGCAGGATGCATGTATTGGGATGCATGTCGTCGAAATCATCGACAATTTCTTCAACAGTCACTATGGCTTTTTGGGCAGCAAGGACGGCTTCTTTTTGAACGCCGATAATGCCTTCGATCAATACTTCACCGCGTTTATTCGCACGTTGTGCATGGATGACAGAAACTTCCGGTTGTACCGAGGGAACCGCCGCCAGTTTTTCGCCGGTAAACGGACAAATCACGTGTTTGATATTCGGATTTACCTTGGCAAGTTCAGCACCAAGAAAACCCCTGAAAATGGCGCAAGGCAATCCGGCGGCACCTGCTTCATATGCATTGGCCATAGCACTGTGGGAATATTCTTCATAAGTGATGGCGGAAGGGTATTCGTGCTCAATGGAATCGCGGACTCGTTTCAACAGACCTACGCCTGGATTTCCCATGAAGGAGAATATGAGCTTTTTGATACAACCCATACCGACCATTTGATCATAAATGATATCAGGTGTCATACGGATTGCCGTAAGGTCTCTGCGGCCCTGGCGAATGATTTCATGGGCAGCCGCATGAGGGATCAAATGAGTGAATCCCTCGAGCGCAATCAGCTGCCCATCTTTAATATATTTGGCCACCGCGTCTTGCAGTGACATGAACTTATCCGACATGTTTAGCTTTCGTTAGATGTCAAAAAATACGGTTTCATTATCACCTTGTAGGACAATGTCGAATGTGTATTCACCATCTCCCGTTCTTTCGGCAATAAGGGTTGGAATGCGCACCTTATGTTCAATGCGCGCGAGCACTGGATCAGCCGCATTTGCTTCTTTTTCCTCAGGGAAATACATGCGGGTGTGAAGCCCTATATTGATGCCTCTTGCCACAATCCAGAAGGTGATATGTGGTGCCATCGGTTTGCCGTCTATGAAAGGAACAATGCCTGGTTTGATGGTTTCAAACACATATTCACCGCTTGTATAATCACCAGGGGAACGTCCCCAACCGATAAAATTAGCATCAGCAACGCCTCGAAATTCATTGACTGCTGGATAAAGGCCTTTGTGATCTGCCTGCCAAATCTCAAGCATGACGTCTTTCAACACAGTGCCGGTGCCATCGAAAACTTTACCGCGAATGGTGATACGCTCGCCTTCTGTTTTGTCATTGATCATGCGCGATCCAAGATCTTCAGGATAAACGCCCTCAATGCCGCAAAAATTTGGTACGCAACCGATATGCACGTAGGGACCGGCGGTTTGCGAAGCGGACTCCTTTAAGAAGTTCAATTTCTGGGCCATTTTAATTACCCTCCATACGATTTTCAAACATTGTGGAGCGGCGCCCTCGTAATACAATGTCAAATTTATAAGCCCGGGCATCCATCGGGATTGTGTTTGCCAGATCAATCGGCGCAATCAGATCATTGATCGCGTTTTGATCAGTAATTGTGCGGAGGATTGGACAATGAGGGATCATTGGATCACCTTCAAAATACATCTGTGTAATCAATCGTTGTGCAAATGCATGTCCGAACAATGAGAAGTGGATATGGGCTGGACGCCAATCATTTGGCCCGTTTGGCCAGGGATACGCTCCGGGCTTGATGGTACGAAAGATATAATAGCCGTTGTCATCGGTGATGCACCGACCGCAACCGCCAAAATTTGCATCAAGCGCAGCAACATAGGTTTCCTTGGCATGGCGATATCTGCCGCCTGAATTGGCTTGCCAAACTTCAAGTAAGCAATCAGGAACACCGTTGCCGTTTTCATCCAAAACGCGTCCATGCACAATGATGCGCTGGCCGATAGCGGTTTCGCCGGGAGCGGCGTAATTGGTCATCATATCGTTATCGAGATCACCCAGCATTGAGTGGCCGAATACCGGACCGGTAATCTCGCTCAACGTGTTATTCATGGAAATCAGCGCTTTGTGCGGCGATCGTACTACGCTGGTTTTATAACACGGGGTGTAGGCATCGGGCTGACGCACACGATCACGTGGGAAGTAACTCCCCGATACTGGTTTTTGATTAGACTTCATTTAGTTCCTCCAACCTTGTTGAGATCAATGCCCATTTCCCCATAAGTTTTCTTCACGATTTTGATTGCGCTATTAGCTGCAGGCACGCCTGCGTAAACAGCCACATGCATCATGGCTTCACGAATATCTTCAATTGTTGCACCTGTATTTACTGAGGCCCTTACATGCATAGCGACTTCCTCGTCATGCCCGAGTGCTGCTAGTAATGCGATGGTTACCATTGAGCGTTCGCGCTTGCTCCAATGCTCGCTTGACCAAACAGAACCCCACGCTCCTTCGGTGATAAATTCCTGAAAGGTCGCGTCAAATTCAGTGATATTGCCCAAAGCACGATCTACATGCTCATCGCCGAGAACCGAACGGCGAGTGGACATTCCGGTTTTATAGTGCTCTGATTTTTCTAATACTTTCTTCAAAATTATAGTCCCTTATAGAAATCAAGTAACAAGCGAGCGGTTTCATCCGGCGCTTCAATGCAGGGTAGATGGCCCGGGCCGTCAATGATCTCAAAGCGTGAGTTTGCAATGAGCTCATGAGTGATAGCCATCATTTCCGGTGGGGTTGAACCGTCATTGGAACCCACTAGCAACATGGTTGGAATCGATATTGATTTTGCTATTTCTGTATAATCGGCGTCTCTCAAGGCTGCACTTGTGCCGCAATAACCATCAAGGGGAGTGCGCAACAACATATTACGATAGCCAAGAAAATCAGGATTGTCGGCCTTACGATAGCTTTCAGAAAACCAACGTTCCAGAATAGATGTTTCGAGTACTTCAATGCCACCATCATTGACCGCATTGATGCGGTCATTCCACATGCTTGCCTCGCCAATTTTATGGCCAGTATCGGAAAGAACCAGGGCGCGAACAAGATCAGGACGCTTGCCATAAACGCCCTGAACGATCATGCCGCCTACTGACAAGCCGACCAGAACTGCATCTTTGACATTCAAAATATCAAGCAGAGAGATGAGATCATCTACATGCTGATCCATACTATAGGGCTGAGGGGTTGCATCGGAAAGACCATGACCGCGCTTATCGTAGCGGATAAAACGCGTGTTCAGTTTCAATGAATTCAGCTGCGCGATAACAGCGTCCCAAATGCGAAAATCTGTACCAAGCGAGTTGGAAAATACAATTGCGGGAGCCGATGTGTCTCCTTCGTCTGAATAATGAATTGTAATATCATTCGCGTGAATAAATGGCATAGAGCTTCTCCTAAACTCACAATGCCATTATCAATTTAGTTATGTATAATGAACTTTTTAGAATGATTCATAACTAAATCGATATATGTTGTTTCATGCCATTAACAAACTCACGCATAAAATACCGCCATCTGTTGTGCTTCTTGGAAACTGCCAAACAACAAAGTGTTGGCAAAGCGGCCCAAAACTTATCGATTTCACAACCTGCTGTCTCCAAAGCGCTACGTGAGTTAGAAGATGAGCTAGGTGTAAAGCTCTTCGAACCATTAGGACGTGGTATTCGTTTGTCTGGCTATGGAGAGGTGTTTCAACGCTATGCAGGCGCTAGTATCTCATCGCTGAAACAGGGAGTGGATTTAATCGCGCAGGCGCGCTCAGCGGGTGGATTTAAAATCAGAATCGGCGCACTCCCAACCGTATTAGCCAAGGTGCTCCCCAATGCTATCCATTCGTTCAAGCAGCATGACAATGATACGATAATAGAGATTATAACCGGTGAAAATACTGTTTTAATGTCTCAGCTACAACTTGGTGATCTTGATTTGGTCGTCGGCCGGCTTACGCTACCTAACAGAATGTTAGGCCTTAGTTTTGAGCATCTCTATACTGAAGAAATTGGCCTGTTTGTCCGCGATGGGCATCCGTTGCTCACTGAAACAAGTGGAAAATCATTTGTTCTTGAGAGTATATCAAAATTCACCATTTTAATGCCGTGGAAAGATGCCGTAATTCGCCCTTCTGTGGATCAATTTCTGACCGTCAACGGCATGGGAAAATTTTCCGATGTTATCGAAACTGTATCAACGTCTTTTTGCAAATCCTTTGTAAAAAAGACCAATGCAGTGTGGATAATCTCTCGTGGAGTGGCTAGCGATGAGGTGGATGCAGGTTCAATTTTCGAATTACCGATCGACACATCAACAACAACCGGTCCTGTGGGTCTAACCATAAGAGTTGGAGCACCACTAACTTTGCCAGCACAATTATTGATGCGTCATATTCGAGAGGCCTCAATCAATTAAGCAGAGAACAAGTTTGATTCCGCCAACTTAAATTTCTGATCGAATTTGTACCAACATATTCGAGCGAGTATCGTTGACAGTTAGTGGTTTTAGATCTCCTATTTGTAGAAATATCTTATCGCTCAGGAGAAGCTATGAATTTCGAATACACTGAAAAAGTCAAAGCCCTGCAGAGCCGTGTTCAGGGATTTGTTGATACCCATATTCTTCCCGCCAATCAGCAATGGCATGATGAGGTTGCCAAAGGCGGTTAGGCCTTTGGCGCTGGATGGCGGTGCTGGTCGGGTTTATTGGTGTTGTGATGGTGATGCAACCAACAGCAGAGAGTTTTACATGGTTTGCCATTCTGCCCCTATGTGCTGCATTCGGCTTTGCTTGCACTAACGTTTCTGCCCGGTTAATCGACGAGGCAGTATGGCAAGCGCTGCTGTATCTCGAATGCCTGCGCGTTGTACGGCGTGATGATTAGAATGTCATCTTGTGTGAGGGCGCGCTCAAGTGCCATCTTTTGTTTGTTCCCGCACCTTCGCTCCAAACCACCATCTCATCGATCGATCAGCTACCCTTGGAACCTCGTTTGACCACCTTCCCCCGCACCAGGGAACTTTTACCCAGGTTACCGTACCTAATGCAGTCTGCCAGTATACGTGCACTCTACACTGGTGTTGCTGAACTTCAAGAATTGATCAAAAAGTGCCGTTTTACGCAATTCCTGTCGTTCAAGAGGCTCTCTAAGACTATCTTTTACAACTTCAATCAACCCAAGCCACTGAAGGGGGCGGGTCAAACGAATGCATAAAAATATCCAGGCGTCATGTGCTGGTGCTATGCGCTTATGGTCAATCCAGTCCATTGGCAGACACCACTTGGCAAATTCCTCAAGAGATGTCCAATTGGATATTCTGTTTGAAACCAACCCAAAGAAATGGCGATAGTCCATCAATTGCTCGAATTCTGAGGCAAGTCTATAGGGGGAAGTATTGAAATCGAAGTGAGCAAACCACGTTTCAAACAAGATAGCTTGCATTTCGCCGTGGTTCTGGAGAAGTTCTCTGCCTTTTTTGGAGGGTACGGCCTTTCCCTTGATATGACGCAATAACTTTGCTGTCTCTAGTAGGTCATGCATCATGGCTAGTGGCAAGACGTCTTCTTCATTAAGAACCTTGTTGATGCGATAGAGCTTTTCTGGCTGGTAACCGGGCCACTGAAATTCTTCTGCTGCCCAAGTCACACATTTCCGGTTGAAAAAACCAGCCTTGGTAAGTGTAATTCCCCTTATCTCCTGACTATGTTGTAGAAGTTTCATGCTATTTATGCACATGAGACTTCCAGCCAGTTGTTCATAGGGCAATTGGTCATTAAGCAATAGGTCTGGGGCGATGATCGATTGGCGCAAATGTATGATCCTACAATAGTTTGTAACTCCGGATTGATCATTGCTGGTTTTCGCAAATACCAATGCCTAACCGGATGCGAGTAATATGGCATTGATAGCTTCCTGACAGCAATACCAGATGGCTGCTTTGCCACCAGTTGCCAGTAGCCTGCTTTCCGATACTTGCGACCAGTGCCTGATGTTCGAAGCCTCGCTTTCAGTATGATATTATTGTGAAATGAACAATCCTTTTCATCCGTCACGACATGACGCGACAATCCCCGACAAACATACTAATGAGGTTGGTGTTGATCGGTTTACCTATTCAGTCGCAGATGCGGTCCTTGCCTTTCATGAAGCATCTATGTCAATTACCGAACGTACCGTGCAGCGCTATTGCCAGTCCGGCAAGTTACGCGCAGTGCGGGTTGATCCAGATACTCGGGAGCTGACCGACAAGGACAATTATTTGTTTCTGGTTGATCCGGCATCAATTCCCGAACGTGTCGCCCAACTTCGCGAAAAGCAAGAATTTATAAAGCCTACAGTTGTCGCGGCAAGTCACGACATGTCACGACTAGACGCGGCACGACGCGACGAGTCGCAAGTTGTCGCATCTGATAACAAAGATGACGAAAGTGAAGTAAAGACCGCTGAGACAGATGCTGAACATGAAACCTTGCGTCAAAAAGCAATGTCACTTGAGATCGACAAGCGGGTGCGTGACGGTCTGATCGATCAACTAAAGAATGATCGCGGGGAATTACTGTCACAACTTCAACACCATGTTGAGACGATCACAACACAAAGCAGAATGATTGGCCAGTTAGAAACCCGGCTTGAACTTTCTGCGCCTGAACCAATACGCAAACTGCGCGTATATGAGAGCACCAATCAAGATGCCATGCCGGAGAAAGGGGACAACCACTCGGGGCACATTCGTCCTAATGATGTACAATAAGGTCATATGGCTGAATTCAAATCAATTGGAGGCTTTGTCAGCAAGACCAGGTTCAAGAAGCGACCTCGTTATTCCATGGTGTTTCATGATGTGCGCGACAAGTTGGGTTTATCACTTAACACCTATGTCGTTGTCGACAGCATTCACAAATTGTCATCAAGTAACCGAAAATATCCGTTCTGCATAATGTCAAAAGCTGATCTTGCGAAGTTTCTTAAACTCAGCGAACGTACTGTTTTCCGCTCCCTCAATGAGGCAGAAGAAGCTGGACTAATCGAACGTGTTGAACATGGTCTTCGCGCTACTGATAAGTGGATTAACACTGTCGAGATTTACGATATCCAGGGAAACTAACACCCATGGCAGAGGGTATGACAAATTGGCATAGTGCCAGTCTGGCAGAAATCCTATGCCATTCTGGCAGCCAAACCCTGCCAAACTGGCATACTATATTAATAGATAGTAATAGATATTTTTAGAAGCAAATAAGGTTTGATGAGCGACCATTGAGATTGGGATTAGTACCAAAATTATTTAAATGCGAGATATGAACACTTGAGAAAATAATCAGGCGCTAAGGTCGAGACTCATTCAAATCCAATAGCATATTCCCGTCAACTTTCTGAAACGATTACCTAACGACCACTTGTCAGCCAAGCGATATCACTTTGTCTAGAATGCTGCGCTTCACGAAGGGCCGCTTTGGAGAAGCGGGTTTTGCAAGATTTTGAACGCTCAAATGACGGCAATGGGCCGTCAGTGACACCGCCAGCTCAGATGGTCTCTAAATTTCAACACACTTTGTGATTTTCAACTCGTCTTCAAGGTTAATGCCGAGGTATTAAGCGCAGGGCACGCAAACAGTATTCAGCCGCCGCTGTCACCATCAATGATTTAATGCTCTAGATAGACGGATTTGGTTATTTTTGACCTCAATTTGAGAGACAAATACGAGACAAAAGGCCTTGTTTCTGACTGACTACTACAGGTAACACTTTGAAATCATTGGCGCACCCGACAGGATTCGAACCTGTGACCTCTGCCTTCGGAGTGCCGCCGATGTAAGTGAATAGGTGACTGGTGGGTTCTTAATCGCAAATGATCGGGCGTACTCACCAATGGTTTGCGAAATTCTGGTGACTTGCTTACTATGTGCTTACTAGAAGCAATTGAGGAGAAGTGCGTTTGACCTAAGTCATTGATTTAACTGGTGCCGGCTGAGAGACTCGAACTCCCGACCCTCTGATTACAAATCAGATGCTCTACCAACTGAGCTAAGCCGGCCCATTTTATCTGCGGTCGTTTGAGGAGTGCACCGGATATACGGGCATTGCGAATCTCATTAACTGCAGGCCCTCACATATACTGCCTCATTGGTGGAATCAAGAGTGATCTCAAGCCTTATTTCGGCAGGCGGCATAAAGCGCGACGGCGCAGGCGTTTGAGACATTGAGAGATTTGATTGGGCCGCTTATGTTGAGGCGCACCAGGTGGTCGCAGTTTTCGCGGGTTAATCGGCGCATGCCTTTGCCTTCGGCACCAAACACCAGGGCGATACGATTGAGATCGCTTAAATTTTCAAAATCATCCGATAATTCCGAATCAAAACCGACAACACTCACATTTGCCTGCTTCAGGGTTTTCAGGGCGCGGGCGAGGTTGGTTACGCGTACCAGAGGTACATGTTCCATGGCACCTGAAGCTGCCTTGGCGAGGACGCTGGAAAATTCCACACTGTTGCGGGCCGGTAATATTATGGCATCAACGCCAAAGGCTGCACATGAACGCAAAATGGCACCGACATTGTGCGGGTCGGTTATCTGATCCAGAATGACAAGCAGTAAACGGTTTTTCTCAATGGCGAGGATTTGTTCGAGACCGGGCTCGGGCAGGGGGCGGGCGTGCAAAACCAGGCCCTGGTGTACGGCCTCAGCCCCGACCATGCGGTCAAGCTCTTCTGCTTTAACGATTTTTAATCTGTCGCCAAAAGATTTTAAAACATCACTGAAGCGATGGGCGGCATTTTCAGTGGCGCTGAGTTTTAAAATTTTGCGGGCCGGATTTTGCAAGGCGGCAATAACGGCGTGGCCACCATAAATCACCTGTTGGTCCGGGCGTGTGGTGCCTGCGGTTTTCTTTGATCGGGAAGAATTTTCCCGGTGTGATCGTTTGTGTCGCATCGGGTGGTTATAAGTGGCCTTGAAAATTGTTACAAGCCGTTGACGCTATGAGGAACAGGTAAAAAGCAACAATTGTTCGGTTTGAAGAGCGAAAGATGTTTTTAATCGAACGCCAGATAAGGTTGCGCTCGAGGTAGTGGTCGAGCAATCTCAGGAGAAAATGACATTGCGCCGGAACTCGTTACCTGGTCCTGGAGCATGAATTCATCGTTTTGGACAACTCTAATTCTGTTTTTGGGGGTCGTCGTGGCGTTAAAGAATCCAGATTTCACACAGTCCTTCGGCACGTTGGCAGTCAGGGTGGTTTTTTGCCAGCAGCGTGTATAAAAACTTGCATTTAAATTATCGAATTGGTTAACTGTTTTTATCAGTAAACTGCAGGAAATCGCTGTTTTGGGACTTTTAGCGGGAAGTCTTGGTGTAAAAAATGACGAAAGATGAAATTTTCCTGTTGACAGTGGTGCTTAGCACTCACATAAAGCCTGTGCGCGGGTCCCATTCGTATGCTTCGGATGGGCTCGTTTGCGCGTTGGGCCAGATTTTACCTAAACGGAGGGGTGCCCGAGTGGTTAAAGGGGACGGGCTGTAAACCCGTTGGCTATGCCTACGTTGGTTCAAATCCAACCCTCTCCACCATGGTATTTCTGGTGGTAATGCGGGTGTAGCTCAATGGTAGAGCAGCAGCCTTCCAAGCTGAATACGAGGGTTCGATTCCCTTCACCCGCTCCAAAACCTGAATTGTCAGGTCGCGGTGAAGCGCAGGCAGGATATTGAGGCAATTGAGTAACACGCGGGCTTTCGCGTACAACTGATCAGATGGTGACGCTTTTTTTAGCGGCAAAACTTTAAGAGGAAAGAAGACTTCGATGGCGAAAGAGAAGTTTGAACGTAATAAGCCCCATTGTAACATTGGAACGATTGGGCATGTTGATCATGGTAAGACGACGCTAACAGCAGCGATTACCAGGGTTCTTGGTGAAGCTGGCGGCGGTGAAGTTGTGGCTTTT
>JAJFHS010000035.1 GCA_021775475.1 Hyphomicrobiales bacterium
CGATGCCATCAACCCCATCCTCGCAGCAGCAGGATACAACTTCCGCCTCATCCTCAAGTGGATCAGGCTTCTTTGGCTCAAAATCTGGATCATCTGGATAGTCAGTCAATCAGCCAAAATCGCGTAGTTCACGTTCGACTGGTCAAGATGATCTTCAATTAATGTGAACAATCGTACGGGCGTTTCCTGCATCGGATAATGCCCGGCTCCAATAATTGTTTTGATTTCAACATTTTTCAGCTGTTTCAGGCAAGTTTCAGACAATACTTCAGGGCCAACAGCACCATCGTTTTCCCCTGCAATCACCAGAATTTTTGTATCTATATTGGTAACGTCCTGGCTGAAATCAGTGCCGGTCCAGGCATCCAGATAGCCAAGCATTGCCTGCCGGGACAAGGCTGAACGGGCGCGTCTGGTTAATTGAATTATGAAAGCTCTGGAATATTGCTTGCCGGTAAGCACATCAAAAAGCTCCGTTAAAACATCGTCATCACCAGCGGATTTTTTAAAGAATGCTATAGTATCAGCATCCAAAGCCAGTCCAGAAGCAGGTACCGGCGTTACCGCCACAGCCGAGATTAGTAATTTTTTTTCCAGTAAGGCTATTTTCTGCAAAACCATTCCGGCCATTGAGTGACCAATGATATGGAACCTGTCCCAGCCTTGCTCCCGGGTCAGATCAATTACGTCTTTAGCTATTTCTTCAATCGAAAACTCACCCGTCAAATGTTTAGACAGTCCGTAGCCGCGATAATCCGCAAACATCAATGTGTACTTGTCACAATCAAAATACGGGGTGATTTCATCATAGATAGTCAAATCGCTGAGCCATCCATGCAAGAATAGAATTTTCTGTGGACCTTTTCCAAGGGCCTTATATCCAAGTGTCATAGGCGATGCCTTTTGTTTTGAAATTACAATTGTCAACCTCAGCTGTGGGCGGAAAGCACCATTTCAGCACCGGCTTCGCGTGCAGATTTCAGCGCCTGATAAGCGTCTGACGTGTAGAATGCATCGAGCTTTCCCTGGTCGGGAAAACGGAAAACCGCAATACCGGGAGTGGGAATTTCGCCGGTCAGAATCTGATCAACTCCACCTTTGAACAATAACTCGCCTCCGAAAGATTTTATGATGGGGGCTGCCTTGCTTGAATAAGCAGCAAGCAATGTTGGATCCTTGATTGCGAAACGGGCGACAAAATATGCAGACATAAAAAAACTCCTTGGGTTGAATATCTGTGGTCATTAGTGCCTCAATGCAAAATTCGAGTAAATAGGTATTTTTTCATTTAAACCATGCTATATTGCATGGATAAAATTGGGATGACTTGCGAATTTTCCTTGCTGTGGCCCGCTCCGGCTCAATCACAGCAGGTGCCAGGAGCCTCGGGCTTGATCAAAGCACGGTCTCACGCCGTCTGCAGGCATTCGAGGAAAAGATCGGGCTCAATCTGTTTTTGGGTTCAGCCAAGCGAAACACATTGAGCCTGACTGGTCAAAAGTACCTGGCGGGGCGCAGAGGCTGGAAAAAGAGATTGAGGAAATTGACAGAGCTGTTGCCGCTCATAGTGAGGAAACCGGTGGTACAGTCCATGTGGTGACAGCTGATATCCTGTCCAATCACCTTTTACTTTCAGCCACCTCCAAGTTTTTGCAACAACACCCGGAAATCAATCTGCTGATACGTACCCAGCCACCGGGAGCAAAACGATTACAGGGCGATGTTGCTTTGTTTGCAACCAACACACCGAAAGAAGACCTGTTCGGGCGAAAACTGGCAACGGCCTCATTTGCCTCATACGCCTCTCGGTCCTATCTGGAAAGTCACAAGCACACACCGGAAACAATGGTGTGGCTAAACTGGGACGATGGATCAGACAGTCCCAGCTGGCCAGCGCTGGCTCCGGAATACCCGACCATATGTGCAGGTTGCGTATTGATACAGTCGCCACGCTGCTTGAAGCCGTTCGGTTGGGAGTTGGGGCTACCATTCTGCCCTGTTTCATAGGCGAAAGTGATCCGGCCATCGAACGGATCACGCCAGGCAGAATCGTCAGCCGTCGTGACATCTGATTGTTGGTTCACGCGGATTTACGCAAGGTTCCGCGCATTCGCACCTTCCTGGATTTTTTCGTAAAACACATCAAAAAACAAAAACACCTGATCGAAAGCCCGTGATTTTTACCCGTCAAATCCAAATTTCTCTATATACACCGGCCGCCGTCTACTTCCATGCAAACGCCGGTGATGAATTCGGCGTCTTGGGAGACTAAAAACAGCGCGGCACGGGCGATATCGTTAGGTTGACTCATTCTGCCAAGAGGAATGGTGGAGATAAATTTTTCGCGTATTTCAGGTGTATCCTGACCACCCATGAAGGTTTTCATCATGCCGGTTTCACCAATCACCGGGTTGAGGGCATTGACGCGGATGTTGTCCGGGGCAAGCTCCACCGCCATCGATTTGGTCATGGTGATGACGGCACCCTTGGAGCTGTTGTACCAGGTTAATCCGGGACGTGGACGCACGCCCGCAGTTGAGGCGATATTTAGAAAAACCCCACTCCCCTGAGCACGAAAAACCGGTACAGCGTGAATGGCGCTTAAATAGATGCTCTTTACGTTGACGGCGTAAATACGGTCAAATTCTGCTTCCGTCACTTCCAGCAGCGGCTGATTGATGTGGGAATATCCGGCATTATTGACATAAATATCAAGGGCACCAAATTCTTCCATGGCACGCGCCACCAGGGCACCGACGTCATCACCTTGAGAAACATCACCCCCCATGGGAATGGCGCTGCCACCGGATTTTCTGATTTCATCAGCAACTGTTTCAGCGGCTTTTTCGTTAAGATCATTGACCAGAATGCAGGCACCGCTGGCGGCAAACTGCCGTGCCATTTCGGCACCAAAACCTGAGCCCGCACCGGTAATGAGCGCTACTTTCCTGTTTAGTTTCATCCCGCCTCCCGTTTATTCCCCCGCCTACTATAAACGACTGAGCGCATATGCAAACCCCACCTGCCGGAAAACCGGCTTGACCGCTGAGGCATTAACCGAAACCATGGCGCTATTGTTGATCACTGCACGAAAGTAATTTTATTCATGAACCTGTTTTCACTGCTTGGTAAAAGAGCCGCAGCAAATAATCCGATAAAGATCGGCGTCATTGGGGCTGGAAAATTCGGCTCGATGTTTTTGTCGCAGGCGCAAAAAACGCCGGGGTTTCACGTTGTTGGCATTGCTGACCTCAACCCGGAAAAAGTGCGGGTCTCTCTGGCAGATGTGGGGTGGGAGCCCGAGCAGTATGGTGCGCAATCGTTTGATGAGACCGCGCGCTTCGGGTCAACGTTTATCACCGATGATGCCGAAGCCCTGATAAAAGCTGAAGGCATCGAGATCATCATTGAGGCAACCGGAAATCCTGCGGCGGGCATTCACCATGCACTAATGGCTTTCGACCACGGCTGCCATGTCATCGCTGTTAATGTGGAGGCTGATGTTCTCGCCGGCCCGTTGCTGGCGGCACGAGCCAGACAGGCCGGGGTTATTTATTCGCTGGCTTACGGAGACCAACCGGCGCTGATTGCTGAAATGGTGGATTGGGCGCGTGCCTGCGGCCTCAAGGTTATCTGTGCTGGCAAGGGTACAAAATACCTGCCGGAATATCACGGCTCCACACCTGATACAGTTTGGGATTATTATGGCCTTTCTGCCGAGCGTGCGGCATTGGCGGCGATGAATCCGCAGATGTTCAACTCGTTTCTTGATGGTACCAAATCCTCGATTGAAATGGCAGCGGTGGCTAACGCATGTGGCTTGAGCGCGCCAGACGATGGCCTGCTGTTTCCGGCAATCGGCACCCATGAATTGCCTGAAAGCCTGAAACCGGCAGACGATGGTGGCTTGCTGGCCACCAAAGGCACAGTTGAAGTTATTTCCAGCATCCACCGCGATGGCAGCGATGTGGCCAATGATTTGCGCTGGGGGGTTTATTGCGTGTTTGAAGCAGGTAGTGCTTATGTGGAGCGGTGCTTTGCCGATTATGGTCTGGAGACAGATTCAACCGGTCGCTATAGCGCCATGTACAAACCGTTTCATCTTATCGGTCTTGAATTGGGCATCTCGGTGGCCAGTGCGGCAATTCGCAAAGAACCCACCGGCGTAGCTGGCGGCTGGCACGGCGATGTGGTTGCGGTTGCCAAAAAAGATCTCAAAGTCGGCGAGATACTCGATGGCGAAGGGGGATTTTGCGTATGGGGAAAGTTGTTTCCAGCGAAAAAATCTTACGCCATGAAGGGCCTGGCTATAGGCCTCGCCCATCATGTGAAGCTAACGCGGCCGGTCAAACAGGGGGCAGCGTTAACATGGGATGATGTGGAGGTGGATGATGGCGCGCAAGCCGTAATCTTCAGACGGGAAATGGAAAAAGTTTTCTCCTAGTCATGTATGATCCTGGCTGTATTGTTTTACCAACCGGTCGAGACCGACTGGCCGGTCGACAACACGGCGCAAGGTGAAACTTGTTTCGATGCGGGCAACGCCGGGCAGCTTTGACAGGTATTCCTTGTGAATGCGCTCATAGTCATGCAGATCGTTGGTCATGATGCGCAGAAGATAATCAGATGTTCCCGACATCAGATCACAGACCACCACATTGGGGCATTTGGCTACCTGAGCTTCAAATGCGCCTAAAACTTCTTCGCTTTGGGAGTCGAGCGTGATGCGGGTGGTGGCGTTGGCTCTGAAACCCAGAGCGGTTTCGTTTATCAATGCGCGATAGCCGATTATGACGCCGGATTTTTCAAGATTTTGCACCCGGCGCAAACACGCCGATTGCGACAGGGAAATCCTGTCCGCCAATTGCGCATTGGTGATCCTGGCATCGGCGAGTAAATGGCGCACAATCGCAAGATCAATCTTATCCAATTTCATTTTTAAAACTTTCTGCGAAAAACTTATGGTAATTAGAAACTTTCTTGCGAAATTATGTATTTCTTCTTTAATCTTTGCAAGCCCATTCGGTGGCAATAGGAGTATTGATGGCAAAACTTTGCAGGAGGGTATTATGCTTGTTGGTGTTCCAAAAGAGATAAAAGTCGAAGAATTCCGGATCGGTCTAACCCCGAGTGCGGCACGTGAATATGTGGTGCATGGCCATGAGGTGATTGTTGAAACCTCAGCTGGCATGGGCATAGGCGCTAATGATGCAGCCTATGAGGCAGTGGGCGCAACCATTGCTCCTGACGCCGCCAGCATTTTTGCCAAAGCCGATATGATTGTGAAGGTGAAAGAACCTCAGGCAGTAGAATATGCGCAACTGAGAGAAGGCCAGTTGCTTTACACCTACCTGCATCTGGCACCTGACGCAGCACAAACCAAGGGCCTGCTGGCTTCGGGCTGCACCGGAGTGGCCTATGAAACCGTGACAAGTCCGCGCGGCGGTCTGCCGTTGCTGGCACCGATGAGTGAAGTTGCCGGGCGCCTCTCCATTCAATCAGCCGCCAGCACGCTGACCAAACATGAAGGCGGCAAAGGCCTGTTGATTGGCGGCGTTCCCGGCGTCAAACCGGCGCGCATTGTGGTCGTCGGCGGCGGTGTTGTCGGAACCCATGCCGCCCGCATGGCCGTCGGTCTTGGTGCCGAAGTTACCATTCTGGATAATTCACTGCCGCGCCTGCGCGAGCTTGACGAATTATTCCAGACCCGCGTGCGTACGCGTTATTCCTCCGTCGATACGCTGGAGGAAGAAATTACCCTGGCCGATGCGGTTATTGGCGCAGCTCTCATTCCCGGTGCCAATGCGCCCAAGCTGGTGACCCGTGCCATGTTGAAAAATATGGAAGCAGGCTCCGTACTAGTTGACGTTTCCATTGATCAGGGCGGGTGTTTTGAAACATCACACGCCACCACCCACGTCGACCCGACATTTATGGTTGACAATATTGTGCATTATTGCGTGGCTAACATGCCCGGTGCGGTGCCGTTAACCTCAACGCATGCATTGAACAATGCCACCTTGCCGTTTGGCCTAAAGCTTGCGGACCATGGCATTCAGGCGTTATTGGATGATCCGCATTTTGCAGATGGGCTCAATGTTCATAAAGGTAAAGTAACCCACCCCGCTGTTGCCGAAGCGCAGGGGCTGGAGTTTGTTGAACCCAAGGTTGCCCTGGGCGGGTGATCGCCACCTGAACTCACCAAAACCATCATCCCCGGGCTTGTCTTGGGGATGATGATAAAGTTTGCGCTTTAGCGAGAATTACAGTCTGCCGTCATAGGCCTGACGGTCGATGATGCAGCCGATAAGAGTAAAGTTGTCAGACGAAGCGGCGTGATCCAGTGCTGACATCAGTTCTTGGCGTGACGTAACGGTGATGCCGTTGCCACCAAGCGCATTGCCGGTGGCGGCAAAATCAACCTCACCAAAATCTACGCCGGCGTTTTTGAGTTGGCGTCCGCGTTGTTTGACTTCTATGAGGGAAAGCGATGCATCGACAAAGACGATGATGGTGATTGGCAATTTGAGTTCGGCTGCCGTTGCCAGCTCACCCAGACACATCAGCAATCCGGCATCCCCGCTAAAGGCGACAACGCTGGTGTCGGGCGAGGCAATTTTAGCACCCATGGCCAGAGGCAAAGCGCAACCCATGGTGCACAGGCCGGTTGATTGCAACAATCCTTGCGGCTCAAAACATTGCCAGACCTGGCTCAGTAAAATTCTGTGGGCGCCGGAATCAACTGTGGCAACTGCGTCTTTGGGCATGGCAGCGCGCACCGTTTCAACGATTGCCGCCGGGCCCCAGTCTTCATCCACACGGAAAGCCTGATAAAGCCGGCTTTTGACATCATCAAACCTGGCCGTACTCCAGGTGGATGAGGGAGCTACGCCATCCGAGATAGCATCGAGACCGGCGGCGATGTTGCAGACAAAACTCAAACCCGCCTGATGCATATAATGCGTGTTGGGGGCGGTTGTGATATCAATAACATTCTGTTTTTTGGCATCCCAGGCATTTCGCCATCCGGTGCGCATTTCTATCGGGTCATAGCCCGCACAGATGATCAGATCGGCCTCTTCGACGAACGGTAACAATTCGCGGTCAGCAACCGGTGAAAGACCAATTCCGCCCAGGGCCAGAACATCATCTTCGGGCAAAACGCCCTTGGCTTTGTAGGTGGTAAGAACGGGAATGCGGTATTTACGGGCAAATTCTTTCGCCGTTTCGGATGAGCCTTCACTCAGCACATCGACACCAATAATCATGATTGGCTTTTTGGCCTGGGCCAGCCATTGGCGCGCCTCATCAAGGTCAGGCCCCGGTGCCGGGGCGGTAGCACTTTGGCGAGCGCGAAGGATTTCGCCGGTGGATTTTACCGGCATATCGGCAACGGATATCGGCACGTCAATATGAATCGGTCCGGGGCGTGCGGCGAGGCTGAGATTGACGGCTTTGTCAGCGATGACATCGGCGCTTTGAGCGCTCAGGGTAAAGGTTGCGCGCGTGATCGGATCAAGGATGGCGCGGTGATCAAATATCTGATGGGTGTAAGTGTGAGCCTCATCATCATCGACACAGCCGGTAAGAAATATCAGCGGCACGCGATCCTGATCGGCATTGGCGATGACATTAACAGCATTGGCAACACCGGGGCCTAAAGTTGCGACTAAAATGCCCGGTGCACCGGTGCGGTGATAGACACCTTCAGCCATGAAACCGGCGGCATTTTCGTGTTTGATTAAAATGAACCTAATACCGGCTGCTTCAAGAGCATCGACAATCGTCAACACTTCGCCACCGGGCATGCCAAAGGCATAGCGGCAACCAGCCGCATATAATCTTGTGGCCAATACGTCAGCTGAGCGCATGATTATTCCTTTGCAGAATTTTTATTTAACTCGGCCACTTTTGTATAACCGTCACGGGTCTGGGGCAATTTCCAGCCCAGAATGCGGCCGGCCACCATGGTTCGCAACACCTGGGCTGTGCCGCCGCCAATGGTAAACATGCGGGCATCACGCACCATGCGCTCGAGCGGGTTGTTGCGCGAGTACCCTGCTGCACCATGGATCTGCAAGGCATCATTGGTGACTGAGACCGCCATTTCGGAGGTGAACAGTTTTGCCTGGGCAGCCATAAGTGCATCAGGAAAACCGGTACCGCTGGTCAAAGCCGATTGCGCGGCACCGTGCACCAGTGCGCGTGCTGCAGACAATTGCGTCGACATATCGGCCAGCATCCATTGCAAGCCCTGAAACTCCCCGATCGGGCGGCCAAACTGTTCGCGGGTTTTAACGAACGACACGGTTTGTTCATAAGCACCCTGGGCAATTCCCAAAGCCACGGTTGCAGCACCAACGCGCTGTGAATTATACGCCGTCATTAGGTCACCAAAGCCGCGTTTGAAGCCCGAAGGTGGGGCCAGGATCATGTCGTCGGCAACTTCCAGATCTTCAATGATGATTTCGGTTTCAGGAATACCGCGCAACCCCATGGACGGCTCGCGGGTGCCAACTGTTAGACCTTTTGTGCCTTGCACGGTGATGAAGCCGCCGATGCCCTGCTCAGCACCATTTTCATCAAAGACGCGGGCAAAGATGAGATGAAGTTTTGATACGCCGCCACCGGTAATCCAGTGTTTTTTGCCGTTGAGACGATAACCGCCGTCAATGCGATCAGCACGGGTGGTCATTTGAGTGGCGGCACTTCCGGCATCAGGCTCGGTTATGCAGATGGCGGGCTTGTCACCTTTGAGAACCAGATCAGCGGCAAGCTTTTTCTGCGCCTCACTGCCATAACGCATAATGGCCGAAATCGCGCCCATATTGGCTTCGACAACAATGCGTCCGGTGACACCACAAACTCTGGACATTTCTTCAATGACAAGTGTTGCATCCAGAAAACTCAGTCCCCGGCCACCATATTCTTGCGGTATGGTCAGCCCCATGAACCCGGCTTCGCACAAGTCCTCGACGTTTTGCCACGGATATTGCTCACTGCGGTCAATGTCGGCAGCCCGTGCGGCTATTTTTTCATCGGCCAACTCGCGAGCCTGAGAAGCTAATTGGTTTGTCCCTGATGTCATCGAAAATATTCCTGAAGAATCTTTAATTTCAAAATTTTTGATCAATACAACAAAAGCGCACTTCACAAATAAACGCAAACGAATTATATTCGTTTTTATCTTCAATTATTTTGGTTTTATATGTCGATCCGTCACCTCCATACTTTACTCAGCGTCCATCAGGCCAGCTCCTTCCAGGAGGCGGCCGAGCGTTTGCATATCACCCAGTCGGCAGTGAGTATGCAACTGAAGGCGCTGGAAGCTGAACTCGGAGTTAAATTGTTTGATCGCAGCCGCCGGCCACCGGCCCTGACATCTGCGGGCCTGCGACTGCTGGGTCCGGCGGAAGAAATTGTCTCACGCTACGAAGCGCTAAAGCGGCTGGTACGCTCCCAGGCTCCCCTAAAAGGCCCGCTGGTTCTCGGGGTCATTCCCACAGCGATTGTGCAATTGATGCCGCGCGCGCTCAAGGAAATTTACCGACTGCACCACGATGCCCAGATTAAAATTAAAAGCAACCTCAGTGCCACGCTGATTAAAAATGTGCAATCTGGTGTGCTCGATGCCGCCCTGATAACCCTGACACCGCCGATACCTGTGGATGTACGGGCGGTTGTGATTTATCGCGAAGAATTTTTCATGATCGGCAAAAAGAAATTTGGACCACAGTTAAAACTGAAACAACTGGAGCAAATACCATTCATCCGTTTTGAGCGCCGCACAGGTGTTGGCGCCTTGATCGAGAACCTGCTGATTACTGCTGGAATTACTCCCAACGATGTTATGGAACTTGATACGCTGCGCGGCATTATGACCATGGTTGATGAAGGCTTTGGAGTTGCCATTCTTCCCCAGCGCAGCCTGCCAGACAACAGCGCTGACACCTATACGATGGCACCGTGTACCCAGCCTGGAACCTATCGCGAAATTGCCTTGATTACGCGCAACCGGCCGGAAACCGAAACTCTGCATCAATCTCTTGGAGAGGTTTTAAGAGGTGATCCGGGCAACTGAACCCATTGCCGGGAAGGTGTGAATATGGCAATGTCGAGTTTCATATTGTGCCGTCGCAGGCGCTAAACCCAATGCTGGAGGAACAGTGGTAAATTCAGGTGCAAATGCTCAACCGGCCGCTATTCAGGCATTGTTTAACAAGGCGGTTACAGCGCAAGCCCAAGGCAACCACGAGGGCGTGGTAACGCGGCTCAAAAAAATTCTCAAACAGATTCCCGATCAACCTCAGGTGTTGAACATGTGCGCGCATTCCCTGGCCGAGCTTGGTGAGTTCAAAGCGGCAATGGACATGCTCCAAAAGGCTATAAATAGCAGTCCGGGCTTTCTCGACAGCTGGATTAATCTTGGTGTGGTGCAGCAAAAAACCGGAGACTTTGAAGCTGCGGCCCACTCCTATGACCGGTTTTGCAAACTCAATCCCGGATCCGCCATTGGCTACGTGAATTTTGCCAACGTCTGCCAATTGCTCAAACGATTTGATGAAGCTGTGAATGCTTATGAACGTGCACTGACCATTGTGCCGGACAATGCGGGCGTGTGGAGTAACATGTCACGCGCAAGTCTGCATACGGGTAATTGGGAAAAGTCTTTGAACGCTGCTGATCAGACCCTGACACTCAATCCCGGCCATACCGGAGCGATGGCAATCAAATCGGTGGCTCTGGCCGAGCTTGGCCGCGGTGCCGAAGTGGCAGCTTTGGTTGATTTCGATCGCCTGATCGAAAAAATAGAATTTGACGCTCCTGAGGGTTTTGCGGATCTGGCGGAATTCAATGATGCCTTATGCGCCCATTGCCTGAACCACCCCAGTCTGGTGTTTGAACCCAGCGATAACACTACAATGCAGGGACATCAGACCGGCATTCTAAGCCATGACAAGGACATGGGACCGATTGGCCCGTTACTTGAGTTGATTGATGCAGCGGTCAGGGATTATCAGTCATCTCATCCGATTGATGGCTCCCACCCTTTCCTCGCCCAACAGCCAACGCGCTGGAATTATGACATCTGGGGCACGGTGCTGGGCGCACAAGGCCATCAGGCACCGCACATTCACCGCTCGGGCTGGCTCAGTGGCTGTTATTACGCCAAGATACCTGATGCGATTAACGCTGATGGCGATGATCAGGCAGGCTGGATTGAGTTTGGCCGCCCCCAGGATCACCCCCTGTCGAAAGCTCCACCCGTTGTGCGCTCCTACCAGCCCCACGAAGGTATGGTGGTGTTGTTTCCATCTTATTTTTACCACCGGACAGAGCCCTTTGTGTCACAGGAAAAACGTATATCAATTGCTTTCGATATCCTGCCCGTTGCCTAGAGACTAATTGTGTGAAAGTGTTCACGATTGCACGGGGCAACGATAGCGGATGGCATTATGTGGCGTAAATTTCTCGTATTAGTTCTTCTTCCTATGCTTAGCGGATGTGAAGAAGAGCAAGTTATTGTTGAAGCTCCTGTCCGGGCTATTAAAAGTCTTGTGGTGACACAACGTGCCGGCGAACAAGTCAGGCGGATTGCCGGGATTATTGAAGCTAACCTGGTCACGGATATTGCTTTTGAGGTATCGGGCAGAATATTGGGTTTGAAGGCAAAGGTTGGTGACCGGGTTGATGTCGGCACCTTAATTGCCCGGCTTGACCCTGAACCTTACCTGTTGAAAATCCAGTCAATCCAGGCCCAACTCAATGAGGCAGAAGCCAGACTCAAGGATGCAACTGCCAAATTTGCCCAACAATCCACCTTATTCAAAAAAGGTTTTGCCACCCAAACCACGTTTGATACGGCCCGTGCTAATCTTGATAGTGCGACAAGTTCAGTAAATCTGACAAAATCCTCTTTGGAACTGGCTAAACGCGATTTCAAGAAAACCGATCTGATTGTGCCCGTGGCCGGACAGATCAGCGAAAAATACACCGAAAGATTTGCGGAAATTACCGCCGGGCAAAAAATAGTCGAGATCAGCTCTGATGGTCGGTTGAAAATCAGAGCGACGGTTCCCGAAGGCATGGTCCAGCGTCTGAAGATCGGAGATGGGGTTGACGTCATTTTTCCCACCATTATGGAAGAACGCAATGGCACCATGGTGCCACAATCAGGCACAGGACGCATCATCGAGATTGCCGGTAGTGCCGGGGCCGCCAATTCCTATCCGGTCACCGTAAGACTGACCAGCGAACACCTCGATGCCAAACCGGGCATGACGGTGGAGATCAGTTTCAAATTTACCACTACGGCTACCGGCACAGCCTTTTTGCTACCGATTTCAGCAGTTTTACCGACAGCAGAAAAAAACAACGGGGCAATTTTCGTATTCGACAAACAGAAAAATATTGTACGCAGACGCAATATCAAAGTTATCAATATACGTGATAACGAGGTTGAGGTTGTCGGGGATATCGAGGCGGGTAACATTGTCGCCATTGCCGGTGTGTCCTTTCTGCTCGACAATATGAAAGTATCCCTCCTCGACCCCAAACAGGCACGGTAACTGATAATGATTTCGCTAACCCGCTGGGCCTTGAATAATTCCATGCTGGTATTGATGATTGTCATTATCATCGTGCTGGCTGGACCCATCAATTTTCTGTCGCATCCTTCGCGTGAAGACCCTGAGATTACCATCCGAACCGCCCTGGTCACGGCATCCTTTCAAGGCATGTCGCCGCAACGGATGGAGGATCTTGTTACCCGCAAACTGGAAGAAAAAATTCGTGAGATGCCCGAAGTCAAGGACATCATCTCCACCACCCGGTCAGGTCAGTCAACTTTGCGGGTAGCGCTTTATGATCGCTATTACCAGCTTGAACCGATCTGGCAATCGTTACGCAACAAAATGTCTGATGTAAAATCGCAATTACCCGATGGCACCCGGGGGCCTTTCGTCAACGACACTTATGGCGACGTGGCAATGGCCACTATTGCAGTGACGGCGGAAGGGTTCACGCTGGCGGAAATGCGTGAAAAGACCAGAAATATCCGAGACAGCCTTTACACGGTTGCCGGTGTTTCAAAAATTGCGCTGTTTGGTGTGGAGCCCGAACGAATTTATATAGAGGTCAATAATATTCGCCTGGCGCAACTCGGCATGTCTCCGCGCGATCTTATTAATTCAATCGGGCAAACCAACATCATCTCGTCGGGCGGACGTATCGAAGCGGGGTCAACCAGCCTGGTGCTGGAAATCACCGGCAATTTCGATAGTCTGGAGGATATTGGTCAGGTCACGGTTCAACTGCCTGAAAAGCCAGGGCAAGTGGTCTATATTAGAGACATTGCCAAAATCAGCCGCGCCTATGTGGACCCGCCCAAAAGTCCGGCATATTTTAATGGTGATCCTGCCATCATTGTCAGCGTACAGATGGTCGATGCCTATGATTCATTTAAATTCGCTGATGATCTGACAGCTAAAATTACAACACTGGAAAACGCCCTGCCGATCGGTTACCAACTGCGTCTGGTTACCTTCCAGCCGAATGAGATTGCTACGGCTGTTAACGGGGTCATGAATAATCTGTATCAGACTATCGCGATTGTGCTGGTCATCGTCATGTTGTTTCTGGGCTGGCGCACCGGGTTGATTGTCGGTGTTATGGTGCCGCTGACGATGTTGCTGTCCCTGCTGGTGATGCGATATATGGGTATTGAGCTTGAAAAAATGTCACTGGCCACCCTGATTATTTCACTGGGGCTGCTGGTTGACAATGGCATCGTTATTGCCGAAGAAATTGAACGCCGCCTGTCGATAGGTGAAGAACGTATTACTGCGGCAGTTGAAACCGGTAAATCCATGACCCTGCCTCTGCTGGTTTCAAGTCTTACGACCATTTTCGCCTTCATGCCTTTGATGCTGGCTGACAGTGTTGCGGGAGAATATACGCGGTCTATTTCTCTGGTGATTGCGATATCCCTGCTGGGATCATGGCTGTTGGCGATGACGGCAACACCGCTGTTTTGTGTGTGGTTCATCAAGAAGAAAGAACCGGTTGATGAGGCAGTTGCTTTTGACACCAGATTTTACCGCACGTATCGGACTATACTCTCTGGTATTCTGCGGTTTCGCTATGTGTTTTTAGTGGCTATTGTTAGCGCGCTGCTAATCTCGGGCTGGGCGTTAAAGTTTGTGCCAAAAATTTTCTTCCCGGCGTCCGACAGAACCCAGATACAGGTATATCTTGATTTGCCGGTGGGCTCCAACACCTATGGAACCATTGCTGCGGTCAAAATCCTGACCAAATGGCTCGGCGATAAAAAGCTAAATCCGGAAATCACTTCATTTGTCTCTTATGTGGCCAATGGCGGTCCACGGTTTTATCTTGGACTGGAGCCCATTGATCCCGATCCCAATCGAGCCTTTATGATTGTCAATGTCACAGAGTTCGCAAACATGGCGCCGGTGATGCAAAGGATACAGGCCTTTGCCAATGGCAACATCGCCCAAGCCCGGGTGCAGGTGAAACCGATGTCGCAAGGCGGCAGTGAAGCGGGCAAGGTGGAGTATCGTATCATCGGTGACAATGCCGATATTCTGGTTGACGCAGCGCGTAAACTTGAAGCCCGAATACGGCAAATCCCCGGCACCATCAATATCAAGGATGATTGGGAAAACCGTCTGATCAAACTGATCGTGAAGGTTGATCAGGCCCGCGCACGGCGTGCAGGTGTTACATCACAGTCGATCGCAAACGCGCTTGATTCAATCCTGTCCGGGTCGATCGTCACAGATTTCCGTGAAGGCGAAACCATTATCCCGATTTACCTGCGCGCAGAAGGTGACGTGCGCACCAATATCGACAGGCTACGCACCCTCAACATTGCCACTGTTGCCGGTGCTCCGGTGCCGCTGCTACAGGTTGCTGATTTTGACGGCGTAGCCGAGTTCTCCATGATCCAGCGCCGCAACCTTGAACGCGTGGTGACGATATCTGCCAAACACTCAATTAATTCAGCGGCAGAACTGGATGCCCTGATATCTCCCAGCCTGAGCAAACTTGACCTGCCTGATGGCTACAACATTGAAAAAGGTGGTGAGATTGAAGGATCATCCGATGCTCAAGGTTCGCTGTTTGCCAATATGCCCCTGGCCTTTGCCCTGATTGTTCTGGTGTTGGTGGGGCAGTTTAACAGCTATCGCAAACCGCTGATAATTCTGGCCGTTATTCCCCTCACCCTGATTGGCGTCTCGTTAGGTCTGCTGATCATGCCCGGTGCGGCATTCGGCTTTTTTGCAATTTTAGGCCTGTTGGCGCTGGCCGGTATTATCATCAACAATGCGATTGTGCTGATTGACCGTATTGATACCGAAATCGAACTCGGACTTGATACCTATGATGCTATCCTGATGGCCTCGGCAAAAAGGCTGCGACCGATTTTGATGACAACGATTACCACAATTTTTGGCCTGGCTCCCATCATCCTGTCGCGCGATGTGCTGTTTTACGATCTCGCTGTGGTATTGTCAGGCGGCCTGCTGGTTGGTACCATTTTAACACTTGGTGTGGTGCCGGTTTTATACAGCATTTTCTTTCGGGTGCCGGTGGGCAGGCTACAAGGGGCATAGCAAACCAATGAAGCCATTTGAGGGAATACGCGTCCTTGATCTTACGCATGTGTTGGCGGGACCATTTTGCACCTTCCAGCTTGCTGTTCTGGGAGCCGATGTCATCAAGATAGAAGATCCCGATAACCCCGATATGACAAGGACCGAAAGTGTTTTTCCGGAATTGTCGGAAGTTCAGTATGGAACTTATTTCCTCGCCCAAAATGCCGGCAAGCGCGCCATAACACTCAACCTTAAATCGGAAGAAGGGCGCGCGGTATTGTGCCGTCTGATATCAAGCGCCGACGTACTGGTGCAAAATTACTCAGGTGATGCACTTGAAAAACTAGGCTTTGGTTATGAACAGACCAAGGCGATTAATTCCAAACTTATCTATTGCTCTTTAACCGGTTTTGGACGCACCGGGCCCAAGGCAAATCACCCGGCTTACGATGTTGTCATACAGGCATTTTCCGGCTTGATGGCCGCCAACGGATCAGTTGAAGCCGGTCCCACACGCGTTGGACCACCTATGGTGGATTATGGCACCGGTGCGCAGGCAGCGCTGGCAATTTCTGCTGCTTTATTTCAACGGCAACAAACTGGCATCGGTCAAAAAATTGACGTTTCCATGCTTGATGCAGCCTTCATGTTGATGAGTGCAAGTGTTACAGACACAATCGCCAGCGGGAAACCGCCGCAGGGACACGGCAATATTCACCCAAAGTACGCCGGTTATCGAACCTACGACACTAAAGATGGATTATTGATGGTGGGGGCGTGGACCAACCGGCAATTGTCAAATCTGATGAAGGTGTTGGGCGAGAAACAAATTTCTCAAGAAATTCTGGTTACCAGACGCGAGGATATCGCACTAAGCCTTGAAAAATACACGGAATTGATCACCAAACATTTAGCCACAAAAATAGCAGATGAATGGGAGTTTGCCCTCAATGAGGCCCATGTACCCGCAGCGCGAGTGCGCACAATAGACGAAGCACTCAATCACCCGCAAGTAGCTTCTCGACAGGTTTTGCAATCCAATCCGGAAGTTCACCTGAAAGGTGTTCCCGAAAAACTTGTCGTTGCTGCTTTTTCTTATCAGCACGGCTCGCCATCACTTGATCGACCGCCCCCCACTATGGGGGAACACACAGGTGAAATACTGTCCGAAATCGGGTATAGCGATGAGGAAATAGCAGAATTACTTGGCGCCAAAGCAATATAAAGCAGCAACATTGAGCCTGCTGTTTTTATTTACTCATAGAGAGTGAAGGAGCAATCAGATGCCGGAAAAAGATGCAGGTCAATCTTTGCTGGAGAGTGCTTACGAACTTAAAACTCCTGATGACAATGCAAAATATTACGATGCGTTTGCCTCAACATACGACACCGACTTTGCTGAGGGAATGGGATGGAATTACCCTGCAGCGATAGCAACTGCATATGAGAATGCAGCATCGGATCAAGATGTGCCGATTGCCGACATTGGCTGCGGCACCGGGCTGGTTGCCAGCGCGCTCAAAATCTCCCCCGAACTCATCGATGGTATGGACATCTCACCGGAGATGCTTCGCGCTTCCGAGGGAAAAAAACTCTATCGTGCACTGTACAAGGTCGATCTCACCGCATCCCTTGACGCTATCGCCAATGACTATGGTGCTGTGCTTTCGGCTGGGACTTTCACCCATGGCCATCTTGGCCCAGAACCGTTGGAAAACCAGCTCTCCATCGCACGTCACGGTGCCCTTTTTGTGATTGGCGTCAACCGGGTTCATTTTGACGAAAGGCTTTTCGAGCCGGTGATTAAGGATCTGGAGGTGCGGGGATTGATCACAGATTTGCAGATTACCGAAGCACCGATGTATTCAAAGGACGGTCATGACCACTCCGACGACATTGCCCTGATCCTGATTTTTCGTAAAAAATGAGGTCTTCACTTGACTGACTTCAAGCGACTGTCGCGCAACTCACCGGCGGTTTCCAGTATTGGGTAGGCGACCGAGGCAAAGTGAGAATTGATGCGTTTGAAATCGCGCAGGATATCGAGATGGTAGGCACTGGTCTCGATGGTTTTTGTTTCGCCTGAACGCAGTCTGGCATGATGGCGATCGGTGCTTTTCTTTTCAATTTCGCGAAACTGTTTCTTGCGTTCCAACAAAGCCCGGGCGTTTTCAACGGTGCGTTCCATGAAAACGTTTGAAGCAAGCTGCACAGTCTCGCGCAGGTAATCGTACATCTCTTCAAGTTCGGCAAAGCCTTCTTCAGAAAAATCACGGCGGGTTTTGATCTTTTTGCTGATTGTTCCCAGCAGGCTGCGGTCAATCACATCACCGGCGTTTTCCAGATTTGTTGCAAACGAAATCACCTCGAAGGCGCGCCTGCCCTCTTCTTTTTCCAACTCAGCACGTGTTAAGTCGGTTACATAAAACTTGATGGCCTCATAAAGATCATCAACCCGATCATCCAAATCGTGAGTTTCATCGCACAACGTGGCGTCATTGTTTTTCAGAGCATCCATGGAGCGTTGCAGCATCATCTCGACCACATCAACCATGCGCAGAGTTTCGCGCGCCACCATGGATAGTGCTATGGTCGGCACTTCCTGAGCTGAGGGATCAAGATAACGCGGTGTCCATTCGTCTTCAACCTTGGTGTCAGCGGGAACCAGATTGGCGGTCAGACGCGCCATGCCTTCAATGCTGGTTATGAAAATTACCAATAAAAGAGCGTTAAATCCGATGTGGAGAAAAATCAGCTTTTGCCCGGCCTCCATATCCCATTGTGCCAGATAGGGCATCCAGCGTGAGCTTAGGAAAGCGGCAAGTATAACACCGACGATGCGAAAGAAAAGATTACCCAGAGCAATCTGGCGCGCTGCCGGTGGCTCTGACAATGTCAGGGTGAAGGCGGGCAAAGCTGCACCGGCGTTAATGCCCAACACCAGATAAAACGCTAAAAAGCCGTGATCAAGCACGCCACCGGTGGCCAGAACCGATATGAGCAGGAGCACGGCTAAAGAGGAATGCGCAACCCAGGTTAAAACCGCTGCCACCAGTATGGCTATCAGGGGCTCATTGCCCATGGCTGCGAAAATTTCGGCGATTATTGTGCTCTGGCGCAACACTTCGCCTGCCGATGACAACACACTCAAAGACAGGAAGATCAGGCCAAGCCCCATGAGGATACGGCCGGATTGTTTGCCCTTGAGAGAACGATGCTCAAAGATCGAATGCAGGATATAACCGGCAAACATGAACAGCGGCCACAGGCCTTTTATGTTAAGCGAAAAAAATTGTGCGATTAAGGCACTGCCGAGATCAGCGCCAAGCATAATGGCAAGACCGGCAGATGCTGTCAGCAATCCGGCGCTGGCAAACGATGTAGTGAGAAGGGCAACAGCGGTAGAGCTTTGCAACATGGTTGCAGCGCCCAGCCCCATCAGGGCTGCAACAAATCGGTTGGCGGTGCTTTTGACCAGAAAATTGCGGATATCAGCGCCAAATGAGCGCACCATACCAGTGCGCGCCATGCGTGCACCCCATAGAAGAAGTGTCGCACTGCCCGCTATCTTAATTAATAACTCAGTTCCCGATGTTTCCATTTAACCCCGTATTAGAGCACTTTACTCAACGTGGCCAGGGTAATGAATAGGTCTTGACGTTGGTGTAAAATTTCATTGCTTCGAGGACGCCTTCCTTGACGCCATTACCTGAATCCTTGATGCCGCCGAATGGTGACATTTCAATACGATAGCCCGGTTGTTCCCAGATGTTCACCGTACCCACATTGAGGCCATCGATATAGGCGGTGATGCGTTCAAGATGATTGGTGCAAACACCTGCTGACAGGCCAAAGGGCGTGGAATTGGATATCTCCATCACCTTGATATCATCATCGGGAACACGAACCACTGGTATAATCGGTCCGAAGGTTTCTTCATAGACCAATTCGCTATCATGAGGCACATGATCCACAACTATTGGCGGCAACAGGGCACCTTGGCGTCCCGGGTGATAGAGAATTTTTGCGCCACGCTTTTCCGCCATGTAAACGCGTTCTTCAAATATTGCAGCAGCCTGTTCGTGAATGACACAACCCAATTGAGTTTCCGGGTCTTGCGGGTCACCGAATTTTATCTTTTTGGCTTTTTCCAAAATTAGCGGCACCAGCCTGTCGGCAATGGAGTCCTGAGCCAGAATGCGTTTGATGGCGGTGCAACGCTGGCCGGAATTTCCTGTCGCTCCGGCAACGGCAATGGTGGCGGCACGCTCAAGATCATCATCACTGAGGTCATTGCAGACAATCAACGGGTCATTGCCACCAAGCTCGAGAGCCGAGCGCGTATAGCCCGCTTTATTGGCGATCATCTTGCCAACGGGAACACCACCGGTAAAGGTAACGATATCGATATGTTCATTGGTGATCATTTCTTCACCAATGTCAGCAGGCATGCCGGTGACGATCTGGAACATCTCGGGCGGCAGTCCGGCATCATAAAGAATATCGGCAAGGGTAATGGCGGTCAGCGGTGTTAATTCGGTTGGCTTGCACACCATGCAATTATTGGTCGCGATTGAGGGTGCTATTTTGTGGGCGACCATATTGAGCGGGTGATTGAACGGGGTGATGGCTGATATGACACCCACAGGTTCGCGCTTGGTATAAATCTTGCGGTCCTTGCCGTGGGGTGTGAGGTCACAGGAAAAAATCTCGCCATCATCAAGAATGGATAACTGACCGGAAAGAGTGAACACATCATAAGCGCGGCCGGTTTCATACAAGGCGTGTTGATTGCAGATGCCAAGTTCCAGAGTGAGCACATCAGCGATGGCTTCGCGGCGCTCGCGAATGAGTTCGCCTGTACGAAACAATACCTGCTGGCGTTCATAACGCGTCAGCTTTGGTGTGTAGTTGGCGGCTATTTCAAACGCACGCCTGGCGTGTTCAGCTGTGCCAGCCGGGACCGTGCCGATCACTTCGTTGGTATAGGGATAGCGAACCTCGACAACGTCCTTGGTTGTTACCTTCTCGCCACCGATGCGCATTGCTTCTTCGATAACGGGGCGGTTTTTTGATATCTGGTTCATGATCTATTCCTGCTCGGCAACATGGTTGCAGCCAATATTAAAGGCATCGAAGTTGCGCAAATCCGACCCAAGATTGACGCTTCTGCGATTGAGGATTATCGGGATAACCTGCTCGGTCAGGCCACCATGGGAACGCAAGGGCTCTTTGAGCGCTGAGAGGTCATGACGCGCTGCCGTTGTACCAATAACTTTGGTATCGCGCGACACCACAATGATGTCACCCATGCGGTCTTCGGGCAGTTCAAACTCACGGCAGCCATCGGCGCGATTATAAACCACATGCACACCCTCAAGATTGGACAGGCGCGCAATCAGGGCGGGTTGATCGATTTCCTGCGGCAGGTAGACTGTGGCGAACGAGCCCAGCGCGCCATGATGAACCACGTAAGGATCGGTGATGGGCAGGATTACCCGCGCCGTACCCTCCCCGAGCCAGTCATCGAGCACTTCCTGCAAATAGAGAATGTCAGGTTCTTTGTTGGCGAGGTGTTTGTCTTTCATGCCATGGTCAGCGGTAAGTACGATAATGGCACCAAGAGCGTCAAGCTCGCCGAGGTATTTGTCCATCATGGCGTAAAACGCATTGCCGCCATCCGAGCCCGGGGCAAATTTATGCTGCACGTAATCGGTGGTTGAAAGATACATAAGGTCCGGTCTCATGCTGGCCATAAGCTTTACACCGCCGGCAAAAACAAATTCTGAAAGTTCAGCTGAATAGACTTCCGGCACATCCATGCCGACCATTTCGCAGACGTTTTCGATGCCGCTGTCTTTCATGGTGCATTGATCAGCGCATTCAGCTGAAAAACAAACAGCTGTACCATCGTCAAACGTCAGACCATTCCCGAGCAGCAATCTAAGTTTGTCTTTAGCAGTGAGAACCACAAGCTTGGCACCGGCTTTTTGAAAGGCTTCGAAGATGGTCGGTGCGCGCAGAAACTTGGGGTCGTTCATCAACACTTCTTCGCCTGTCTCGCGGTCAAACAGAAAGTTGCCGCAAATGCCATGAACTGCCGGTGGGCGTCCGGTGACAATCGACAGATTGTTGGGATTGGTAAAACTGGGCACGACCGATTTACCGCGCAGGTTTTCACCCTTGGCGATAATCTTTTCAAGGTTCGGCATAATGCCGTCGGCCATGGCGCGCTCCATATAATCAGGCTCGCTGCCATCACAACAAATGACAACCAATGGTGCGGCTGGCCAGGCATATTCGCGGCCGTTTACACGTACAATCTTGTTTGAATCGCTCATAAAACCTCTTTAAAATTTAAGCCGCTGCAGCACAGTTGACTATACCCATTTCATTCAATGTGGTTTGAATAACATTCAACACACCATGCATCTGTTCCGGGCCAACGCGGCCAATACAGCCGATACGGAAAGTATCGGCGACGGTGAGTTTGCCGGGATATATGATATAGCCCTGATCTCTCAATCGATCATAAAAATCCTGAAAGTCAAAATGCGCATCGCCCGGTGTCAGGAAGGTGACAATGATCGGTGCCTGAAGGTCGTCAGGCAAAAGTGTCTCAAAACCCAGTTTCCGCATGCCCTCCACCAGAATTTTGCAATTACCCTGATAGCGACCACCACGGCCTTCGACACCACCTTCGGCGATATATTCCTTCAATGCCTGGTGAAAACTGGCAATGACCTGAACCGGTGGCGTAAACCGCCACTGAGCGTTCTTTTCCATTGCTACCCATTGCTCATATAGATCCAGCGTCAGGGAATGGGCATTGTGGCAAGTTTGTTCCAGAGCACTTTTGCGGGCGATGCAAAAGCCCATACCGGGTGTTCCCTCAAGGCACTTGTTGGAAGATGCCACCACAGCATCAAACCTGATATCACGGCTGTCCAGCGCAATAGCGCCAAAGGCACTCATGGCATCTATGAGATAGCTGCGGTTGTGGCCGGCCACTACTTTGCCAACTTCTGCGACCGGATTAAGAATGCCGGTTGTGGTTTCGCAATGGACGATGACCACATGGGTGATGGAGCTGTCGGCGCCAAGAATGCGATCTACTTCGCTCGGGTTGACCGGAACGTTTTCCGCTGTTTCCAGTGTGACATAATCGCGACCGATATAGTTACAGATTTTGGCCATCCGGGTGCCATAGGCACCATTTATCAAGATCAGCAGCTTGTCTGTTTTGGAAACGAAAGTTCCCAACATGGCTTCAACAACGAAAGTGCCGCTACCCTGCAAGGGAACGGCAACAAAATCATCGCCGCCATGGACAATATCAACCAGCAAATCGCGCATTTCCTGATTAATGGCAATGAGGTGATGATCGCGCGAGCCGTAATCATGCAAGGCGGCCTGCTTGACTTGCGGCGAGGTGGTTAAAGGACCGGGCGTCAACAGCCAGGCATCACCAGTTGGCGACAGGGATGGATTTTGTTCAACAGACATGTTTTGGCCTTCGGAATTGGAAGAATATTTGCCATATCTAATGGCTGGACCTATTATCAATCAAATACATAGTTCCTACTTCTAATATTGGTTTTTCCTATGAACCATTCACAACTTAAAGCCTTCCATGCGGTCGCCCGGGAAAACAGTTTCACCCGGGCTGCGGCCGCACTTCGGGTATCGCAACCAACCCTTTCGGGCCACGTCAAGGCGCTTGAAGAAGGTTATGGTGTCAGCCTGTTTCAGCGCGGCGGCCGCCGGGTTGAGCTGACGGAGTTTGGCAAATCTCTGTTTGCTATCACGCAAGGCTATTTTGCTTCCGAAGTTGAGGCCTTGCAGCTTTTGTCCACGGCCAAGGGACTGTTGCGCGGGCGTTTAAGAATTGGTGCGGATTCGCCCTATAATGTGGTGCCGCTGATTGCCGCTTTTTCGCGACGTTTCCCGTCCGTACAACATTCGATATTCTTTGGCAATTCAAAGGAAGTGCTGGGCAACCTGTTTGCGCGAAAAAGCGATATTGCCATCCTGCCGGAAATTGCAGCTGATGAACGCCTGCATATCGTTCCCTATCGCCATGACCGGTTGGTTATCTTTACCCATCGCGGCCATTCGTGGTCGCGGCGCAAGTCCATCCGTTTACATGAAATTGCCGATCAGACCATGATCATGCGCGAAGTAGGCTCTTCCACACGGGCGGTTTTTGAAAAAGCGCTTGAGGAAAATAATGTGGAGCCAAACAATATTCTGGAGATGGGCAGTCGCGAAGCTGTGCGTGAATCAGTGGCTGCGGGCTTAGGCATAGGCATTGTGTGCGAAAGTGAATTTGGTCACGATATGCGCTTGCACAAATTACCGGTGCTCGATGCCAGGCTCGCCATCGTTGAATATATCACCTGTCTTGCCGAAAATCGCAATGATGCAGTGGTCGCAACCTTTTTCGATATTGTGCGCGAAACCGCCCGGGATCACCGCATTCGCCAGGCTTGAGTCTTTTTGAGGAGAAGGCGGGATAATCCGGCGTGGAGAATGCGCGCACCGACATTGGTGTAAAAAATCATCATGCCCATGGCGGCGGCCGGGGCAACGTCACCGGCGTCATCCATGTTGAGCACCGCGACTGACGCTAGCGTCGTGTCGGAGCTATAGAGGAAGACGACGGCGGATACGGTGGTCATGGCGTTGACGAACAGATACATCCAGATATCGAGGATTGCCGGCAGGCAAACCGGCACGGTGACCAGTCCCATGACTTTGTAGAACGGCTGCTTGAGTGAGGCACCGACAGATTCAAATTCATTATCCATTTGTTTAAGCGCGGTTACAGCAGTCAGATGCGACACTGTATAAAAATGGGTAACCGTACTCACCACCAGAATGGCCATGGTGGCGTAGATGAAATTAAACGGATTGGCGGGATTGTTGAAAAAGAAAATATAGGCCAGTCCCAAAACCATACCGGGGATCGCCATCGGCATCATTGCCAGCAGTTGAAAGACTGTCCTGCCGTTTTCAAACCCACGGGCCTTTTCAACCATATAGGCGCCGGTGAAAACAACGATAGTACCGAACATAGCCGTTAGCAGCGCCAGTTTTATCGAGTTGCGATAAGAATCCCAACCACCACCGTCCATCAGGTCAAAGGCATAATTGGACAGGGAAAGGCTGAGATCATAAGGCCAGAACTTGATTAACGCTGCATACTGACAAACGGCAAGTATGGTGACGATGATCAAGCTGATCACAGTGCAATATGCAAACATCTGGCGGTCGAAAATCTTACTTGGTGAGGGCTGGTAAGTGACCGAGCGCGAACTTAAAAGTGCGACCTGTTTCTTTTGTATATAGCGATCGACCGAAAAGGCTATGAGGGCGGGGATAAGCAATACCACGGAGACAACTGCGCCCATCTGGAAATTCTGCTGGCCGATGACCTGTTTGTAGATATCAACGGCGAGAACGTTGAACTGACCGCCGATGACTTTGGGCAGCCCAAAATCAGTGATAACCAGATTAAAGACAACAAAGGCTGCTGAAATCAGGCCGTAACGCGCACCGGGGATGGTGATGAGGCGGAAAATCTTGAACCTTGGCGTACGCAATGAAGTGGCGGCCTCATACAGTCTCGCGTCCGACAGGGCCAAAGACGTGTTGATGATAATCATGGCATGGGGAAAGGTGAAAAACACCGAGCCGATGATGATGCCGATGGGCCCATAGATCGAATAGCCAAACATCAACTCCTTGAGCATGCCCTGATTGCCGAACAGATAGACGAGAGCGATGCCGGGCAGCAAAGAAGGCACGAGAAGCGGTGCCATGGCGATTAATCTGAACACGCCTTTATAGCGCATGCAGCTGCGATTGAGCGCATAAGCGAAGGCAAAGGCCAGGCTTACGGTTATCACCGTCACGATAAAGGCGATGGCCAACGAATTATAGACCGAATTAAACAGTGCCGGTGTAGAGAAGTATGTTCGAAAATTATCAAAACCAGTTGAGGGCGAGGGTCGCAACACCACACGCCGGAAGTCATTACTGGACAGTTTTACCCACTCATTGTGCGCAACGCGCTCGCTACCAATGAGAAAAACCGCATCGGACCCGGCGATATTGCGCAGACGATAGTTGGTTTTTGAGCGAAAACTGAAATCCGGGAAGAGCTTGGTGATGCCCAAGCGGCCATCGGAGCTGGTGGCCAATTCATCGGCACCGATTGCATTTACCTGTTGGTTCAGGGCAGCAACTGTAGTGACGTCACTCCAGCCATCACCTTTGTCGACCTGTATTTCAAAGCGGTCAAGCTCAAAGCGATAAGTCTCAAATGACTTCGACATCATTACATACAACGGCAGCGCCAGAGCGACCACGAGGTAGATTGCAATGACCACCATAAAGGCGCGCATGGTCCAGTCATCGCGACCGATTTTCTGCTTGACGATTGGCAGTGACTGGCTGGAGTGACTACTGATATCAGCCATTTTTTACACCCTTGGGATATACCAGAATACGCTCTGATGGCAGAATGATCTTAACTTCGTCACCCAGTTTAATGTTGGTCCGGCGTGTCATGTTTATAGAAAAGTCCGCGCCAAATTCAACATTACCCATCTTGGGAGATATTAGCGTGGCACGATAAAAAGACCCCAGAAACTCCATTGCCTTTACCACTACCCGCACGGTGTTTTCAGGTTTGTCTGTGCCTTCGAGAACGATAATGTTTTCAGGCCTGACAGCGACGGTGATTTCATCGCCCTGAGCATAGCCTTGCGTATCCGCCGCCAATGAAATATCGCCAATTTTGACATGGCCACTTTGGGCCACCTGCCCGGGCAGAAAATTCATTTTACCGATAAAATCAGCAACGAATGCTGTGGCGGGTTCAGTATAGATTTCAATTGGCGTGCCTACCTGGTCGATAACACCATGGTTCATCACCACAATCCGGTCGGCCATGGTGAGGGCTTCTTCCTGATCATGCGTCACCATGATGGTGGTGATGCCCAGATTGGCCTGAAGTTCTTTTATTTCATGGCGAAGATGGACACGGACTTTGGCATCGAGTGCTGAGAGGGGTTCATCAAGCAAAAGCAAGCCCGGTTTTGTGGCGATGGCGCGGGCCAAAGCAATGCGTTGTTGCTGGCCGCCAGACAATTGTGCGGGAAATTTATCGCCCTGGTCCGGCAGGCCGACGAGTTCGAGAAGTTCTGTTACCCTGGCATTTATGTCGGGCGTGGAGACACCACGATTTTCCAGGCCAAAGGCGATATTGCGGCGAACTTTAAGGTTTGGAAACAATGCATAAGACTGAAAGACAATGCCAAAATCGCGTTCGCTTGGCGGCAGGGTTGATATGTCTTTACCGGATTGTTCAATGACACCATGGGTCTGAATATCGAGACCGGCAATGGCTCTTAAAAAAGTTGTCTTGCCGCACCCCGATGGCCCGAGAAAACAAATAAACTCGCCCTCATGAATATCTAGCGAAATATTATCCAGCGCTGTAAATTCACCGAATTTCTTGGTGATATTCTTGATTTGCAAATACCCGCTGGTTGATTGTGCCTCTGCCATGGTCCCCAATTTCACTTATCATCAAGCCACTTAACTTGAAATGATTGCATATATTTAAACGCCGGTAGCATGAAATTTACTACCGGCGCCAAAATTCAGTGATCAAAAATCTGCGAAGCGCTTATTTTGGATCGGATTTTCCATCATAACGCTTCTGCCACTCTGTCAGAATGCGCTTGCGGTTGTTTGCCGCAAATTCAAAATCATTAGGAATCATTTTTTCCAGCAGATTTTCCGGGAAAAACTTGACCGGCTTGGCAACACCTGGATAAGCCACAACAGCGTATCCAGCATTGTACATGACGTTGGCCTTTTTAGTAATTGACCAGTCAACCAGAGTTTGAGCATCTTTAAGATTGTCGGTTCCGGCAACGATTGCTGTTGCTTCCATGTCCCAACCTACACCTTCTTCGGGAACAATGATCTCCAGTGGTGCACCTTTGGCTTTTGATTTGGCACCGCGGAAGGCGAAAGAAATACCAATGGGAATTTCACCGGCAGCGGCAAGTTTACAAGGTTTGGAGCCTGAATGGGTGTAGCGTGCGATGTTTTCATGCAGAGCATCCATGTATTTCCAGCCGCCGTCTTCACCAAACAACTGCAGCCAGCTTGATACATCAAGGAAGCCGGTACCCGATGAATTCGGGTTAGGCATAATCAACATACCCTTGTACATGGGCTTGGTCAGGTCTTTCCAGGTCTTGGGTGGAACCAGATTATTCTTGGCCGCTTCAACCGTATTATAGCAGACGGAAGCAACCCAGGCATCCATACCTACCCATGCTGGCGGTGTTGATTTGTCGACAAATTTCTTGTCGAGCTTTTCAACGCCTTTGGGGCTGTATGCTTCGAGCATACCTTCACTCTTCAACAGCAGTAGAGATGTGGCAGCCAGACCCCAGACAACGTCAGCTTGCGGATTATTTTTCTCAGCCAGCAGTTTAGCCGTTACGATGCCGGTAGAATCACGCACCCAATTGATTTTGATATCGGGGTAATCTTCATTGAATTTAGCGGCATATTTCTTCAAATCTTCCGCTTCGACAGCTGTATATACCGTCAATTCTCCGGCTGAGACAGCCATAGAGCTGCTCATGGCGAATACAGCGACACCTGCCATCAGGCCCGAAAACAGGCTTGCAAGTGTTGTTTTCTTGATTAATTTCATTTGGTTTCTCCCTGTTATAACAACGCGACGATTGTATTGTCCTCACACTCTTTGCCAACTTCTCAGGTCAGCCAAGACCTACATCGGAATGTGACATAGCTTCAAAAACCAATTCAAAACCCTCACCTCCTGAACATAGAACACACGAACCTTACGACATTTTGAAACAATTACAACAATTCAAAGGTGGTTTGAAACAATTACAACAATTTTGTGACGAAAATTTCCGGCCCACTTGACGATTAAACCGAATACTCCCTTCTTCCTCTGTTTGAAAATCACCCATCACCCGGCAATCATGAAAGATAATTCCTTCATTCGTCAAGCCTCTAATTACGATGCCTGTCATAGATATTCCCTATATTTATGGCCGCCGGTATTGATTGCTTTTGCCTTTGTTACAGGGCGGTCATCACTAGAGCGGATTAAAAATACAGTTTAAAGCCTGTGTGAGTGGCTTCAAAGCCGATTTTTTCGTAAAAAGCATGGGTTTTCGTTCGCGCAGCATTCATGGTCAATTGTACGATTTTACAGTTCGACTTTCTGGCCTTTTCCAGCACCCATCTGAAAAAATCAGTGCCAATTCCAGTGCCGCGCAAAGACCTGTCAATACGCACGCCTTCGATCTGCCCGCGCCAGGCACCGGCAAAGCTTAAATTCGGGATCAATGTCAATTGCAGACACCCTTTCACTTTGCCTTCTTGTTCGACCACATAGATACAATTGTGTGGATCGGCGTAAATCGCTTCAAATGCATGCATGTAGGAGGGATCAAGGTCGCTGGTGGTTTTCTCACGCTGCGATCCCAGTTCGTCATCCCCGAGCAAGCGAACTATGTCGCGCAGATCTTCTATCTGAGCCTGTCTGAATAAAATATCTCTCATATCTATCGGTTTCCTGCGCTGGACATTTCTGGGGCTTGCATGTTGAATGCTCCTCCAATTCAAACACTTGAATCGGAGGAAAAATGCGTCTTGCCAACATATTGTTTTTACTGGCCATTGGTGGTTTGATCAACCTCAACAGCCTGGCGCAGGCTCAGACAGGTAATTGGAAACTTCAATCTGTCGAAACCGCGCAACCTGTCGCTGAGGTATTTCAGGCCAGTCCGGCGCGCGTGCTTGTTAAAGCGGGATCACAATGGTTTCAGGCTGTATGGTGTGGCGAAAAACTGTGTTTGAAACCCGCCAAGGCCCCTGAACGATTGCAGGCACCTGCGGGCGATCTGCCCGATGGTGGCGTGGCTGTTCACCCGCAACCCGGCATTGCCTCTGTCTGGTATTCCCAACCAACGCGGCGATATGATCATGGCGTGTTGGGAGACAGTGTCGAAGGCGGTGGTCTCAGTGTTAAAGACAGCAAGGGCAATTTCTACAATTACCAGTTACCAGAGGATTCGGTGTTTGAAGACATCACTCCCAGGCTGGCCGATCTTGATGGTGATGGCAGGGCTGAAGTCATCACTATCAAATCATTTCTGGATGCCGGTGCATCGCTGGCCATATTCGGCTTGCGCTCCGGCAAGCTTGAGCAAATCGCCTCCACACCACCAATCGGCACGCCCAACCGCTGGCTCAATATTGCCGGGATCAGAGATTTAAATGGCGATGGTTTGATCGATATTGCCACAGTGGTTACCCCGCACATAGGCGGCACTCTGGAAATCTGGTCATATAAAGATGCCAAGCTGGTTATGACCGCCGCGAAGTACGGATTTTCAAACCACTTTATCGGGTCGCGAAGCCTTGATCTTTCCGCTGTCGGCGATGTAACCGGTGACGGCAAACCTGATATTACAATCCCCGGTGCAGCGAGGCGCCAGCTTCGTATTATGACACTTACAGGTGACAGACTTGAGCAAAGCAGTTCTATTGATTTGCCGGAAAAAATTGATGCAAATATCGGGCTGCTGCCTAACCCCAAGAGCGGACTTTCCGCATTTGTGCTGGGGCTGGCCAATGGCGCTTTGGTGGCTGTAATCAATTAGAAATTTAAATGTCCAGCAGGAGTTCAAGATTGCTGATATTATCAATGACGTAATCAGCATCGTCGCACAATTGTTCTCGCCCGCAGGTACCCGACAGAACGCCGATGTTTTTGCCCGCGCCTGCGGCTTTGCCCATCTCCATGTCGTGTGGACTGTCACCGACAACCATAATTTCGCGCAACTCAAGACCGGTTGCCTCGGCAAATCCTTCGACCATTCCCGGGCCCGGTTTTGCACCGAAGCCTGAATCAAACCCGGCAATGAAATCAAGCTGCTCAAGAATTCCAAAAGGATTGAGTGAGCTTCTGGCGCTGTCTATACCGTCACTGGTAGCGACACCCAGTTTCAAGCCTTTGCTTTTAAGGCTGCCAAACAGCTTTTCCAGGTTGGTTACCTGGACGGCATGGGTGGCAATGGTTGAGTTAAAAATGTCCCCAATGGCGGCTGATATTTTTGTGCCGGGTCCGATGTTTTGTGGAGCATGGGGCAACCAGGCTTCGGTAATCTCGTCATTGTTGCCCTGGGCAAGAACCGTATTGGCCAGAATTGTATCGGTGGTTTTATCATAGCCTGAAGCAGCCAGCATCAGGTGGGCACGTTCAAGACAATTGCCTGCGACAAACAAAGATGCCTCTTTATAGAGCGGCACCCAGGTGCTTTGAAAATCTATAAGCGTGCCGTCCTTGTCAAACAGAATGCCGCAAATCGCCATCAGATACCTTTGGTCAGGAGTAGAGTGCCCTTTAACACACTGGCACAAATCGCTATAAATTTGTAGCTTGAATTAAAAACGACTGTGGGTGAAGCAGGTAGTGGAATTTGATTATATCATCGTTGGTGCCGGGTCTGCGGGCTCGGTACTGGCCAACCGTTTGAGTGAAGACGGGACCAGCACTGTACTGCTTCTCGAGGCCGGTGGTGGCCGACGCAATATTTTTGTTGATATGCCATCCGCGTTTTATATCCCTATGAACGACAAGCGCTACAACTGGTTTTATGCGAGCGAACCAGAGCCCCATCTCAACCATCGCCAGATGCATTGCCCCCGCGGGCTTGGTCTGGGTGGCTCGTCGGCCATTAACGGCATGGCGTATGTCAGAGGCAATGGTCATGATTATGACAATTGGCAACACTCAGGTGCGCACGGGTGGTCTTACAGCGATGTGTTGCCCTATTTTCGCACGGCCGAGACCTACAGCGGTGGCGGCGATGCCTACCGTGGTGGCACCGGGCCTTTGCACACTTCCAATGGAACGCTAAAAAATCCGTTGTTTCAGGCCTTCATAGATGCCGGTGCTGCAGCGGGCTATCAGGTAACAAAAGACGTCAACGGCTATGCTCAGGAGGGTTTTGGCCGCATGGACATGACGGTTCACAACGGGCGGCGCTGGAGCACTGATATTGCGCACCTGGCACCGGCAGCTAAGCGTTCCAACCTAAAAATTGAAATCCATGCCCTGGCTTCGCGTATCCTCATGGAAGGCACAAAAGCCACCGGCGTTGAGTATACCCGCCAGGGATCATCACAAACCGCTTTGGCGCGAAAAGAGGTCATACTATGCGGTGGTCCGATCAATTCGCCGCAACTGTTGATGTTATCAGGCATTGGCCCGGCAGCCCACCTGAAAGACATAGATATCAATGTTGTCTGTGATTTGCCCGGCGTCGGGCAAAACCTTCAGGATCATCTTGAATTGTATATTCAACATCGCTGCACCCAACCGATCTCGCTTTACAGCTCAATGTCGTGGTACAGAAAAGCGATGATCGGGGTCGAGTGGCTAATGTTCAAAACCGGGTTGGGGGCAACCAATCATTTTGAGGCCGGCGGGTTCATTCGCTCGCGTGCCGGTGTTCCCTACCCCGATCTGCAATATCATTTTTTGCCAATGGCAATGTCTTACGATGGCTCGCAACTGGCCACCGGCCACGGGTTTCAGGCCCATGTGGGGCCGATGCGCAGTAAATCACGCGGGTCCGTCTGGCTTAAAACCCCCGATCCACAGGACCATCCCGGCATTTTGTTCAACTACATGAGCCATGAGGAGGATTGGGCGGAAATGAGAGCGGGTGTTAAGCTGACGCGCGAGATTTTTGCACAACCCCCGTTTGATCCTTATCGCGGACCTGAGTTGTCACCGGGTATCGAGGTTCAAAGCGATGAGGAAATTGACGCGTTTATCCGCGCCCGCGTTGAAAGCGCCTATCACCCTTGCGGCACCTGCAAAATGGGAATCGATCCAAAAGCTGTTGTCAATTCTCAGTGCAATGTGCACGGCGTAGATGGCCTCAGAGTTGTTGACAGTTCCATCATGCCACAAATTACCACCGGCAACCTGAATGCGCCGACAATCATGATTGCGGAAAAAGCTGCTGATATAATTCGGGGAAAAACACCTCTGGCACCTGAAAATGCCGATTATCAAAAAATCGATGACTGGCAAACTTCGCAGCGGTAATATCAAAGGCGTTGGCCTTTGAACGATGGCTGATATCGTCTTACCGGCGAAAGCCGGTATCCAGGCAACGGAGTATGAACTTGAAGCGCTGGATACCGGCTTTCGCCGGTAAGACAGTGAGATGGGGCAAACTTCGCAGCGCTAAAATCAGGCGTCTTCCAGCTCAACCGGTCTGGAAATCTGGCTGGCATTTTGCTGACTTTTAATAGCGATCCATTTAAACAGAACCTTTGTCAGAGCGTCCATCTTGACGGGCTTTGACAGATAATCATCCATTCCCACCTCCATGCACTTTTCACGATCCCCGCTCATGACATGAGCGGTGAGTGCGATTACCGGTGTGCGTTTTTTGTGTTTTTCACTTTCATGAGAACGGATCAATTCGGTAGCCTCATAGCCATCCATTTCCGGCATGGAGATGTCCATCAAAATAACGTCGGCCCCGATATCCCGGTAGAGTTCAACCGCTTCGCGACCGTTGGATGCCAGGGTCAGTTTTATTGGTGAATCCATCAACATCTGCTCGACAACGCGCTGGTTGATTTCATTGTCTTCGGCTAAAAGCACATGATAGGTTTTTGCAGCCGCCTGGCCCGGTTGTGTTTTCAAATCGCGGATACGATGGCTGGTTGTCAATTCCTGGTTGTTTCCCCGTTCTGCAAGAGTTGTGGCGATTGCATCACGCAGCATGTCCGAGCGAACGGGCTTGATCAAATAACCATCAACGCCCAGTTGCCGGTAGAATTTTACGTCCCCTTTTTGCCCGACCGGCAAAAGCATTATCAAAGGGATATTGCTCAAGGCCGGATCGCTCCTGATCGCACTTGTGAGCTGCTTTCCGTCCATTTCCGGCATGTGATAATCGAGAATAACCAGGCCAAACCTGTCATCGCCCGAAGTGGATTTTCTTAGCAGGTTCAGCGCTTTTTCACCGCAGTTGACACAATGAGGGGTCATGCCAAAACTTTGAATTTGTTCGGACAGGATTGCCCTATTTATATCGACATCATCAACAACAAGTATTTTCATATTCTGCATGTTGGGCAGGATAAGATCGGGATTTTCCTCCTTGCCATCAATGGCCAGTTCCAGTGCAAGTTCAAATCTGGAGCCTTTGTTTTCGGCAGACGACACGGTGAGATTTGCATCCATAAGATCGGCAAGGCGTTTGGAGATGGCGAGCCCCAGTCCAGTACCGCCATACTGCCTGGTAGTGGAGTTATCGGCCTGTTCGAATTTATCAAAAATCGAACCGAGTTTATCGGCAGGAATCCCCACTCCAGTGTCGCTCACACTGATTTTAAGAGCTACCTTGTCTTTACCGCAATCACCGTCGACATTAATCAGAACATGCCCCCGGTGGGTGAATTTCAGGGCATTGCCGACCAGGTTGGTGACAATCTGGCGAATACGACCAACATCACCGATGCATCGTTCGGGAAGGGCCGGGTTATATTGAACTGCAAGCTCAACGTCATCTATGGTGACTTCGGAAGCCATCAGGCTTGCCACGTCTTCAATGCAGGATTTCAGGTTGAAGGGTATCGGATCCAATTCAAGTTTTCCTGCTTCGAATTTTGAAAAATCCAGAATATCATTGATGATGGCAATTAAAGATGAGCCAGACTTGGTGATAATGTTGATACAATCGGTCTGACGGGCATCGAGCTTGGTTTGAGATAGTATTTCAGCCATCCCCAAAATACCGTTCATTGGTGTTCTGATTTCGTGACTCATATTGGCAAGAAACTCAGATTTAGCCTGATTGCCGGATTCAGCAAACTTTTTGGCTTCGGTGAGTTCAGCCTGGTACTGTTTCATTTTAGTGATGTCGTAATAAGTCAACATCCTCGAGCCATCACCGAGAGCCGTGCACTGGTGTATTAACACCTTGCCATCAACATAGCGTCGTTCCATCGGTGTAATCTGGCCAGACCTGATTTCATTCACCCGGTGTTCAACATAGTCCTCCCATCTGTCATAATCGATGCCATGGACTTTTTCATCAAAGTGAGATTCAACAATTTCACGAAATGTCGGCTGGGTTGAAAGAAAATCCTCAGGTGTTCTGGTGAGTTCGCGAAACGCCCGATTGGAGAAAATTGTCCTAAGGTCGCTATCGAGGAACAAGACGCCGTAATCAATATTGTCGGTTACAGTTTCGAGCCGGTCCACCAAAGTCTGATTGACCACATTGGCTTTGGTCAGTTCTTTGGCAAGCAACTCAAGTTTTTTTTCACGGGCTTTAAGTTCAGTAACATCAAAATGTGTGACCATTCGTGAGCCATTGTCGAGTGCAACACACTGATAAATTAGGGTTTTACCGTTTTTAAGCTGCATTTCAACCGGCTCTATCGAACCTGCTTTTACAGCAGTTTCGCGAGCTTTTACGTAAGCTTCAAAATCATCATCGCTGACATCATAGATGTCATTATAACGATTAAACGTCAGAAGCTCTCCCATGGTCGGGCGGGTGTTGCAATATTCATCATCATAGCCCCACAGCTCCCGGAATGCCCGGTTGATAATTGTTGCGTTCAATTCACTATCAAGAAAGACCACGGCCTGATTGATGTTTTCTATTGTCGCTTTAAACTGGGCCAGCAAGGTCTTGTTTTCGGCGCTCGCAGTTTCGAGTTTACGGGCCAATAACTGAAGTTTTTCCTCGCGGTTTTTCATCTCCGATATGTTGTAATACGTCAACATACGAGAGCCGTTTTCCAGTGCTACGCAATTGTAGATAAATACATTTCCGTCCAAATGGCGTTTTTCCATAGGCGGAATGGATCCTGCCTTAACGGCAGACAATCGTTCTTCGACAAAGTCTTCCCAGATCATGCCCGCCGTATCAAAAATATTCCTGTGGCGATTGAGTTCCATAATATCGCGGGCATTTGTACCCGTATCCAGATAATCGTCGCCCACACCCCATGTATGCCGAAATGCTTTATTGAGAATTATTGCCTTTAGATCCTTATCAAAAAAAGCAACACAATGGTCGATGTTCTCAATCACAGCCTTGAACTGCGTCAGCAGGGCCTGTTTTTCACCATTTGCAGTTTCAAGATCAGCCGTCAGGGCTTGCAATTCCTGTTTACGGTGAAGGATTTTTGTTACGTCTGAATAGGTTCGCAAAAAACCGCCGTCAGGTAAAGGGACGCGGTGGATGTTGAAAATCCGGCCATTGAGATGATATTCTGGAATATCATCGCAAGAATGGGCGACGCTTTCAAGATAGGTGTTAATTTTGGTGTCAGTGTCTTCAGTGCCAAAATTACCGGCTTTCGCCCCCCACTCACAGAATTTTCTCAGATTGTCTCCGGTTTTGACACCATCGTGAGGTATTTTATAGATATCAAGATAATTGTTATTGTGGCAAACAACGTTCAACTGCTCGTCAACCATGCAGATGCCCTGATCGAGATTTTCGAGCACTGTTTCCAGAATTCGTGTCTGCTTTTCAAGTTTAATCGCATTCAGGCGCAGCTCGGTAATATCAGTGTGAGTGATAACCGACCCGCCATTTGGCAACCCCTTGCTGACGGTTCTGATAATACGGCCGGAAGGTGTTTTGCGATGCAGGACAGATTGCTTGCCCGGGGCGAACTGGGCCATAATATTTTTGGTATATAGTTTACCCTCTTCGCTGCAATAGCCATGTTCTACGACATACTCGACCAACAGACGCCGTGGCTGACCTTTATCAAAAAGCCTGGCTGGAACTTCAAGAAGTTCCCAACACCCGGGATTTGCCAGAATGACCCGATCATCCTTGTCGTAGGCTACAACGCCTTTATCCATCGACATGACGATGTCTTTATAGGCATCAGGAATTTCTTGATTTGTTTGAGCTCCAGGCAATGATGCAGGTCGCACCGCCTTGAAAACCAGTTTCGGCTTCTTCGCTTCGAGCGTTGCTTGAGGTTTGGCAACAGGGTTGGCGCGCGTTGCCAAAGACAGGATCAGCAATGACAGGGAGAGCAAAGTATTTTCGAGTTGCTGAATTTTCTGGTTTGAACCCGGCACAGAATGATCGCTGGCGTCATCTATACGATGGAACAGCGATCTGGCCGCCAGGCTGGACAGGTTATTGAGAATTTCTCCAGAATCCCCCCTTTGGTCAGCATCACTGGACAGAAGGGTTTTCGATGTTGAAATAAAACGCCGGATATCGCTGCTGAGTCGATCATCATCTTCAGTGCAAGTTGCGGGACCATTACATATCTGATGATTTTCAAGTTGCAGCAGTATTTGCTGAATTTTATTCAGGCTTTCTGCGGTTTCCCGGACACCGGTTGCTTCCACATACCGATGCGCACTCAAAGCAAGTTGCCGGGAAATATCAAGCAATGATGTTGAAGCGGGATGAGGGTTTGGCAACATCAGTAATTTTTCAGCTTAAATTGAGTGAATGACAATAAAATCAACGTCTCAATCAATAAAACTATACGGCTTATGGTTAATCCATCCTTAATAACTACAGATATCAACACCAAAAATCGCTACTCACGTTCTGTTGATACTGAGTCTAAAATCCGGTCAAATTGGCTGCATATTAAAGAAATTCTTTAATCCAGCGCTGATAATCCGCATCTCTGGTGACTGTTTTCATCAGCTCAGCCGATGCCAGCCTGTCGATTTCTCCCGGCGGCGTTCCTGATCTCAACGCTGCCAGCGTATCATAAACCGCTTGAACCGATGCCTTAATGGGGTGGTGTCCCTGCAAACATATACGAACACCTTGGGAAGCCAAAAACTCAAGGTCGGAAAATCCGGCCAGCATGAGGGGGATGCTTATTTCCGAGTTGAGGAGCTCGATCTGCTGGTGATTTTTCAACCCAAGCATGAAAAGCGCATCAACGCCTGCAGCTTCATAAGCCTTCGCACGCTCCAGCGCATCTTGTGCACTGCTCAGTCCAAAGGCACTTGTGCGCCCGATGATCACAAGATTGGGGTCAACACGTGCGTCAAGAGCTGCACGCATTTTTCCAACGCCTTCTTCCACAGACAAAAGCTGGGTTGAGTTTTGTGAGCCATGGACAATCGGCAAGGCCGTATCTTCAATCGTCAATGCCGATATGCCGGCAGCTTCGAGTTCTTCGACACAGCGCATGACGTTGAGAGCATTGCCATAGCCATGATCGGCATCAACAACGAGGGGAATTTCGGCACTACGGCAAATTCGCCTGCCCTGATCTGCAAATTCACTCAAGGTCAAAACGATGTGGTCCGGAGCACCCAACACTGTCAGGGAGGCAACGGAACCGGCGAACATCGCCATTTCATACCCAAGATCTTCAGCAATGCGGGCCGACATCGGATCAAATACGGACGCAGGATGAAAACACTGATCACCTGACAGAAGCTGCCGCAAGTTCTCACGCCGCCTGGTCCAACGCATGATATCCCTCAATATTCTAGTTCAAGGCCTAATTGGCAGATACATTCGCGCCCAATAAAACAGGCAACTGATCAGGTGCTGCGGACACTGTACCCAGTACTTGAGTGAACGGGACCGGTGCTTTTGGGTTAAGATCCACAGACAGTCTCTTGGGGTTTTTCAAAAACGATACCATAGCCGTCTTTAGGTCTTCTATAAACGGTGTTCCGGTCAACGGCCCTGCCTGCAATTCGATCATCTCAACGATCATTGTGCGCAAGCCCTCAGGCGGCGTTTTCTGCACTTTGGCAAAGTAATCAATCAACCCGGTTACCAGGACCGCGTCCTTAACGAGAAAATTGACGTTCTTGAAGGCCAGGGTTGACATTGCCTCGACAATATTTTGCGGATTTTCAATCACTGAGCGAGGAAATCCTGTCACTCCGGCTTTGAGTTTTACGTTGACACCATTGTCAAGTGAGACATCGGCAACTTCCAATGTCATATCCTGACTGGCCTCATCCCACTTCAAGTTAAAATTAGCCGCAATATCCAATACTTCGTAGCCGAGGGATTGCAACATGGTCAGTGCCATCGGGTCTTCAATATAAGCGACAGGCAGCCTGAAACCCTCGGTATCAACTTTGATATCAGTTGGAATGGCACCAATAAACCCTGATTGCAACAGGCGAAACAGACCAAGGGAAATTGCCGGTTTCTTTTTATCATCAAAGAACAAATTGGTTACTTGAATTTTACCGATTTTGGGTCCTAGCGCTGCGGCTGCAAATGGATCGTTCGGCGGTCCCTGCTCTACCGCTGTCAAAATCTCCTCAACTGAGGGGAAGATTACATCGCCAATAGTAGCTTCATCAAAGCTTATTTTTTCACCATCCGAGCCGTTTACGTCAACACCTTCGATGGCAAACCTTTCCAGCCCCTGATTTGACAGATTCCTGATAATGAATTTAGCCATGCTGGCAGTGATGTTTTCCGGACCGCTGCCCTTAAGGTTGGAAACAGACACTTCATCGACGGCAAAACCACGCGCGAAGTCCAAAGAAGTCGCCAGCGATTCCTTATCGTCAATTTCCTCGCCAAGCGCCAGACGGTCCAGCATAGCCAGCAAAGAACGCTTGCCAGGGCGCACCTTGACGCCAGCGATCGTGTAGTTCTCCATGGAGATATTTATGGGGCCGACTAGGATATTCATATCCGAGGTAGAAGCCTCGGCTGCAACGGTTCTATATTCAGAACCTGGCCCGGTACCCTGGCCATTCAAAGCGTCAACTATCGGGCGCAGATCTATACCGCGCTGGATCGTCTCACCGTAAGTAGTCTCCATCTTTTCATATGGTACATCACCGGACTCTTTGGGAAAATCGATGGTTTGCTTATAAGACGCCATCCGCACTTGCTCGAATTGGCCATTCTGCAAACCACGCACAGAAAGGCCATTATATTCAGCGCGCAAACCCACTTCACCGTTAAGGGTCTGGGTCATTAAAATCTGGTCAATCGTGGATTTTTTAACCACGGTTTTGAGAAAGAGGTCGTAATAGTGAAGATAGCGCGAGATTGGCCGCTGAGGATCTTCGGGTAAAGGGGTTATCCGGGGATAGAAAACACCTTCAGCTTTTATGCCTTTGATTGTGCTGGCCAGGGTGACAATGCTGTCATTTGTATCGTAAAATTTTATTTCCACCCGCGCATCTTCAGGCATGGAATATTGTTTTGCGCTGAAGCCATCAGCTTCCTGCCTGAACCCGATTATGACGATTTCAGCGGTTGAGAATACGATGTCGAATGAGGGTGAATTGCCCCCGGGAAACTTGATATTCCAGTCAATCTGCGGGTTGACTACGGTAATTGTATCAGTGGCTTCATCAAACCTTAAAGCATCATAGCTGGCGGCTTTGGCACCGGCATCCTTCAAACTCTGGAACCAGCTGGCGATGGCCTGTTCTGTCGGCGAGGCTGCTGCGACAGTGTTAACTTGTACAATGATCAAGCTAAAAAGAGCAAAAATCAATGCCGGAAAATGCCATTTTCTAACCATATCTGACGACTCCAGTGTAAAATTTTTCTGTTGGGACATACATACCCGCTTATTGATGGGGATACCACCTGGAAATTTACCGAAAGGATTGCCTTGCGCGACAGGAGCGTTAAGAAACCTCAAGCTTGAATTGATGGTCCACTTTTATCGGGAGCAGGTCAATTACCCACCAGCCTGCCGCTGCTCAATCTGATCTATCGCATCCTCAACCGCATCAAACGTCAGCAACGTAGACGCGTGGCGAGCTTTGAAGTCGCGTACTGGCTCAAGGATTTCGAGGTCTTTCCATTTACCGGTCGGTGCCTGGCCGTTTTCCTGTAGCATGGCGCGCATCTGTGCACCCACCGTTCTGAGTTCTTCAGCAGTTGAGCCGATGACATGGCTGGCCATTATTGAGGAGGAGGCCTGACCCAGCGCGCAGGCTTTTACTTCGTGGCCGAAGGCTGTTACCACGCCGTCTTCCATGCTGAGGTCAACGATGACCCGACTGCCGCACAACTTCGAGTACGCCTTGGACGAGGCACCAGGGTTGTCCAGCCTTTGGGTGAGCGGTATATTTCCTGCCAGTTGCAGGATTCGCTTATTGTAAACATCGTTCAACATTATAAATTACTATATATGAGAAAGAATGTGATTGTTGAAGACTTGAGTTGAGGTTTGGTGATTTTTATTTCCAAAAGCCCAAGGAATTTGTTGACATTGCCGGGAAACTGGTGAAATCCAACCTGCAAGCTTAATAGCCTTATCTAAGAAACCGGTGAAAAAATGGATGCAATTTTGAAAAAAGACTCTGGGCTCAATCTGGACGGCGTCAAACGCCCCAGCCGTGAAGAAGCGGAAGAAGCTGTGCGCACGCTGATTGCCTGGGCCGGTGATGATCCTGCCCGTGAAGGCCTGCTGGACACGCCCAAGCGCGTTGTGAACGCTTATAACGAGTTTTTCTCCGGTTATAACGAAGATCCAGCCGATGTATTGTCGCGGGTGTTTGAAGATGTCAAAGGCTATGATGATATCGTCATGTTGCGCGACATTGATGTGATCTCGCACTGCGAGCATCACATTATCCCCTTCATTGGTGTCGCCCACATTGCATATTACCCGACCGAAGCCGTGGTTGGTATTTCCAAACTTGCCCGGGTGGTCGATATTTATGCCCATCGCATGCAGACACAGGAAACCATGACGGCGCAGATTGCCGAGACCATTGACAAGGCGCTTAAACCCCACGGCACTGCCGTGATGATTGATGCGGTTCACCAGTGCATGTCGATACGCGGTGTTAAGAAGAAAGATGTGTCAACGATTACAACGCAGTTCACCGGTGTGTTTAAACAACGCCCTGAACTTCAGGAACGTTTTATCAAGCTCATCAGGGGTTAGGATTTTTAAAGATGGCTAAGTTTGCCAAACGCACAAGCGTTGAACAGGTTGAAGAAGGTTCTGACCTCGCGCCTAAGTTTGATGCCGATGGCCTGTTGCCGGTTGTCACCACCAGTGCCGAGAGCGGTGACGTGCTGATGTTGGGATATATGAACTCCGAAGCACTGGAGCGCACGATTGAAACCGGCGAAGCGCATTACTGGAGCCGTTCGCGCCAATGTTTATGGCACAAGGGTGCGACCAGCGGCCTTGTTCAGAAAATTGTCGATATTCGCATTGATGATGATCAGGACGCAATCTGGCTCAAAGTCGACGTCGCAGGCTCAGGTGCCAGTTGCCACGTGGGCTATAATTCATGTTTTTACCGTTCGATACCGACCGGCAAAGCCCCCTCGCCCGATTTGAAGCTGAAATACCGCGAAGACGAAAAGACCTTCGATCCGCTCGAAGTCTATGGCGATGCGCCAAATCCAACCCAGCTTTGAGGTCATTCAACCGACCTCTCCTCACCCGTCATCCTCGGGCTTGACCCGGGGATCCATAGCGCTGCGCTTTCGAAAACTATGATATTACCTTTTAGCCGATGGCTTAGAGGAATTGACCCGGCCCCCTGATCCGGGCTATTCAGGTGTAGAATCCGTTCATGTTTATTTCCGTTATTTTGGTTGGCGTCAAGGCCTGCGGAGTGGAGCCCTTGCGTAGCTCAAGCGAAGCAGGCCGGTTTGTGCGGTTTAATC
>JAJFHS010000036.1 GCA_021775475.1 Hyphomicrobiales bacterium
CGATGCCATCAACCCCATCCTCGCAGCAGCAGGATACAACTTCCGCCTCATCCTCAAGTGGATCAGGCTTCTTTGGCTCAAAATCTGGATCATCTGGATAGTCAGTCAATCAGCCAAAATCGCGTAGTTCACGTTCGACTATCTTTTTTTCGAGAGCTCAACGCTATGGATCCCCGGGTCAAGCCCGAGGATGACGTATGGAGGGGTTCGATTGAACGCGATACGTCTTCCAGGTTTCCTCCGGTATTACTCATTTGCGCACATCACCTGAGGCCACCAACTTCAGAGCTTCAGGGTAGATTCTGTGTTCTTCTATGAGTATCCGTGCAGCTAACGTGTCGGCTGTATCTTCTGCCACAACCGGAACCACAGCTTGGGCGATGATGGGGCCGGTGTCCATTTCATAGCGCACATAGTGGACAGTGCAACCGCTGAATTTGACCCCGGCATCAAGCGCGCGCTGATGGGTGTCGAGGCCTTTGAAAGACGGCAGCAGGGAGGGATGGATATTGAGTATTCTGTTATGCCATTTTTCGACGAAATCTTTCGACAATATCTGCATGAAACCGGCCAGACAGATAAGCTCGACACCATGTTCATTCAGTGATTCGTTGAGGGCGCTGTCGTATTCTTTGCGTGAGGGGTATTCGCTGCGCACCAGAGTGGTGGTTGCAATACCTGCCTTTTGAGCGGTCTGTAATCCCGGTGCATCAGGCTGATTTGACACTATGACAACGGGGATTGCGGGAAAATCAGGTGATTTGCAGGCTTCCAGTAAGGACACCATGTTGCTGCCGCGACCGGAAATGAAGATGGCGATTTTTAACGGGTGAGCCATGATATGCGCTTTAATAATTTAAACCACCGCTGAAACGCACCTGAGCGCCAGCTTCAACTTCATAAAATCGGTTAAGGGTTCCAATTAACTGTATGTTTTCATTGTGATTTGAAAAAACATCTATAATGCCAGTCACTTCTTCCGGGGCGCAACACACGATCATGCCAATGCCGCAGTTGAAGGTTCGCAACATTTCGCGTTCCTCTATGTTTCCCGCTTGCGCCAGCCATTTGAACACCGGTGGGGCTGTGAAAGAGGCAAGATCAATGTTGGCAATAAGGCTCTGTGGCAGGACGCGGGGAATGTTTTCTATCAGTCCACCGCCGGTGATGTGGGCAATGGTTTTGATTTTGCAACCCTGTTTGAGCGCTTCCATAACCGGTTTTACATAAATCCGTGTTGGCTCCAGTAAAGCTGACCCTAGCGTTTTCGATGGATCGAAGGGGGCGAAATCGCTAAATTCAAGTCCGGCTTTTTCGATTAAATGGCGCACTAAAGAAAAACCGTTTGAATGCAGGCCGCTTGAAGAAATGCCCAGGATTACATCACCATCGGCGAGATCAGGTGTTGGTAACAGTTGGCCGCGTTCGGCTGCTCCAACCGAAAAACCGGCGAGATCATAATCATTGGTTGCGTACATGCCCGGCATCTCTGCGGTTTCTCCACCGATCAGGGCGCAATTGGCGCGTTTACAGCCTTCGGAAATGCCAGCAATGACGCTTGTGGCGATTTCTGCATCGAGCTTGCCACAGGCAAAATAATCCAGAAAGAACAAGGGTTCAGCCCCTTGAACAATCAGGTCGTTGACACACATGGCAACGAGGTCAATGCCCACAGTATCGTGTATGTTGGCTTCAATGGCTATTTTGAGTTTGGTGCCGACACCATCATTAGCTGCAACCAGCACCGGATCGGTAAAACCGGCCGCCTTGAGGTCAAACAGACCGCCAAATCCACCCAGGTTGGTGTCAGCGCCCGCGCGCATGGTTGCCTTGGCAAGCGGCTTTATGGCCTCGACAAGCTTGTTGCCGGCTTCAATGTCGACGCCTGCCTGGGCGTAAGTTGAATTGGAATTTGACAATTACAACCGTCCAATCGGTTCGAAATTCTAAAAGTTAGACCAATCAGAATTAGGCTGGCGGTGCAAGTTCAAAATTTGTTTATACCGTCAAGAAACCTCTGGATTGTCCAGCGTTTTGCAGCTTTAAGTGTTTATAGCGAGTAAAATTTTACTCAACCTAATTATGTACGAACACTCAATCCTTTGTTTTATTCATGTACCATTCATCTGGTAGATTATAAAATCCGAACTATATTGAGTATGAGGATTACCAAAGGGAGTGACCATTGACCTACGCAAGCCCAACATCACATGCAAACCATAGCAGGCAAAACCTTTTAGCCGTCTGGTTTCTGGCGCTGTCCATGGCATTTGTCTTTAGTGCTCTTTATAATCCTGCCGACGCTGAAATATATCTGATCAAGGGGGTCAAGGTTGATGCCAAGTCAAAAACCGCCAGTGAAGCAAAGATAAAGGCGATGCAACAGGGTCAGGTTGCAGCCTTCAGGAAACTTATTAACCGACTGAGCAGCTCTCCCCAGGCACAGAGTTTGCTCCAGCTGCCCGCTGCCGAAATTGGAAAGCTGGTCAGAGGTATCTCTGTTACGGAAGAAAAAACCGGGCCTAAACGCTATATTGCCGAGTTGAATATTTCCTTCCAGCCTGCCGCGGTGCGCTCCTTGTTGAACCAGTTTTCAATCCCGTTTTCCGACAAACAGGCGGATCCGGTTTTGATATTGCCGGTTTACATCGAAGATGGCCGCGCCATTTTGTGGGATGATCCCAATCCACTCAAAACCGCCTGGGCAAATATCGATACAGATGCTTATTTGCTGCCGGTGATGTTACCTGCGGGGAGCATTGAAGACATCCAGGCCATCAGCGCCGATGAAGCACTTGATGGCAATGAGGATAATCTGGCAGCGATCAAGGCGAGATACAAAGTCAGTAACGTTCTGGTCTCGGCTGCTCAATTCAATGACAGAAAGACACGATTGCGGGTGACATTGTTGGGGCCCAGCCCCGCTGGTGATATTGAGATGTCTGAAAGTTTCTCCGGTGCGCCCGAGAAAGTGGTTGAAACCGCCCAGAAAGCCGTCGTCAGATTTATGACTGAACTGGAGGCCAGGTGGAAAGAAAGAGCGCAGACCGGACCGGAATTGACAGGCGAGCGTTTACTCGTAACAGTACCCTTTAGCAGTTTTCGCGAATGGAAAGGCATTCGCTCGCGTATTATGGGAACGGAAGGCGTGTTGCGCCTGGATATTCGTGCCCTGTCTCAACGCGGAGCCGTCGTTTATCTGACGTATGCTGGCGAAGCATTTGATCTCGAAGACAGATTGTCACAACAGGGATTGTTCATGCGTGATATGGGCGACGGCTGGGTTTTGACCGCCGAAAATTGAGCTGTTCCATTATAAACAAGACAGGCTCCAAGGGTGTCACTTCCCAATATAATCACAATCATCAGAATTCTTATGGTGCCGGTAATCATCCTGCTGATTAATTCCGGGCAGATGTCATATGCCTTTGTTCTGTTTATTCTGGCCGGTCTGTCCGATGGAATTGATGGCTTTATAGCCAAGCACTTTGATCAGGCGACCACGCTTGGGGCTTACCTTGATCCGGTGGCTGACAAAATTCTTCTGGTTTCAATCTATGTGGCACTGGGGCAGCTCGGGCATTTGCCCGCGTGGCTGGTCATTTTAGTGGTCAGCCGCGATTTATTGATCATCGGTGCCTTTTTGCTGGCGTGGATTATGGGATTTAATATCAAGGTGGCCCCTTTGATGGTAAGCAAGGCCAATACCACTGCTCAAATCATCCTGGCCGGGTTGATTCTTGCCGATCTTGGCTATGATCTGAATTTATCTGTTATAACCAACATCACGCTTTATACTGTCGCCGTGCTGACAATTCTGTCCGGGACCGCTTACCTGATAGAGTGGATGCGTGATATGGCCCGGTTTGAAGATGGCCGCAACGGTTAACAAGCCATAATACCAGAGGATAAAGGCTCATGACTTGGCAAAGGCAACTGGTTTTTTGGGCCGTTGGAATGTTGGGTGTCATACTTTTTTTGTATGTATTGCGCGGTATTCTTCTGCCGTTTGTTGCCGGACTGGCATTAGCCTATTTTCTCGACCCCGTTGCCGATTGGCTCGAAAGCAAAGGCATGGGGCGCACCTTGGCGACCAGTTTGATTCTCGTTATTTTCCTGCTGATATTCATCTTAAGCCTGGTGTTGATACTCCCCATTTTGATCGAGCAATTTTCAGCGTTTATTGCCCGCCTGCCGGATCATTTGAAATCCATCGGGCAGATGATGGATGAAATGGCACCGGATTGGCTGCGGCAGCTTATCTCGGATAAACGCAGTGGCATTGAAGGCTCGCTAAAAGATGTGGCGGCGCAAAGTGCAAAATGGATTGCCTCTTTGCTCAGGTCCCTGCTGAGTCAGGGGCTGGCGCTGGTTAATCTGATTTCCCTGCTGGTGATTACGCCCATCGTTGCTTTCTACCTGCTCAATGACTGGGACAGGATGATTGCCAGAATTAACGGCTGGCTACCGCGCGATCATGTTCAGTCCATTCACCAGATTGGCCACGATATTGACCGCGCCATGGCCGGTTTTGTGCGCGGCCAGGGTACAGTGTGCCTCTTTCTGGGCATTTTTTATGCGGTGGGTTTAAGTCTGGCCGGGCTTAACTTCGGTCTGCTCATCGGGCTTATTGCCGGCTTTATTTCGTTTGTTCCCTATGTGGGATCAATTGTCGGGCTGGTGATTTCCATCGGCGTTGCTCTCGTGCAGTTTTTGCCGGACTGGGTGGCGATTGGCACTGTTGGTGCCATTTTTGTTGCCGGGCAGTTTATTGAAGGTAATTTTCTCTCGCCCAAACTGGTTGGCGACCGGGTTGGCCTGCATCCGGTGTGGTTGATGTTTGCCTTGTTGGCTTTTGGGTATCTGTTTGGTTTTGTCGGTCTGCTGGTCGCCGTGCCGCTGGCGGCTGCAATCGGCGTGCTGGTACGCTTTGGTCTGGACCAGTACCTGGAAAGTACGCTGTTTAAAGGTCAGCCCAAAAAACCGGTGGCAAAAAAACGTGTCAGTAAAAAATCGTTATGATAATGCGCGGGGACAATGACAATTCCGCTTCGGCGCAGCAACTGGTTTTTGATCTCAAGCACCGTCCCGCCATGGGCCGGGATGATTTTCTGGTAACGGCGTCCAACAGTGATGCGGTTGACGCCATCGATACCTGGCCCAATTGGCAACATCATTGTCTGGCTCTGGTGGGGCCGCCGGCATCGGGCAAAACCCATCTGGCAAATGTGTGGCAGATTGCCTCAGGAGCGTTGGTTAAACCGGTCTCGGCTCTGACATTTGATGCGGTTCCTGGTTTCTTGACCGCTGGTGCGGTGGTGATTGAGGATATGGGGGGCGAAGCATTTGAAGAATCAGCACTTTTTCATTTGTTGAACCTGGCGCGCGAAGGCCAGGCAAGTGTGCTTTTAACCTCCTCAATTCCTCCGGCTCACTGGCCTGTGAAGTTGCCTGATCTGGCATCGCGATTGCGCGCCATAACCCTGGCACAACTCAACCCGCCCGATGATGTGTTATTGCGTGCGGTGCTGGTTAAACTATTTGCCGATCGCCAGTTGATGGTTGAGGTTAATGTGATAAATTACCTGGTGTTGCGCATGGAGCGCTCGATTAAAACGGCGGCCAGCGTGGTTGCCGAACTGGATCAGGTTGCCTTGTCGCGCAAGGTCAAAATCGGCCAACGACTGGCACGCGAAGTCCTGGAAAAATATCAGGCCTGAAGAATTATTGAACACAGATTTTGCAACAATGTTGCTAGGTGCGTTTGGCGGTGATATGTAGGCGCGTTCGCTTAAGCACAATTTAGCGGGCACAACAATACAAGGTCAGCGTCGTGCTGGTTTTATAGAATTTTTTTCAGGAGATATCATGTCGGTTGATCTAGCGACAGTCCGCCATATTGCCCACCTTGCCCGCATCTCTATCAGTGATGAAGATGCGAAGAATATGGAAGGTGACCTCAATAGTATTCTGGAGTGGGTTGAACAATTGTCAGAAGTCGACACAGATGGTGTTGAGCCAATGACAAGTGTTGTGCACATGGAAATGAAAAAACGCGACGATGTGGTCAGTGATGGCGGTTATGCCGAAAAAATCGTTCACAACGCACCTGCTTATGAAGAAACATTCTTCATGGTGCCAAAGGTTATTGAATAAGGGCTGTTGATATGAGTGACCTAACCACATTGACCATTGCTGAAGCGCGGGCAAAACTTGACGCGGGCGAAATAAGCTCCGTAGAACTGACCCAGGCTTTTGTTGACGAAATCGACAAGGCCGATGCGCTTAATGCTTTTATTACCAAAACACCGGAAAAAGCGCTTGAAATGGCAGCTCAATCCGATCAGCGTCGCGCCAAGGGTGAAGCAGCGGGCAAGCTTGAAGGCATTCCGGTGGGAATCAAGGATCTGTTTTGCACCGAAGGCACACTGACAACCGCAGGCAGTCATATTCTTGATGGCTTTGTTCCTGATTATGATTCGACCGTCACCACCAACATGTGGCGCGATGGGGCGGTGATGCTGGGCAAGCTCAATCTCGATGAATTTGCCATGGGCTCATCGAATGAGACCAGTTACTACGGTCCCGTCGTCAATCCGTGGCAACGCAAGGGATCAAATGCCAAACTTGTGCCCGGTGGCTCATCAGGTGGCTCGGCCACCTCGGTGCGGGCCAACTTATGCATGGCGGCAACGGCGACGGATACCGGCGGCTCCATTCGCCAACCCGGTGCCTTTACCGGTACCGTTGGCCTGAAACCCACCTATGGGCGGTGTTCGCGCTGGGGTATTGTGGCGTTTGCGTCATCGCTTGATCAGGCCGGTCCGATCACTAAAACCGTTGAGGATGCGGCCATCATGTTAGGCTCAATGGCGGGCCATGATGTCAAAGACACAACGAGCGTTGATGTGCCGGTGCCGGATTATGAAGCTGTTTTAACCGGAGACATTCGTGGCCTAAAAGTTGGCATTCCCAAAGAATACCGCGTTGATGGCATGCCGTCTGAAATTGAAGACCTGTGGGCCAAAGGCATTGAGTGGCTGAAATCGGCAGGGGCTGAAATTGTTGATGTGAGTTTGCCGCATACAAAATACGCGTTGCCGACCTATTACATCGTTGCTCCGGCGGAAGCCTCTTCAAACCTCGCGCGCTATGACGGGGTGCGCTATGGCTTGCGTGTTGAAGGTGACGACATCATTGATATGTATGAAAAAACCCGGGCGGAAGGCTTTGGCGAAGAAGTAAAACGCCGCATCCTGATTGGCACTTATGTGCTTTCAGCCGGTTATTATGATGCTTATTACCTCAAGGCGCAAAAAGTCAGAACGTTGATTGCTCGCGATTTCACGCAAGCCTTTGAAACGGTGGATGTGATGTTGACGCCGTCAACACCGTCACCGGCATTTGGCATTGGTGAGCGCATGGACGATCCGCTTGCCATGTATCTCAATGATATTTTCACCGTATCCTTGAATATGGCGGGATTGCCGGGAATATCTGTGCCAGCGGGGATTTCGCAAGAAGGTACACCGCTGGGTCTGCAACTGATTGGCAAGGCCTTTGATGAAGCAACATTGCTGAGGACCGGACAGATTATCGAGCAGGCGGCAGGAGATTTACCAACGCCGGCGAGCTGGTGGAAGGAAATGTCATGAGTGAACATAAACAAGCGTCCGATTGCGTTGACATGAGTGATGTGCGCGCCGAAATTGACCGCCTTGATCATGTGCTCATAGATGCGATGGCTGAGCGCTTTGGCTATGTGGAACGCGCGTGGCAGCTTAAATCATCACCGGAAGAAGCAACGGTACCGTGGCGCATTCAACAGGTCATTGACAAGGTCAGGGCGCGGGCGGAGGAAAAAGATTTTTCGCCGGAACTGGCAGAAGCATTATGGCGGCAAATGATTGGCTGGTTCATTCAGTATGAAGAAAAAAAACTGAGTGCGGCTGACAGCGCTAAAAAAGATACTTAGGAGTTTTATTCAATGTCCTTAATTCAAGGTGCGACGGGAGATTGGGAAATTGTCATCGGGCTTGAAGTCCATGCCCAGATAAGCTCGCAGTCGAAGCTGTTTTCCGGCTCTTCAACCGAATTTGGCGCGCAAGCCAACTCGCAAGTGTCTATGGTTGATGCCGCCATGCCTGGCATGTTGCCGGTGATCAACAAATATTGCGTTGAACAGGCGGTCAAGACCGGTCTTGGTCTGAAAGCAGAAATCAATCTCTATTCGGTCTTTGATCGCAAGAACTACTTCTATCCCGATTTGCCTCAAGGCTATCAGATATCGCAGTTCAAGCACCCGATTGTCGGCGAAGGCATTGTCTATCTCGATATGAAAGATGGCGAGACCATCGAAGTGGGGATTGAGCGTTTGCATATGGAACAGGATGCGGGCAAATCCATGCATGACCAGCACCCATCGATGTCCTTCGTCGATCTCAATCGCTCCGGTGTGGCGCTGATGGAAATTGTCTCCAAACCCGATATGCGCTCGTCCGAACAGGCGCGGGCCTATGTGACCAAATTGCGCACCATATTGCGTTATCTTGGCACCTGCGATGGTAATATGGAGCAGGGCAGTCTGCGCGCTGATGTTAATGTCTCTGTGCGCCGTCCCGGTGATGAGCTTGGCACGCGCTGTGAAATCAAGAATGTCAATTCGATCCGCTTTATCGGACAGGCGATTGAGTTTGAAGCGCGGCGGCAGGTTGATATCATTGAAGAGGGTGGCGAAATAGTGCAGCAAACACGCCTGTTCGATCCCAAATCAGGCACCACGCGCGCCATGCGCTCAAAAGAAGAAGCGCATGATTACCGCTATTTCCCTGATCCCGACTTGTTGCCGTTGGAAATCGAGCAATCCATGGTCGATGAGTTAGCGGCAAATCTGCCGGAATTGCCGGATGGCAAGAAGGCCAGGTTTATCGAGGAATATGGTCTCAACCCCTATGATGCCGGTGTCTTGATCATGGACAAGGCGTCGTCTGATTTTTTTGAAGATGTGGCCAAAGGGCGCGATGCCAGGCTTGCGGTTAACTGGGTGACCGGTGATTTCTTTGGTGCTATCAACAAAGCCGGTCTTGATGTTGCTTCATCCCCCATCAGCGCCGATCAACTGGGGGCTTTGATTGATCTAATCAAGGATGGCACGATTTCAGGAAAAATCGCCAAACAGGTGTTTGAAATCATCTGGGAAGAAGGCGGTGATCCTGCCGAAATAGTTGAATCCCGTGGCTTAAAACAGGTGACAGATACCGGTGCTATTGAAGCGGCCGTTGATGCCGTGATTGCCGGTAACCCTGAAAAAGTCGAAGAGGTTAAGGCAAAGCCGAATATGCTGGGCTGGTTTGTCGGACAAGTGATGAAGGCAACGCAGGGAAAAGCCAACCCCCAGGCGGTAAACCAACTGTTGCGTCAACGCCTTGGGCTCGATTAGGCCAGTTTAAAAATTCAGATATGATTTTATGTAATAGATAAAATCAAAATAGCTATAGCCATTGTCGTCCAGAATTTGCATGGTGACAACGACAATAAGGCCCGCCAGCAGCGTTTTTAGGGATGTTTTCAGGCTTATCATAATGGCGTGATTTTAGCGTAATTGAATTATAATTACCTTAAACGCCGCAGGTGGTTTTTATTTAAAGTCTCCGGCTTTGACGGTGTTGATTTTTGCCTCAGATCAGTTAACGTTCCCGACAACGTTTGTAATTCATCAAAGGAGCCATAAATGGCACACGCAATAGTAGTCAACGAAGTTGGCGGTCCTGACGTTTTGAAGTGGCAAGAAGTTGAAGTTGGGGAGCCCGGCACCGGTGAAGTAAAAATTCGCCATCATGCGGTGGGGCTGAATTATATTGATGTCTATTTCCGCACCGGGGCTTATCCCGCTGCAGCTGTGCCGTTCACGCCAGGAATGGAGGCTGCGGGCGAAGTTCTGGCGGTTGGGGCTGATGTGGATATTCTCAAGCCCGGAGATCGTGTCGCCTATGCCGGTGCGATTGGATCTTACGCTACGGAAAGGATCGCTCCTGCTGACAAAATGGTGAAATTGCCCGGTGCCATTTCCTATGAGCAGGGGGCGGCGATGATGTTGCAGGGCATGACAACGCGTTACCTGCTGCGTAAAACCTATAATGTCACCAGTGATACAACCTTGTTGTTTCATGCCGCTGCTGGCGGTGTTGGACTTTTGGCATGCCAGTGGGCGGCACATCTGGGTGCCACTATCATTGGCACCGTTGGCTCTGAAGAAAAAGCGCAACTTGCCAAAGAAAACGGCTGTACCCACACTATTCTTTATCGTGAGGAGAATTTTGTAGAACGCGTCAAGGAACTCACCAATGGTGAGGGTGTTGACGTGGTTTATGATGCTATCGGCAAAGATACGTTTCCCAGTTCGCTGGATTGCCTCAAACCGTTTGGGTTGTGGGCAAGTTTTGGTGCATCGTCAGGTCCGATAGAAGATTTCAATATAGGAATTTTGGCTCCTAAAGGGTCGCTGTATGCCACGCGCCCGACTTTGTTTACCTATGTAAATAAGCGCGAAGATCTGCTGGAGACAGCGCAGGATTTGTTTGATGTCGTCGAACAGGGCCATGTTAAGATAACCATCAATCAGACATATGACCTTAAAGATGCAGCCCAGGCTCACAGGGATCTTGAAGCGCGAAAAACTACAGGATCTACAATTCTGATACCGTAAAGCCTCGAACTCTTAGAAAACAGGGATGGAACAATGTCCACACATGATCAAAACAAAGCGGATAGTATCTATCCCGGTTTTTTCTCAACCAAACTGGCGCAAAGTGACCCGGATATAGCTGCGGCAATTACCGCTGAACTCGGTCGTCAGCAAAACGAGATTGAGTTGATTGCTTCTGAAAACATCGTCTCAAGAGCGGTGCTGGAAGCGCAAGGCTCGATCATGACCAACAAATATGCCGAAGGCTATCCCGGGCGGCGCTATTATGGTGGTTGCGAATATGTGGATGTGGTTGAAACTCTGGCGATTGAGCGGGCCAAACAGCTGTTTGGCTGTGAATATGTCAATGTGCAGCCTAATTCCGGCTCCCAGGCCAATCAGGGTGCGATGATGGCGATGGTCAAGCCCGGTGCGACCATTTTGGGCCTAAGCCTTGCTGCTGGTGGTCATCTGACCCATGGCGCACCGCCCAACCAGTCGGGCAAATGGTTTAATGCCATTCAGTATGGTGTGGACAAAAATACCTCGCAGGTTGATTTTGATGAGGTTGAAGCGCTGGCCAAAGAGCATAAGCCGGAAGTCATTATCGTTGGCGGCTCGGCCTATCCGCGCACTTTGGATTTTGCCCGCTTCCGTGCCATTGCCGATATGGTGGGGGCTTATCTGTTTGTCGATATGGCGCATATTGCCGGACTTGTGGCCTCCGGCGTCCACCCCAGCCCGTTTCCCCATGCCCATGTGGCCACCACCACCACCCACAAAACCCTGCGCGGTCCGCGCGGTGGCATGATTCTCACCAACGATGAAGCTTTGGCGAAAAAGATCAATTCCGCCATCTTCCCCGGTTTGCAAGGTGGACCGTTGATGCATGTGATTGCGGGTAAGGCGGCAGCCTTTGGTGAAGCCTTGCGGCCTGACTTTAAAATTTACTGCCAAAGCGTTGTTGATAATGCCAAAACATTGGCGCAACGTTTGATTGATGGTGGCTGTGATATCGTCTCCGGTGGCACCGACACGCATTTGATGCTGGTCGATCTCAGGCCCAAAAAACTTACCGGCAAGGCCGCAGAAGCCGCCCTTGGCCGCGCCAATATAACGTGTAATAAAAACGGCGTGCCGTTTGATCCCGAAAAGCCCACTATCACCTCAGGTATTCGTTTAGGCACACCGGCGTGTACAACGCGCGGGTTTGGCATTGCGGAATTCGTCGAAGTAGGCGATATGATCAATGAGGTTCTCGATGGTCTGGCCAGCAATGGTGAAGACGGCAACGGTGGCGTTGAAGCATCTGTCAAATCGAGAGTAATTGATTTATGCGGCCGGTTTCCGATTTATCCTTCGTAAATGAACCCGCCAGGAGAATAAACCATGCGGTGTCCCTATTGCGGAAGTTCGAATACTCAGGTTAAGGATTCGCGACCGACCGAAGATAATACCGCAATACGCCGCCGCCGCTCGTGTCAGGATTGTAGCGGGCGCTTTACCACTTTCGAGCGCATTCAGTTGCGTGAGCTAACAGTTATCAAGAAAACCGGCAGGCGGGTGCCGTTTGATCGTGACAAACTGATGCGCTCTTTACAAGTGGCCCTGCGCAAGCGTCCGGTCGAGCCTGAACGCGTCGAGCGTATGGCCAGCGGCATTGTGCGCAGGTTGGAAAATATGGGCGAAAGCGAAATCAACTCGGATACAATCGGCCATCTGGTGATGGAAGTTCTGCGCCGTCTTGATGATGTGGCCTATGTGCGGTTTGCCTCGGTCTACAAGGAATTTCGCGAAGCCAAGGATTTCGAGGTTTTGCTCGGTGAATTGACCGGTGAAGATCTGGACAGTGATACGGTCCTGGAAGACTAATGGACAACGACGATAGCCGGTTTATGGGTCTGGCGATTGAACTGAGCCGTCGTGGCGTCGGCGCTACAGGCCAAAACCCGCCAGTAGGCTGTGTCATCATCAAAGATAAAATAATTGTCGGGCGTGGATTTACCGCCAGCGGTGGCCGTCCGCACGCCGAAACCATTGCTCTGGCCCAGGCGGGTGTCCTGGCTCAAGGTGCTACTGCCTACGTGACCCTGGAGCCGTGTTGTCATCACGGCAAGACCGGGCCGTGCAGCGAGGCTTTGATCAAGGCCGGTATTTCGCGCGTAGTCTGTGCTGTGCTTGATCCTGATGATCGCGTTAGCGGCAAGGGGATGGAGCAATTACGCAGCCACGATATAGAGGTAGAAACAGGTGTCTGTGCTGCCGACGCAGGAGAAGTTCTGGCGGGGTATTTGTCACGCAAAACCTTGGGAAAACCAGCGGTTTTGCTAAAACTTGCCATCTCCAAGGATGAAAAACTTGCCACCAATGACCCGGACAAGCGCTGGATAACCGGTGAACTGGCGCGTGATCGTGGTCACCTTATGCGGGCTCAAAGCGATGCTATTGTTGTGGGCATCGGAACGGTGCTGGAAGATGATCCCGATCTTACCTGCCGCCTCAAGGGGCTTGAGCATCTTTCACCGATTCGCGTTATCGTCGATACAAATCTGAAGACGCCAGTTGACTGCCGTTTGGTTGAAAGCGCTCAAACTGTGCCGGTGATGATAGCTTGTTCGCAAAATGTCGAGATTGAACAGAGCATGAGACTGTTTGAAAAAGGTGTCGAGATCATTCCCTGCCGCACCAAGGCCGGGCGTATTGATTTATCCGACCTTCTGGTCCGGCTGGCTGATCATGGGATAAACCGCGTAATGTTTGAAGGTGGGGCACAAATTGCTGAAGCGTTGATAGAAGACGATCTGATTGACGAGCTTGCCATTTTTAAAGCGCCACATAAAATCGGTAAGAATGGCACACCGGCCTTTACCGGGACGACTTTGCACGAAATTGTAAAACGCCTGTCATTGCGGAAAAAAACTCAAATAAAAGTCGGCTGCGATGATCTGTCCCTGTACCACCGGTTGATAAAGGGCTAAGGGACTAGAGTATGTTTACAGGAATCATTACAGATTTGGGTGAAGTTGTGGAGGTCCGGGGAAATACGGACCGGCAACTCAAAATCGCCTGCACTTATGATCCTGATACAATAGATATTGGGGCGTCCATTGCGTGTTCCGGTGTCTGTCTCACCGTGGTTGAAAAAGGGCGTGAAGGCGCGCGCAACTGGTTCAAAGTCGATATCTCGGCGCAATCGATCAGTTCCACCACTGCGGGCGCGTGGGGGGAGGGCACAATTTTGAACCTGGAGCGGGCCTTGAAAGTTGGCGATGAACTGGGGGGGCACTTGGTGTCTGGACACGTGGATGATGTGGCTGAGATTATCGGGTTGGAAACAGTTGGAGAAAGTCAGCGATTTCGTTTTCAGGTAATGGAAGAATTCTCGCGGTTTATTGCGCAAAAAGGTTCGGTCTGCCTTGATGGCACGTCCTTTACCGTCAATGATGTATCTGATTGCGAGTTCGACATAAACATTATTCCCCACACTTTGGCGGTGACCACCTGGGGGCATAAAAAGATTGGCGATAGGGTCAATCTTGAGATAGATGTGATCGCACGATATGTGGCGCGAATGAATGTGGAGACTAAAAACTGATGCCCGGTGAAAACGCTGCCAAATCCCTTGCTGAAAATATCCTCTCGCCAATTGAAGAAGTGATTGAGGATGCCCGCAATGGCCGTATGGTCGTGCTGGTGGATGCGGAAGACCGTGAAAATGAGGGTGATCTGATTATTCCAGCCCAGATGGCGACGCCGGATGCCATTAACTTCATGGCCAAATATGGTCGCGGCCTTATTTGTCTCACTCTTGATCGTGAGCGTGCCGAAGAGCTGGATCTGGAATATATGACACCGCGCAATCAATCGCGCCACGAAACCGCGTTCACAATTTCGATTGAAGCACGCGAAGGTATCTCAACGGGTATTTCCGCCCATGACCGGGCGCATACGGTTTCGGTGGCAATCGATGCCACCAAAAATCACCAGGACATCGTCTCGCCCGGCCATGTCTTTCCCCTGATTGCCAAGGATGGTGGTGTGCTGGTGCGTTCGGGACATACGGAAGCGGCTTGTGATATTTCCCGTCTGGCCGGATTATATCCAGCCGGTGTTATTTGTGAGATTATGAATGATGACGGCTCCATGGCGCGGTTGCCCGATCTTGTTCCCTTTGCTGAGCATCACAGGCTGAAAATCGGTACTATTGCAGATTTGATTGCCTATCGTTTGCGCTATGACAATCTGGTTAAGGTGGTCCGGGAACAGACGATTGAAAGTGCGCATGGTGGTGAGTTTGCCATGAAGATATACGCCAACACGGCTGATTATACCGAACATGTGGTGTTGGTAAAAGGCGATATCAGTGGCGATGAGCCGGTTTTGGTGCGGATGCATTCGGTTGATTTTTTCAATGATGTGGTTGGCGTTGACCCGGCGAAGGATAGCCTGATAAAAAACGCCATGAAAATCATCGAAAAAGCAGGACGCGGTGTTATTGTCCTGTTACGTGATACCAGTATTACTGTTTTATCGGACAGCGTCGGCTCGTCACCATCAGGCGATGAGCCCGAAGCACCACCACCACCACCGGAAGAACGTCTGGTGGAATATGGCATCGGTGCCCAGATATTGAATGACCTGGGGGTGAGTGACATGATACTGCTGTCAAATACGCCATCACGGCGCATCGTCGGCATAGATGGTTACGGGCTGAGGATTGTCGACCAGCGCCCCATAAATGAATAATTGAGCAGATAGACAGATGACACAAAGCCATGTCCGAATTTTGATCGTGGAAGCTCCTTATTATGCCGAAATAGCTGAGATGCTGGCCACAGGTGCGATTGCGGAGCTTGAGGCACGCGGCGTTGACTATAAACGTTTCACTGTTCCCGGCGCTCTGGAAATCCCGGCTGTTATCTCGGCGGCCAGTGACAGTTTTGATGGCTTTGTTGCGCTTGGGTGTGTTATTCGCGGCCAGACCAGCCATTATGATATTGTAGCCGGTGAATCCGCCCGCGCTTTAATGGATTTAAGTATTGGCAACAATCTGGCGATCGGCAATGGCATCTTGACCACGGATACGAGGGCGCAGGCCGAAGTGCGTGCCGATCCAGATCAAAAAAACAAAGGACGCGATGCGGTGCAAGCCTGTCTCGCCATTATAGAAGCTAAAATGGAATTTTCGCGTTCATGAGTAAAACATCGGAAAAAACCCCCGCCAAACCCGCCAAAAAGGCATTGACCCGGGCTAGTGCGCGATTAAAAGCGGTACAGGCACTTTATCAGATGGAACTTGGTTCTGAAGATGTGGGAGAGGTTATGGCCCAGTTTGTGGGCCAAGGGCTGGCAAATGAACCCGGTCAGGAGAGCATTGCGCAACCTGATTGGCCGTTCTTTGAAAGTCTGGTAACGGGAATTGTCAAAGAACAACGTGAACTTGATCCTTTGATCAACGAAAGCCTGGCCAAAGGCTGGACGCTGGCACGTATTGATGCAACCGTTAGAGCCATTCTGCGTGCCGGTTGTTTTGAACTTGGGCAACGCAAAGACGTGCCGGCCAAAGTGGTGATTAATGAATACGTTGAAATCGCCCACAGTTTTTTTGCCGGCGAAGAATCCAAATTAATAAACGCGGTGCTCGACAAGCTGGCGCGGCACCTGAGGCCGAAGGAATTTTAAAATGGCTGCGGGCAAACACAGCGGTCTCAATGAACGGGCATTGATCGCTGACATTTTTGCTCCTTTAGTTGCCAATACACCCGGTGCCTTTAACCTCAAAGATGATGCCGCCTGTCTTGTACCTCCAGCGGGCAAAGACCTCGTCATTACCACCGATGCAATTGTCGCCGGTGTGCATTTTCTAAAATGTGATCCCGCTGACACAATTGCTGCCAAAGCCTTGCGGGTAAATCTCTCAGATCTGGCAGCTAAAGGTGCGGAACCGCTGGGGTATACCTTGTGTCTTGCCTTGAATGAAGAATGCACAATCCAGTGGGTCAGGGATTTTGCCAGCGGGTTGCAGCGCGATCAACTGGGTTACAGTATTTCGCTTTTTGGTGGCGACACGGTTAAGGCACCGGGGCCGTTGAGCGTTTCCATAACGGCTATTGGTACCGTGGAAAAAGATGCCATGATCAGGCGTTATGGTGCGCAAGCCGGGGATATTGTTTACGTATCGGGGACCATTGGGGATGGTGCGTTCGGGCTGGATGTGGCGCGCGGTCTATATGGCGGGTTGGGTGAGGTGCACAAGGAGTTTTTGCTGCAACGATATCGCTGCCCCGAGCCGCGATGTGCTCTGGTACCCGCTTTGAGGCAATTCGCCAGCGCCGCCATGGATGTCTCAGACGGTCTGATTGGTGATCTTGGTGCACTGTGTTCTGTTTCAGGGGTAAGTGCCGATATAATTCTGGCTGACGTGCCCTTGTCTTCGGCAGCGCGAAGCCTGGTGTGTGGTGACGACAATTTGTTGCATCGAACCCTTAATGGCGGTGATGACTATGAGGTTATCTGCACCATAGCCGCCGATGATGCCCGTGCTTTTGAAGCTGCGGCAAAACACTGTCGCGTGGGGGTGAGCAAAATTGGCGTGATTACAACCGGCACGCATTGTCCTAAAGTGTTTGATAATAATGGGAAACAGATAACGCTGCTGGTTGAGCGATATGAGCATTGAGGAGTGGGTAAATAGATGACAGATGACACGCAAAAAGTGGCCGAGCAGCAGCGGCAATACTGGAACTCACCGGTTGGCGACCGATGGGTCAGCAATCAGGCGACGCTGGATGGTATGTTTGTGCCGTTGACCGAGGCATTGATGGAGTATGCGGAAATAAAGCCGGGCGAAAAGATACTCGATGTTGGCTGTGGTGCCGGAACCACGACACGCATCTTGGCCGCTAAAGTTGGTGCGGGCGGCAAGGTTTTGGGGGTCGATATTTCAACAGCGTTAATGACAGCAGCCAAGGCTAATGCAGATGCGGGATCGTTAGAGTTTTTTGAAGGAGACGCAGGCTCAGTAACTGTGCCATTGGAAGATGCAGATCTGATCATTTCCCGTTTTGGCGTTATGTTCTTTGCTGACACCGCTCAGGCGTTTGCACATATGCGCAAAGTGCTGAAGCCTGGCGGAAGGCTTTGTTTTGTCTGTTGGGGGCTATTGCAGGATAATCCGTGGTTTCAAATGCCACTGGATGTGATTGCTGACAGACTGGGGCCAATCGAGTCGATAAAACCGCGTGCACCCGGACCACTGGCCTTTGCCGAGATTGAGTATATTAAAGAATTTCTCGACCAGGCGAAATTTGGCAATATAGAAATCAAAACCAGAGACATACAACTTATCTGCCGCCACGGGCCATCAGAAATAGCCGGTTTTTTGTTGGAATTCGGGCCGGGAGCGCGGGTTTTGGCGACATTGGATATTGATGAGGATACCAGAAGGCTGTTGACGGGTGATTTAGTTGAGCGGGTAGCAGCTTTTGAGGGGGAAGATGGCGTGCAGATTCCCGCCAAATTGCACTATGTTCGCGCTGCCAACGCATGAACTTTGGAGGAAATTACGTGATTCGACTGTGGAAAGTCGCTAATTTTTGCTGTTTTTGTCTGTAAAAACCGCTGTGTTATGCGAGTTTTTTGGAAATAAGACCAAAGACATGTGTCTTTTGCACTGCAAACAGTTGCGTTGGGGCGCTAGTTTTGGCATTGTCCGCCCGATTTAGCGGCTACGGGGGCTGCTGGCGAATTTTAAACTAATTTGATTGGGCACCCCATGAAATTTGTTATGGGCCGCTCTGAACAACATTTGATGAGCTTAAGGAAAGTTTTATGAACAACGCGATGTGGCTGATTTTAGTCAGCGGCGCACTATCGATAGTCTATGGGGCGTGGGCCACCAAATCGATAATGGCAGCAAGTCCCGGCAATGAACGCATGCAGGAAATTGCCAGTGCTATTCAGGAAGGCGCAAGTGCCTATCTAAATCGCCAATACACCACTATCGGTATTGCCGGAGTCGTAATTTTTGGCGTGGTGGCGTATCTTCTGTCAATGAATGTTGCCATCGGCTTTGCCATCGGCGCGGTTTTTTCCGGTGTTGCCGGTTATATTGGCATGCTGGTCTCCGTGCGCGCCAATGTTCGCACGACGCAAGCCGCTAGTGAAAGCCTGGGCGCTGGCCTTGAGGTAGCCTTTCGCTCCGGTGCCGTTACCGGCATGCTGGTGGCAGGTCTAGCTTTACTGGCCGCAGGTGGATATTTCATCTATATGATTGTTTTTGCCGGTCAGGCTGCAGGCGATCGCGAAGTTGTTGATGCGCTTGTGGCTCTGGGATTTGGTGCTTCACTGATTTCAATTTTTGCCAGACTGGGCGGTGGTATCTTTACCAAGGGAGCTGACGTTGGTGGTGATCTGGTGGGTAAAGTGGAAGCCGGTATTCCCGAAGATGACCCGCGCAACCCCGCAACAATTGCCGATAATGTTGGTGATAATGTTGGCGATTGCGCCGGTATGGCAGCCGACCTGTTTGAAACCTACGTGGTGACTGTTGTCGCCACCATGGTGCTGGGATCAATTTTCTTCGCCGGCAGTGCAGATGTTTTGCAGATTATGCTCTATCCCCTGGTTATTGGTGCTGCCTGTGTGGTGACCTCAATTATCGGAACGTTTTTTGTTAAACTCGGTGCCAGTAATTCGATCATGGGAGCGCTTTATAAAGGCTTTATCGTGACAACACTTTTGTCCATCGTGGTCCTGTGGCCGGTAACCGATTACATGATCGGCATGGCACGGGAAATGAAAGTGGGAGATCTTACCTTCACCGGTATGGATCTGTACTTCTCGGGCGTTACCGGTTTGGGTGTCACCGGTTTGATCATCTGGATTACAGAGTATTACACCGGTATTGATTATCGTCCGGTGCGCTCCATTGCATCAGCCTCAACAACCGGCCATGGCACCAACGTGATCCAGGGGCTGGCGGTTTCCATGGAAGCAACGGCTTTGCCCGCGCTGGTGATTATTGCCGGCATTCTCATAGCCTTTGGTTTTGCCGGTCTGTTTGGTATCGCTGTGGCAGGTACTACAATGCTGGCAGTCGCCGGTATGGTGGTTGCCCTTGATGCTTTTGGCCCGGTTACTGATAATGCTGGTGGTATTGCCGAAATGGCAGACCTGCCTGAGGAAGTTCGTAAAACCACTGACGCACTCGACGCTGTGGGCAACACCACCAAAGCTGTCACCAAAGGCTATGCCATTGGTTCAGCCGGTCTTGGTGCGCTGGTATTGTTTGCAGCTTACACGGCTGATCTTGAGTACTTCATTTCAAATTCCGACAAATACACATTTTTCAAAGGCGTGGAGCTGGACTTCTCACTTTCCAATCCTTATGTGGTTGCCGGTCTTTTCTTTGGCGGCATGTTGCCCTATCTGTTTGGCGCCATGGGTATGATGGCTGTAGGCCGGGCAGCTGGTGCGGTCGTCGAAGAAGTGCGGCGTCAATTCCGGGAAATTCCTGGTATCATGGAATATAAAGCCAAACCTGATTATGGCCGTGCGGTTGATATTCTGACGAAAGCCGCCATTAAGGAAATGGTTGTTCCTTCGATGTTGCCGGTTCTTTCTCCAATTGTCTGCTTTAGCATTGTGTTGCTGATTGCGGATAAATCAGCCGCGTTCTCGGCTTTGGGTGCCATGTTGTTTGGTATTATTCTTACCGGACTGTTCCTGGCAATCTCCATGACATCGGGTGGTGGTGCCTGGGACAATGCCAAAAAATATGTTGAAGACGGTCATCACGGCGGCAAGGGTTCGGAAGCCCATAAGGCAGCTGTAACCGGTGATACGGTTGGTGATCCTTACAAGGATACCGCAGGACCTGCGATCAACCCGATGATCAAGATCTCCAACATTGTTGCCTTGCTGCTGTTAGCCGTACTGGCTCAATAAACAAGGTTACAAAAAAGGCAAGATACAAGAAGGGCTGCAGATTTTTGATCTGCAGCCCTTTGATGTTTCTACTGGTTTTGCGTAAAATCCTTTAGTCGTCATTACCGGGCCCGGTAGATTCCGGTGTTCCACCAAATTGACCCAGGCGACCGAATAATTCACGCAGAATGCTGGTGTTTGATCCACGTGTAGGTGTGGTGCGCGAAATAAAGTCAATAATCTTTCCATCCTCGATGCCATAATGGGCAAGGTTGCGGACATTTTGGTCGACATCAAATTCAATGGCAAAAATTTCCCTGTCAACAACTTCAGGCGCAAAAATTGCGCCTGATTTAACCACACTGGAAATGTAGTAGAATGTATCACCAGCGCCCTCGACAGTATTGGTGGTGGAAGGTGAGCCCATGATGGCGACAACTTCGGTCTTCGACAGGCCGGGTTGAATTTTCTGAACATCGGTGCCGCGTGGCAAATAACCACGGTAATCGATCTGATCAGCGCATCCAGCGATAAACAGGCTTGAGGCAATCAGGAGTGCGGTGCTGAGGCGTTTGGATTTCGGAGTGCCTGTAACACGGGGGTTTTTGATGGAAATATTTTTTCCCAGGACTAAATACATTTTTCAATTTCTGTCAAAAGCATATAATGATACCGCATGATTGTGCATCGCTATTTTTAATATGTTTAAAGTCGACTAACATAAATCAGAGTTGCTCACCAAGAATAAAATCTTTTTTAATCGCCGTTTGATTAATAGATACGGAGTCCGCTTTGCTCTGAAAAAATATCAGACAATACTATTCAGGAACCAGTTGATGAAACTAAAAGCACTCCTTGGACTTGAAAAACCATATGAGGGTACAGCATTTACCCTCTACGGTTTAATAGTGGCGCAGGCAAGGCAGCCATATTTTTATAGCGATCTGAACGTAAAAGATACGCTTGAGGGGCGATATGAAATGATCATCATACACGCGTTTTTACTTTTCCATCGCCTCAAGGCAGAGAGCGAGAAAGCAACAGAACTGGGTCAGGTGGTGTTTGATACCATGTTCAAGGATTTTGATCAGAGTTTGCGCGAAATGGGTGTGGGGGATATGGGAGTGGGCCCGCAAATTAAAAAAATGGCAACTTCATTCTATGGGAGGGCAGGTGCTTATGACAAAGCGCTGGAGGCTAGCGATAATGAGGAGCTGGCGCAGGTGATTGCCCGAAATGTATTCAATAAAACCGAACCCGAAAAACGCGTTCTCGAACATTTGGCTACCTATATGAGGCGTAATGTTGAACAGCTTGAACGGGTGAGTGTGGAGACAATTCTGGATGGAAAACTGTTTTACGTCGACCCGGAGGCTTTAAGCTGAACCATGAGCCCAAATTCTGAAATGACCTGTTTGATACATTGGACGGATGTCCCCAGTAAAGGTGTGCGAAAAAAGATAATCGCCACAGATAAGGAATGCGAGGACTTGGCGAAAATGCTTGGTGTTGTCGCCTTTCGCCAAGTCGAGGCCAGCTTTGAAATTACCCGTTGGCGCGGGTCCGGTTTGAAAGTCATTGCGGATATCGTTGCTGATGTGGATCAAAACTGCGTGGTAAGTCTTGAACCGATTTCTTCTTGTGAGCAGGAGCAAGCTGAATGGTTCTTTAAATCTGAGGCACGATCTAAAAAAGATATCGATAATGAAGCTGTTCTGCAGATTGACCCGTTGGGAGAGGACCCGGCCGATCTTCTGGTAGAGGGCAGGGTCGATCTTTGGCAGCTGTTGATCGAACACCTGTGTTTGATGATTGATCCATTCAAGCGTGCGGCAAGCGTCGATTTTGAAGCTGTCTACAATGAAGTAACAGATCCATCGGCTTCTGAAAATTCCAAAGCTTCGCCATTTGCGATTTTAAAGACGATGGGTAAGAAATCTTGAAGTCATAAGTCCAGATATAAACCGTTTTGCGTCGAAATTCATCGGATTGGTGCATTTTCTATTGTTTCGACGCGGTGAACCTTTATTGTCTGTAATTTGATAATCACCGTTACGGTATTGCCGCCAGTCAGGCGAAGGCAAACCCGAAAACTCCGGGGATAAAATAGTAAGATAGATGGTAGAAAATTTAACCATAGCACTCGATGCAATGGGGGGTGACCGCGGTGCTGACATGGTTATACCTGGCGCCGATATTGCCCGACTGCGCTATCCAGACATCCATTTCCTGCTGTTCGGCGATGAAAACATTATCAAGCCGTTACTCAAACAATATCCGCGCCTTGAGGCCGTTAGTGAGGTGGTGCACACCGATGTTGCTATTGACATGGATGCAAAACCTTCTCAGGCGTTGCGTAAGGGGCGACGGGTGAGTTCCATGTGGCAGGCAGTCGATGCGGTGCGCCACGGCAAAGCTTCTCTGGTTGTTTCCGCCGGTAATACCGGGGCGTTGATGGTGATGGCCAAAGTTATCCTCAAGACAATGACGAATATAGAACGCCCGGCTCTGGCCGCCATCTGGCCAACGCTGAGGGGCGAGAGTATCGTTTTGGATGTGGGGGCTACAATTGGTGCTGATTCGCGGCAATTGGTTGATTTCGCCGTGATGGGCGAAGCGATGGCGCGGGCTGTTTTCAGTTTAGAACAACCTCTGGTCGGCCTGTTGAATGTGGGCGCTGAGGAAGTCAAGGGACTGGACGAAGTCAAAGAAGCCGGTCGTCGCCTGCGTGAGGCTAACCTGCCAATGAAATATTACGGATTTGTCGAAGGTGATGATCTGGGCAAAGGCACGGTTGATGTTGTTGTTACCGAGGGTTTTACCGGAAATATTGCTTTGAAAACGGCCGAAGGCACGGCGCGCCAGATTGCGGAATATCTGCGTGAAGCCATGTCACGCACCTTATTTTCGAAAATTGGTTATCTTTTGGCTCAAGGTGCGTTTAGAATTTTGAAACAGAAAATGGATCCGCGCTCGGTAAATGGGGGTGTATTTCTGGGATTGAATGGTATTGTGGTAAAAAGTCATGGCGGCACAGATGCAAAAGGCTTTGCCAGCGCTGTTGATTTGGGAGTAGATATGGCTCGTGATGATTTAATCACGAAAATCGCTGAAGATCTGGAAGCCTACCACGGTGGTGAGATTGAAGATCTGGCAGGGGAAGACAAGCAGTTGAAAATAGAGAAAGTTCAAAATTCGTGAGTGTTACCAGAGTTATCATCCGCGGGTGTGGATCGTATTTGCCGGAAAATATTGTTACCAACCACGATCTTGCTGCCAAGATTGATACCACACACGAGTGGATCGTCGGGCGCACCGGAATTGAGGCGCGCCATATTGCAGCAGATGGAGAACTTACCTCCGATCTGGCATTTAACGCTGCGCAAAATGCTCTCAAAGACGCTGGAATGGCGGCCGAAGAGATCGATTTGATTGTTCTGGCAACGTCAACGCCCGATCATACTTTTCCGGCAACCGCCACCAAGGTTCAGGCTCGGCTGGGCATTCACCACGGTGCTGCCTTTGATGTGCAGGCGGTATGCTCTGGATTTGTATATGCGCTGTCGGTAGCAGAAAACCTGCTTAAATCCGGCCAGCACAGCAAGGCGCTGGTCATTGGGGCCGAAGTATTTTCACGCATTCTGGACTGGGAAGATCGCACAACATGCGTTTTGTTCGGAGATGGTGCCGGCGCTGTTGTTCTGGAAACCAGCGAAGGCGAGGGGACAAATGACGATCGCGGCATTCTGGCGGCGCAATTGCGCTCGGACGGGCGTTATTATGACAAGCTTTATGTGGATGGCGGGCCTTCTACAAACCAGATAACCGGATTTTTACGCATGGAAGGCCGCGAGGTGTTTCGCCATGCCGTTGGCAATATTTCCAGTATCATTCTGTCGACGGTTGAGCAAGCCGGTCTTGAGCCTTCGCAAATCGACTGGTTTGTTCCCCATCAGGCCAACAAGCGCATTTTGGAGGGGACGGCGCGCAAGGTTGGTATGAGCATGGACAAGATTGTCATTACCCTGGACAAGCACGGCAATACGTCTGCTGCTTCAATCCCGTTGGCGCTGGATGTGGCCTACAAAGATGGGCGCATAAAAAAGGGAGATCTGGTGTTGCTGGAGGCCATGGGGGGAGGATTTACCTGGGGTGCTGCGCTCATTCGCTGGTAAAAATTAGAAGATCATCCGACAAAAATCGTTAATTGCATCAATTTGATGCCAAAAATGCATCAAAGGTGCACCTAAGCCATGGCTTTAAGCTATTGGTTATTGACGGTTTTCTCTTAAATCAATACGGTATTGACTGATAAACAGGGAGGTGGAGAATATGGGAGGAAAGACTCTGACGAGATCAGATTTGAGTGATGCGGTTCATCGCGAAGTTGGCCTGTCTCGCACCGAATCAGCAGATCTTGTAAAATTTGTTTTCGATGAAATTTCTGATGCATTTATCCGGGGGGAGAGCGTCAAACTTTCATCATTTGGAACCTTTGGTGTGCGCGACAAAGAGGCGCGCGTCGGGCGAAACCCGAAAACGGGTGAAGAAGTGCCCATAACACCGCGACGCGTTTTGGTTTTTCGACCCAGTCATGTGTTGAAAGACCGCGTAAATGATGGCCATAAATAACCATTGCAGAGGTGTTGTGTGGAGAAATCTCCCGAAGCGTTTCGAACTATAAGTGAAGTGGCGGCGGATTTGTCGGTTCCGCAACATGTTTTGCGGTTCTGGGAAAGCAAATTCTCACAAGTCAAACCGATGAAACGCGGCGGCGGTCGGCGCTATTACCGCCCGCAAGATCTAAATTTGCTGCGCGGTATCCGTCATTTGCTCTATGGCGACGGGTTTACCATTCGCGGTGTGCAGAAAGTTTTGCGTGAGCAGGGCGTCCGTTTTGTGATCGATTGTGGCCGGGGAATAACACCGGCAATGGCCACACCGGCTGCGGAAGGTGAGGCAACGCCTGTGCTTGACGATATTCAATATGAAGACGAGGTCACGCTTTCCCCCCAACATATGACGCGGCTTAAATCAGTGTTGGATGAGCTCAATGAGCTGCGGGGAATTTTGAAATCGGCCCGTGCGTTGAAAGGTAATGATGCCTGATACCGGCAATTGAATTATTACCTCGATAACCACCCAACCAATTCCGAACCAATGTTATACCTTTTGCTTGCGGGCAGCTGATTGTTATCATAGGGTCTGTAAACTTTGCGGTTTGGAGATACTCATATGCAGGGCGGCGATATAATCCCCACCTACGCCACGGGCGCTCCGGTACCCAGTCGCATTTTGCGACCGGGTAATCGTGCGTTGGCGCCTGGTGTTGAAAGATATGTCGTTGCCGGTGGCGGTTCCCTGTCCATTCAGGTCTTTGCCGGTGACCGGTTGAAGTTGATTAACACTGAGGGTGGCCAGTGCTGTGACCTGATTGGGGCAGATGCTGCTGGAACGATTGTAACCGCGGCAATGTTTGGTGAAGTGTCTGACGCACATTGTGACGGACTACAAACAATCCTCAGCGCGCCGACCATCGGGGCAAAACGCACCCGAGCGTTGCTTGAACGCCTTAAAATTGATTTGGGTAGAGGTCAGGCTTTGAATGTTTTTGGCCCGTCTTCACCGGCGCGCAGCGAGGCCGAATTGTTGGCACAGGTGGACGGTGTAGCGGTCATTGCAGCACCTGGCGGTATTATGGATTTCATCACCCAGGATACAACGACGCCAATAGAAGTTCTGGTCACGCGGTCCTCTCCTGCAAAGGCCAAAGCTGCCCATGAGATCATAGCCCTTGCAGACCCTTTGGCCAGCATTCGCATTGATGCCTGCACGGCGCAAAGCTATACGGTCAAGGCGGGAGAATATATTCAGATCATCGATGTGTCCGGGCGTCAATGCACGGATTTTCAGGCGTTTTCCATGGCCTCGATTGATGGTAAAAATCCCATGGCGCTGGATGCCACCATTACGCGCTCATTGCTGGGGCTGACGACGCCGGTACCGGGATTACCATCAAAGGTGTTTGATATGGAAATGACACCGTTGGTGGAGGTCATTCAGGATACCTGTGGTCGCCATGATATTTTTCTGACCGCGTGTAATTCGCGTTATTATGATGATATGGGTTATCCCGGTCATGTGAACTGTACCGATAATTTCAATCTTGTTCTTGATCAATATGGCATCGGACCACGCAAGGGCTGGGAAGCGATAAACTACTTTTACAACACCATGATTGACGATCAAAACCAACTCTATTTTGATGAGCCGTGGACGCGACCGGGTGATTATGTGTTGTTGCGGGCACTCACGGATCTGGTCTGTGTATCATCGGCCTGTCCGTGTGATATTGATGCCGCCAATGGCTGGGATCCTACTGACATTCATGTGCTGACGTATGGGGAAAAAGAGTTATTTTCCAAAGGCGTTGCATTTCGAAAAACCCCTGATGCAGATGTTGAAATGACCAAAGAAACCGCTTTTCACAAGCCACTGTCAGAACTGACACGTAATTTTACTGAATATAATGGTTATTGGCTGGCCAATCGTTTTAACAATGACGGGCCGATTGAGGAATACTGGGCGTGTCGTGAACGTGCCGCTGTCATGGACTTGTCGCCCTTGCGCAAATTTGAAGTGACCGGACCTGATGCCGAAGCGTTGCTGCAATATTGCATGACCCGCAACATCGCCAAATTGTCGAGCGGACAGGTGGTCTACACCGCCATGTGTTATGAACACGGTGGCATGATTGACGATGGCACGGTCTACCGCCTGGCTGACAATAACTTTCGCTGGATTGGTGGCTCGGACGTTTCAGGAATATGGCTGCGCGAGCAGGCGGAAAAGCTCGGCCTTGAGGCCTGGGTGCGCACCTCCACCGACCAGATGCACAATATCGCCGTTCAGGGACCCTGTTCACGCGATATTTTAAAAGACATAATCTGGACGCCCCCAGCGCAACCGGAATTAACCGAACTCGACTGGTTTCGTTTTACCGTCGGACGCATAAATGAATTTTCCGGCCCGCCTGTGGTGGTGTCGCGCACGGGATTTACCGGCGAGTTGGGATACGAGATTTTTTGCCACCCCAAGGATGCCGAAAATGTCTTTGCAGCTGTGTGGCAAGCAGGTCAAGAATATGACATGGCTCCGTTGGGTCTGGAAGCGCTGGACTTGTTGCGAATTGAATCTGGGCTGGTGTTTGCAGATTATGAATTTTGCGATCAAACCGATCCGTTTGAAGCCGGTATTGGTTTTACTGTAGCACTCAAAACCAAACCCGATGACTTCATTGGCCGTGAGGCCCTGATAGAGCGCAAAGCCCACCCGCAACGCCAACTTGTCGGTCTTGAAATAGCCAGTAAGGAAGATGTTGGAAACGGAGATACTATCCACATTGGTCGCGCCCAGATTGGCGAAGTCACCAGCGCCATGCGCTCACCCATCCTCAAGGCCAACATCGCCCTGGCGCGGGTAAATGTTATCCATTCGGCCATCGATACGGAAGTCGAAATCGGTAAACTGGATGGTCAGCAAAAGCGCATCCCCGCCAAAATCGTTCGCTTTCCCCACTATGACCCGGAGAAAAAACGGCCACGGGGATAAAGCTTTCTTGGTAATTTTATTTCTGATTTCTTTCCGACATTTCGAGGAAAGCAGGATCGATTTGAAAGGGAGCAGAAGTGGACATTTAGCCACTGCGCGTATAGGCTGATTTTTTTATTAAATTTTAGCAGGAGGTATTTGATGATGCGTTTCCTCGTTCTTTTGACGCTTACAGCCCTAATTTCAATGACGGGGCAGGTTTTCGATTTCCGTTTCTCAAAAGTGTGGGCAGACGAAGCGGCGGATTGCACGAAGGGAACGGGAGACACCAAAATTCGCGGGTGTTCGGCAATTATCCAATCCGGACGCCTGTTTGGAAAACCGATCAGCAAAAAAAACCTTGCCGTCGTCTACAGAAACCGCGGTAAGGCTTACTACAGAAAGCGTCGTTATAAATCCGCAATTACCGATTTTGGCAAGGCCATCGGGCTCAACCTTAAATACGCCAACACCTATATCGACCGGGGCAACGCGTACGACGACAATGGTCAATTCAAACGCGCCATTGCCGATTATAACAAGGCCATCAGGCTTGATCCGATATCTGTCAGTGCCTACTTTAACCGCGGTGTCGCATACAATAAAGCGCGCGATTACGGCAGTGCCATCGCTGACTTTAACCAGGCCCTCAAGCTCAACCCCAAATTCGTCAATGCATATATCCTGCGGGGCAAGGCCTACAATAAACAAGGCCGTTTCAAGCTTTCTATCACCGATTATAGCAGGGCTATCAAGCTCAACCCCAAGTCTGTAAATGCTTACTATAATCGCGGTGCCGCTTACTATAAGAAGCGCAATTACGACCGTGCTATCGCCGATTTTAGCCAGGCCCTCAAGCTCAACCCCAAATACGTCAGCGCCTATATCGACCGGGGTAATGCTTACGACGACAATGGTCAATTCAAACGCGCTATTGCCGATTATAGTAGGGCCATCAGCGTTAATCCGAAATCTGTCGGCGCCTACTTTAACCGCGGTATCGCTTACAACAAGAAGCGTGATTACGAAAACGCTATCGCCGATTATAGCCGGGCCATCATCTTCAATCCGAGATATGCAAGTGCCTACGGCAACCGTGGTCAGGCTTATGAAAAAATTGGCCTGCGCAACGAAGCCATCGCGGACTTCCGGAAAGCCGTTAAACTGCGCCCCGGCGATAAAGTGGGAACGAAAGGTCTTAAACGCCTCGGAGTAACTCCTTAGGTTTACCCGCCCGTTTTCGCGACTGACATCGCCCGGTGTCCCTGCCAGGGCCCGGAGACTAAGCGATCACGAATTTAAGGGCTTGTGTTTGAAGGAACCTGAAAATGGACTACTACATACTTCTCAAATTCGGTCACATTATCGGCTTTACATTGCTTGGCGGCGGTTTGTTGGCTGTGTGGGTATCGGAGTATCAGGGCTATCGTACCAATGACTTGAAAGAATTTGCCGAATGCGCAAGATACACAGCCATTTTCTATGATTTTCTGGTCATACCGGGAGCTTTGAGCGTGGGGGTAACGGGATTTTTTCTGGTGAAGGAACTCGGGATCGGTTTTTTTGAAGAGCCATGGCTCATTGGTATGTGGGGGCTGTTTGTATTCGAATTCATTGAAGGCAACACCTTAACGCGTATTCAGTTCAGAAGAACACTGCGCCGTTCAAAAAGAGCTTCGGAAGAGGAAGATGTTTTGACCGAAGAAATTCGCGATGAAGCCAGAAGCCTCATAAATCAGATCGTGCACTTTTTAGACATCCCGATATTAATCGTAATTATCTATTGTGGCACGGTCAGGCCAGGCAGCTGGACATATGTGCTTTCAGCTATCGCAATCGCTCTTTGTGTTACGGCACTGCTGGTCATTTTTGTGCCGCGTCTGGCGCGGGTTTCCGATCGTTAAACAGAACTTTCGCGGGTGCCTGATTTAAGTTTGCTGTGCGCTTTTTCAAATCAAAACCCTGTTTTATTCAACCCCCAAAGCCTCTTTTCGCTTTTTCGCCCAGGCGCTTATCAGGCGGTCGGCTATGATGCCGATGGCGGCGATGGACAAGCCTGCCAGCAGGCCGCGACCGGTGTCAGCCGTGGGCAGGGCGCGGTAGATTTCCTGGCCGAGGTCGCGCGATCCGATGAGGGCGGTAATGGCTGTCATGGCCAGTGCCATCATAATGGTCTGGTTGATACCGAGCATGATTTCGGGCAGGGCAACCGGCAATTCGACCTTCCACAGTTTCTGGCGCGGGGTGCAGCCATTGGTGAGTGCTGCTTCGTTGATCACCGGGGGAACTCTGATGAGACCGAGATAGGTGTAACGTACTGCCGGAACACTGGCGTAGGCTAGAATAGCGAGGATGTTGGAAAGATCACCTACCTTGAACAGCATAATCACCGGGATCAGGTAAATAAACGACGGGAAGGTCTGCAAGGTATCGCATGCCCCCATGACGAAGCGGGCAACCCGGTCATTGCGGGCTGACCAGATGCCGATGGGTACGCCGATCAAAACACAGATAATCACCGACGAAAAGACGAGATAAACCGTCAACATGGCCGGCACCCAAAAACCGGTGATGATGATCATGGCAACGAGATAACCGGTCAATCCGGCAACGCTGGCACCACCAAGGCGCCATCCCGCCAGCATAACCGTTCCCAGAACTACCGGCCATGGCAACCACAGGAAGAAATTGCGCAAGGGAATGAGCATTTCCACCGTGATGAAATCTCGCACCGGTGAAATATAGGGGTAAGCCTCCTTGGAAAACCAGCGCAGGGCATAATCCATATCGCGGCCTAAGGTGATAGTCATCTTCTTGGGTAATATTGCCCAGGCGGAAGAATATTTTGCCAGGGCATAGGAAACCACCAAAACAGTGATAAACGCCAGAATATGCCTGTGTCTGCGGGCCCATGTTTGCTTTACCTCCATATGCTGGGGCTGGCGATGAGCGAGAGCTTGAGACAGTCGATCCAGAACCACAGCAATCAGGACAATTGCCAGGCCCTGTTCAACGGCGGCTCCGAGGCGGAGTTGCTGCAGGGAGAACAGTAGTTTTTGTCCCAGACCTGATGCACCGACCAGTGAGGCAATCACCACCATGGCGAGAGTTTGCATGATCACCTGATTAACGCCGAGCATCAAAGTTTGATGCGCGCTTGGTATTTCGACTTTCCATAACAACTGCCGCGGGGTGCAGCCCGACATGGCGCCGGATTCAATAATGTCGCTGGGTACAGTTTGCAGCCCGAGGATGGTGCAGCGCGCCATCGGTGGCATGGCGAAGATGACCGTCGCCATCATGGCAGGTACCTGGCCAAAGCCGAACAGCACCACAATCGGTACCAGATAAGCCATGTGCGGGGTCGCCTGCATTAAATCAAACATCGGTGTGATGATACTGGCGGCGCGTTTTGAGCGCGTCACCCAGATGCCTAAAAACAGACCGATGATGGCAGCAACCGGAACCGAGACCAGCACGATGGAAAGGGTGCGCATGGAATCTTTCCACAGGCCAAATATTGCCAGGTAGAGGAAACATGCTGCCGAGAACAAGGCCAGCCGCCAGCCGCCAATCCAGTGGCCGACAATGCCAATGCCGACCACAATTGCCACCCATGGCAATGGTGGCATTCCCCAAGAACGCACGCCGCGATACAGCAGGTATTCGGTCCAGGTCAGAGGTTGTTTTAAAAACCAGGCGATGGCCCGGGTGAGGTCGCGAAACTTGTAATCACCGATGCCGGCTTCCTTGCCAAGCCAGTTGAAAAATTCCGTCAGCCATAATTTAAGCGGTATTACCCATTCAGCTGGCCAGCGGCTGGCACCTTGCCAAAGGTTCGCCAAAAGCACGCCAAAGGCGATAACAGCAGCGAATTGCAAGACCACACTGTATTTTTGCGCCAGACTGGAATTATTATGTAACGTGATATCGCTCACGGGGCATCGGTTCCAAACAGGGCGTCAGACATAATCTGACGCGAAATCTGACCGACAATGATACCTTCATCGTCGACCACGGGAACGGCTGTGTCGGCGCCAATGATCTGTGCGGCGATGGTGCCGATCTTGGCGTTGGCGGGAACACTGTTTTCCGGTTGTGATTTTTGGCCATCTCCAGCTGGTTCCATGATTGCTTTGGCCGAGACTATTCGGTCTCTGGGGGCATTTTGGGCAAAAGCTGCGACGTAATCATCGGCCGGGTGTAATATCAGTTCCTCCGGCGTTCCCATCTGCACCATACGACCGTCCTTCATGATGCCGATACGGTCAGCCAGTCTGGTGGCTTCTTCAAAGTCGTGAGTGATGAAAACGATGGTTTTTTTCAACATTTTTTGCAGGCGCAAAAACTCATCCTGCATTTCGGCGCGAATAAGCGGGTCAAGGGCGGAAAAAGGTTCGTCTAAAAACCACACATCGGGTTCCACTGCGAGGCTGCGGGCAATGCCGACGCGTTGCTGTTGACCTCCGGATAATTCACGCGGAAAATATTCCTCACGTCCGCCCAATCCCACCAGATCAATCATTTCGCGGGCGCGTTTTTCGCGATCCTTGACGCTCATTCCCTGCACTTCAAGTGGAAAAGCCACATTGGATAATACTGAACGGTGCGGCAACAGGCCGAAGTTTTGAAACACCATGCCCATTTTGTGGCGACGCAATTCTACCAGTTCTTCAGGGCTTGCCGCGAGGAGGTCTTCGCCTTCAAGTTCGATTTCTCCGCTGGTGGGATCATTAAGGCGGGTGATACAGCGGATGATGGTTGATTTTCCCGAACCTGACAGGCCCATGATGATGAGAATCTCACCGGCATGAACATCAAATGAAACATCCTGTACCGCCCCGATGTATCCTTCATCCGAGAGATTCTGGGCTGAGGGATTGTTGTTGTGCCGCTGCATGAATGCCTTGGGGGTTGGTCCAAAGACCTTCCAGACATTGCGGCACTTTATTTGGATATCGGTTGTCATGCAGGCTGCCCTCCCAAACTGCCACTCTTCACACTTGCAGGTGTGTTATAATTTATCTTTGCGCATAAACGTCCCGGAGTCCAAATTTGAATGAGGCGTTGCGATCAAAATTTAAAAAAGCCAGACAAAAACTCAATTTTGTCTGGCTTGATTGTTATTGCTGTTTTTTCAAAACGAAATTTATTTCTTCCAGCTGGCTATCAGACCGGCGTTTTCTGAAATCCACTTTTCAGCAGCTTCTTCAGGAGACAGGCCATCAACATCAACCATCACGGAAGCAGCGGCGATTTGCGCATTGGAAAAATTGATCTTCTGCATAACGCCCCAGGCAGCCGGGAACTGTTTGGCCAGACCCTTCCAGGCAGCCTTTTTGAGCCATGCTTTTTTGGGAGCGCCACAATCATTGACCATATCCGGGTTCATGCCCCAGGATTTGTCAGTGGCACATTTATCGCCATCTGGATCGGGAAAATCAATGAACATGCCTTTGAATTTGGCTTCAATGAAATTCGGTGTCCAGTTGAACAATACGATAGGCTCTTTGCGGTCATAAGCTGATTGCAGTTCTGCCCACAAGGTTGCGGCCTGACCCACGTTGATTGCAACAAAATTCATTTTGAGAGCTTCAACGCGCTCGGCATAGTTTTTACCCCAATCCGCAGGTGGCCCGACAAAGCGGCCCTTGGGCTTGGTTTCGGCTGTGGCAAAAATAGATGCGCATTTGTCCAGGGCCTTCCAGTCGGGCAGGCCGGGGCATTTTTCAGCCACGTAGCTTGGCACCCACCATTCTTCGCGGGTTACAGCATCATGAGTTCCTGCATCTACCATGCCTTCTTTCAAACCTTTTTCATAGGCCGACTTCATTGAGCCTTCCCAGGCTTCAATCTGAAAATGCATGTCGCCATTGGCAATAGCAGTGAATTGCAATTGTGAATCCGATGGCTTGTATTCAACCGTATAGCCCATGCCTTCCAACACTTTACCAACAACGTTGGATAACACCAGCTGACTGGTCCAGTTGTTTTGAACAATAATAATTGGATCATCTGATTCAGGTACTGTCTGGGCGCTAACGCCCGTGATCATCGAAGCGGCAAAAAGAATTGCCGCCGATGTTTTAATGGCTCGTTTTATCATGGTTTCCTCCCCTGGAAGTTGTGGCTGATTGAATGGTTAGAACTCAGCGTCTCGGAAAATTGTAGCGATTGTGTGTTGTGACTGTTGTTCCCACGGCAGAATAGCGCAATTACTATACCAATTCAATACCAAAATGGACCATGGATAACTCCAATCCAAAATCTGCTTGAGTGATTGCAGGCGAATTACATTGACCGGCGTATATATGGAATTAAAAATACGATGCAGGCGGCAAGAAAAAACACACCACCGACAAGGCTTGGAATATCGCCGCTTTTGAGGCTTGACCAAATAAAACCGAGTGAGGAAATAATGAATAAAACCCAGCCGGCAATAATTAACTGGCGATCGGAAAATGTCATTGCGGTTCCTTCTGGTTGCATGGTTCGTTATGGATGCGTATAGAATACGGGTAAAAGGTCATTCAGGCTCGATGTGTTTGTGCACACGCAAACTATTGGTTGCGATAGGATCATAATTGGTTCACAATTATTATGAGACTGTAGCAAAATTTCAAACCTCAGCAAGCGGGAAAAAGAAAATGAGTGACAAGATTGCCATTATCGGCGCAGGACCTTCCGGCCTGGCACAATTGCGGGCGTTTCAGTCAGCGGCCAAAAAGGGTGCGGATATTCCTGAAATTGTCTGTTTTGAAAGGCAGGATGACTGGGGTGGCTTGTGGAATTACACTTGGCGCACAGGTGTGGATGAATATGGCGAGCCGGTCCATTGTTCGATGTATCGCTACCTGTGGTCAAATGGTCCCAAAGAAGGTCTGGAATTTGCCGATTATTCGTTCGAGGAACACTTTGGCCGCCAGATTGCCTCTTACCCGCCACGCGCTGTCCTGTTTGATTACATCAAGGGGCGGGTGGAGAAAGCCGATGTGCGCAAATGGATACGCTTTCGCACTCCGGTGCGCCACGTGGCTTACGATGAAGCATCAGGTAAATTTACGATAACCGCTCATAATTTGCTGGAAGATCATGAATACAAGGAAGAGTTTGATCATGTGATTGTTGCTTCCGGGCATTTTTCCACACCAAACGTGCCTGAATTTGAGGGTTTTTCAACCTTTAACGGCCGCGTCCTGCATGCCCATGATTTCCGCGATGCGGTTGAATTCAAAGATAAAGACATCCTGATTATCGGCACCAGCTATTCGGCCGAAGACATTGGCTCGCAATGCTGGAAATACGGTTGCAAATCGGTAACCGTTTCCCACCGCACAGCCCCCATCGGCTATAACTGGCCCGACAACTGGAGCGAAGTGCCGCTGCTGCAAAAGGTTGAGGGCAATACAGCAACGTTCAAGGATGGCAGCACGAAGGATGTGGATGCCATAATCCTGTGCACCGGCTATCAGCACAGTTTTGCGTTCCTGCCTGATGATTTACGTCTAGATACGGCAAACCGCCTGGCAACGGCAGACCTTTATAAGGGTGTGGTGTTGACGCGAAATCCAAAGATGTACTACCTCGGCATGCAGGACCAGTGGTTTACCTTCAATATGTTTGATGCCCAGGCGTGGTACGTGCGTGACATTATTATGGGCCGTATTGATGTGCCTTCGTGCGAGGTTATGGTCAAAGACGTTGAAGACCGGGTAGCGGCGGAAGATGCACTGCCGGATGATTATGCCTGCATTAAATATCAGGGTGATTATGTGGCTGAACTGATTGCCGACACAGATTATCCCAGCTTTGATCTTGATGGGGCGTGTGATGCTTTTTACCAGTGGAAGAAGCACAAAAAACAAGACATCATGGGCTTTCGCAACAACAGCTATCGTTCAGTCATCACCGGCACCATGGCACCGCTCCACCATACGCCGTGGAAAGATGCGATGGATGATTCGCTCGAAAGCTATCTGCAAATCAAAGATAGCTGAGCCGGGAACCTATACCTCACCAGAAGGCTGACCGCCTGCAAAACCTGAGCTGGTTTCGTGGGTGGCACAACAGTGCCTAAATCGCCGAATTGAAGCACACACTGAGTTATTAGCTTGGGGAGACTGGCAAATCTGTTCGTTACCTATGGCCCAATACCTCAGTGCATCAAAAGCAAATATTGTTATTAAAAAATTAATAGTAACATACCTACAGTGTAATAACAGTATAAATTGAGAACATAATTACAATCTTAGGTTTTTATGTAGAATAAAGCTCAACAATAAGTTGTTATTCAGGTTACGGAATGTTTGTACATGCGTATAATTACAATAGCATTGTGGTGGTGCCGTGGTGTCTGGAAAAATACGGATAATTCAACTTTTTTGATTTCAAATGGTGTTTTCATGGACGTTTTTATTACAGGAACTGAGACATTTTTCAATGACGATGAAATTATTGTCTCTAAAACCAATCTGAAGGGCCGTATCACTTATGCCAATCGAGTATTCCTCGACATTGCTGGATACAGCGAGAAGGAAGTTCTTGATCAGCCGCACAATCTCATTCGCCACCCGGATATGCCAAGATGTATTTTCAAAATGCTTTGGGATACGGTCCAGGAGGGTAGTGAAATTTTTGCATATGTGATCAACCGTTGCAAAAATGGTGATCACTACTGGGTCTACGCCCATGTAACCCCGAGCTTTGACAATAGCGGTAAGATAACAGGGTATCATTCAAACCGACGTGTTCCCGATCGCAAAGTGCTCGATGAAGCCGTCATCCCCTTGTACAAGGAACTGAAGGCAGCCGAACAAAACCGCGACAATCGCAAGCAGGGACTGGAGGCTTCTCAATCCATGGTGTCTGCTTTTCTTGCCGAGAGAAGCATGGCGTATGATGAGTTTGTTCTGACACTGGGGCAAGAGGGGCGCCGTGGCTATCGGTAAAAACCAGCCAACACTTAACGTTTCCGCCAAGTGGAAAATGCAACGAATTCGGGCGAAAGGTAGATGAAGATGATACGTAGTAGAGCAGGGAAGTCCATCAGGAAAATCCGCGAAGTTTGTGAAGCTGTTGCGGCAGGCGATTTTGAAGCCCGTATTTTGAACATTGCGGAAAAAGGTGATATGGGCGAGACGATGCATGCGATCAATCTGTTAATTGACCGCACAGATGCCTACATGCGTGAATCCAAGGCCTGTCTTGAATATGTTGGACGCAATCAGTATTTTCGGTTGATTGCTGAAAAGGGCATGGTTGGATCGTTTCTGGAATCGTCTGAGACAATCAACAAAGCAACCTGGTTTATTAAAGGGCGAACCGAAAATTTTGAGCAAACAGCCAATAATTTCGAAAACCAGATGAAGGAAGTGGTTGCGTCCGTTTCCTCTTCTGTTGGTAAACTTCAAGAGGTTTCTGATACGGTCAACAAATCCTCAAGTGCCGCCAACGATCAATCTTTGACGGTCGCAACGGGAGCAGAAGAAGCATCCGTCAACATGCAGGGTGTGGCCGGGGCAACCGAGGAACTCACTTCTTCGATAGAGGAGATTAATCGCCAGGTTGTACAATCAGCTGACATCACTGTACTTGCGGTTGAAAAGTCACGTCAAATGAGCGAGCAAATAGAAAGCCTGACAGAGGCCTCGCAAAAAATCGGAGATGTCATCAAGCTGATTGACCCGGCCCCCTGATCCGGGCTATTCAGGTGTAGAATCCGTTCATGTTTATTTCCGTTATTTTGGTTGGCGTCAAGGCCTGCGGAGTGGAGCCCTTGCGTAGCTCAAGCGAAGCAGGCCGGTTTGTGCGGTTTAATC
>JAJFHS010000037.1 GCA_021775475.1 Hyphomicrobiales bacterium
TGGAGAGCTGACTACAATCACACCCGGCCACACTCAAGCTTAAACTGGCTCACACCAAACGAATTTGCAACCTGGTCCAATATGGATCATAACCAGAACAGAACTAACTTATAAATGAGGACAACTTGGGGAGCACGTCAATTTCTGTTGTCATATGGTATACCTCGAATGCGAGTTTGATCCTGAATTTTGTTGTTCAAAAGAACTGGGAACAATAGGCACAGACAGTTTCAAAGGAGTATTTGGTTCACACATTTCAGGAGTTTTTTCCAATTAGATGTTAGCTGAACGGTATATATTGGTGAATACTGTCAGACCGATGTTTCAGGCTCTTTTATTTGGAATGGGTGTGTTGCTAGCCGTTCGCCTAAGTCTTTCTCTTGAATTAGGCTTAAACCAAAAAGGAGTGCTCTTAACCTTAATCCGGACGCTGGGGTATTGGCTGCCATTTTATTTCGGATTGACAATTCCTGTCGCACTATTCACAGGATTGATACTCGGATTTGAGAAAATGGGAAAAGCCAATGAGGTTGCATCGATGCAGGCCAGTGGAATGGGGCCATTTTCCTTTTTGAAGCCGGTTCTGCTTTTGACTTTGCTCATTACAATAGTGGCAACCCTGATCTATGGCTGGGTAGATCCGCTGGCAACATATGCTCGCAGGGTCTTTAATAACGGAATTGAAAAAAAAATCATATTTAGCGTTATCGAAGAAAATACCTTCTATAAATTCGGAGATACGACAGTTCTGATCGAAATTCTTGATCGCCCCGTTGACTCATTCCAGCGAATATTCATCCATAGAAGACTTGGCGATAATTCGATGGAAACGATAACGTCCACTGCCGGTAAATTGGTACAGAGCGATGATAATGGCCGACCTGTTTTAATTCTCAAAAATGCTGAAAAACTGTTTGTAAAACACTTAGCCCAAGACAAGGGATCAGATACGTCCAACGAAGCTCAAACGTCATCGAGCAAGGTTTTTTCAATCCCGCTAGGGCCAGAACAGAAGCCATTTCGCAAGCGTGGATATGATTCCAAAGAATGGACACTTCCCGAACTGTTTGCCGCCAGTTATACAAAAAAAGCCAAGATAAGTTTTCAAAAAATTAAAGCTGAATTGCATTTCAGACTGGCCGAAATCGTGTTTGTCTCCAGTTTACCTTTTTTGGCTCTTAGTTTCTCCAATCTCCTTTTTCAGCGACGTACAATTTACCGAACGGGGATGGGTATCATTTTTATGATCTGTTGCTACCAATTACTCCTAGGGGCTTCAATATTGGCCGCTTCATCAAAGATATCGCCAATATTGCTGTTCTGGCCAGCGATGATTTTATATATGTTCTTGGTGATGTTGCGAAGTTACCTGGTTTTTTCAAAGCCAGACAAGGGGCATTAGCTGTGCCGTGTCCATGACCATATTGATATTGAGTCCACCCCCTGGCTTTCGCAGGTTGCAGACATCATTATACATCTTCAGCAGAAGGTTTTGTACATGAGTGAAATACGGCTCCGCCTGGAAACTCAAATATCAGAGATTGTCCAGTTTCCAGCAGTACTATTTGAATTGAGAACACGCCAAAGGCGGCTGAAAAATCGCCCCGGTCCCCGTATCAACGAGGGACTTATTGTAAGCCTGACGACCATGCCAAGCCGGATTAAACGGGTGCATTTAACAATTGAATCATTGTTGGCTCAAACCACATTACCACAACAAATTATCTTATACCTCGCCAAGGATAAGCTACTGGCGGGCGACATTCCCAGGAACCTCACCCGGCTTTGCGGGCCGCGTTTTGAAATTCGTATTGAAGAAAAGACGCTTGAGTCTTACGATAAAATCATACCTGCAATGCGTGATTTCCCGGGCCACACCATCGTCACCTGCGATGATGATAAAATTTACCCAGGCGATTGGCTGCATCAATTGATTGTGGCAGCAGAAGAAGAGCCCGATACCATCATTTGCCATTTCGCCCGCGAAATCCCCCTGTATTCCAGCGATACGTATGTTGAGTATCGTGCCTGGCCTAAGGTCGCGGTAGATATCAAGGGGTTTAATATTATGCCCATCGGTGTAGGGGGCATTCTATACCCACCAAACAGCCTGCATGAAGATTGTTCGCTGGAGCACATGTTTTTGGGAATAGCGCCGCACGCCGATGATATATGGCTGAAGTTTATGTCTTTACGTGCGGGCATCTGCGTGCGACGGATTGACATATATGATGAACATCCACCCTCAATCCCTTCTCACTGGTCTTCGCGACTGTCCATCAGCAATATATATAGAGAAGGCAATTTAACGGTCTATAAAAAGCTCATGGCTCTATACGCAGATGAATTAATCCAAATGGACATAGTGAAAAAGTGAAAAATGCATTTCGCATATTTTTTGGTGCCGATGGTGCAAATTCATGGTTGGTGTTGTTTTGTCTAATTCTTGCCAGCACATTGGAATTATTCAGTCTGGGAATTTTTCTACCGTTGATCTCTCAATGGGCGGGACAGGATTTAGCATCAACATCAGCGCTGTCGCAAATGATGGCTTCGCTTCTTCAGAAGTTATACGTGCCGCTTGATCCGCCCTTTTTGATATTGTTGGTGGTTTTCGGGTTTATGCTAAAATTTGCCATTTCGTTTGTGGCGCTCAGTTATGCGGGAATTTCCAGAGCAAAGGTAGCCACTAATCTGCGCAAACGTTCTATTGCCAGCCTGTTTAATGCTCGCTGGGATTTTCTCCTCGCACAAAGGTCTGGCGCGCTTGCCAATGTTGTCGGCGGACAAGCCAATCAGGCCGGACACGCCTATTCAGCTTCCGCCGATTACATAGCTGCCTTGTTTCAGGTATCCGTTTATTTGCTTGCAGGCATATTGATTTCTGTGTGGCTGGCGGTAATTTCAGTTGTGCTGGGCTTAATAGCGACATTCGTGCTTAAAAAATTGATTGTTCAATCCAGACACGCAGGCGAAGAGCATACCAAAGCCATGTCTTCACTCGTGGCGCAGGTGTCGGATTTGCTCAGCAATTTAAAACCCATAAAAGCAATGAACCGGCAAAATGAACTGGTTGCCATTGCCGAAACTCAAATTGACCGCCTGTATAATGCAATGTGTCGCCAGTCTATTTCCAAATACGGCATGCGCCGAGGTGCCGATATTATTCTGACGGCTTCTCTTGGTATCGGTCTCCTCGTCGCTATCGTTTACCTGAAGCTTGATGTCTCTGAAGTTATGGTTCTTGGGTTGGTCGCATTGCGAGGCGCTGATACGTTTCAACAGCTGCAGGGATATCTGCAGGCCTTGAATGAATTTGAGAGCGCCTATTGGAATTCATATAAACTTATCGACGATTTCAATGAAAAGGCTGAGAATAAAGCCGGACAATCCATAGAGACAATCTCTCATGGAATTCGATTTGAAAAAGTTAGTTTTTCACATGGTACCAAACAAATTCTCCGCGACGTTTCATTTAATCTTCCCAAAGGAAGCTTAAGCGTTTTTATTGGCCCCTCAGGCACCGGCAAGACAACTTTGATAGACATTCTTCTGGGACTGTATCTGCCGGATCAAGGTGGTGTCTTCATTGATGATATTTCACTCAAAGACATCAGCCTTCCCATCTGGAGACAACACATTGGTTATGTTCCCCAGGATTTGATCCTGTTGCATGGCACAATCCGTGAGAACATAACGCTTGCCAATACTCAATTTGATGATGCTGATATCTGGCGCGCACTGGAATTGGCCAGAGCGGCTGAATTTGTCCACGAACTTGATTGCCAACTCGATACAATAGTTGGTGAATTCGGATCGAAACTGTCAGGAGGACAACGTCAGCGCATTGGCCTGGCTCGGGCATTAATTTGCAACCCAAAATTATTGATACTTGATGAGGTGACAAGTGCCCTGGATCCTGAAACAGAAAGAAAGATATGCAATAATGTCGCTGGATTGAAGCAGCGCTATACCATCATTGCCGTCACTCACAGTCCCGTTTGGATTTCCATTGCAGACCAAACTTTTTCCGTAGACTGCGGGAGGATTGTTAAAACGGAAAAAATGAAAGCCCCCTGACACTTATCGTCCCGCAGTATGGCTTATCAACAGCTTCATGCGTACTTCAGCGGACAAAATCGGTTTCTGCTTTTCGAGGACATACTTAAAACATATGGTGCTTCGGGCTAAGTAACAGACTTATAATCCTGGGGTAAAAGCGGAATGATTTTTTCGACGGCAACGGTTTCATGCTTGTAGTGAACAATAAAAGGATTATAGCGCTTGATCCTGGGGATTTGTGTTTCAGAGACAACCCGTAAGATTTCTTTGTCCAGGATGCTAATTTTATCCCCATGTCGGGGCAGAAGCCCGCGCCATAAAACATTCTGATTGCGTGGATGAATATCTGCCCAATGGGAAAGTCTGCCCCGCGCCAGGGCCAGCCATTCGGCGAAAAAGGACACAGTGAAGGCATTGCGCCGCACCAGCACAAACCCAGCATTGGGCAATTTAAGTCTGGCCAATCGTAATTTCAAAAAGAATGCTCTAAAATCCGGTTCGACACGTGGAAAAGGAGCATCAGAAGCAAACGTTATATCCCGATTGTTTTTGCAAAAATGCGAAAGCGGCAATTCCGGTCGCAGGATAACGGTGTCAGCATCCACAAGTAAAATGAAGTCGCAATCACTGTGTGAAAGTGTGTGGTGCATCGCCTCAATTTTTGACCAGTTTATGTGCATATCCGGCACGATGTGGGTATCAAATACAGTAAACCGATACCCGTGTCGCAAGCAGTAATCACGCCAGTTTGCCTTGGCCAGCCACGCATAGGTTTCTATTTGCGGCGTCGCCAGCATGATAACTTCATATTGCACTGTATCTGTTTGCCCCGTTATCTCTCTATTATCATCCATTGGCCATTCTTCCGGTTCAAACAATTTGTACCCTGCACATTGTTTGAGTAAAACACTGGGTTATTCCGAAAAAACTTCAGGGTTGATGGGGGGGGGCGGTTGATAATCCTGGGGTAAAAGCGGAATGATTTTTTCGACGGCAACGGTTTCATGCTTGTAGTGAACAATAAAAGGATCATAGAGCTTGATCCTGGGGATTTGTGTTTCAGAGGTAACCCGTAAAACTTCTTTGTCCAGGATACTAATTTTATTTCCATATCGGGGCAAAAGTCCGCGCCATAAAACATTCTGATTGCGTGGATGAATGTCTGCCCAATGGGAAAGCCTGCCCCGCCCCAGGTCCAGCCATTCGGTGAAAAAGGACACAGTGAAGGCATTGCGCCGCACCAGCACAAACCCACCATTGGGCAATTTAAGTCTAGCCAGGCGTAATTTCAAAAAGAATGCTCTAAAATCCGGTTTGGCACGTGGAAAAGGAGCATCAGAAGCAAACGTTATATCCCGATTGTTTTTGCAAAAATGCGAAAGCGGCAATTCCGGTCGCAGGACAACAGTGTCAGCATCCACGAGCACAACGAAGTCATTATCACTGTGTGAAAGCGTGTGCCGCATCGCCTCAATTCTCGACCAGTTTATGTGCATGTCCGGCACGATATGGGTATCAAATACAGTAAACCGATATCCGTGTCGCAAGCAGTAATCACGCCAGTTTGCCTTGGCCAGCCACGCATAGGTTTCTATTTGCGGCGTCGCCAGCATGATGACTTCATATTGCACTGTATCTGTTTGCCCCGTTATCTCTCTATTCCCATCCATTGGCCATTTTTCCAGCTCAAAGAATTGACCCCATTTGATGTCGAATGTGCAGGGTGCAAATTGTTTGTGACCACCTTGAGCGCTAAAGGTTTATGCGCCTACCATAGGTCAATTGTTAATTTCGTAAAGATCTACCTGCACATAATCCAAAATTTCCAGATTACGGTATTTGAATTTCCTTTTGACTTTACTCACACCAGACCCTGTGATTGAATTAGGCGTATAATTTACCAATGACACAGAAAGCATCAAATACAGATGTTTATAGTACGCTGTTTTGTGCGAGTGTTAATCCTCGTATTTTTTTTCGGAAATTCCCCTGTTGTTTTTGCAGCTTCACAGTCAGCTTGCACAAAAAATACTGGCTATCCCATGCCACGGGACAAAGGATTGCTGTTTTATTTACAACGCACCGGAAACCCCAACACCGTCATATACGCTGTAAATTACACCCAGGATGGCCGTATTAATCCGATCAAGCCATTCAAGGTATACTGGCGACGTTTTGCCAAAAAAGGCAAGAAAAGGCCTCTGAATTTTTTTGAACGAAACTTTGCTTTTGGAATCTCTTATCAGCCGTTGAAAAAACATCCGGGAAAATACCTTGCGAATCTTGTTTCATATCCAGCAGGCAAGGTTATGATTGAGCAGCCGCAGTTGGGCAAAGCCAGGGTTGTGATGCCCATTGCCGGCAAAAATGCACAACTGGAGTGCATCTATGTTGAGTGGCGAAAACAAGCTGGTATAATCCCCAATATCGTCTATGTCGATATTGTTGGGCGCACCTTGTATGGCAGCCGGAAAATAGTTCAGCGCATTTATCGCTGAACGCGGATAGGCCACAACGCATTGCGAAATGAAATAAACTCCGGAATAAACTTTGAGCAGCTTTCTCCATAGTCGATACATCGCTCAAATCAATTTGACAGTTATTTAAGTATATTTATATTGTCGGTTGAAATTGGGAGAAGAACAAGGGATTCTAATTATATCATGGCGGTTAGTGTTCTTCCTGTTGTTTCCAAAGCGGCCTTAAAAGAGTTTATCCAGCTTCCCCCTCGGCTTTACAAAAATTTTCCAAATTACACAGCCCCCCTGACGTTAGAGCGCAAGGGTTTGCTCGATCCTAAGAAATCCGCTTTTTTTTCACACGGAAAAGCTCAATATTGGATAGCTTACAAAAACAATCAGGCCGTCGGGCGTATCTCCGCGCAGATAGATGATGCCCAGCCCGCAGATGCCTTTGACGGAGCCGGGTTATTTGGCAGCCTGGATGCAATTGATGATGAGGAAGTTGTCAAAGCGTTATTAGACGCTGCAGAAGATTGGTTGCGGGCGCAGGGCGTTAAACGGGCATTCGGGCCGTGTTTGTTGTCAATGAATGAAGAACCCGGCCTGCTGGTTGACGGCCACGACGAACCTCCCATGATCATGGTGCCATGGCACCCGCCATATCTGGAGCGACATTTAGAGGCGTGTGGCTATCGACAATGCCGGGATCTTCATTTTTGGCGTCTTGATGTGGCAGGAGCTGGTGTGGCGGAGTTAGCGCGTCACAACCTGCCCTCCTTGCGCGAGGCAGGATACGCAGTAAGATCTTTGGACATGGGCTCTTTGCGCTCTGAAGTGGAAATCTTCAGGCATGTATATAATGATGCCTGGAAAGACAATTGGGGGTTTGTGCCAATCGAATCCGCTGATCTTGAAGGCTTGAGTACCGATCTAAAACCTTTTCTTCATAAGGATTACGGCGTTATTGTCGAAAAAGAAGGACGCCCCATAGCCATTGCTATGATTTTGCCAAATCTTTTTGAGATCACGGGCGACTTAGGCGCAAACCCGTCCCTTCTGGGTTGGGGCAAACTTGCAATTCGCACCTTCAGTCACAACTTTAGTACAGGGCGCCTGGTATTGTTTGGCATCCTGTCAGAATTCCAGCAAAGCATTGGTGGCGCTATAATCGCCATGGGAATGATTGAAGAAATTGTATCGCGTAAAAAAAAATATAAATTTGAGTGGGTTGAGGCTGGCTGGGTGCTGGATAACAATCGACCAATGATCAAAATTCTCAAGCAGTTTAATTTTCAACGCACCCGAACCTTGCGTCTCTTTGATAAAGTAATCTGAACAACAAAGCTGCATGAGAAAAAATCTGACCTGTTGCCGACCAGTTTTTAAACTCAAGGCCCGTCAATTTTTTCGGTGGCGAAAAGTAGTTTTGCAATTCTATATTCCAATACAGTGAAATATTTACCCGCGCAGAAATCGAGAGTTTATTCTGTTGGCCATTGAACTCGATATAGCATCCCTTAATTCATCTGTTTTATCTGGAAGGTTTGCCCCTATTGCTATATAAATAACACGATAACATTTTTGCAAAATTGGTATTGGAAATGTGGCAAGGGGGTGTGTTGTCCATGAACTCATCGAGTGTATCTGCCTATAGCCTTGCTGACTTTTTCTTCCCAGACAGCGATGATCCTTTGATGCCTTCTCAGGATTTTGCCGATTGGCGACGCGAAACCAGCTGGGCAACTTCATTGTATGAACAAAGCCTCGTCAATGGTCCTGTTCCGCGCGCATTACTCATGGTGGACAACACCCCTCAACCGGTCATTAATCTGGCCTCATATAACTATCTGGGACTGGCCAAACACAGCGAAACCATTGCCGCCGCCAAGGCGGCTCTGGATCGCTACGGCACCGGGGCCTGTGGCTCTCCCATATTGTCTGGTATGACCGATTTGCACAGGGAGTTGGAAGAACGCCTCAGCCAGTTTGTCAATCGTGAACAGACAATGCTGTTCAATAGTGGTTTTGGCGGTGCGCTTGGCATGTTGGCCGGGCTTTTGCGCCGCGACGATGTGGCAATCCTTGACGCCAAAAGCCATATTAGCCTGATCGATGGGGCCAAACTTTCCGGTGCCCGCATTGCCCTTTTTGAACACAATGATGCAAATTCGCTCGATGCGCTCTTAACCAAATACGCCGATCGGCGAAGAATCGTCGTAACAGAAGGTATCTTCTCAATGGATGGAGATATGGCTGATTTGTCCAAGATCGTGCCCGTAGCAGAACAACACGGCGTCGGTATTGTTGTCGATGAAGCTCATTCGATCCTCACCTGTGGTGAAAACGGCCGCGGCGTCACCGATCTTTTTGGCGTTGATGATAAAGTTTTGATCAAATACGCAACATTTTCCAAAGCCTTTGGCGCCATAGGGGGCTTCGTTAGCGGGCCAGACAGAACTCTGGATTACCTGCGGTATTATTCAAATCCATATGGATTTTCATGTGCCCTGCCACCCTCTGTTATCGCCACCATTCTTACCAGCTTGAAAATAGCCTCTAGAGACAACTCCCGGCGCGATAAAATGCAGGAAAACAGCGTTTATTTCCGGACCCAGTTGAATAATTTAGGAATAAGTACCGGGAACTCAGTCTCGCAAGTCGTGCCCCTCATTATCGGATCTGACCAACGGCTCCTGTATGAACTGGGCTTGGAGCTGCGCGCGCGTGGTTTGTTTATTCCCACGGTAGATTACCCTTCGGTTCCAGAGGATTCATTGCGTTTTCGGGCGTCGATCACATCCGAACATACCCGCCAGGATCTGGACGAAGCGCTGAATATTATTGAAGACACCGTGGTGCGGAGATTGAAAAAAAAGCAATGACGGTCGTCTTCATGTTTCCCGGACAAAGTTCGTGCTATCCCGCATTACTGGATCGGATCATCAAAGGTTGGTCACCGGCAAAAAAAATTATTGAAAATGCTTCCGAGATACTCTCGCGCGACCTTCAAAACCAATATCAGGGGGATATCAATCAACAGTTTAAATGTAATCAGGATATTCAGGTCGGGGTTTTCCTGACATCTTATTTATATCAAATGATTCTGAGCGATAATGGTATTTATGGTGATTTGTCTCTAGGCCAGAGCCTGGGGGAGTACAATCATCTGGTCCATATCGGCGCCCTTGATTTTCACGAGGCACTAAAGCTGGTCGACACCCGAGGCCGGATTTATGATCGGGGCCCAAATGGTATGATGGCTTCCATTTTTCCCCTACCTCAAGACGAACTGGAAAGTTATCTGCGACATGTTAGACATCGGGGCGTGGTGCAGATTGCAAACTTAAATTCCCCGTCTCAAAATGTTATTGCTGGCGATCGTTTAGCCGTTGAAGCTGCCATTGAACTGATCAACAGTGAAGACTTGGGCGTGCAAATTGTCGTTATTGAACGCAGTATTCCCATGCACGTTTCTACCTTTGAACCTGCGGCAAAGGATTTTCTGCCTCATCTGAAAAACGCAAACTGGCAGCCGGCAAGGCTTCCCTATATCCCTAACGTGCTCGCTGAAATTCAACATCATCCGGAAAAAAGAAATTTTGTTTCTTTACTTGAGCAACACGTTTTCAGTCCGGTGCAATGGCGCGCCTCGATTGATCTGATTTGCGAACGCTATCAGGATCTCCGGTTCGTAGAAGTTGGGCCCGGGCATATTTTGTTCAATTTGCTGCAAAAGTCATGGCATAAGGTGCGCAAATATAAAACCGACGATAAACAGGATTTAGCATCGCACCTTCCAACGTTGATCAAGGAGTTGTCCAATGTTACTTGAGGGCTTGGATGAAATAATAAAAAAACTCCGGCGCTCACCCATTTACAAGAATAGTGGAGACGCAAAGACGCACCATATGGGCCGCGATGTTATTCACACACTATTGCCCCATCGCGATCCTTTCTTGTTGATCGATGCCATCGATGCGCTGGATCGGGAGAAAAAAATCATTCGCGGTGTGAAACATATCCAAAAAACAGACCCGGTATTCGTCGGCCATTTTCCTGACAAGCCGGTTTACCCGGGTGTTTTGCAGGTCGAGGCCATGGGGCAATTGGCTCTTTGTCTGGTGCGACTATTAAATACCGAAGACATGGATGATTCCTCCCTTAATATCCGGGCAATTAAAATTCATCACGCTGTTTATATGGCCCCTGTCTACCCGGAATACGACCTCGCAATCCATGCTTGTGTCATTGAAGATAACGGCATTACTGCTATCTGTGCGGGTCAAATATATAACGGTTCAACATTATGTTCATGTTGCGTGCAGGAGGTGTATTTTGTCGAATAAACGTATTGCCATAACCGGCATGGCCATCAATGTCCCGTTAAGTGATACGCTCGATGGATTTCACCATGCTTTAATGGCCGGAAAATCAGCAGTATCAAACTGGAAAAAATTTGATGTTTCGGAAATTTACAGCAAGGTGGGCGGTGACCTGGCTAAATATGACATCAAAGTCAAACTTGCAGAAATTGAAAATCTGCTTGAACCGAAAATGTACAAACGCCTGCGAAATTTGATTCGCCGGGCTCCATGGTCGACGCAACTTTCAATGCTGCTGGCAGCCAGCGCCTGGGTAGATTCCGGCATTCAAGATGCAAATTTAAATCCGGGTGATATTGGCGTCATTCTCGCGGGCCATAATATTAATTCCCATTATACCGATCAAAACCGCGAAGTTTTTCTCGAAGAGCCTGATTACATAGATCCAATGTATGCGCTTCGCAGTCTGGATACCGACCATGCGGGATCCGTGTCGGAAGTTATCCAGGCAAAGGGGCCAATTTTCACGGTTGGCGGGGCCTGCGCCAGTGGCAATTTGGCCCTTCGGTGCGCCGTGGATGAAATTCGCCATCACGATCTTGATGTGGTGTTTGCCGTTGGTGCCGTTTTAGATTTTGCACCCATTGATCTCCATGCCATGGCTTTGATGGGGGCGATTTCATTTGAAAGCTTTAATGACGAGCCCGAAAGGGCCAGCCGACCCTATGACGCTGATCGCGAGGGTTTCGTACCGTCTCATGGCGGTGGCGTTTTGGTTGTTGAAGATTTGGAAAAAGCCGAACGTCGAGGTGCCAGGATTTATGCGGAAGTTTTGGGAGTGGAAGCCAACGCAGACGCCAACCACCTGCCGCAACCTTCAGAGGAAGGGCAAATTGCCGTCATGCAGCGCGTATTGGAACGCAGCAGCATAAGACCTGAAGACGTCGAGTATATTAATGCCCATGCGACTTCTACTCCCCTTGGTGATATCACCGAAATCCGCGCCATCAAACGTGTGTTTGGCGATTATGCAAAGGCGCTGACAATTAATGCCCCCAAATCCATGCTTGGCCATACGTGCTGGTCTGCACCAATTGTGGAAACAATCTCTGCGATCATGCAGATGAACGCCAGCGAAGTACATCCCTCGATTAATATCGAAAACCTTGATCCAGAAGTTGACCTCGACATCTGTCGTGGAGCGGGTATACCGTTGGAAATTAATTACATGATGAAAAATTCATTCGGGTTTGGCGGTATTAACTGCGTCAGTCTCTTTAAAAAGTACAATAATTAAAATCGGAGCAAGATGATGAACTTCTTCATAACCGGTGGCTCACGCGGAATTGGGGCAGACATTGTTCGCGGTGTTTTGGAGGCAGGTCACAATGTTGCTTTCACTTATGTGGAGCGTGAAGATGCCGCCAGTTCTGTGGTTAAATGGGCCCAGGAAAATGCTCCCGACAGAATCTGTTGCGCCTACAGACTTGATGTGCGCGATTCCGATGCGGTCGAGCTGGTTGTTGATCAGGTCAATGAGGATTTTGATGATATTCAAGTTGTCATCAACAATGCCGCAGTGAACCGTTTGGGATTGGCGGTGTCGATGTCCAATGAAAACTGGCAAGATACAATCGACGTCAATCTGACTGGTGCGTTCTACGTTACTCGCCAGTTTTTGCCCACATTCCTAAGCAACAGGTCGGGGCGCTTTATCCATATTTCATCGGTAGCCATGAACGGCATGGCCGGCCTTAGCGGCTACAGCGCCAGCAAGGCTGGATTATCGGGCCTGTCATCCTCTATCGCCAAAGAATATGGGCGCAAGGGCATTACCAGCAATATGTTGATGCTGGGCTTCTTTGATACCGATATGACCCGCGAGCAAATGCCCGAACATCAAAAGGCATTTTGGCAACAATTTTGCCCGGTTGGTCGCATGGGTAAATTGAATGAGATAACAGAGGCTGTTCTTTTTCTTTCCTCAGAAAAATCCGGCTTTGTAAATGGCGAAACGATTTCATTAACCGGAGGGCTGCAGTGGGCACCGTGACGGCATACGAACACGGCGACTTGGGCATCGAAAAAATACGGGTCTATCCAACAACAATGTCCTTGGACATAAGCAAGATGTGCGACGCTCGTGCCATGGACGCACAACAAGTTCAAACTGATTTTCTAATTGATAAAAGAGGGGTTAACCCACCTTGGGAAGACACCGTAACGATGGCGGTAAATGCTGCCAACTCGATGCTGACGGACGAAGATCGCCAAGCCATAAGATTGTTGATTGTCGGCACTGAAACAGCTGTTGATCAGGAAAAACCCGTCAGTTCGTGGATCCATCGGTTTTTAAAACTCAACTCCCAATGCCGAAATTTCGAAGTTAAGCATGCGTGTTATGCCGCCACAGGTGGTCTCCAGATGGCTCTGTCATGGCTGGCCTCTCCCATGTCCGGTGACCATAAGGCACTAATTATCAGTGCTGATCAAAGCCTGATTTCTATAGGAGAAGCTCATGAACACGTAACGGGTGCGGGCGCAGCTGCGGTTCTGTTATCCAAGCAGCCACGCCTGATTGCATATGAACTTGGAAAAAATGGCATCTATGCTGCCGAGGTTTCAGATGTTATCCGCCCCACACCAAGAGTTGAAACCGGAAATGGGGGCTTAAGTCTTGTCTCATATTTTGACGCGCTTGAAGAGGCGTACCAAAATCATACCGAGCAGTTAGATGAAGAAATTGACTTCAATACCTATTTCGACTGGAATCTCTATCATATGCCGTTTGCGGGCATTGCTTATCGTGCGCACCGGACCCTGGTGCTTATGTCCGGAAATTATTCAAAACAGGAAACGAGACAATTTTACCAGCAGAAATCCGAGCCAACAACGCACTTCGCCCGTTTGACGGGGGGAACTTATGGTGCCACCACATTTGTTGGACTGTTGGGCCTTGTCGAAACGGCATCCGGTTTTGAAGCTGGGCAAAGGTTGGGGATTTTTGCCTACGGCTCTGGTTCATGCGCCGAGTTCTATAGTGCCATCATTCTGCCCGAAGCAGCTGATGTTGCTCAGGAGGCAGGCCTGGAAAAACTGATAGCGGATCGCTATTCTCTATCGATAGAGGAATATGAAACCATAGAAACCATTCGTGATCAAAACCTTATGGCGGCAGATTTCATACCCGACCGCAACATATGTGGAGATTGGTATAAGCGCAGATATGAGGGCCAAGGTCATCTGGTTCTCAATAACGTCGTCGGCCATTATCGCCACTACGAGTGGAGTTGAATATGGGCTATCGTATAATTGTACCAGAAAGGATTTCCATAAAAACAATTTCAAAGTTCAATCAGGAATTGACACAAGCGCTGGCCGATACCGCGACGCGATGCATTGTTTTGGGCGGCCAAAACGATGTGTTCTGCGAAGGTCTGGATTTTGCAAATCTGGCATCTGGAAAAGATGATGAATTTTTTTCGACAATCAAAATGTTTGCCCAATGCCTGCTGACACTTCGTATGTCCCCGAAGCCAACGATCGTTGTCATTAACGGAACTGCCCGTGGCGGCGGTGTAGGGTTCGTTGCAGCTTGCGATGTCGCCATAACGTCTGATGCAAGTGTCTTTTCAATTCCCGAAGTTTTGTTTGGAATATTACCGGCAGTAATTTATCCGTTTTTGCTTGAACGGATTTCAAACAAAAAATGCCAACTATGGGCTTTAACCGGGCAAAGCAAGAGTGCTGAGGAAGCCCTGGTCTCAGGTCTCGTTGATGAGGTCGTTGCGAAAAACAAACTTGAAACCGTTGCGACTGGTTGGGTGCGCACTCTTTCGCGCGGGCAATCTAAAACGGTTGTGGCTCTCAAACATCTGGACGCTTTAGCAAACGATCGACAAGAAGCCATTGAACGTGGCATCGCGCTGACAACAGATGCACTGCAAAATGCGGAGGTTCGCGCAGCATTAGAGGAGTTTGATAAAACCGGTCTTCCGCCCTGGGAAAACAGAACATGAGCGCCCCGAAAAAAAATAACGTCCTGGTATCCTGGGATATAGATGCAAATGGCGTTGCCGTCATTAATATGCATGATTTGGAAGGCCAGAACGCCCTTTCCGAGATTTTTGTCGAGGCTTTGTTGACAGGTTTTACCGCTATCGTTGACAATCCGTTGAGCAGGGTGATTGTCCTCACGGGAACACCAGATGTTTTTTGTTCCGGTGCACCAAAGGAAGTCCTCAAACAGTTAGCTCGGCAAGAACTGGTTCCAAGTGATATTGAATTACCACGTTTTCTGTTAAATCTGCCATTGCCAATGATTGCCGCTATGGAGGGCCATGCCATCGGCGGTGGCCTGTCGCTGGGCATTTGTGCCGACATAGTAATGATCTCACGCGAAAGCCGTTATGGGTGCAGTTTTATGAACATGGGAATTTCACCGGGAATGGGCACCACACGATTGCTGGAACACGTCATGTTGCCAGCCGTAGCTCATGAGCTGTTATTTTCAGGTGAGTACCGACGCGGGATTCAATTTGAAGACTGTGGTGGGTTCAACTATATCCTTCCGCGCCAACAGGTATTGCCCAAGGCTCTTGATCTGGCAATGCGCATTGCAGAAAAACCACGCGTTTCGCTTGAAACACTCAAAAAGGGTCTTGCTGAAAGAAGATTGGCAATGTTCGAAGAAGCTTTCACGCTTGAACAAAACATGCATAACATCACCTTGAAACAACAAGAAGTGCGCCAACTCATTGAGGATGAGTATGTTGAATGATCTAAAGGGAAAAACAGTTCTGATCACCGGCGGTACCAAAGGGATTGGTCTGGCCTGTGGCCTGGCGTTTGGCAAGCAGGGCGCCATTTGCACGTTAACGCATAAGTGGGGCAGTGCTGATGAACATCTGATACGCAAACAGTTTGCAGAGGCAGGTGCGCCCGAACCCTACATCGTTGAAGCTGATACTCGTGAAGATGAAGACACCCGCGCTCTGCTGCGTGATATTCGAGAGCGCTGCGAGCGCATTGAAGTCTTCATACCAGGTGTCGCCTTTGCCCAGATCGTAAATAGCCTAGGTGATATCTCCAGGCGCTCATTGCTTCAAAGCGTCGAATATACTTCGTGGCCTATGGTTGGTCATTTGCAGGAAATTAAAGAGATATTTGACAATTATCCTCGATATGTAATCGGTTTGTCTTCTCGTGGGCCCGATGAGTTTCATTTGAATTATGACGTAGCGGCGGCCTGCAAAGCGATGCTGGAAACTCTCTGTCGCTATCTTGCAAATCGTCTGGCAAATGACGATGTTAGAGTTAATGTGGTGCGCACAAAATTTGTTAGTACAGAATCTCTGAACTCGACGGCGGGACAAGATTTCGAGCCATTCGTCAAGGCACTAAATCCGGACGCTTATATACCAATTGATGATGTCGCCGACGCCGTTTTAGCATTATGTAGTGGCCTCATGGATGGTATTAGCGGGCAGGTCCTCATGGTCGATGGAGGGGCTAGCTTTTACGACAATCTTATGGGAATGTACAATCGACGCAATGAGCGCACTACGGTACCAAATGGGTGAAGAATGAACCGCGAAGATATCTTGATTATTGTAAAAAAATATATCGCCGATGCTATTGATGATGTCGATTGTGATACTCTCGATCCATCACAATCAATGAAAGATATCGGAATTAATTCTCTCGATATCGTGGAGATCGTATCCCGGTCAATGAGGGAGTTGAAAGTCAAAGTCCCGCGGTCAGAATTGAGCAAACTGGGTAACATCAACGAACTGGTTGATGTTTTGGCGCAGGCTGTTGAAAATAAAAATAATAATGCCTGAGTTTGGTTAGAGAGGTTGCATCCCTGATACGAGATTTGCAAGGCAAGGCCGTTTTGGTTACCGGGGGAACGAAGGGCATCGGTCTCGCGTGTGCTCTGGCATTTGCCCGTTTGGGTGCAAATTGCATATTGACCTATAGGTGGGGCAGCGCCGATGAAGCCGATGTCCTCGCCCGGTTTGCTGAAGTAGGCGCTCCGCCGCCTATGATCATCCAGGCAGATGTGTCTCAAAAGCAAGAAACTGATGTTCTGTTAGAACAGCTTTGCGAGATGTTCGATACCATTGATGTTTTCATCAGTAACGCCACCGGGGCCGTTATGGTCAATGAGTTGGAGGATTTGACAGAGAGAGGTCTGTTAAAGACCATGCAATATAGCGCCTGGCCCACGATCGACTATATTCTGAAAATAAAGCAACATTTTGGTGCCTATCCCAGATACGTTGTGGCCATTTCGTCAACCGGGCCAAACCATTACAGTATCAACTACGATTTTATGGCTGCCTCAAAAGCAGCTCAGGAAACCTTGTGTCGTTATTTGTCTCACAGACTAAGAAATGAAGATGTTGCCATCAATGTCATTCGGACTGTCGGCGTGCGGACAAGTGCCTTTGAGATGACATTTGGCCAGGATCTTTCCGATTACCTGACAGCTATGGTTCCAGAAGGTCAGTGGATCAGGGCAGAAGAAGTTGCAGATGTAGCTTTAGCGCTGTGCAGTGGCAGGTTGGATGGGGTGCGCGGCCAAACCATCACGGTCGATCGTGGCGGTGTCTTCGCTGACAACATCTGCCGATTGTTTAGAGATAGGGAAGAGCTGGGGCTATAAGCTTGCGAAGAGGATTTTCTCATAACATTGGATATCCAAGACAAAGACGTTGTGATTTTCCCGGTCTGTGCGGATGAAAGCCCTGAAAACCTGGAATGTCTTTCAATCGAAGAACAAGAAACCGTCGTTAGGAAAGCCCGGGCCTTGGATCGGGCAGCTTTTATAAATAGCCGAACGATTCTGCGCCGCCTGTTGGCTCGCCATTTAGACTGCATGCCCTCCCGTGTGCCAATAGAGATTTCAAGCAGCGGGCAACCCAGAGTTAAGAACTGCAATATATCGTTTTCCATATCGCACACGCTAGGTATGAGCCTTGTTGCAATAACTCTCAATCGACGCCTGGGCATTGATCTGGAACGGTTGGATCGCAAGGTAGATGTGAAGCTTCTGTCAGAGGTATTTCTTCTCGAAACACTAAAGGCAGACACTCTGGAAGCATCAGAAAAATTCCTTAAAAGGCAGTTTCTGACAGACTGGACCCAGAGAGAAGCTCTCGTCAAAGCCACAGGCCACGGGTTGGTTTTTCCTGCGGATGAGGCAATACCTGAAGTGGCAGGGTTGGTTGTCAGGTCGTTTGACGCTGCTAGTCTTTTCGATTACGTTGTCTCAGTTGCTGCGGATGGGGCCGACTGGCAAGCAAGATTGGCTAGACCTGAAGAAACTTCCTGAGAATATGCGTTTGTTTGTTCAATTCCCACCGTGTTGTTTTAGTGTATGATGCTCATTTCAGACAAAGAACAAAAAGGAAATCCGCAAGACCGTTGGCGTTTCAGCGATTCCCTGAAAGATGTCGATGTTGAAGAACTTGTAGATATACGGCTCCACCGGCCGCTCGCCTTCCTTTTCCTGAAGCCCTTTCAAAATCAGTTGTCTCACATCACTCCTTTGCATTTGACAATTGCTTCAATGCTCGCGGGTATATTTGCAGGTGTTAGTAGTTTCATGGCCGCTCAATCAGGGAGTATCTGGTTCCTGATCGGCGGCATCTTAATGATCATTTCAGTCGTCCTTGATTGTTCTGACGGCATGTTAGCGCGTCTTCGCGGCGGCGGTTCTCACTTCGGTCAAATGGTAGACGGATTTAGTGATCTGGTCGCCGGAGCATCTTTTTGGTTCGGGATGAGTTATTCGCTTACCTATGGCAGAGAGGAATGGTGGATCTGGCCAGCAAATTTCGTGGTTCTTTTCAGCATAATGATACATATTTCAATCTACGATAAATATAGAGAGTACTTTCTCGATCATGCCAACGTCCAGCCTGTTCGCCCCAAAACATATGACGAAACAAAAGCCGGTTGGTTCGAACGAATTTTGACATACACTTACGAAACTTCCTACGCCGGGGTTTTCGATCTGGTAAGGGGGAATAACGAAACAGCAACCCGCTTGCCTGCATCTGAGTTTCGCAGAGTATTTCAAAAACCTATGCGTCTCATGTCTTTCCTCGGATTGGGAACGCATTTATTCTTGATGTACAGTGTCGCTATTTTCTCCGCTTGGCTGCCCCAATATGGATTAATCATAACGGCTATTCTAATTATCGGCATATTGAACATATTGGCGATTGCCGCCGTCGCCTATTGGCGCCGAATAGATCGCAGTTGTGAAGAACTGTCCGTCATCAAATAAAATGGGTTTTGGCGATTTGCGCAAATCGAAGGCAGAGCGATATGCGTCCGGTCTCGCCCACCAAACACGTTCGCTTGTTCCCCGTCACAGTTTTCAATCCATTCTTATCTGAGGGTATCCTCGCTGGTGACAGTTGACGATCCGGCAATAGATATAGCCTTGCGAGAGCACGTTGATCTTTGAACAGTGCCGCCAGAATACAAAACTGATATCAGCCCTCAATGACAGTGGTCGACAATCCGGTCCAAATTTCAGCTGACAAAATATTTCACCAGTGCCATGGTGTTGCACAATTGTTAACAGAATTAAGACCTTGACCACGGATGTGCAATGACCAGCCTGACGCAAGAAAAATTCGTTTTTATCATGATTAAAACGACGCGCTACGATGCGGATGGTTATCCCATCATATGGATGCGCTCGTTCATTCCGTCCAACTCGCTGACGGTTTTAAATGGTCTGGCCATAGACTGCCGGGAGCGTCAGGTTCTTGGCCCGCATACTGACATACAGTTTGAAACCTATGATGAATCCAATATTCGGATCCGCCCGGATAAAATCATTGCATCGATTAAACAATCCGGTGCGCGCGCGTTAATTGGACTTGTCGGGGTACAATCAAACCAGTTTGACCGGGCAGTGGATATTGGTCGTCAGTTTGCCGATGCCGGTCTTGCTGTAATTATCGGTGGGTTTCATGTTTCCGGTTGTCTTGCCATGTTGCCTGAATTGCCAGACGAGATCAAAGACGCCCAGAAGGCTGGTATATCGATGTTTGCCGGGGAGGCGGAAACCGGCCGACTTGATGAAGTTTTTCGCGACGCCTATGACGGCTGCCTGAAACCGCTTTACAATCACATGAACGATCTGCCCGATCTTGCCGGCCAGCCAACGCCGATATTGTGGCGCCAGGCGCTTGAGCGCAACATAGATATGACCACCAGTTTTGATCTCGGAAGAGGTTGCCCGTACCAGTGCTCGTTTTGCACCATAATTAACGTTCAGGGCCGCAAGAGCCGTTTTCGCTCGCCCGATGATGTTGAGGCCATTATCCGCGAAAATGCACACCAGGGCGTGGGGTTGTTTTTCATTACCGATGATAACTTTGCCCGCAACAAGTGCTGGGAAGCGTTGCTTGACCGGCTGATCTGGCTGCGCGAAGAAGAAGGCTTTAAATTCTCTCTCATTATCCAGGTTGACACCTTGTGCCATAAAACGCCGGGTTTCATCAAAAAATGCGCGCGGGCTGGAACAAAGAGGGTATTTATAGGGCTTGAAAATATCAATCCCGACAATCTGGCTTCGGCCAACAAACGCCAGAACCGGATTACTGAATACCGCGAAATGCTGCTTGAGTGGCGTAAAAACAGCGTTATCACCTATGCCGGATATATCATCGGATTTCCGAACGATACCAGGCAATCGATCCGTCGCGACATTGAGATCATCAAGAACGAATTGCCGTTGGAATTTTTGAGTTTTTTCTTCCTGACACCCCTGCCGGGCTCGCAAGATCACAAGCAAATGCTCGATGACGGGGTATACATGGATCAGGATCTGAACAAGTATAATTTATACAATCGTGTGACCCACCATGCCAGAATGTCAGATGAGGAATGGGATGAGGCATACCGAGAGGCCTGGCAGGAATTTTACTCCCTTGACCATGTCGAAACACAGTTTCGCCGGGCTTTTGCCCACAGTGAGAGGCGGGCCAAACAAATCCTGGAATATTTGCTTCAGTTCAAGGTGGTGAACGATATAGAAAAGGTTCATCCTCTTGAAGGAGGGGTAATCAGGCTCCAGTACCGGGCTGACCGGCGGCCGGGATTTGCGCGCGAGAGCGCCTTGGTCTTCTACCCGCGCCAGATTTTCTGGCTCACAGTTAAAATATACAAATTCGCCAGGCTTTTCTGGCAGGTGCGCAAAATTTACCGCAAGGTGGAACGCGACCCCGACCGCAAAACCTATAGCGATACGGCCTTGAGCGCGCCAAATGCTGATGAATTTGTTTCGATGGAGATCTACACCCAGACCAGCGGTGCAGCTGGTGCAGTGGAAAAGAAACTGCGCGATGATGCCAGACGAGAAAAATTCATCCGGTCCTGACTGTGGCTGCGCTTCGAATATGGGCTTGCACGGAAAAACTGGACACCAATGCGCCCGTTACATCGTGAGGAATTATTGAATCACTGGAGTCTTTGGCGGAGAGGATGGGATTCGAACCCACGATACGCGTTAACGTATACTCCCTTAGCAGGGGAGCGCCTTCAGCCACTCGGCCACCTCTCCGAGACCGTGTATATGTGGTTGAAACGTGAGTGTCAAAGGAGATTTGAGGGGCTTGGAAATTTTGTTGCCAGACAACTTAAATTGAATTGAAGAGAAATATTCAACACTAACTTAAACAACGTTTTAAACCCGACTTTAAGCCAAATACTGTATCTATCTATGCTGACCTCAAGCATTCTATAAAAAAAAGAAAATCCGCACGGATATGAAATCGGCCAAATTTAAATTTTCCGAAGGAACCCTTGGTGCCACCATAGTTGGTGTTGTGATGATCACTGGCATGGTGGCTGCTGTGATTTTCGCCGGCAACAATGCAGGCTCAGCGCGAGGTGGCTTTGCCAGCGGAAATAAATACCCGGCCAAGGCCTTTGTCGTCAAGAAACTGGGCTCGCTCAAAGCCAACACGGTAAGTGAGGATATAAATACCGCCAGCGGCCTCAGTGTTGATGTGAATTATGATGAAGCCCGGCAAAAACTCAAACTGAAAATAACCGACCCGTCGGGCAAGCCAATGAAACGCGTGAGCGTTAATGCACGCGCGCGCAAAGTCGGTCAACAGCAAACGCCCAAGCGCTTTGACTTAAAGGAATACCCCAAAGGCGAATACCGCTCAGATGCCCTGGGCCTTGGAAAAGGCGGCTGGGTTTTGTCGGTCTCGGCCTATGATCTTTATGCCCGAGGCGAAAACAAGTTGCTGTTCCACACCGAAAGACCGCTGTTTGTGAAATAACCGGCTATTCTACCAGTGTCCGGTATTTTCCATCGATGCCCACGGCTCCTGCTCGGGCAGGGCGTCACCAGCTTGCAACAATTCAATCGAGATGCCATCAGGCGAGCGCACAAACGCCATGCGACCGTCACGCGGTGGCCGGTTGATGATAATACCCTTGTCCATAAGGCTCTGGCACAGGTCATAAATATTATCGACCTCATAGGCGAGATGGCCAAAATTGCGCCCTTCGCCATATTCTTCACGGTCCCAATTGTAGGTGAGTTCAAGTTCCGAGCCAATACCATCGCCGGGAGGGGCAAGAAAAATCAGGGTAAAACGCCCGGCTTCAATTTCCTTGCGCCGGGTTTCCACCAGGCCGAGTGTGTTACAGTAAAAATCTAACGAAGCATCAAGGTCGCTGACGCGGACCATCGTATGGAGGTATTTCATCTGGCAAGTTCCATTGTGTGGTTGATGTGATTGCCGTTATGATAGCTTGAAACCGCGCCATGGCACCAGAAATAACCGGGAATTAGGAAAAAATGACGGTGAAAAACATTGCCGCCAAAATCAAAGGAATGATTGAAGTATCGAACCACTGTGTTGTTTTCACTGGTGCTGGCATCAGCACGGAAAGCGGCATTCCAGATTTTCGCAGCCCCACCGGTCTGTGGAAAAATAACATGCCGATAGATTTCCGCGATTTTGTGGAGTCAGAAGAAGCCAGAATAGAAGCCTGGCGGCGCAAGTTTGCCCTTGAAGACAGGTTTTTGGCAGCCAGGCCCACCAGAGGCCACAAAGCTGTTGCCCACCTGATAGAAATTGGCCGTGCTGCCAACGTTATCACCCAGAATATCGATAATCTTCATCAGGCATCCGGCATCAATGACGGACAGATTATAGAATTGCACGGCAACGGCACCTACGCCACCTGTCTCAGTTGTCACCGGCGTTGTGAAATGCGCTGGATAGGTGACGTGTTCAAGGCCAGCGGAACCCCGCCTGAGTGCACTCACTGTGGCGGCATCGTCAAATCCGCCACCATCTCCTTTGGCCAATCGATGCCGGAACAAAAGATGCACGATGCTGAGGCCGCCTCTTTGGCTTGCGACCTGTTTATCGTGCTGGGGTCATCTTTGGTGGTTTTTCCTGCTGCGGGCTTTCCAGTCATCGCCAAGCGCAACGGTGCCAAACTGATTATCATAAATCGTGAGGAAACCGAGCTTGACACCATCGCCGACCTTGTCGGCCATAAGGATATTGGTGATGTTATGGTGCCGTTGATGGATATGACGGCGGCAAAGAAGAATTGAGTGTGGAGTTGGCAAATGTTGCCTGAAAACCGGGTTTTCCGATTAGTTCATCATTGATGAAATTAACAACAATTCGCAAGAGATTGTAAACAAACATTTATATGAATTTAAATTTCAGGTAAAAAATCACAACCTGTGGACAATGCACCTTTATGTTGCCACAGAGCAGAAAAATTTCCCTTAATTTATAGTTAACGCTGTACAAACCTCCCTTCTTTGTTCCACAATTTCAACCACTGGCAAAGTGATTCTGTTGAGGCGGTAAGAGGGGCCATTGAGTATTGCCTAGAGTCGAACACATAATTGAGACGGGCGAGGAAACAGCACTTGAGGTTGTGCAGGTTGCCGGCGCCATCAAGTGGTTTGACGCCGCTAAAGGCTATGGGTTTCTCATTCCCGACGATGATTTGCCCGACATTCTCATTCATTCAAGCTGTTTGCAAAAAGATGGTTTTGACACCATTTTAGAAGGCGCGCGCGTTGTCTGTGAGGCGGTTGAACGTCCCAAGGGCTGGCAGGCGCTGAAAATCCTTTCTCTGGACAACTCGACCGCAATCCAGCCAGCGCAAAAGCCGCCGGCCCGCACTCATGTGGCCGTGGTGGCTGAAAGTGATTTTGTCAAAGTCACGGTTAAATGGTTCAACCGCGTGCGCGGCTACGGCTTTGTTGCTGAAGGTGCCACCGGTCCTGATATTTTTGTGCATATGGAAACCATGCGTAAATATGGCATCGCCGAGTTGCGGCCGGATCAGGAATTATACGTGCGCTATGGCAACGGACCCAAGGGTTTGATGGCAGCCGAACTCAAGCTCAACCTTGAAACCAGCCCGCAAGGCCCGCATTAGAGCGTGTCACCGATAAGTGGGTACCGGTTATCGGATAAATGACACGCTTAAACAAAGAGTTAGAGTGCAGTTTTGATTCAATCAGAACATCAGGTACTCTAGACGCCAAATCCGGCATCACCAATCCGACACATTTAGCGCATATTTCAATATGATTTGGAAGTGCTCTAGCCCATCACAACAGGAACACCGTAATGCCGCGTTTAATGACTTATCTGATCATGCTGATAGCCTTCAGCGCAATGCCTTTGACATCACACGCATATGCCACATCCAAAATGCGTGTGGAAACCGTCGTCATCACAACTGCAAGCGGCGAATATTCATTTGAAGCGGAGATTGCCGATACCCCAAAACACAAATCCCAGGGCCTGATGCGGCGTCCTTTAATGGATGCCGACCGCGGCATGTTGTTCGACAACGGCGTTGACCGCGAAATGTTCATGTGGATGAAAAATACCATCCTGGCGCTAGACATGATTTTCATCACCAAAGACGGAACGGTGGCAATAATCGCCAAAAATACCGTGCCGTTTTCAGAGACCATCATCCCGTCAGGCCAGCCGGTGAGGGGGGTTTTGGAAGTTATTGCCGGTACGGCTGATAGAATAGGTCTTAAAGCCGGTGACAAAGTCAAACATGCGATGTTTCGCTGAATAAAGATCACTTCCAGCCGAAGCCAACTGAAACAGGCCACGATCTGCCAAAAGGCAGAGTTGAGTGCATTTGCCCACTTCCTGGTGCCATGCAATACTTGCCGTGTGCAATAACGGCAAGATCACAGAATATCGCGTTGTGCTAAAGGTAACCTTTATTCTGGCCGAATAACCTGCGTCTTTGTAAATCGCCGGGTTGTGATCTTGATTACAAGCTTATTGTGCCGGATAGATTTGGAAAACTGTTTCAGGTCCTGTTCCACCGAAGGTAACGACCTTGAACGCCTGGCGTTCATTGCCGTATTCCATTCCCGGTGATCCAGCGGGCATGCCGGGCACGGCGATGCCTCTGATTTTTGGCTGGGTTTTCAGGAGTTTTTTGACATCGCTAAGGGGCACATGACCTTCGACGATGTAGCCGCCCACGGATGCCGTATGGCAGGCCTGTAGGCGATTGGGGACCGAGGCGAGTTTTTTAACTCTGCTCATGTCTTCAGTGTCGGTGATTTTGACAGTGAAGCCTGCCTCGGTGGCGCGTTCGGCCCATTTTGCACAGCAGCCACAGGTTGGTGATTTGAATAGGTTGATGACCGGAAGATTGCTGTCGGCCAGCGATACCTGCATGCTCAGGACGCCAGATATGACCATGACTGGAAGGGTTAGGCTAATCGTTTTCAAAATTTTCATTTCACGTATCTTTCCTGTTATGGCCGATATAATTGCCGATTTAGGGCAAGTATCCGTATTAATTGAAATCAATCAACAGGTCATATTGTCCCATTTACCGATTTGATCTGTGCAGCTTGATCATTTTAGGGTTGCGCATGAACAGTCGATATGCAAATAAGCCGCTCAACCTGTTTTTGTCGGGGCATGGCGCAGCCTGGTAGCGCACCTGGTTTGGGACCAGGGGGTCGCAAGTTCGAATCTTGCTGCCCCGACCATATATTTCGGGTTTTAATCTCAAAAGAGCCCTGAAGCCAGCCCGCTCCCCCGTCCCAACCACCCGTTATGGTACTCTGAGGGGTGGTTGGGACGGGGGAGCGGGCTGGCTTCAGGGCTTTTGAGACAGACGTTTGGGCTGGAAGCGAAGAAAACAATTGGTTTGAGGGATCTGCTTGAGGATATATAGTCATTTCCATAAATCAGATTCGAAGGAGGCATTTCCCATGGTCGCGCGTATTTTCAAACCGGCAAAAACCGCCATGCAGTCGGGAACGGCTAAAACCAAGCTGTGGGTGCTGGAATATGAGCCTGAAGTTGCCCGTGAAATTGATCCGCTGATGGGCTGGACCAGTTCAGGTGATATGAATTCGCAAATCCGGTTAAAATTTGACAGCAAACAAGCCGCCACAGATTATGCCGATAATAATGGCATCGCCTATCGTGTGTCCGAGCCCAAAGTGCGCAAACGCAAACCCAAAGCATATTCGGATAACTTCAAGTATGGCCGCATTGGACAATGGACACATTAAGCCCACGATATAGCCACACTTGGAATTTACCGAAACAAACAAAGGCCCCGTAGCTCAGCTGGATAGAGCAACGGACTTCTAATCCGTAGGTCGCACGTTCGAATCGTGCCGGGGTCGCCAGTTTCGAATTAATCACCACCCCTAGAGCGTTTACGTTGACTGCCTTCGCGGTAGATGACGTATAGACCGGCGGCGATTATAATGCCCGCACCCAGAAGTGTCGTCTGGTCAGGTACAATTCCCCAAAACACAACATCAACCGTCACCGCAAAAACCAGCGAGATGTATAAAAGCGGTGCGATGACGGAAACCGGAGCAAGCTTTATCGCCTGCATCATGAAAAACTGGGCTCCCAGAGCAAAAATACCCATGACCAGCAACAATATCCATTCCGTTGACGTCGGTTGGCGCCAATACCACGGCAGGATAACACTGGCGCACGTCACCACGATCAGGGAAAAATAAAACACGATGACAGCGCTTTCATCCGTCTTAGACAGCCGCCGTCGCAGGACCACCACAAGGGCAAAACTAAACGTCGATGCCAGCAGAAGTAAAATAATCGGATCAAACCCGGACTGCGGCTTAGTCAGCACCAAAACGCCCATAAATCCGACGATGACCCCAGCCCAGCGTTTGAACCCCACTTTTTCCCTGAGCATTGGCACACTGAGCGCCGTAATCATCAAAGGTGCCGCATAGGTAACCGAAACGGTCTGTGATAGTGACAGAAAATTCAGCGAATAGATCAAGGCGAACATGCCGGAGGCCCCAATAAAGCCAACCAACAGGTGGGTGAGGGGCTTGGAGGTTTTCAGGGCAGGCAGGTTACCCATCACCATCAGCAATATCAACATGGCGGGGATCGGAATCAAATTACGAAAAAACAACAGCTGAATGGTTGAAAAATCATCACGCAAGAATTTGATCATGGCATTCATCGCTACCCAGAACACTTCCGAAAGCAGCATCAAGCCAATGCCATACAATACTGATGTTGAAGCAGTATTTGTAACGTCATGGTCATCCTTTGCTTGGTTTTTCTCAATCAAAAAACGAACTCCAGAATAGTCGAAAAATTTCAATCCGTGGGCAGCACAAGACAATCTCTTAAGTGCTGGCGCTTAGCCTGTGGATTGGAGCTTCAGGACTGGAAACGAGAAAAATTACCCGGGAAGGGGCATCGAATATCGATATCAGACTATACGCCATAGATCGGATGCACAAGCGGATTTGGCGTTAACGATGCTATGCGTTTTTTGCATCTCAGCATTGCTAAAACGGCGCTGGTAAAAATTTCGAATGAGCGCATATAGCAATCAGAAACAAACCTCATAGTGAGTGTTTTGGCTAACATTAAACCAAAGAAAGGGGCATGAAATGGGCTCTATTGCATCACAGTACAACACATCAATCATCGGAACTTTTTTCCAGGATTTCACCGGAGTTTTCGTCAACTCAATAGCCTCTTTGAAAGAGTTTATTGCGATCTCCCGGGCAGAACGCGAATTGCGGCATCTTGATGATCGCATGCTCGAAGATATTGGCCTCAGCCGGTCAGATATCTCTTACGCCGTACGCCGCGGAACAGGCCGTTAATCCGACACTGCTTTCCTCGGCGACAGCCTTTGGTAGTAAAACGCCCGGTGATTTATCTCGTCGGGCGTTTTTTTTGCAAAGTTTGTTTAAATTTAACGTTCCTTTGTTAAGCTTTTCAAAATGAATGAATTAGGCTTAAGCGCATGCAGGAACAACACAACATACCGCAAAAAGAGGATGATTCCCGCTCTGAATTCAGACGGCGGACGCTCAAGGGCGGCAAAATCATTTTTAACAACCTTCAAAGCGTTCTCGATTGCACCATTCGCGACCTGTCAATGGCGGGGTGTCGAATAATTGTGTCAAGCCAGGCAGATTTGCCCACTGAATTTGACCTTCGTTTACCCGGCAGCGATGAAAAGTTTCAATGTCAGGTCATCTGGAGAAAACACCAGGAAGCCGGTGTAAAGTTTAAATAGTTGTACAAAGTCGATGAGGATCAGGATTTAAACGAATTCAACACCTCAAACCCCGACTTGAGATCGGCAATGAGGTCTTCGGGGTTTTCCAGGCCGATATAAAACCTCAAACTATAACCTTTGTCGGGCCAGTCGCTGGCGGTGCGGTTAATGGAGGGATTGAAGGGAATCACCAGGCTTTCAAATCCACCCCACGATGCGCCAATGCCAAAGTGTTCAAGATGATCCAGCATGGCAAAAACGGCATCATCATCATAAGGCTTGAGCCGGACCGAAAAAAGACTGCCGGCGCCTTCGAAATCCCGTTTCCAGATATCATGCCCCGGACTGCCTGCAAGAGCAGGGTGGAGGACCTCTACAATTTCCGTCCGCGTCCCCAACCACTCGGCCACCGCGATGCCGTTTTCCATGTGGCGTTCAAGTCGTAGCCTGAGGGTGCGCAACCCCCGGGCTGCCAGATTTATATCATCTCCGCTCACCTGTATCCCTTGTAGCATATGGGCGGATTTGAGTGCGGCGTAATGTTTTTCGCAACCCGCTGTTGCAACACCCATCATCAGATCGGAGTGGCCGCCAATATATTTGGTCACAGCCTGCACGTTAACATCAGCGCCGAGTTTCAAAACATCATAATAAACCGACGTCGCCCAGGTGTTGTCTGCAATCACAACGATCTCATGTTGGTGGGCAACATCGGCAATCGCGGGCAGATCCTGGACCTCCATGGTTTGGGAACCCGGACTCTCGATATAAATTACCCTGGTATTAGACTTAATAAATCTCTCGATACCGGCACCAATCAGAGGATCGTAGTAGGTTGTTTCGATGTCCAGATTGCGTAAAAACATTTCGCAAAATCGCCGTGTCGACTTGTAAACACTATCCACCATCAAAAGATGGTCACCGTTTTTCAGGAAGGCGAGCAGGGATGTGGAGATGGCATTGAGACCGGAGGGGCAGACAATAGTGCCAAATCCACCTTCGAGTTTGGCCACTGCCTTTTCAAAGTTTCGTGAAGTAGGCGTGCCGGTTCGCGTATAGGTATATTCCTGTTTGTACTCAATATACGCTTTGGCAGTTGGAAAAAGGACAGTCGAGCCATGATAAACAGGTATATTTATAAACCCGTGATGTTGGTGAGGTGCCCGGCCCAGGTTAACAAGGTCAGTATAACTGGTTGAGGCAGAAAACGTAGGCGTACCGGGCTTAATTCGATCGTTTCCCATGTGTATTTCCTTAGTGTTTTTTAGCCCCGAACGATGATTTGACATTAACCAAAAATGAATTTGCCGTTGGATTGCGTTTTATCTTCTTGACCACAAGTCCATAATCGAATTGGATGGGGGCGTTGCAGGAAATTAATTCCTGTAGCGAAACTTGTAAGGAGGGAATATCACAGATTGTGATATTGACACAAATGGTGTAATTGATCCACATGAGGGACTGGGAGCCTTGTTGATCGATTGTAGCAAGGTGTCTTTTGTGACGAGGTGTCATAAACCTCATATTTACGTAAAATTTAAAAAACAGGGATGAGTTGAGATGAAATATAAACTTCTTTCTGTCGCGCTTGGTGCAGCAATTGGCTTTACAGCTTCTGCAGCAACAGCCGGCACATTAGATGATGTGAAAAAGAAAGGGTTCGTTCAGTGTGGCGTGAGCCAGGGTCTGTCCGGGTTTTCAAATCCGGATGCTAAAGGAAACTGGTCGGGTCTTGATGTTGACGTATGTCGCGCAGTTGCCGCTGCCGTTTTCGGTGATGACAAAAAAGTCAAGTACACGCCATTGTCAGCCAAAGAACGTTTCACAGCCTTGCAATCAGGTGAAATTGACATTCTGTCACGTAACACCACCTGGACCGCAACCCGTGATACAGCGCTGGGTCTGAACTTTGCTGGCGTAAACTATTACGATGGTCAGGGCTTCATGGTCCGTAAAGATCTTGGTGTATCCAGCGCTCTTGAGCTTAATGGCGCATCTGTTTGCACCAACACCGGCACAACAACCGAATTGAACGTTGCTGATTATTTCCGCGAAAACAAAATGAAATATGAAGTGATTGCATTCGAAAAAGCTGACGAAGTTATCCAGGCATATGATGCTGGCCGTTGTGACGTGTTCACAACAGACGCTTCTGGCCTCTATGCTCAGCGTTTGAAGCTGCAAGATGCGTCCAAGCATATCGTTCTGCCTGAAATTATTTCAAAAGAGCCTCTTGGACCTGTTGTTCGTCAAGGTGATGACCAGTGGTTCAACCTGGTTAAATGGACTGTCTTTGCGATGGTAAATGCCGAAGAAATGGGCGTTACATCTGCAAACGTCGATTCCAAAAAAGCCGGCAGCCCTGCTGATAAACGTCTTCTTGGTGTTGAAGGCAACTTTGGCAAAAACCTCGGCGTTGGTAATGACTGGGCCTACAACATTGTGAAGCTCGTCGGCAACTATGCTGAAAGCTTCAACAGAAATGTTGGACCAGACACACCACTGGGTATTGCCCGCGGTGTTAATGCTTTGTGGAGCAAAGGTGGCATCCAGTACGCACCACCTATCCGCTAAAGAATAATCCGGGGAGACTTTGTGCTTCAGGTGGTTGTGCCGTAAAATGCGGTCCTGGTGCCTGGCGCATGGAGCCTCCCTGGTTTTTGTAAATGTTTGCCGCATTTGCACGATGACGCAAGTCTGCGCATCTGAGCTTGGGAAGCTTGTCTTAGGCAATATAAGTAATCAAGTTTGTGAGCCTGCGTAGGTTACGTAGTGTTTATAGGTTACGCAGTGTTTAACGGGGAGGGGGCTCAGTGTCATCAGACATTAGTGACAAAGCCGACGATAGCAGTAAAGTCTCGATCTGGAATGATCCAAAAGCGCGTGGCATCTTTTTTCAAGTCATCCTGGTAGCGGTAATCGCTTATCTTGTTTGGGCGCTGGTTGACAATACGATCAGAAATCTGGAAGCACGAAAAATAGCCTCTGGTTTTGGTTTTCTTGACACCACGGCAAGTTTTGGCATCAATCAGGTTTTAATTAATTATACCGAAGCATCCAGCTATGGCGCGGTTTTTATCGTTGGCTTGCTGAATACATTGCTGGTTGCCGGTGTGGGTATTCTCTTTGCTACAATAATCGGGTTTTCCGTAGGCATTATGCGCCTGTCGAAAAACTGGGTGGTGGCAAAAATCGCAACTGTCTATATTGAGGTTTTGCGTAATATACCCCTACTTCTTCAAATCTTTTTTTGGTATTTTGCAGTTTTGAGAGCTGTGCCGGACAAAAGAAGTAAAGCTTCTTTGTTTGACACATTTAATATTAATGTGACTGGCATCTGGATGCCAAAACCGCTGCCGCAAGATGGTTTTAACATTGTCGTTATTGCCGTTCTTATTGGCATTGTTTTGGCTTTTATTGTCAAGAAATGGGCAAAAAAGCGCCAGGCTGCAACCGGACAACAGTTCCCGGTGATCTGGGCATCTTTGGGTCTGATTGTCGGATTGCCCTTTGTCATCTATCTGATTTCAGGAAGCCCGCTGGAATGGGCGTATCCGGAGTTCAGGGAAACCGGTTCCAGATTGCGCATGGGATTTCAGCTTGGTACCGGATTGCAGATCATACCGGAATTTCTGGCTCTTCTATTCGCTCTGTCCCTCTATACGGCAACGTTTATAGCGGAAATCGTACGCGCCGGAATTCTGGCCGTCTCTTACGGGCAGACGGAAGCGGCAAGTGCTTTGGGTATTAAAAATTCTCACACCTTGAGATTGATTATTATCCCTCAGGCTATGCGGGTGATCATTCCGCCCTTGACCAGTCAGTATCTAAATCTGACCAAAAACTCGTCCCTCGCTGTCGCCATTGCCTATCCGGATCTTGTTTCCGTCTTTGCCGGCACAGTGTTGAACCAGACCGGTCAGGCGGTTGAGATTATTATGATGACCATGGGCGTCTATCTTACGATTAGCATCGTAACATCGATATTCATGAACTGGTACAATGCCACAATGGCATTGGTGGAGCGTTAGATCATGGTGCAAAATTATGTACGAACAAAAATGTCGCCAGACATGGCGCCTCCAGCTACAGAGACAGGTATCATCGGCTGGGTGATGAAAAACCTTTTGTCAAGCTGGCTTAGCGTGGTTTTGACCGTCTTTGGGGCTTATGTTATTTACCTGATTGTTCCGGGTGTCGTTGAGTTTGCAATCGTGAATGCAATCTGGGTTGGAAAAGATGGTTTGGACTGCCGTAGCATCGCCGATGGCGGCAGGGTGCAGGACGGTCAGGCAATTGGTGCCTGCTGGCCTTATGTTCAAGCTTATTTCTCCCAGTTCATATATGGCCGTTACCCACTTGAGGAAAGATGGCGGGTCGATATCGCCATGTTCGTTGGCGTGGTGTCTTTGATACCTTTGCTGATACCTACAATCCCGTACAAACGTGAAAATGCAATATTTCTGCTTGGCGTTTATCCCTTTCTGGTAACAATTTTGCTGACTGGTGGCAATATTGGTATCGGTAATGGCGCTTGGGGATTTTTGGCTATTCTCATGGTACTGGGGGTCGGGTTTGTTGTCTTCCAGGCCAAAACCACCCAATCAATCCAGATAAGTTCGGGGCTCAAGATTGTTGCCGCGATCGGCGTTGCGATCGCGATCGTCTATCTGGCCTTGGGGTTTGATTATGGCATGTTGGATGTTGAAACGCCTTTGTGGGGGGGATTGCTCGTCACCCTGGTTGTTGCCATAACCGGCATTGTTGCTTCTTTTCCTATTGGTATTATTCTGGCACTTGGTCGCCGCTCGGAAATGCCGGTGGCCAGGCTGGTCTCTGTGATCTTCATTGAGTTCTGGCGTGGTGTGCCGCTCATCACTGTTTTGTTCATGTCGAGCGTGATGTTGCCGTTGTTCCTGCCCGAAGGTGTTCAATTTGACAAACTGCTCAGGGTTCTGATTGGCGTAACGCTGTTTTCAGCCGCCTATATGGCTGAAACCGTCAGAGGTGGTTTGCAGGCTATTTCCCGAGGGCAATATGAAGGCGCGATGGCGCTGGGATTGAGTTTTTGGCAGATGATGGGGCTTATTATTCTGCCCCAGGCGCTCAAGCTGGTTATTCCCGGCATCGTCAATGCTTTCATTGGCCTGTTTAAGGACACCACACTTGTTTTGATTGTGGGACTGTTTGACCTGCTGGGACAGGTTCAGGCGTCATTCACTGACCCTGTCTGGTCATCTCCTGCTACCAGTCATACCGGCTATCTTTTTGCAGCAATGGTATTCTGGGTATTCTGTTTTGGTATGTCGCGGTATTCGATTTTCATGGAAAATCTTCTTCACCGTGGCCACAAGCGATAGAGGTAAACTTATGGCTGAAGCTCCTAAAAAATCTTCTTCCAAGAAAACGTCAACAAAAAAATCCGCGACTAAAAAATCCAATGGCTCAGCCGCACGCGCAGCAGAGCCTGCGGAAACTCAAGTCAAAATGACTGTTAGTGATGAGGTCGCTATTGAAATTACCGATATGCACAAATGGTATGGTGATTTCCACGTTCTCAAAGACATCTCGCTGAAAGTCAACAAAGGCGAACGTATTGTGATTTGCGGCCCTTCGGGATCGGGAAAATCCACCTTAATACGCTGCATAAATCGCCTTGAGGAGCATCAGAAGGGCAAAATCCTGGTCGAAAACATTGAGTTGACCAATGATCTGAAAAAAATTGATGAGATCAGGCGCGAAGTTGGCATGGTGTTCCAGCATTTTAATCTGTTTCCACATTTGAGCATCCTGGAAAACTGCACGCTTGCTCCGATCTGGGTGCGTAAAATGCCGAAAAAGGAAGCTGAAGAAATTGCTATGCATTTTCTCGAGCGCGTGCGTATTCCCGAACAAGCTCTAAAGTATCCTGGTCAGCTTTCCGGTGGTCAGCAACAACGCGTGGCAATTGCACGTTCCTTGTGCATGAACCCTAAAATCATGTTGTTTGACGAACCCACATCCGCCCTTGATCCTGAAATGATCAAAGAGGTGCTTGATGTGATGATAACCCTGGCACATGAAGGCATGACCATGTTGTGCGTGACCCATGAAATGGGCTTTGCCCGTGAAGTTGCCAATAGTGTTATCTTCATGGATGAAGGCCAGATCATTGAGCAGAACGAACCCGAAGGGTTCTTCAACAACCCGCAAAGCGACAGAACAAAACTGTTCTTGAGCCAAATTCTGCACTAGTACAAGCGGCAGGAAAACTATCAGGGCCCTGGGGGGCAAAAAAAGCACTACTGGAAACAGTAGTGCTTTTTTATTTCGCGTACCTTATCCCTCGGGTTCTTCCAGTTCGCCTTGTTCTTGGGCAAAAGGCACAAAGCCACAGCGCTGATAAAGACCGAGCGCGCGCGGGTGATCGAGAGTGCAGGTCTGCACAAACAACCGTTTGGGTGAATGCAGCCACGCCAGTGAAATTGCCTGACTGAGAAGGTAGCGGCCAAAGCCTTGACCAATAACTTCAGGCATCAATCCCATAAACACAAGCTCGACATCGGGCATTTTACGAAAATCAAGTTCAACATATCCCGCCGGACAGCCATTGACATAAAGCACATATAGCTCAACGGCGGGATCCTGTATGGCCTCGGCCAACTCCTCATCGGTCATTTTCAGCCGGTTCACCCAGATATAATCTGCGCCCACTGTTTTATAGAGATACCGGTAAAAATGAACCGGTGGATTGTCCGCCCGGATCAGACTGATTTGAGAGTGGGACGGAGGAGGGGGGGTGAGGTGAGGGTCTTCAAACATCTCCAGATGGGTGATGGTAATTTCATGAATTTTGCCCATGGAGTTCACGAACCTGTTTCTATGGGAACATCTTCGGCGCTTCCCCATTGCGCCCAGGAGCCATCAAACAGGGCCACTGATTTGGTTTTGCCGATTAACTCTAACCCCAGCACAAGCACGGCCGCAGTCACACCTGAACCACAGGTGGTGATAATGGGCTTGCCCGGATCGACTCCGCCATCGACAAATGCCTGTCTGATGTCTTCTGGAGATTTCAGGGTGCCATCGTCTTCGAGCAAATTGGTATAGGGTACATTGAAAGAACCTGGAATATGGCCGGATTTTAATTCTGGTCGTGGCTCAGGCGACGTGCCGGCAAATCTCGCCGCACCTCTGGCATCAACAATCTGGGGCGAATTTTCGGTTGTTACCGCTTTCACTACGTGGTCGAGGGATTTGGCCTTGCTGGGTTGAAAACGGGCGGCAAAATGGCAATCTCGCGGGCGGCGTGCCGGTCCATCTTCCAGCGGTAAATCCTCCGCAATCCATTTAGGCAATCCGCCATTGAGGATGGCGACATCATTATGGCCCATAATGCGGAACATCCACCACACTCGCGCAGCACTGAACAGGCCGACCGCATCATAAATAATCACACGATTGCCATTGCCAATACCCAGTTTGCGCACGCGTGAAGAAAACTTTTCCGGGCTTGGCAACATATGTGGCAGCGAACTGGTGCTATCGGATATATCATCGATATCGAAAAACACAGCACCGGGTATGCGCTGTTCATTGAATTCCTGGGCTGCATTTCTGCCTGAATTGGGCAAATGCATGGATGCATCCAGAACAATTATATCCGGGGCATCAAGTCGATCCGCCAACCAGTCGGTTTCAACAATCCATGGGCTGTCGTGTGTGGTCATGATTTTTCACCATCAGTTTTGAACGCGACACGAACACGGCGATTTTTTCCGCCCTTGTTCTCGATTTTGGCAATATAAACCTCGCCGATTTCGGCCGTATTGGCAACATGTGTGCCGCCGCAGGGCTGCACATCGCAATCACCAATCTCCACCAGACGAACCTTGCCTGTTCCCATCGGAGGTTTTACGTTCATGGATTTAATCAACTCAGGATTGGCCAATAATTCCTCATCACTGATCCACCTGTAACTGACATCATGGTTGCCCTCAATGAGCCGGTTGAGTTCAGTGGTGATTTGGTCCTTGTCGAGCCCACCCTCGGGGATATTGAAATCGAGGCGTCCGCGCTCAACCCCAATTTGACCACCGGTTACCGGATAAGCCAAAACCGCCGAAAGCAGATGAAGGGCTGTATGCATGCGCATATGGGCGTGGCGCACCTGCCAGTTCAACCGGCACACAACCAAAGCTCCGGGCTCAGGCAGAATACTGCCTTCCGGTGCCACATGGACAATACGCTTGTCACTGTCATAGACGGTGGTGGCAATCGGGCATGAACCGACACCTTCGATGTCAAGTTCACCACAATCACCCGGCTGGCCACCGCTGGTGGCGTAGAAATTCGTCCGTTCCAGAATTATGCCGCCGCGCTCATTAACGTCAACAACGCGAGCTTTGCATTCACGCACATAGGCATCATCTCTGAAAATCATCTCGGTCATGATTTAGCCGTCAACTTCCACAGTAACATCGGGCACATCTGTCTGCGGTGTTTCCAGCCAAACAGGTACGGGAAGGTCTTTGGAGCGCAGGAATTCGGGATTAAACAACTTGCCCTGGTAGCGCGTGCCAAAATCACACAGCATGGTGACGATGGTATGACCCGGCCCCATCTCACGCGCCAGCGCAATAGCGCCGGCTACATTGACGCCACTGGAGCTGCCCAGACACAAGCCCTCATCTGACAAGAGATCAAACACGGTTTGTACGGCTTCACGATCAGGAATAAAAAAGGATCGGTCAATTGGAGCACCTTCGAGGTTTGCCGTGATGCGTCCCTGACCAATACCTTCGGTAATCGAGCCACCTTCCGATTTCATTTCGCCATGGGTGTAATAATTATACATGGCCGAGCCCGGCGGATCAGCAAGCGCAATCTGAATGTCAGGATTATATTCCTTCAACCCCATGCCAACACCGGCAATGGTGCCGCCGGTACCTATCGAGCAGCAAAAGCCATCAATCTTGCCGTTGGTTTGCGCCCAGATTTCCGGGGCTGTTGTTTCAATATGTGCCTGACGATTGGCGACATTATCAAACTGTTGCGCCCAAACCGCACCATTGGGCTCTGTTTGCGCCAAAGTCTGAGCCAGACGGGCAGAATACTTCTGATAATTGTTGGGGTTTTTATAAGGTACAGCAGGCACCTGAACCAATTCGGCACCGGCAATGCGCAACATATCCTTTTTTTCTTCAGACTGGGTTTCAGGTATGACGATGACAGAGCGAAATCCCAACGCATTGGCCACCAGAGCAATACCGATGCCGGTGTTGCCAGCGGTACCCTCAACAACAACACCGCCTTTTTGCAAGGTGCCATTATTGATGGCATTTTTGATTATAAAATAAGCGGCCCGATCTTTGACAGATTGGCCGGGGTTCATGAACTCGGCCTTGCCTAAAATCGTACACCCGGTAATCTCTGAGGCATGGCGCAGGTGAATGAGCGGGGTATTGCCGATGGCATCCGTCATACCAGTGGAAGTGATCATATAGGCCTCATGAAAGTGGTGTTTGAATTATTGAAAACGATTGCAGTCACGATACAGAGCCGTTGGATATGGTTCAAGGGTATAGGTGCTGCCGTTGATGAAAAAGTGCTGTTTTGCCAAAATACCACGGGACCGCTCGTCATCTGTGATACGCTTTGCAAAAAGACCGGTTGGCGGCCATCGTCGTTTTTTTACTTCAAGCAGTCGGGCAGAACTTACTTGCGTTTTGGTACATGGATTATGTTTTTTCCAAGTTGATTATCTATTGCGCCATCGAACATAGGAACCAGGGTGATGAAATCTCAAGCAAAAGTAGTTGTTATTGGCGGTGGCGTTGTTGGCGTGAGCACGCTCTATCATCTGGTTAAAAAGGGCTGGAGTGATTGCGTTCTGGTTGAGCGTAATGAACTTACCTCAGGCTCTACCTGGCATGCCGCCGGATTGTTGCCCCTGTTCAATATGAGTTATTCCGTCGGCCAGATCCACAAATATTCTGTGAAGTTTTATCAGGAACTGGAGAAAGAAACCGGCCAGCCAGTGGGTTTCAGCAAAGTATCGAACATTCGTCTGGCGGACAATCAGGACCGCATGGACGAATATAAATACTATGCCGGAGTGGCTAAAACCATCGGTATTGATGTGCGGTTTCTTGAGCCTGAGGAGGTTAAGGAAATCTGGCCGCTGTGTAATACCGACGACCTGATTGGCGCAATCCAGCATGTGGATGACGGCTATATTCAACCGGCTGATTTAACGCAAGCCATGGCCAAAGGCGCGCGCAATGGTGGCGGTGAAATTTACCGCAACACCCGGGTGCTGGCGATTGAACAACAGCCGGACGACAGCTGGATTGTAAAAACCGACAAGGGCGATATCGCTTGTGAACAGGTGGTGACAGCCACCGGAAACTTCGTGCGCCAAACCGGTTTGATGCTCGGTCTCGATATCCCGGTCATTCCGGTTGAGCATCAATATATCGTCACCGAGCCGCATCCAGACATCGTGCAGCGACAAAAAGACGGCCTGCCGGAAATGGGCGTTTTGCGTGAATCTGATGCCTCATACTACATGCGTGAGGAAAACGGCGGTCTCATCCTCGGGCCTTATGAAAAAGGTGCCCCATGTTGTTATATTGATGGCCCCGATGAAGATGCTGAATATGAGCTGTTTCAAGAAGACCTCGATCGCCTTGAGCCCCACATAGAAGCCGCCATGAACCGCGTGCCTGCATTCGCCGAAGTCGGCATCAAGAAGGTTTATAATGGCGCTATCTGCTATACGCCTGATGGCTCCCCCATCATCGGCCCCGCCTGGGGCAAGAAGAACCTGTGGCTCAACGAGGGTCACAGCTTCGGCATAACGGCAGCCGGTGGGGCAGGCTGGCAGATTGCCGAATGGATGGTAGATGGTGAACCCACCATTGACATGATGGGCGTGGACCCCCGGCGCTTTGGACCCTATGCCTCACGTGGTTACCTTAAAACCAAAAACGAAGAAGCCTATCGTAGTGTCTTCGTTATCCATTATCCCGATGAAGAACGCGGTGATGCGCGGCCTTTGAAGCAGACACCGTGTTATGACCGCATGAAAGCGCGCGGAGCCGTATTCGGTCAGGTCTATGGCTGGGAACGGCCCAACTGGTTTGCGCCTGAGGGTGTTGAGGCCAAAGATGTATGGAGTTTCAGGCGCTCAAACTATTTCAAGCATGTTGGCAATGAGTGTAAACATGTGACTGAAAAAGTCGGTCTTTTGGATATGAGCGCCTTTTCAAAATACCAGGTTTCAGGCCCGGGCGCTGAAGCGTTCCTCGACAGTATTGTTGCCAATCGTATCCCCAAGACCGTCGGTCGTATTGGCCTCTGTCATATGTTATCGGAAAATGGCGGCGTGCGCTGTGAGTTCACAATATACCGCACCGGACCGCAGGATTTCTATCTCGTGTCCGCCGGTGCATCCGAGCGCCACGATTTTGATTACCTGCAAAAACTGGCACCAAAGGACGGCAGTGTAAATCTGCAACTGGTTACCAGCCAATATGGCGTGCTGGTGCTGGCTGGTCCAAAGGCGCGTGATCTTTTGCAAAAGCTCACCGACACCGATTTGTCGAACGAAAAATTCCGCTGGTTGTCAGGAAAATTCATCAACGTAAATTGCGCTCAAGCGCACGCCTTAAGAGTGAATTTCGTCGGTGAGTTGGGCTGGGAGCTGCATCACCCCATAGAAATGCAGAACTACATCTACGATCAGCTGATGGCGGCAGGCGAAGAATTTGACATCAAACCGTTTGGCATTCGCGCCATGGATTCATTGCGCCTGGAAAAATCCTACCGCCTGATCCCGCGCGAACTCTCCATCGAATACTCAGCCCTCGAATCCGGTCTCGACCGCTTCGTCCATCTCAACAAAGGCCAGTTCATTGGTCGCGACGCACTGGTCGAATGGCAACAAAAAGGTTTTGCCAACACGTTCGTCACCATGGAAGTGCACGGCATCACAGATACTGATGCAAGAGGTTCCGAACCAATCTACAAAGATGGCGAAATCATTGGCCGCGCCACCAGCGGCGGCTACGGCTGGCGCATCAACAAAAGCCTCGCATTAGCCATGGTCGCGCCGGAACTGGCTAATCTGGGTCAGGAGCTGGAAATCGAAATTCTAGGCCAACGCCATAAGGCAACGATCATAGAAGAATCTCCGTTTGATCCTGAAAACGTGCGTTTGCGGGCTTGAGATAAAATAGGTATGAACTATTCCTACTTTGTGCCATAATATTGGCATTGAGAGGGATTTAAACAATGCCAAGTATCAAAAAATCATTTGTTGTGGGCAGCCGCTACGAAGAATTCATTGATGGCCAGATAAAATCTGGCCGTTTCAATAATGCCAGTGAAGTTGTACGCGCAGGATTGCGCATGCTGGAGGACTATGAAGCTCGTGTTACGGATTTGCGGGCTTCGATTGATGCCGGTGACGCGGAAATAAAAGCCGGAAAAGTATTTAAGTACGCCAATGCAGAAGAACTGACCAAGGATATTGTAAATGAGGGGATGAACCAATTGAACCGAAAAGACTAGTCCTGTCGGCGCAGGCACGGAATGATTTGATCAGCATATTCCTTTACATCTCCGAAGAAAACGTCGAAGCCGCCACAGAATTTGTTGCAGATATTCACGCTAAAATCGAATGGATTGCCAAGGTTGATTTTACCGGCTCACCACGAGATCACATCAGCAAAGGGTTGCGCGGGTTTCCCTATCGCAAGCGATGTATCTATTACCGCTCATATCAAGACCAAGTTGTTATTGTGCGAATATTGCACGCAGCACAGGACGTGGCGCAGCAGGAATTCGAAGGCAGGTAAGAATGGCAGAAAAATATGAAGTCAGGATAGAAGCAGAGCGCTTCATTCATAACGACTTGTCAAATTGTGCGAATGTGATGCGGAAAATTATGGGCAAAAAGTTTGAGTCACAAGAAACCGATGGTGTTTATTCTGTGATGATGAGCAGCTTGATTTTTTCAGCGTTTTCTATTGAAGCGAAAGTAAATTTCGTGGGTTGGAAGGTTCTGGAAAAGGGGTGGCCAGAGCGGGCAAGTTTGACAGAAAAAATCGACTTACTTATCAAGGTCCTACCTATAGATTTAAAGTGGGGAGAGAGACCACTCCAAACAATTGCAAAGCTGAGCAACTTCCGAAACACGCTCGCGCATGGTAAACCGGACATAGTAGATAAAACCGTCATTACACATGTTCGTCCGGAAGTGTGGGACGCACTTAAAGGAGAGTGGGAATCCTCGGTGACACCAGAAAATGTTGAGCGCTGTTACGATGACACGGAAAAACTATGGAAAATTCTGTTTGAGGCGGCACAAATACCTGTGAGCAAAACTCTGACACATGGTGGTCACAGCTTAAGTGTAGAAGTTCAGACCTGATCTGACAGTTACCGGGTTTTCCGTGGAGTCTGTCAGGCGAAGTTCAGTTTATGAACTTTTCCTTCCAGATTTCTTTGCCTTCCATCATGGTTTCAAACGGTGTTCTTCCGCAACACATTTTTCCCTGATGGGTGCGTTCATTATTGTAGAAGTCAATCCACTG
>JAJFHS010000038.1 GCA_021775475.1 Hyphomicrobiales bacterium
TCTGTCGTTGTGGCACCCGGACGAGCGAAGCGTTGGACTAGCGAGCAAAGCCGAGCGCAGGCTGCGCGCCGCTTGAGCGCCTCTTAAAACAGCGCCTCTAAAACAAGGAGATACATTATGAATGCATCTAAAAAACATGTAGCCGTTTTAATGGGCGGCTGGTCGCCGGAGCGCCAGGTTAGCCTTGATACTGGTAATCCGTGTGCAAAAGCACTGGAAGATGCAGGCTATGCGGTCACAAAAGTTGATGTCGATCGCAATATTTCTGATGTTTTGTCCGCCCTGAAACCTGATGTGGCTTTTAACGCTCTGCACGGTGTTTGGGGTGAAGATGGCCATGTTCAGGGGGTTCTGGAAACTCTTGAAATTCCTTATACGCACTCCGGCGTGCTTGCGTCTGCTCTTGCCATGGATAAGGAAAAATCTAAAATATTGTTTAAAAATAAAAAGATACCTATTGCTGATAGCCTTATTGTTTCACGCGAAGAAGCGGCTCGAGCCCATGTTTTAGAAACTCCCTATGTTATTAAACCTGTTAACCAGGGCTCAAGTGTTGGGGTATATATTGTGCCTAAGGGTGCCAACTGTCCACCCCAGGCCTTGATGTCAAAAGACTGGGATCTGGGTGAAGAATTGATGGTTGAGCGCTATATCGCAGGGCGTGAGTTGACCTGCGGAGTAATGGGTGATGTTGCGTTGGGTGTAATAGATATCGTGAGCAGGGATGGTCTGGAATTTTACGACTACGAGGCCAAGTACTCACTTGGCGGCTCTGAGCATATTTTGCCGGCGCAAATTCCCGATGATATTTACCGCAGAGTTCAGACCTATACGCTGGATGCCCATAAGATATTGGGGTGCCGTGGTGTCTCTCGTGCTGATTTCAGATATGACGATACGCTCAACGGTACCGGTGAATTAATCCTTTTAGAGGTTAATACCCAACCGGGCATGACCGAAACATCTCTCGTACCTGATATGGCCAGGCACGCCGGTCATGATTTTAGTGAATTTGTAAGCTGGATGGTGGAAGACGCAACATGCAATCGGTAGCAAGAAAACTGCTTCGTCGCAGCCCTAAAAAAGATGTCAGTGAGCGCGGATTCTGGCAGAACTGTAAATACGGCACGGTGGATATGCGCTGGTTTGCTATTGCCAGTGCGGCTTTTCTGGCGGCGAGTTTTATCTATGGCTCTTATATCGGTGATGGTTTCGAGCAGGTAAAACGCTCGTTGCGACTGGGTGCGGCTAGTGTTTCGGGCGTTGTTGGTCTGACGGTGGCAAAGGTGACGCTCACCGGGCGCGCGCGCGCCAGTGATGCGGAATTGCTGGCCGCACTTGATATTCAGCGCGGTGATTCAATGTTAAAATTCGATACGGATGAAGCCCGCGCCCGTCTGGAGAAAATCGGCTGGGTCAGCAAAGCTTCGGTTCATCGTCTGTTTCCAAATACGGTTTTAATTGATATCGAAGAGCGCAGTCCTTTTGCAATCTGGCAACGCGGCGGCAGGCTGTCGATAATCGATAAAAAAGGTACGACCCTGGGAGCCTTGCGGGTGAAGGATCATGGCTATCTTCCGCTGGTGGTTGGATATGGCGCTGAAAACAAGGCGCAGGAGATATATTCCCAGATTGCCGTTTATCCGGGACTCAAATCTTTGGTGCGGGCAGCGATTCGTGTGGCCGACCGGCGGTGGAATTTACGTCTTCTAAACGGTATTACCGTAAATTTACCTGAAACAGGTGTGCCCGAAGCACTGGCGCAACTGGCAAAACTTGACGAAGATAACGGCTTGCTGTCGCGCGATATTGTTCTTGTGGACTTTAGAATTGTAGACAGAGTAACCATACGCCTGAGTGACGAAGCAGCCCAAAGACGGGCTGCTTCCTATAGTGAGGATGCTGCTAAGTCAAAAAGGGCGGGTAAGCGTAAAACATGAGTGTTGTGTCCATGAATGCACAAGTAAACAAGAACAAGACAACGCAAGGTGGTCGCTCGGTAATTGTTGCGGCTCTGGATATTGGCTCGACAAAAGTCAGCTGTCTTATTGCCCGGATTAGCGGCTCTGAGCTGGCTGTTGAAGCCGGTGGTGTCAATAACGGGTTGAAAATTCTGGGTTTCGGCCATCATCGCTCCGTTGGTTTGCGGGCTGGTGCGGTGGTCGATCTGGATGCGGCTGAAGCTTCGGTAAGAGCTGCTGTAGATCATGCCGAGCGTATGGCGGGACTTACGATTTCGAGCGTGTTTGTGAGCCTGTCGGCGGGCAGGCCTCGCACAGACCAGCAAAGCGTTGTGACCGCAATTGACGGCAACGAGGTCGGCAAGCGTCATGTAAGTTCTCTACTTTCAAAAATGCACGAACTGGGTTCAGGCTCGGGGCGAACGATTATTCATAACCTGCCCGGCGGGTTTGTTTTAGATGGCGAACGCGGTGTTGATGAGCCAATTGGCATGTTTGGCAAAGAGCTCAGCCTGAATGCCCATGTTGTAAGCGTCGATACCGGGCCGTTCAGAAACATTATTTCTTTGGTCGAGCGCTGTCATTTAGGCATTGACGCTGTTGTGGTTTCCTCTCTGGCCAGTTCCATGGCCTGCCTGGTGAAAGACGAAAGAGAATTGGGCGTTACCTGTATAGACATGGGCGGGGGGACTACAAGTATTGCAGCATTTGCGCATGGTGGCTTGATCTATGCGGACCTTATTCCTATTGGTGGGGCTCATGTGACGTCTGATATTGCGCGTGGATTGTCGACACCGAGCAGTTATGCCGAACGTATTAAAACACTCTACGGCAGCGCCTTGCCAAGCGCTTCGGATCATCGTGAAATGATCAACGTGCCATACGTTGGAGAAAAATCGGACGATGTGGTCAATAAAGTCCCGCGCTCAATGCTGACCGGGATCATCCAGCCACGTATTGAGGAAATTCTGGAACTGGTGCGTGCGCGCCTTGATCATTCGGGGTTTTCTGAAATGGCTGGCAAAAGGCTGGTCATTACCGGTGGTGCCAGTCAGTTGAACGGTGTCCACGAGCTGGCTCAACGGATTTTGGGCAAGCAGGTGAGGCTGGGTTCGCCGCCTGTGCTTTCCGGCATGCCGGAGATGGCCCAATCAACTCCCTTTTCAACCTGCGCCGGGTTGATTTCATATGCGCGCTCGCCTCTTGCAGCTCATCAAAATGTTCCCGAATGGGGACTGGCTTCATCAAATGGCGGATATTTCGTCCGGGTTGGTCAGTGGATTCGCGAGAATTTCTAGAAACTTTCGATTCATACCAGTGGCGGTGAGATTTGATCTATCTCCCCCGTCATACCGGTGAAAACCGGCATCCAGCGCCACAAGCTCATACCCCGCTCCTGGATACCGGCTTTCGCCGGTATGACGTATGTAAGTTATCGTTTAAACGCCAAGGCCTTAGGTGTAAGCCTCTAAGAGTTGAAATGAGCGTTCCTTAACCTCGCTGTTTCAAAACAAATCATTTTTTTGACTCCTTGCGATCATTTTCGCCGAGAATTAACGATTTCTTATCAAACAGGTAACTAAAGTTTTAAAATTAGAAAACCAGGGTTAAGGAACTATGAGCATCAATCTGAAAATTCCCAGTGTTACTGAGCTAAATCCGCGTATTACTGTGTTCGGTGTCGGTGGAGCTGGCGGCAATGCCGTTAATAATATGATTTCCTCCAATCTCGAGGGTGTCGAGTTTGTCGTCGCAAATACGGATGCGCAAGCTTTAGCCCAATCAAAAGCTGAGCGCCGTATCCAGATTGGCGCAGCCCTGACAGAGGGACTTGGCGCGGGCTCAAAGCCTGAAATCGGTGCTGCTGCAGCTGAAGAAGCCATGGCGGAAATCGAGGATCATCTCAGCGGCGTTCATATGGCCTTTATCACCGGCGGTATGGGCGGTGGAACCGGCACAGGTGCCGCGCCGGTAATTGCGCGTGCTGCACGCGATATGGGCATTTTGACCGTGGGAGTTGTGACCAAGCCGTTTCAGTTTGAAGGCCAGGGACGCATGGTAACAGCCGAGCACGGTATTGAAGAACTTACCAAGCATGTTGATACGCTGATTGTTATTCCCAACCAGAACCTGTTTCGTGTTGCCAACGAGAAAACCACCTTTGCCGATGCTTTTTCCATGGCTGATGAAGTGCTGCATTCCGGTGTGGCCGGCATCACTGATCTGATGGTCAAGGAAGGTCTGATTAACCTGGATTTCGCTGACGTACGCTCTGTCATGAATGAAATGGGCAAGGCGATGATGGGGACGGGGCAGGCATCGGGCGAAAAACGCGCGATTGAAGCTGCCGAAGCTGCTATTTCCAATCCTTTGCTTGATGATGTCTCAATGCGCGGTGCACGCGGATTGCTGATCAGTATTACCGGTGGCGATGATCTGACGCTGTACGAGGTTGATGAAGCGGCCACGCGCATTCGTGAAGAAGTTGACCCTGAGGCGAATATTATACTTGGCGCAACATTTGATGGTAGCCTGGATGGGTTTATCAGGGTGTCAGTGGTTGCCACAGGAATTGATCGACAGGCATGTGAAAAAATCGGCAGCCATGCGAAGTTTCAAAATGCCATTGTTTCCGAAATCAACTCAAAAGCACTCCCTATAGGGGCTCCCTCGTCACACGCCGAGCAGTTTGAAGATGAAACAGACGGATCATTTGAATTGCCGATGGCTAAAACACCGGAAGGTCACGCCGATACACCCCCCACAATGACTGAAAATGCTCCGAAACTGGAAGCAAAGCCAATGCAGGTGCCAGAGCTTGCTGTGGAAAAAGACGTGGCTTCTCAACATGAAACGCCGGTCCTGGAAGCATCACCTGCTGAAATGAAAATGGCAATGGGCCAACCCCGGATGCCAAGCATTGAGGAATTTCCCCCGTTAGCTGTGAAAGAATACCGGGAAAAAGAGGCCGCGGCATCTTCACAAGGTGTTTCGCAAGTTGGGAAACGTCCATCGCTTTTTGAAAAACTTGTGAATGCCGGTTTGGGTAAGAAAGCACCTGAACCCGGCTATTCCCGAGCTAAAAGCGAGCCAGCTTTCGTCAGCCCTGCTTCAGCAAGCAATCAATCATTTCAAAAAACCACCACTCAAAACCCGCCGCAGAGACAACCGGGTGCGGCCACTGTGCAACCGATTTCACAACATCAAAGTGAGACGGATTTCGATGCAGACGAGCTTGAAATTCCTGCCTTCCTGAGACGCCAGGCCAACTAGACCTGATTGCGGTAAGAATGAATAATGGCCAGTGATGAATTGTCACTGGCCATAGTTGTTTTTATCGGTTAAATGTAGGTTTGACCTCGGCCTCCAGTCATTCTAAAGTGTACTCCACAACGGCGAATTTGTAACCGTATCAAACAGTTTCCGCAGGTGGGCAGAGTGTTTAATGAATATTGCGCCATTGGTGGGCCGTGCAACCTTCGCGGATTGTTATATGTGTAGTCAGGTAACGCTTGATGGTACCATTCGAATGTCGGGTATTGGTGTTCACAATGGTCAAGATGTAAATCTGAATATTGAGCCTGCACCGGCGGGGTGTGGGATTGTTTTTTACCGAACTGACATTGATGATAGTGACACCAAAATTTCAGTTGCCCCGTCTTCTGTCCGCTCCGCCCAATTGTGTACTGTAATCGGCACCAATGATGCCGCGACGGTTTCAACTGTTGAACATTTACTTGCAGCACTTAGCGGATGTGGCGTTGATAATGCCCGCATTGAGATTAATGGACCGGAAGTTCCAATTCTTGATGGCAGTGCATTAGAATATGTGGAGGCTATTGAAAAGGTCGGCGTGGTTTCACTGGAGTGTAAACGCCGTGTGATACGGGTTCTCAAACCGGTTGAAATCACCAATGGTCTGGCACGATGCGGCTTTATGCCTTACGACGGTTTTAAACTGGACATCGAGATTGAATTTGCCAATGAAATGATTGGTGTACAACAGTTCGATTTTGAGGGGAATGCAGAGACCTTTAAACGTGAGCTTTCACCTGCACGAACATTCGGGTTTATGGAGCACGCAGAAGTTTTGCGCGCGCAAGGGTTTGCTTTGGGAGCTTCTTTGGAAAACACTGTCGTTATCAGTGGCCAGGAAATCCTGAATGTTGAAGGATTGCGCTTCCCCGATGAATTTGTTCGCCACAAGACGCTTGATGCTATTGGTGATCTGGCCATAGCCGGGGCGCCGATTTTGGGTATGTATTATTCCTATCGCGGCGGGCATCAAGCCAACTTTACCGCGTTAAGCGCATTGCTTCAGGATGATTCAGCCTGGGAAATCATAGAAATGTCATAATTCTTCGCTAAATCTACGCGGATTTCGAATTTGTAATTCTTGGTTTTTATCGGTTCGGGTTTTGTGATACATAATTGCTTTTTGGTATGAAATCGGACCGAGTTGAAAACTACAATGCTAGCAAACCCTCTTAAATCGTTGAAAACCTTCCTGGTATTGGCTTCGTTGCTGGTTTTGGGGGCGTGTAGTACTATTTCAGACCTCAATCCGTTTGGTGCTGCTGAGCCGGATTTGAAGGTGAGCGAAGCATCTGCCGAGAAACTATATGCCCGCGCACTGGGTACAGTTAATGAGGGGGCTGCAAAGGAAGCTGCAACCCAGTTTGAGGAAGTTGAGCGGCAATATCCTTATTCAACCTGGGCCAGACGATCCATGTTAATGTCGGCTTACGCTCATTATGAACGTAATTCTTTTGATGATGCCATAAATGCGTCAAAACGGTTTTTGGCACTTTATCCCGGTCATGATGATGCACCATATGCCTATTATCTGATAGCGCTGAGTTATTACGAACAGATTTCTGATGTCGGGCGCGATCAGGCATTAACAAAAAAAGCATTGCTTGCCCTTGATGAACTGATACGCCGCTATCCTTACAGCGATTATGCCAAAGATGCCGAACAAAAAGCTATTCTGGCCCGGGATCATCTGGCCGGTAAAGAGATGAAAATCGGTCGCTATTACATGGATAAAAAGGCCTATGTCGCAGCAATCAACAGATTTAAGGTGGTTGTGAGTGCTTATCAGCGCACGTCTCATGCGCCCGAAGCTTTGATGCGATTGGCGGAAGCCTACATGGCATTGGGGGTTAAAAGCGAGGCTCAAACAGCTGCTGCCATACTTGGCAATAACTTCCCGGACAGCAAATGGTATGATGATGCCTATGTGTTGTTAAAGTCTGATGGGTTGGAACCACGGGAAAACAAAGGTTCATGGTTGAGCAAAGCGTGGAAGTCGATTACGTTCTGACGCGTAATGCTGAGCGCAATTTCCATACGTGATATCGTTTTAATCGATAGACTGGACCTGACCATCGAGCCTGGATTGACGGCTCTTACGGGTGAAACAGGTGCGGGCAAATCCATTGTGCTTGATGCGCTGGGGCTGGCCCTTGGTGCGCGCGGTGATGGATCACTGGTGCGCGAAGGTGCGGTGCAGGGGAGTGTGGTCGCAAGTTTTGATCTTGGGCCTTGCCATCCGATTTTTACCATCCTTGATGAAAATGGTCTTGATATCGATTTGACCCTGATTGTGCGTCGAATTCAATCAAAAGACGGTCGCACACGTGCGTTCATTAATGATCAGCCGGTCAGTGCTGCATTATTGCGCAAGGTGACCGCTGCCATGGTGGAAATTCACGGTCAACATGATGATCGCGCGTTGATTGAACCGGCCACGCACATGAGGTTGCTGGATGCATTTTGCAGCAACACAGAACAGGCCGCAGATGTGGCGCGATGCTGGAACAAATGGGTTACCTTAAAATCTGAACTTGAGGAGTTTCAGGCCGAGATTGTCCAGGCCAAACAGGATGAAGAATACCTCCGGCACTGCCTTGATGAACTGAGGGTTCTTGCCCCGGAAACCGGTGAAGAAGACAGGCTTCATGGTGAGCGCCAGTTAATGATGCATGCGGAAAAATACGCCGGTGAAATCAAGGAAGCAGCCGCCTCTCTGGAAGCCAATGGGTCACAGAAGTCACGCATTAGTGCAGCCTTGCGCAAGCTCGAACGCGCGGGAAGTGAGGTTCAACCTCTTATGGCACCCATTGTTGAGGCATTGGACAAAGTGCTTGTAGCACTTGATGAGGCGCAAGGTGTGGTGGCGACCAGTCAACGGGAGTTTGAATTTGATCCCCAGGTGCTCAGTGATACTGAAGAACGTCTGTTTGCCTTACGCGGGTGCGCACGCAAACACAATGTGCAAGTTGATGGGCTGCAAGCGCTCATGGCACAGTTTGAGGCCCAGCTAAACGAAGTTGTCAGCGGGCAGGCGCGATTAAGCAAACTCTCGAGGCAATGTGACGAAGCTGGGGAAGCTTATTTTACCCGCGCGCGTGCGATTTCCAGCGCACGCCAGACAGGCGCGGTCAAGTTGGGGAAGAAAATAGAAGCTGAATTACCGCCGCTCAAGCTTGAAAAAGCCACATTTCTTGTTGCTGTCGATATCCTGCCAGACGATCGAGCCGGTCCAAGTGGTCTTGACCGGGTGGAATTTATAATAGCCACCAACCCCGGTTCATCACCGGGGCCTTTGGCCAAGATTGCCTCCGGTGGCGAGTTGTCGCGGTTTATTCTGGCGCTCAAAGTTGTGCTGGCGGGTGTTGAAGGCGCACCGACGCTTGTGTTTGACGAAATAGATGCAGCCGTTGGCGGGGCGACCGCAGATGCTATCGGTGTCAGGCTCGATCATTTGTCAAAACAGATGCAGGTTATCACCATAACCCATTCGCCCCAGGTTGCCGCACGCGCAGGCGTTCACCTCAAGATTTTCAAATCAATTGAAATGACCGAGCAAGGCGAAAGAGCCGTTACCCGAATTGATACGCTGACACAAAATGAACGACTGGAAGAAGTTGCCCGCATGTTGTCCGGGGCAGAGGTGACGCAAGAAGCGCGTGCAGCGGCAAGGCAATTGATTAATGGCAGCTCAGCGCAATGACGGACCTCCCTGATTATACCGACATAACTCCCGCAAAACTGACATCCGGGCAGGCAGCTAAGGAACTTGTTCGTCTGGCGGATGAACTGGCCCGGCATGATCAGAAATATTATGGCGATGATTCACCGATTATTTCCGATGGCGAATATGACGCTTTGCGGCAACGTAACAGCGAGATTGAAAAGCTGTTTCCTGAGTTGGTTCTCGATGACAGCCCCAGCAACCGGGTTGGTGTTGCACCGCAGGAAAAATTCGAAAAGGTTACCCATAGTGTCCCTATGCTGTCTTTATCCAATGCTTTCAGCGATGAGGACGTACAGGATTTTTGTGATCGGATAAGACGGTTTTTGGGTTTGGATGACACCCTCGAACTGGCGATGACGGCCGAGCCTAAAATTGATGGTCTGTCGGCAAGTCTGCGATATGAGCACGGGAAACTGGTGGTCGGGGCAACGCGTGGTGATGGTCAGGTGGGAGAAAATGTCACGGTCAATTTGCGTACCGTCAAAGATATTCCCCATCAATTGCGTGGCGAGTTTCCCGATGTGGTTGAGGTGCGCGGTGAAATCTATATGAGCCATGCGGATTTTATTCAACTTAACCAGCGTCAGGAAGAGGCGGGAAAACCACCCTTTGCCAATCCGCGTAATGCCGCTGCAGGCTCGTTACGCCAGCTCGATTCGACCATAACAGCATCGCGCCCGGTAAAATTTTTCGCCTATGCCTGGGGGGAACTGGCGGTGCAGTCGTGGGACACGCAAATGCAGGTGATAGACCAGTTTCGCTTATGGGGCTTTGAGGTCAATCCCTTGATGAAGCGCTGTGTTGGCGTTGATGAAATGATCCGTGTTTACAGGATAATCGAACAGCAACGTTCCAGTCTGGGTTATGATATTGACGGTGTGGTTTACAAAGTTGACCGGCTCGACTGGCAGCAGCGATTAGGCTTTGTTTCGCGCTCACCGCGCTGGGCGATTGCGCACAAGTTTCCAGCTGAAAAAGCCACGACAGTTTTGCGTGACATTGAAATTCAGGTGGGTCGCACCGGGCAATTAACGCCGGTGGCCAAGCTGGACCCGGTGACGGTTGGTGGTGTGGTGGTATCGAATGCCACCCTGCACAATGCGGACGAAATTGCCCGCAAGGATGTACGTATTGGCGATACGGTCATTGTTCAACGTGCCGGTGATGTTATTCCCCAGATAGTTGAAGTGGTCGAAGACAAGCGCCCGAAAGATAGTGAGCCGTTTGAATTTCCGTCAATTTGTCCCGCGTGCGGCAGCAAGGCGGTGCGGGAAATCAACCCGGCTAGGGGCCGCGAAGATGTGGCCACACGGTGCACCGGCGGGTTGATCTGCCCGGCCCAGGCGGTGGAAAGACTGAAACACTTTGTCTCGCGCAATGCCTTTGACATTGAGGGTCTGGGGGCAAAACAGATTGAAGCATTCTATCATGAGGGCCGGGTGACCAGACCGGCTGATATTTTTACTATCGAAGAACGCGATAGTCGTAGCCTGAAAAAACTAAAAGACCGCGAAGGCTGGGGCGATTTATCTGCTAAAAACCTGTTCGAAGCTATTGATAACAAGCGCAGTATCGGGTTGGACCGCTTTATTTTCGCACTCGGTATCCGCCATATTGGCGAAACAACCGCGCGATTGCTGGCGCGTACCTACGGTACTGTTGAAGCCCTGATTGAGGCGGTGGATGAAGCCGGTGACGAAGAAAGTGCAGCGTATCTCGACCTCGTGGCGATTGACGGAATAGGGGGTATTGCGGCAAACGCTGTGATTCAGTTCTTCGCTGAGCCGCACAATCGCGAGGCGGTTGACGCACTGCTGGAGCAGGTGAGCCCGCAACCGGTGGAAGCGGTTGCCAATGATACACCGGTTGCCGGTAAAACTGTGGTGTTTACCGGCTCGCTGGAAAAAATGACACGCAGTGAAGCCAAGGCCCGGGCAGAAAGTCTGGGTGCCAAGGTGGCGGGTTCCATTTCAGCCAAAACCGATCTTCTGGTGGCCGGGCCCGGTGCTGGCTCCAAGTTAAAAAAGGCTGAAAGTCTGGGCGTGGAGGTGATTTCCGAAGAGGGTTGGTTCGATCTGATAGAAGGGGCCTGATCTTATCTTGCGGGAGGCTGTTGGAACAGCAGGGGTTGCTCAACGAGGTGTTGACGAACTTCGGTTATAAATTTTTCGGCAAGTTCGCTGTGTGGCTTTGCCTCTGAAAATGCGATGACAAAAGGATAGGACATTCGAGGTTTGAATGGCTTGATAACAACGCCCAGGGATTGCCAGTGGCGGGCGGAAAAAGGTTCGAGAATGCCAATTCCAGCGCCTTCCAGCACCAAGCCATAAGCAGTTAGGGAGCGCTGGGTGGAAAGAGTTGTTTTGTAGGTAATCCCGCTTTGCCGCAACATTTCAAGATGAGGCAGCCAGGTCAGGCCGCCTTCGGATTCGAGCATAATCAGATTTTCACCATCGAGCATCTGCACATCAATCACAGGCTCGTTAACAAGCTTGTGTCCCGGTGGCAGTGCGCAGATGAATGTGGCTTCTATAAGTGGCTCCTGGATCAACCCGGGCATATCAACCATTTTGTTGAGGAAGCCGATATCGGTTTCATGATCCTGCAATTCGTCAAGTATGGTAATAGGCGAGCAGATGTTCAACGTAATATGAACGTCGGGCCATTGATTTTGAAATCGCATGACGATTTTGGGTAACAGGGAAATTGACAGTGCTGACGAAAAAGCGATGCGCAGATGCCCGGATCTTTCTGTACGGATGGTGTGGGCGAAACTGTGTAACTTCTCAATACCGCTGTAGACAGTGTTAAGCTGTTTGAAAAAATCATATCCGTCTTGATTTGGTTGGATGCGGCCTTTTTTGCGCTGAAACAGCGAAAACCCTAAATTAGTTTCGAGATCGGTTATTAACCTGCTGACGGAAGGTTGCGAGATGCCAAGCTTTCGTGCGGCTTTGGTGACCGTGCCGGTGACAACAATGGCATGAAAAGCCTCAAGCTGGCGCATTTGCATGATAAAACTTCAAAAATTGACTCATAAAACTTATAGTATTTTTGCATAAGGTTTTCAATAATTGGTATTTTTACTATTCCTTTTCCTGTGATACATTTTTGATGAATTTATTGATTATGCAGCTGGTTGGGAGTAGCTGGACAAGTTTTCAATTTAGAGTCGCAAATGGGTGTGGGTTTGATTGACGAACAGTCGAATTGAGATGTACAATAGAACACGAATTAACAGGGAGTAACATCGTGAAAACACTATCAAAATTACTAACCGGGGTGGCTATTGCCGTAGCAATGGCTGCAGCACCCGTGTCCGCCAAGCCATTTAAATGGGCTTTTCAGGGCGATGCGCAGGGTCTTGACCCGCATGGATTGAACGAAACTTTTTCTCTTGGGTTTTTGGGAAATGTCTATGAAGGCATGACCGCTTATGACGGAAATCTTCAACTGGTTCCAGCCCTTGCCACCTCCTGGAAAACCATCAGCCCGACCGTATGGCTGGTTAAATTGCGCGAAGGCGTGAAATTTCATAATGGTAATGATTTTAATGCTGATGATGTGATCTTTTCCTGGAAAAGAACCCAGACTGAAGGTTCTGACCAGAAAACCCGCGGCAGCTTGATTTCGAAGATCGTCAAGATTGACGATTTTACTATTGAACTGCATACAGCAGCACCCTTGCCGGTATTGATGCAGGAAATGACCTTCATTTACATTATGGACAAGGAATGGTCGGAAGCTAACAATGCCACCAAAGCGGCCAATGTAAAAAATGTCAATGAAGTGGGCTATGCCAACCAGAATGCCAATGGTACCGGCCCATTCATGATTGTTGAGCGCCAGCCTGGCGTTAAAACCACCTTCAAGCGCTTTGATGGTTATTGGAACAAAGATATTAAAACCAATGTCACAAGCGTCGAATTTACACCGATCAAGGAAGCTGCCACACGCGTTGCGGCTTTGATTTCAAGGCAGATTGATATGGTGTATCCGGTTCCGGTTCAGGACTGGAAGCGGCTGGAAGATGCTTCGGGAGTTCGCGCTCTTACCGGTCCTGAGGCTCGCACTATCTTCCTGGGCATGGACCAGTTTCGCGATGAGCTTTTATACTCATCCGTTAAGGGTAAAAATCCTTTCAAGGATATTCGTGTACGCAAGGCTTTTGCCGCGGCAATTAATCTTGATGCCATCAAGCAGAAAATCATGCGCGGTGCTGCAACGCCGTCGGGCCTGATGGTTGCCCCGCAGATTAATGGCTATAATGGCAAGATCAATACGCCTTACAAGTATGATCCGGCAATGTCGAAAAAACTGTTGGCTGAAGCAGGCTATCCCGATGGCTTCACCGTGACCATGGATTGTCCTAACAACCGTTATGTAAATGACGAAAAAATCTGTCAGGCGGTTGCCTCGATGCTGGCCAAGGTCGGTGTCAAGATTGATCTTCTGGCACAGCCAAAAGCGAAATATTTCGCCAAGGTTTTAGCCCAGAACAATTATGACACCAGCTTTTACCTGCTGGGTTGGACACCGGGTTCAATTGACAGTTACAATGTTTACCAGAACCTGCTTTCCTGCCAGAACGCCGAAAAGAAAATGGGCGCTTTCAATCTGGGCAATTACTGTAACAAACGTGTCGACGAAATTGGTGCCCTGGTGGCGTCCGAAACTAACAAGGCCAAGCGTCAGGCTTTGATCGATGAAGGATTTAAAATCGTTCAGGATGAAGTCGGCTACATTCCTCTGCATCAACAACCTCTTTCCTGGGGTGCTGGCGATAATATCGAGTTGACCCAGCGTGCGGACAATGTGTTTGATTTACGCAACGTCGTCGTAAAATAAACAGCTATTGAGAACGAGCCCTGTTTTACTTCCTCTCGTATGGGAGATGTAGACGGGGCTCGTTTTTTTAATTACCGTAAAGCCGTGTTGCGTTAATCGGACTCAACCTCATCTGTCATCCTCGGGCTTGACCCGGGGATCCATACCGTTGCGCTCTCGAAAACAGTTTTACTGTCTTGTGGTCGTGGGTATTGAGGAATGGATCCCCGGGTCAAGCCCGAGGATGACGGGTGAGGGAGTGGTGAGAGCCCAATTAATTGCAACACTGATGTTTTAGCCAGATTTCCCGGGACCGCCTTTTAAAAAATGATAAGTTTTATTGTCAAACGGTTGTTGCAAAGTGCGTTGGTAATGCTTAGCGTTGCCTTTATTGCCTTTGCCTTATTTCGCTTTGTTGGCGATCCGGTTGCCAATATGGTTGGTCAGGATACGTCTACCGAAGAGCGCATTCAAATACGCAAAGCTTTGGGGTTGGATGATCCGGTCTATATCCAATTTCTCAATTTTACTAAAAATGCCGTTCAAGGTGAATTTGGCAACAGTTTTACTTTAAGGGTGCCGGTTTCCGGGCTGATGGCGCAACGATTTCCCGCTACCCTGGAGCTTTCCCTGATCTCGGCGATTCTGGCACTGGCTTTAGGTGTGCCGATGGGGGTTTACACCGCCATTCATCGAAAAACCCTGCTTTCGAAAGCGTTTATGACCATTTCTTTGATGGGCGTTTCTTTACCGACGTTTCTGATAGGCATTTTGCTTATATTGATTTTCGGGGTGGTGTTGCGCTGGTTACCGACATTCGGGCGTGGCGATGTGGTTGATCTGGGCTGGTGGTCAACCGGACTGCTTACAGCTTCAGGCCTCAAAGCCATCATCCTGCCCGCGATTACCCTTGGTATTTTCCAAATGACGTTGATCATGCGTCTGGTGCGCGCTGAAATGATGGAGGTGTTACGCACGGACTTTATCAAATTTGGCCGTGCACGAGGTTTGAGTGATCGCTCATTGCAGTTTCGCCACGCCTTGAAAAACACCCTGATACCAGTGATTACCATAACCGGGCTTCAGGTCGGCTCGATCATTGCTTTTGCCATCATTACCGAAAGTGTGTTCCAGTGGCCGGGCATGGGGCTGTTGTTTATTCAGGCCATTGGCAATGCCGATATACCGATCATGGCAGCCTATCTGGTGTTGATTGCCTTCATTTTTGTAGTGATCAATCTTGTGGTTGATATTCTTTATTTTGTAGTTGATCCGCGTTTGCGGTCTTCGTCTGAGAGTGGCAGTGAATAATCAGGACCAGGAGGTGGAGCGCGGTGTCGTGGCGGATTTTTTCTTCCGCATAAGCGACAGTGATTTGTGGTATTCCTTCTGGCACACACCCATAGCCGTGGGCTCTGCTGCCTTGTCTTTAATCCTCATCGTCGGGGCGGGTTTTGCGCCTTTCATTGCACCCTTTAACCCGTTTGATCTCGCCACTCTTGATCTGCTGGATTCAAATCTACCACCGACATGGCAAGTTGGGGGTGATCCGCGTTACTGGCTTGGCACGGATGATCAGGGCCGCGATATCCTGTCGGCGGTGCTTTATGGCTCGCGAATTTCGCTGTTGGTGGGTTTTGCCTCTGTTGCTCTGTCGCTAGTAGTTGGCGTTGGTCTTGGGCTGGTTTCCGGCTATATGGGCGGGCGTGTTGATGCGATTATCATGCGTATTGCTGACGTTCAGCTTTCCTTTCCAGCAATCCTGATAGCGCTCCTGGTAGATGGCGTGGTGCGCAATATCATGCCCAAAGAAGTGCATGAGGAACTGGCGCTTTACGTCATCATTTTTGCCATCGCCATTTCGGGCTGGGTGCAATATGCCCGCACCGTGCGCTCTTCGGTGATGGCGGAGAAGGTCAAGGAATATGTTCAGGCCGGGCAGGTTATCGGCCTGGGAGCATGGGCGATCATGTGGCGGCATATTCTGCCCAATATTCTGGGGCCGGTCTTTGTTATCGCCACGCTGCATCTGGCATTGGCGATCATCACCGAGGCGACGTTGAGTTTTCTCGGTGTCGGCCTGCCGCCAACGACACCGTCTTTGGGCACGCTTATTCGCATCGGCAATGAATATCTTTTTTCCGGTGAATGGTGGATCACCATTTTCCCGGGGGCAGCGCTCGTTTTGATTGCGCTTTCCGTCAACCTGTTTGGTGACTGGCTGCGTGATGCCATCAACCCGAAACTGCTTTAGGTCTGCCGATGTCACAATTACTGATTGATAACATCACCGTTGAATTTCCTGGTCGCAAGGGAGATTTTATTGCGGTTGAAAGTGTGACGCTTGATTTGCAGGCGGGTGAAATACTTGGTGTGGTAGGTGAATCCGGTGCCGGGAAATCAACCGTTGGCAATGCCGTTATCGGTCTGCTGCAAAAACCCGGGCGGATGATACAAGGTGAGATTTTACTTGATGGCAATCGCATTGATGACCTTGATGAAAATCTGATGCGGGCCTTGCGGGGCAAGCGCATCGGCATGATCTTTCAGGATCCGCTGACATCGCTGAACCCGCTGGAGACAGTTGTTGAGCAACTGATTGAAACCATTGATCTGCATTTAAAGGTGGGTGCTAAAGCTGCGCGCAAGCGGGCAATTGACCTGTTGGGGCAGGTTGGTATCGACAATGCCGAAGTGCGCTGCGATCAATACCCGCATCAGTTTTCCGGCGGCATGCGCCAGCGCGTGGTCATTGCGCTGGCTTTGTGTGCTGAGCCTGACGTTATTATTGCTGATGAGCCGACAACAGCGCTGGATGTCTCAGTGCAGGCGCAAATTCTCGATTTGATGCGCGGGATTTGCCGGGATCGCAATGTGGGCATGATCCTGATTACCCACGATATGGGGGTGATTGCGGAGGTTACGGATCGTGTGGCAGTGATGTATCACGGCAGGCTGGTTGAACTGGGAAAAACAGCGCAGGTTCTGGGCCAGCCCAAACATGAATATACCAAATCTCTGATTTCCGCGGTGCCGCGTTCTGATCGGCGCATAGACCGTTTTCCCCTTGTTACCTACATTGAAGATGTGGGTGATATGCCCGACATTGATCTCGATGCCCATTGGCTTGGTCAGGCAAAAGCGTATGAAAAAAATGATGGTCCGCTATTGAAGCTGACTGATTTGTCGATGCGGTTCATTACGCGCCATTCGATTTTTCCCTCCAAGCGGCAGTTCCTTACCGCTGTTGATGAAGTGTCGTTTGATATTGAGCACGGTGAAGTATTTGGCATTGTTGGAGAAAGTGGCTCGGGCAAATCCACCATCGCGCGTATGATTACCGGTATCTACCAACCTACCGGGGGTAAAATTGAATTTGCCGGAACCGATTTAACCGCCCTGAAAACGGCAAAAGAAATCAACCCGTGGCGGCGTCAGATGCAGATGGTGTTCCAGGATCCGTTCTCGTCACTCAATGCCCGCATGCGTGTGGCTGATATTGTGGCAGAGCCGATTAATTTTCACAAACAGGCCGCGTCAAAAGAAGAATGTCGGGAGATCGTCAATGACCTGCTTGAAATTGTCGGGCTGGGTAAAGTTGCCGCGCGGAAATTCCCGCATGAGTTTTCCGGTGGCCAGCGCCAGCGCATATCCATTGCCCGGGCTTTGGCAACGCGTCCGCGCTTTTTGGTGTGCGATGAACCAACGTCGGCGCTTGATGTCTCCATTCAGGCGCAAGTGCTCAATTTATTGAAAGATCTGCAGGAAGAACTTGGGCTGACCATGATGTTCATTTCACACGATCTTCCTGTCATTCGGCAGATGTGTGACCGGGTTATGGTGATGAAAGATGGCAAGCTGTGTGAGATTGCGGCAACCGAAGATTTGTTCAACAATCCCCAACATGAATATTCACGTCATCTGCTCGACCTGATACCAAAATTCGGCGCTAGCTAAAAACCCATATCTAAGAAGAGAATATTTCGATGGCCTGTTCATGCAGACGCTTGTCGCCGCAGGCAACAAGCCTGTCACCGGATGATTTCGTTAATCTATTGCCTTGCCAGTCGGTGACGATGCCACCGGCACCTTCTATTACCGGTACCAATGGCAGGTAGTCGTGGATATCGAAGGCAACATCGAAGCCGATATCTATGCGTCCTGTGGCTATTTGTGCATACGCCATGCAACTGCCGCCATAGACATTGAGCTTGGTTGCTTCTCGCATGCGCTCAAGATAGGGGCGGTCCTGTTCGTTATAAAAATCCGGGTTGCTGGTCGACATCATTGCTTGGGAAAGCTCTGCACACGGTCGGGTGCGTACCTGGCTACCATTGCGGGTGGTGGGGGCATTATCCCAACCAATCCAGCGTTCCCGCGTCAATGGAATATCAATGGCACCGAGAACAGGGACGCCATTGTGCAACAAGCCCAGCAAAGTGCCAAACACCGGAAATCCAGCGAGGAAGGGCAGGGTGCCGTCAATGGGATCGATGGTCCAGGCGAGTTCGGCATCTGCATTAGTGTCTTCGCGTTCTTCGCCCAGAATGCCGTGGTCGGGATGGGCTTTTGCGATGATTTCGCGAATGCAATCTTCAACCGCCTCATCAACCGTGGTTACCGGGCTGCCATCGCCTTTGATTTCTGTATCAAAGGGTTTGGTGCCGATTTCGCGGATAAGGCTGCCGCTGGCATCCAGCATGGTTGCAGCGCTGTCAGCAAAGAAACGGAAATCCTGAGCATTCATTTTTTCTTCCTCGTTACGTTAATTTCCCGCTGGGCGGAAAAGATGTGGACTGCATCTCGCAACATTGCAGCCGCCGTCGGTATGGGTTCACGCTCCCAAAGTTTGTAATAGTGGATGCCGAAAATATCCGTGTGCATTTCAACAGCCATTTCCCAGCCCTGGCATTGAGCAAGAAAATCTGTTGCCGGCAAAACCACCGGAGATACGGAATATCGATTGTTTTCGGCACTGGCGATCAGTTTCACCGAATTTCCCTTTTGCTTTTCACTGAGCAGGAAATCAGGTGTGATGTGGCTCATTCCGGTAACAGAAATATCGTCAAGTGAGATGTTCGCCTGCATGATTGAATTGACAATAATCAGCAATTTGTTGGCGCTGTCCCATCCCTCTACATCCAGCGAAGGGTCAGCCTCGGCTATGCCGCGTCTTTGGGCTTCAGCCAAGGCATCATCATAAGAATTCGCCTCTGTCATTTGATCGAGTATGAAGTTGCTGGTGGCGTTGAAAATCCCGCGAAGTTTGAGGATGTCTGCGGCGATAAAGTCGCGTTGCCCGATATTAAGAACCGGCAGCCCACCACAGACCGTGGCGCTGTATTTCAGGCCGGCATGATTTTCGCTCGCCAGTTTGTGCAATTCATTATAGGCAACGACAATGGGCCCCTTGTTGGCCAGAACAACGGAAACCCCCTGGCTCAATGCTTCGCGGGCAACAACAAGACCGGGGCCACCGGTTTTTAAATCAACCGGAGAGGCTTCAAATACAAGGTCACAAGCGCAATCGCCTATGGCTTTTGATGTGGTTTGCCCGGGTAAAGCGCCATCAAAATCAACCGCTCGTCTACCAGATGCTTTCGCCGATACAATAGCCGATGGATCAAAGCCTTCTGCGTTACAGGCAACGCCGCTGCTGTCGGCAATCACAACGATTTTGAATTTAACACCATAATCGCGCGCCAACCGCTCACGCTTTTGAGCAAGGATGGTCAATAGGTTCCGATTGACACTGCCCAGACCGATAATGGCGGTTTTTATTTCCACGTTCATTTACCTAATGAGTTAGTATCTGACTTAGAAACAATCGGGTGCGTTCGCTTTTTGGGCTTTCAAAAAATTCGACCGGTGGGTTCATTTCGACGATTTCGCCTTGATCCATGAACACTACCTTGTCAGCAACCGAGCGGGCAAAACCCATTTCATGGGTAACCACAATCATGGTCATGCCTTCTTCCGCCAAGTCGGTCATAACGTCTAGAACTTCCGAAATCATCTCAGGGTCAAGGGCGGACGTGGGTTCATCAAACAGCATAATTTCCGGGTTCATGCACAAGGCGCGGGCAATTGCCACGCGCTGCTGCTGGCCACCGGAAAGCTGGGCGGGATATTTGTCGGCCTGATCAGCAATGCGCACGCGGGTTAAGAACTTCATTGCTATTTCACGGGCTTCAGGCTTGGGCGTGTTGCGCACCAGACGCGGGGCCAACATCAGATTATCTACTACCTTTAAGTGAGGAAAAAGGTTGAAGCTTTGAAAAACCATGCCGACTTCGCGCCGTACCGCATCGATATCCTTTTCAGATTCGGTCAGTTCATTGCCGTTGACAATGATGCGCCCGCTGTTGTGTTCTTCGAGACGATTGATGCAGCGGATCATGGTTGATTTGCCCGAACCCGATGGGCCACACACCACGACCTTCTCGCCTTTGGCGACGGTCAGATTGATATTTTTAAGGGCCTGAAATTTACCAAAAAACTTGGCGACATTTTCAAGCACGATTATCGGCTGGCCTTCATTTATTGTCATGTCAGGCTTCTTTCTTCAAATACCGGCTCATATATCTTTCGAACCAGCCAAAACTCTTTTGAATAATCAGTGTCAAAATCATGTAGATCACCGCCAGCGAGATAAAGACTTCATAAGGTGCAAATGTATCGGCAACAATTGTGCGCGCAATCCCCATCATGTCGAGCAGAGTTATGGTGCTGGCCAAAGCAGTAGCCTTCATCAGGGAAACGATATCATTGCTGTAGGCCGGTATTGCCAGGCGCACGGCGATCGGTGTGGTGATATAGATAAACCGCTGGCGCACAGATAACCCCAAAGCGGAACCGGCTTCATGCAACCCTCGAGGCACACCGAGAATGCCGCCACGCAGGATTTCGGAGACGTAGGCTCCGGTGTTGAGAGACAGCGCGAGGATGGCACAGCCATAAGGTTCGCGTAATATCGGCCAGAAGATGCTTGTCCGAATGAACTCAAATTGCGGCAGCCCATGATAGATAATGAATATCTGAACCAGGATGGGGGTGCCGCGAAAGATATAAATGTAAACCACAGCGGGCCACTGCAGATACCATCTGCCGCTGATGCGCATGAGCAGAAGGATGATCGCCAGTATGGTTCCAAGGAAAGCGGAAACAAACAGCAGTTGCAACGTTAGACTCAGGCCCGTCAGCATTTTCGGGATACTGTCAATTATCAGTGAAAAATCAACAATCATCGGCCATGCTCCAGATGCTTGTTGGCGTATTTTTCAAGCCCCATGACGGTTAAAGTAATGATGGTCGAAAATGACAGGTAGATGAGGCCCACAACAATGAACATGGTGAAGGGCTTGCCGGTGGTTGCGGTCGCCTGTTCGGCGACAAACAGGGTTTCGTTAAGGCCAATGATTGAGATGAGGGCTGTGTCTTTTATCAGCGATAACATGTGATTGCCAAAAGCGGGCAGGGCGAGACGCCACATTTCGGGGATTTGAATATAGATAAATGTCTTGAAACTGGAGATGCCGAGCGCGCGGGCGGCTTCAATCTGGCCGGGATCAACGCCGAGAAAAGCGCCGCGAAATGTTTCGGTTGCATAAGCTCCGACAACGAGTGCGATGCCAAAGGAGCCAACCCAGAACGGCGGGATGTCGAGAAATTTAATATTCGGATCAAAAATCTGGACAATATTGGTGAGGGCTATCGCGGCACCAAAATATAGCAACAGCAATACCAGAATTTCCGGTACACCGCGAAAAATCACGGTGTATGCGGCGGCTATGTTATTGGCGATACGGTTTTTGGAGAGTTTGGCACCAGCACCTATGAGGCCGAACAGGACCATGAGAAACAAGGAGACAATGAAAACCTGGGCGACTACAACCGAGCCCCAGAAAAAATCATCACCCCAGCCGGAAAGCTCTTCCACAAAGTTGCCCTCTGTTGACCGAATCTGTTGCGGTTTTTTTGAAATTCGGTGTCAGCGGTGAGGCAATTTGGTCTCACCGCCAGCATTGTTGGAAGACTAAGGTACCATTTTTTGATTATGGATCGCAAACGGGAAGTATTTCAGAGCATATTTTTCGAGGGATCCATCTGTAGACAGTTGAACCACGGCCGCGTTCAAACGCTTGAGCAGAGCTTCATTGCCCTTGCGCAAACCAATCCCAACGCCGGTGCCGAAGAATTTTTGCTCGTCAATTTGCGGGCTGACAAATTCAAAGCCGGCACCATCTTTTTTGCTGAGGAACTTGAGGAATGCCTTCATCGGATTTGTCATGATCATGTCGGTGCGGCCATTGACCAGATCGATATACATGGCGTCAGATGAATCGTAAAATACCACATTGGCTTTTGGCAATTTTGCTTCGAACCAACTGGCGTAGGTGGTTGCGCGGCCAAGACCAACTTTAAGTCCGGCAAAATTTGCGGCAATGGGTTTTCCGGTATCATCAAACAGTTTCATGTTGGCATTTTTCTTGCCGACCAGACGGCCAACCGAAATGCGGTAAGGTTTTGAAAAGTCCATTTTCTTCAGGCGCTTTTCTGTAATTGACATGGAAGCAATAACCAGATCAAATTTGTTGGCCAGAAGAGCAGGGATCATGCCGTCCCATTTCTGGCAGACAAACTTCAGATCAGCGCCAACAATCTTGGCAACGCCTTTGGCAACATCGACATCATACCCATCAAGTTCACCGGCAGCGGTTTTAAAATTGAACGGTGCATAGGTACATTCCATGCCGACACGCAAGGTTTCAGCAGCGGCAGTCTGGAACATTCCGCCTAGCGCAAAAGCCATTGTCGCAAGGGTTAGTATAGCTGTTTTTTTCATGGGTCTCCCTTTCCCGTATGTGGTGGTCGTTAAGTGCAGATCATCGAAATAATATTGAAGTTTGGTATTTTTGCAGGGCTTTGGTAAATCCCCCCTGAGGAGGACAGGCTGCCAGAAGTGCTCTAGGATTGTATAATCTGATCTATAACCGCTAAAGTCTGGTCGATTTCTTCCACCGTATTGTAATGCGCTAACCCGATGCGCACGACACCACCGGCTTCCATTAATCCCAAGTGATTGACCGGCTCAATGGCATAATTATGACCATTCCATACCTGGATACCACTTGCACCCAGAGTTGTGGCAAGGTCACGGGGGGCGTGCCCGGCTGCGGTGAATGAGATGGTGGGCACGCGTTTTTCCATGGCATTTGGATTGGTGATGCCGTGAATTTTAATTCCTTTGATCGATGTCAGTCCGTCAATCAACTGGCGGGTCAGGGGGATTTCATAATCTGTCAGGCATTCCATGGCGGCGCAGATCTTCTGGCGGCGCGGATTGCCTTTTGTATGGCGTTGATGGTGATGGCTGTCCGCAACGGTCTCACCCAGCCAGGCAAAATAATCAATCGTCGCTGTAATGCCGGCCATACCTTCATGGTTGAGGGTTCCTGTTTCAAAACAATCAGGAAGAGTGTTGGCTGCCGGGCGTACTTTATAGGGGTCTAGTTGCAACAGTATTTCTTCACGGCCCCACAATACGCCCATGTGGGGACCAAAAAACTTGTACGGCGAACACGCCAGAAAATCACAGCCCAAGTCCTGCACGTCAATAATACCGTGGGGCGCATATTGTACGGAATCAACAAAGACCAAGGCGCCAACTGATTTAGCCTTGGCAACCGCGGCACGCACGTCATTAATGGTGCCGGTGAGGTTGCTGGCATGGCCGAAGCACACCAGTTTTGTGCGTTCGGTTAAAAGATCGTCGAGAGCGTCCAGATCGAATTCGTAAGTTTCTTTATCAAAGGACAGAAATTTCACTGTCAGGTCATAGTCGCGCGCCATCAAGAGCCACGGTGATACATTGGCATCATGGTCCATCCTGGTGACAATGATTTCATCGCCGGGCGAAAACAGGCGGCCAATGGATCTCGAAACATGAAACGTCAGGGTGGTCATATTCTGACCAATGATAATTTCGCGTGTCGAGCTGGCGTTAACAAAATCAACCATGGCGCGATGGGCGTCCTCGAACACTTCTGTGGCAGCTTCCGAGGTGCGAAAAGGGCCTCCGAGATTGGCATTTTTGTATATCAAGCAATCGGTTATCGCATTAATGACCATATCAGGCACCTGAGTGCCGCCGGGATTATCCAGATAGACCGGAGAGGTCTGGCCGTTGGTGCGGGTAATTGCCGGGAACTGTGTTCGAATGAGGTCAATATCAAATGCAGGCATTTTGGGTCATATTTCCTATAAACTGAGGTTTTTATCTTGGGCTAGTCTATTGACCAAACGGGTCAAGGGTATATCCTCCCTGAGGGTGACAAGGGAGTACAGGAAGTATGGCGACAGTGCCATTGAAATTGCCACTTGATCAAAGTTCCGCGATTGAGCCGGATGCGTTTTTCTGGCATGAGGAAATTGGCCGGATCATTGACTGTGTTGATGATGATGCTTTTCTTTGCCAACTGGTTGACAGTCTGGCGCGGCTTGTACCTTTTTCCATGGCCGTGGTTTTTGCCTACAGTGGACGTTCGCGGCCTTTACGCCTTTTTGATACTTTTCCTGATGCGACAGCGCGCAAAGGCATCGAAAATTATGTCAGCGGAACCTATGTCCTTAACCCGTTTTATCTGGCCCATCTGCGCGGTATTGATACTGGCGTTTACCGCATAACAGAATTGGCACCTGACGCCTATTTTGAAGACAAGGAATTGCGCATAGACAAAATAACCACGGCTAGCCGGGAAGAGCTTGGCTATATTACCGAAGGCTGGCCGCGCGGGCAGGAAGAACTGATTATCGCTGTTAATGCTGAAGGGCCGACAACGATTGAAATCAACCTGTTCCAGTTAAAAGTCTCCGGTGGTTTTTCAGATAGTGAACTCAAATTGCTGAGCGACCAGTTGCCGGTGATCAGTGCTGCATTGCGCAAATACTGGTCTCTGAAAAGTCAATCCAGTGACGAGCGCCCGCTGGATACACGCATTGACGAGCTGTTTGAGGATTTTGGCAAACCGCAGCTCACCGACAGGGAACGTGAGGTCATTCAATATGTTCTGCGCGGTCATTCATCAGAATCGATCTCACTGCATCTGGAAATTTCCATTACCACAGTAAAGACTCATCGCAAGCGCGCCTATGCTAAACTTGGTATTTGTTCGCAATCAGAGCTGTTGTCGGAGTTTTTGAAGTCTATCGCGGCTTAAAACCCCTGGCCAGCCCGAATGCCGGGCTGGCCAGGTTCTTTTCAACATTAAACCCTCAAGCGACCTTGATTTGATCGACGAATGAATCGACGCTCATTTTCAGGATTTCTGAATTTTTGGACAATTGTTCTGCCGCTGTAGAAACCTGATCCGATGCAGCGGCTGCTTCCTGCGAAGCTTCGGTTACACCGGTTATGTTTGAAGATACCAGATCGGTTCCCGCCGCTGTTTCCTCAATGGACTGGGCAATCTCCTGGGTGGCAACGCCTTGTTCATTCATGGCGGACGCTATTTCGCTGGAGAAGGAATCAATCTGCTGGATAACCTCGCCGATACCGGCAATTGAGGCTACGGCTGATTCTGTTTTTGACTGAACTTCCTGTATTAATTTGGAAATTCCCTCGGTGGCCTTGGCGGTTTCACTTGCCAGTGATTTGACCTCGCTGGCGACAACGGCAAAGCCTTTGCCAGCATCCCCGGCGCGCGCTGATTCAATCGTGGCATTGAGAGCCAGCAAATTGGTCTGCTCGGCAATGTCGGAAATCAGGGAGACGACATCGCCAATATTGTGCGCTGTCTGGGCCAGAGAATTCATCTGCTCACTGGTGTCAGCCACATCTATAACCGCCTGTTTGGCAATTTCAGAAGCGCTGTTGATCTGGACATTGATGTTGGAAATGGAGGCGGTCATTTCCTGTGTGGCCGCAGCCACTGTCTGGACGTTACTGGAAGCCTGGGTGGCAGCGTTTGAGACCGTGGTGGATTTGCTGGTGGTTTCTTCGGCTATCTGCGTCATGGTCTGAGCGGTCGTGCTCAGCTCCGTTGAAGCCGAAGACACAGTGGTGACAATTTCACCAATATCAGCGACAAAATTCTTAGTAGCCTCCGCCATAGCAACCTGCCTGTCGGTATCGACTTTCTGCTTGGCCTCGTTTTCTTCTTCAAGCTGTTTGGTGCGGATCATATTGTCGCGGAATGTTACATAAGCTTCGGCAACATTGCCGATCTCATCTTTGTTGTAAATTTTAACATCAACCGACATGTCGTTGTTGTTGAGGGCATCAAGCCCGGATACGATCTCATTTAACGGACGGGTGATGCTCTTTGTAACCAGCAGGTAGGAGATTAAAGTTCCTGATATCAAGGTGATCACCGATAGAATCATCATCAGTTTTACTGCTAAGTTATCGGCTTTTTCGGCGTCTTCTACCGAATCAATGGTAAATTGATTGGTTGCCGACAAAATGCTTTTGGTAAATTTCTCGATGTCTTTACCAAATCCTTCAATTTCAGGTAGTTTGGCGAGAGTTTGCTCAGCGCCTCCCTGTTCGACCAGTTTAAATAATTCGAGAGATTTATCGGCAAATTTATCATACACGATATCCAAGTTTTTAACTAACTTTGCGATGTTTTTAAATTTTTCAGTGTCTTCATTGCCTGCTCTAGACATATCTATCGTCAAACTTTTTTTCACCAGACTGGAAACTTTCTCGAAACTCTTCTCGACAGTTTCATTCAGCTCTTTAAATTCGACCAAAACTTTATTAAGCTCGGCCTTGGCTTTTGGATCGTCCTTGATCACTTCGGCAAAACGAGAGGCACGTTCTACAAGTACCATCTGATCTAACTGGGAAATTGTGATTGAGGATACAGCATCAGACAATGGCAGATTTCGCATGGCGATTATATCGATTTCCGCATCAATCTTGTTCATCTGCCAAATGCTGACGCCGGATGTAACGCCGACCATGAGCAGCAAAAAAGCCACGAGGTTGAAAACCTTGGTGCCAATCTTCATTGATCCGCCAAAGCTTGAAGGTAAAATTTGAGTGAGTTTGCTAAACATATTGTGGTCCCAATAACTGAAATGGTGTATTTATTTGGATTTGACTATAGCTTTACTGAATTACCCTGATTTTCGCCTGAGAAATTGATCTGGTTTTACATGTGGAGCTTTATATTTAAGCATGAATACATTCAATAACAGGTTGAGTGCTTGTGGCATAACTCCCCTATAGGTTGATAGGCTAATGGGGTTAACAAATCGTTCTAAAATGGAATTTTTTGATCAGAGTAAGGAGTTTTTGCAAAATTTGGTTCGGAGTTTTCCATAGCTTCAGATGTTTGTTTTGCGGGATTTTATGGAAATTTTCGATTCTGAAAGGCCCGGTGAGATGGCTTTGAGGGAGCGAAAATAATGTGTCAATTTCTAACCGAAGAATAGAATATCCGGGTCTGGTGTCATCATGTCTGAGCACATATGGAAACTCTCAAGACATTTCAGAGCGATCATGATATTGACTTATTTCCGTTGGAAAACCGGAGCGGTATTTTTATCCGTGGCATGATCCATGTACCGTTCAGCGGCGTGGCTGTATCGTCGGGAAGAAGGCATTTTGCGTGTTGATGGTAAGGTATAGGGCGTATGACGGTTAAGGTTGAAAATGAACTCATGCGCCTTGATATTGTTGGCGTGTTTGACGAAACGCCGATGATCCGCAGTTTTGAGCTGGCAGCGCCGGGTGGTAGCGAATTGCCGACATTTACAGCGGGCGCTCACATTATCGTTCATCTGCCCGGTGGCTATGAGCGGCAATATTCGCTTAGTGGAGACCCGGCGGACGCAACTCGTTATCGCCTGGGTATTTTGAAACTCGAAAATGGCCGCGGCGGCTCGGCAACCTTTCACCGAGAGATAAAACCGGGCGATACTTTAAGTGTTTCTGCGCCACGCAATCACTTTGGCCTCGATGAGGCAGCCAAACATTTTCGCTTTATAGCCGGTGGCATCGGGCTTACGCCTTTTATGTCGATGGTGCCGGTTCTCAAACGCGAGGCCCGTGCATTTCACCTTGATATCTGTACTCGCGCCCGCGAGGATACACCGTTTCTCGATGAGCTTGACCAACTGGTAAGCGAGGGCGTGGCAACTTTCCATCATGATGGCGGCAATCCGGAAGACGGGTTGCAGGTTGAAGACAGTCTGCGAGAGGTTGATTTAAGCCTGCATGTCTATTGCTGTGGTCCCATGGGGCTGATGAAGGCGGTGCGCAAAACCAGCCGCCACTGGCCACGTGACAATATTCATTTCGAACTGTTCGGCTCAACCCAACCCACAGCAAAGACCGGCACATGAAACCTCAGGATGACCCCACTGAACGCCTCGATGCGCTGGAAGCAATCGTTGCCGAACAACACCAGACGATTGATGAGTTAAGCGAGATGGTGACCAGGCAGTGGGATGTTATCGAAAAGCTCAAACACCAACTCGCCAAAATAACCGACCAGTTGCAGGATATCGAAGAAAACCGGCCCGGGCCGGACAATCAAAAAGCTCCGCATTATTAGGTGCATTTGATGTTAAATGCCGTCTGAATACGATGGATTTGTCACCAGCACACCGAGGTCTGGAAGGGTGCCGCGTCCCGGGTGATTTCTATTTCGTGGTCATTACATGCAAATTCAACGGAGTTTAATCTACTCGTTGCCTGTCGCCGTGAATTTGATCTGGAGCAATTCGGGAAGCATCATTTTGTGATTCAATTTTTTTGGCGCGATTACTGAAGAGTTGCGCCTGATTGGCTGTTTTTTGAAAAGGAGAGATAAAATGTTCCAAACTATCCTTGTCGCGACAGACGGGTCTGATCATGCCAAACGGGCCGTCGGGCTGGCCGCAGATCTTGCCAAAAAATACAAAGCGAAACTGATCGCCGTACATGTTATGGGCAATGACCCGTTGCCTGATGGTGACCGGCATTTGGTAGAAGTAGAATTCGCCGATGAAATCAGTAAATTTCCCACTACCGTTCCATACGATATGATTAAGGGCGTTGGCGTGCAGACTGTCGTCAGTCTGCACCGTGAAAAAGATGAGGTGCTGCGTCGGCTCATCGGTAAACATCTGCTTCAAATCGTCGCCAAAGAAGTCGGTGAAAGTGGTGTAAATGATGTTACAACAGTACTGAAAATGGGTGATCCTGCCTCACAAATCCTAGAAGTTGCGGATAAGAACAGTGTTGATTTGATCGTGCTGGGCAGCCGGGGACTGGGCGGCCTGGGAGACCTGTTTTTGGGCGGTGTTTCCAATAAGGTAAGTCATGGCACTAATAGTAACGTCTTGATTGTGAAGTAGTTGCTTTTCGACAATCTCGTCTCAACCGCGATGTAAAAACCTGTCAATCAATGGACAGGGGCTCGCAGGATCAAAAATAAAGTCCGCAAACTGTTCTGCGATTGCCGGTGCGCGCAAAAAACCGGCACCGGCGTGGCTGAGGGTATAATAGAGGCTTGGTATGGTTTTGCTGACGCCCAGTCTCAAGGTGCCATCACCGATGAGGGCGCGGATACCTGATGTGGCTTCTGTGATGGTCAGGTTGGCCGCGGCTGGCAGCAGGTCGATTGCCGATTGTTTCAGGCGCATCCGGGTATCTTCCGGGACGTGGGTCGAGGTTTCATCATCTTCGTGGGTGGAGCCTACCAACAGGCGGCCGTCACTGCGCGGGGTTAAGACGTGGCCGTTGGGGTGGCGCAGGAGATGAGAGGTGAGGGGGTGTTGGCTGTCCATGCCGAGACTTATAATTGCCCCTTTTACCGGGCGGCATTTTGGCAACTCCGGCGGTAGGCCTTCGATATCATTGGTGTCGATGGCAGAGCTGAGTACGATGCGCGTGGCCCTGAAAGTGCTATTTTGGGTTTTCGCGCCAGTGACCTGTCCGTGTTCATGTTGAATTTCTGTTACTTTTTCTCCTTCGATTATGGTGCCGCCAGCGTTGGTAATGGCAATGGCTAGAGCCTGGCACAACAGGCGTCCATCGAGCCAATGCACACCTGGCAGATAAGCTGCGGAGATTATATCTGGCGACAGGTTTGGTTCGCGGTTGCGTAATTCTTTACCTTCCAGCCATTGAATATTCCAGCCTTGGGCCTGTCTGGCTTCGGCATCGTTTTTTACCCCGTCAATGCTGTCGGCAAAGGCCGGGCGCAGTTGGCCGTTGCTGCGGTAATCAATTGATTTACCTGACGCCTGTTCAGTCTCAGCTACAAACCCCGGCCAGGCTTTTATTGATGCCCATTCCAAGTTGCGCATGGCCCCGAGCCCGAGGCGAGGTTCAAGGTAGGCGGAGGCTACCCCGCTGGCACCGCTGCCGACGTGATGTTGTTCGATCACGGTGATTTTTTCACCTTTTTTGGTTAAACACCAGCCAAGTGCCAGTCCGGCAATGCCGCCGCCGACGATTATTATCAAACCACTTTTTCCTTATGCGCCATCAAATCGATTGAAAACACCATAGCCGACGTAATAGGATATCGCCATGGATCGATTTTATGCTGAATTGGCACCGTTTGACAGGTTTACAGATTTTGCCGATGTCAACGCTTATACCCGCGTTCCCAATGACTGGCAGGTATTGTGTGCCGATGTGCGTGGTTCGACGAAAGCCATCGAAGAGGGGCGGTATAAAGATATTAACACGATCGGAGCGGCTTGTATTACTGCCATTTTGAATGTTTCCGGCGATGTAGAGGTGCCTTTCGTCTTTGGCGGGGATGGGGCGGTAATTGTTGTGCCGCCTTCTTTGCGGGCAAAGGCCGAGAATGAGTTGGTGGCCCTGCAGAAAATGGCGCGCTTGAAGTTTGATTTGGATTTGCGTGTGGGAGTTGTGCCGGTCGCTGATTTGCGGCAACGAAAAACCGATGTAAAGGTGCGCAAATATCAACTGAGCGAGGGTAATTTCCTCGCCATGTTTTCTGGTGGCGGCATTGAGCTTGCGGACAGATTGTTAAAGTCTGATAGTGATGATAACCCGTATACACTTAAGCCAAACATGGATGCCGGGCTGCCAAGCCTCGATGGCCTGTCGTGTCGCTGGGAGCCATTGAAGCCGCGTGGCGGTGTCATGTTGACAATGATGGTCAAGGCAAAAAGTAGTAGTCCCGCGCAGGAAAAACAAACCATGGGCGAGGTTCTTGAAGCACTTTCAGACATTCTCGGCACCGGCACCAAGCAAGCCAGCCCGGCCAGACCAGATACCATGAAGTTCAGGTGGCCGCCGCGCAATGCCTGGCAAGAAGCGCTGGTTTCTTCCGGCAACCGCTATCCTGTTGGTGCTTATATGAAGATTTTGCTGACGTCTTTGATGCAGGTCTGGTGCCACGCTTCTGGCAAAAAAGTCGCAGATTATGACGGCGCAACATATGTCGATGAATTGCGCGCCAATACAGACTATCGAAAATACGATGATATGCTGCGCATGGTGCTTGATGTGACGGAAGTTCAGGCCGATGGGATTGATGCGTATCTGAGCCAAAGGTTTGATGCCGGTGAGGTGGTGTACGGCACTCACCGTGCCAAAAGCGCCTTGATGACTTGCGTGGTGTTCAGTTTGCGACAGGGCGAACACGTACATTTTGTCGATGGTGCGGAAGGTGGGTTTGCCATGGCGGCCGTTGATTTGAAACGCCGACTGTCACAGGGCAAAAATAACCTGGGTTAGGTGTTGGAACAGGCAGTGGTCAATTTAATTAACCACTGCCTGTTCCATATTGTTTTATCCTATTGAATTTAGGATGATTAGAATTTGATTCTCATGCCTGTGAAGACAGCGAAAACATCATCTGAACCACCATCAAGCTCAAAGTTCTTGACACTCAAGAACATCTGGGCACCGATTGGATCCAGATTCTGGACTGCACCAAAGCCGTATGCTGTTGCAGTGCCGGATGTTGCAGATGCCATATCTTCACTTTGATAATAATCAATGGAGAATGATGTTCTGCCGTACATGGAGACACTGTTGGTCTGGAAACCGACTTTACCGTAGAAGAATTTCTTGTCATCTCCAATATCACGGTCTTCATTCGCAGCAGCGAATGTCAGGTTAAAGCCATTGTCCAGAAGAACAGAGATTGAACCACTGATACGATCGCTAACACCAGCTGCGTTTGTCACAGCATTTGTACCCAACGTAGGAGCTCCGACAGCAGGAATAACCGTTGCAGTTGCAGCAGCAGGAGCAGCACCAGTTACAGCACTTGCATTCTGCCACCCAATTGATGCGGCAATTCTTGCACCAGCGAACTGGTTAGCATAGCGCAGGGCTACATCGTTACGTCCGCCTTGTGAGGCAGAAGCAGAAAGTCTGAAGCCGGCAAAAGTAGGTGTGTCGTAACGAATACGATCACGACGAGAGCCGCCATCAAGGTTGGTGAAGTTTGCACTTAATGTTGTTCCTACAACACCACCGTTCTGGAACTGCAGGCCATCGGCGCCACCAGAAGTAAGAGAGTACTGGGCAAGGCCGGTGCCGGAAAGATCGGTTTCAGCTGTGCCGTTTGAAGCAGTATTGCCCTGGCCCAAGGAAAGTTTACCCATGGAAGCAGAATTCAACCAAACTTCAGCAATACGTTCGCCGACTGGAGTTGCGCCCGAAGCAGTACCACCGGTGCCGCCATTTGCATTGAAACGAATATCAGTTGAGGAGTTTGATTCGAACTGCAGTTCGATTGTAGCACCTGCAGTTACATCATCATTCAAACGACCAGAAGCTACAAAACGGAAACGAGTACCGGAGTTGTCGTTGTCGGTGTAGAAAATTTCATCATCGTTACCGTTATCACCATAAAGTACGGCGCGGTTAACCTGACCTGAAATTTTCAGCTGAATTGTGTTGGCATTAGGAGCAGGAGCTGGTGGAACCAGAGGATCTGCTGCGTTAGCTGTTCCAAGACCGAAGATGGTCAAGAGGGAAGCTACCCCTGCTATTTTTATTTTAGAATGCATTTAGTTGCCTTTCTTTCAATTGATCAATTGATTTTTAATGATCCCCCGGGGGAATGTATTCGCAATTTACGACCATCAATTTCTCCCCAAAAACACCTGAAGAAAATAGCCCTGCATCGCCCCTCTATAGTGATCACGATTCAGCGGGTATTGTAAGGCACATCACAGGCTGTTGAACGATAGTTCAAAATCCGTGAACTCTCGTGATTCTTCGTGAGATTTCGTGATAATACGTGATGAGTTTTGTGATAAAATTCGTGAACGAACATTCAAAAAAGGGAAGAGTATTGTTATATAACAATATATTATAAGAAATATAGATGAGGGCACGGTTTTTTCTATTCTCCCGTGATTCGATTTTAAAGTATTTGACTATGAGCGATGGAAAAACCGGATTGATGGCTGCTGGGACGTTGGGGAGCGGTGATCAAAATGTGTCGATTAAATGTTGAAACCGGGCGTTAAACCACGTTTCTGTCAGGTGAAACGTTTCCTTCCGCACGATCAAAAACCGGTGAGTAAAAAGATAGTGCTCTGTGATGATTTTGCGAGCAAGAGAGACGATAGGATCACGTATCTCAAACCAGCTCTCTTTGTCGGCTGTGATAAAAATCACACGGTAGAGCTAATCCTCAATTCTCTAAGAATTTCTTCCCCCCAATTTGATTGAGAGGGGTGATCTTGCGCGCTTTTTCTACGTCATTGGCTGCTTATTTAGAGCAAACCCTTGATTGCATGGGGATGTGTGGATTTAGGGCGGCGTATGGACAGCATAAACCGCGCTTGATTATGATGACCTTGCCGCAGAAAAGCAGCAGCCATGGCAAATTCGAGGAGATCACGCTGGGCGCGACTGCCACCGATTCGGGCATGGTCTGTCATTGCGATAGAGAAATGTGAAACCGCCTGGCCCCAGTCTTCTCTGGCAATCGCCCCGAAGGCTTGAGCAAACTCACCAACAAGGTCGGCTGCAGGCCCTTTGGCTTCCCGGATAATTTTCGCAAGCGCCTCAGTATTCCCAGCAAGGGCATGGGCCAGCGCTGCGTGTATGTCAGCAAATGCGATGCCGGGTTTGGGAAAACATTTGAGCGCATAATCGCTGACCTCGAGCCATCGATGTGCTGGAATTTCGAGACCAGCCAACTCGGCACGGTACAATATGGCGGCCAAATCGGTCAGAACATTTATTGGTGGCCCAAGTGCACCACCGGGCGCAATATCAGCATTAATCACATCCCACATTTTTGTGGCATCACCACTTGCCATTGCCCAAAGAGCAACGTGCCAGGAAATATGGCAGTGGAGCAGGCCGCGCTTATCATAATTGCGCCGCCATTTATCAAGATAGTCGGCTCCAGCTTCAGTTTCGCCATTTTCATAATACAGGTGTGCGCGAATATGTGCGCCGTTGGCGCTGCGCGGGTTAGCTGACAATGAACGCTCTATAGTGCGCTCTGCCGGTCCGGTTTGGCCGGTCTCAAGTTGTGCAAAGGCATGCTGGCTCAAAAACCACCAGTCATCTCCATAGTGAGGGGCGAGCCAGGTTGTGAAGGCGAGCTGCTCAGACTCGCGCCCCGATTGCCCGCTAAATCCGATGAGACCAAACACTCCCATGCAAGACTGGGCGACCATGACATCGCGCGGGTAGTGTTTCAGGTGGACACGAATGGCTTTGTAGGCTTCAGGTCCTTTGCCCTCTAGCAGTAATCCAAGTGCCCTGACCTGGCCAGCTTCGCGTGGGTTTAGGTGTTCAACCCGGGCTCGTGCTTTTGCCAGAGGATCAGCTACCGTTAAAGTTTTTGCGCACATTTGACGAATTCGGGCAAGGCCGAGGTGGGCGAGAGCAAAATTTTCATCCGCATCAATCGCTTCTTGGAATGCTTCCTCGACGTCACCGTCGGCCGCCAAAAATCCATCAACAGCTTCAACGTAGGCGTCGCGCGCAGCTTGTGATGATGTTGACAGTTCGTTTCCGTATCGGTCTTCCAGCATCACCTTGCTCCTTACCACTCTTGCGCAGTGATATTATGGGTCCATGGACTAAGGAGTTATAATCGCACTAATAGAGAATGCAAAGCTCATGTTTTGCCTTGGTTCCTTCAATGTTATGACTAACAATTTTGGGATGTGTTGAAGGTGCGTATCCTTGCGCTGTGGCGATGTCATAGGTTGTTTTGTCGGCAATTGCGTTTGTTTTAAGCATCTTGTTGAATTTTTCCAGTTTAGCCGAGAGATTAACTGCTGCGCCGATGACGGTGTATTCCAAACGGTGTTTGTCACCAACAGCGCCAAATGTGATCGGTCCGGTGGCGATCGCCAAATTGATGCGAAGAGGGCTCAATATGGACAGGTCAGGATCTGTCGACCAGGATTTCAAGTCGGCAACGATATCGTCCAGCGCTCGCAGGGCATCGGCAGCGTATGTCTTCGAAGGGTTGGTGGCACCAAATGTCGCCATGATGCCATCGCCCATGAATTTGTCTATGGTGCCGCCGTGTTTCTGGATTAGCGGAACAATGCGTTTTTGATATTCGGCGAGAATATGCATGACATCGCCGGCTTCCATTTTCGCTGCCATTATGGTGAATGCGCGAATGTCGACATTGAGGACGCTGGCATCGCGATTGATACCTTCTCCAGGCGCAATTTGGTGATCTGCGTCACGAATTTTTGTGGCCACCGTGTCGTCGAAAAATCGTGAAAGATCCTGAGCTGCAGTTTGCTCGGTCACAGCGCTGACCAGCAGGTTATGGGCGCGATTTAGCGCCAGTGCCAAAACCCCGGTGACGATCAGCATGGAGATAATTTTGTCGAATTCCGCACCAAGTAAAATCGAATTGCTGGTCATGTATTCAATATAATTGCGCGTGATCATATTGTTGCTGGGATCGACGGAGATTACGTAAAGGATCATCAAGGACCAGCCAACGGCTGCAGCTATGCCTGCGGCCACTACAAAACGGGCCTGAAATCGCAAGGCACGCAGGGCGATGAAGATAAATATATAAAGTAACGTCGGCGCTTTGAGGTAAAATGATGGCGGTTGTTGATACTGGATATGAAACGACCAGATCAGGATCATTAAGAGTGCGGTATCAAAAATGATGGAAGCGTAGACCACCAGATTGGGCAAACTGCGCTTCAACGCCCAGAATAACATGATCAGGTTGATCGCCATATAAGACAGGATTGCATAAGGCACTGGTGAAAACGCAGTGTTGGCATCGGTTTTCGGTGTTACAAGATAAAGTATACCAAAAATTGTTACCACAAACAGCTGGATAATTTTTACCAGTATCTCGCTCGAATCTTCCTGTCTGGATATTGCCTCAGTGACCCTGTCGGGCAATTGAGTCGTCCTTTTAGGAGCCAGTGCGGACACAACGATGTTTTTGAGTTTTTTAGCGCTGACTTTCAAAACAATTACCCTTTTTATTCTGACTTAAGGGTACATTACCAAACCTTCACGTGCGACAATGGTGCCTGCGCGTACAGCTTTTGCCTCTTTTTCAACCGCCCGCAAACTGTCATCATCATGGCGTGGACGATGATGAAAAAGTGCAAGCTGTTCTACTTCGGCAGCCTCGCAAAGACGTATACCTTCTTGCCAGGTCGAATGACCGAAGCCTTTAAATTTCGGGTATTCTACATCTGTATAGGTTGCATCGTAGATGACAATATCGGCTTTATGGATCAACTTTAAGATATTCTGATCCAGTTCACCTTCACGATGTTCTGTGTCCGAGATGTAGCAAATTGATTTGCCCTGCCATTCAACCCGGTACCCGCAACAGCGATTAGGATGATTGAGATGGCCAGTGGCAATGGTGATGCCTGGTTTGGGGGTTAATGTATCGCCAATGGAAAAATTTCGGTAATCGATATTTGCTTTGAAATACTCTGGATTAACAGGAAAATACGGTTCTTTGATTAATTCGTAAATCATCTCTTTGGTGGTCATAATGCCTTCGAGGTGGCCCGACCAGATATTGATGTTACGTTCTTTGTGGTACAATGGCTCAAAAAAAGGCAACCCAGAGATGTGGTCAAAATGACAATGAGAGAACAGCAGGTCGATATCCTCATGACTGTCATCAGCAAGAATATGGCCGAGGTTTTTTATTCCTGAACCGGCATCAATGATGAGAAGGTGAGATCCACATCTAATTTCGACACAGGAGGTATTTCCGCCAAATTCAAGAGTTTGCGGTCCCGGAACCGGCAAACTGCCCCTTGCCCCCCAAAACCTGACGAAAAAATCATTGTGCTGCATTTCGATCCCAACGTGACAATTGTATCAATAGTGTATCGAGCCGGGATTTTTTAACGAATTCGTGCACTGGTTTTTGCCCCTCAAGCCCAGGAAAATTTCCGTCATTGTAACAGTTTAAGCCATTGGTGGTGTATATCAAGCCTCCAGTTCCTGAATTTTTTTTCGGGCCTGCGATAAATCGGCAGTTGTATTGGTCAGGCGATCACCAAGAACGCGCATTAATTCGATTGCCGCTTCAGGGAATTCGGTCAGAAGCTGGAGAAATTGTTCTTTGGATATTTTGAGTGTTTCCAGGTGGCTGCACGCTCTTATCGTGGCAGTACGCGGGACATCACAGATAATTCCCATTTCACCGACAAAGGCGTTTTTTCCAACCTGGGCCACCTTGATTTCTCCGGCAGGTGTATCAATGAGAACATCGGCGGAGCCCTTTATAATGGCGTAGGCGGCATCTGAAGGGTCTCCCATATGAAAAAGATCCTGCCCCTCCTCATAGTCAATGCGTTCTGAAGTAAAAGCCAGAAGCTTCAGTTTAGACGGACTGATTTTCGCGAAAAGCGGGTTTCGCCGAAGTGCACCTACTTCATCATCCAATGCCATTATAAAATCTCCAAACCCCGAGTGGGAAACGTTCTATTGTGTCTTAACACCTTCAAGCTTTTTCCAAAAGGCGTGCGAAACGCCCATTTTTTTGTTTTAGTTCATCTGGTGGTCCCTGTTCTACCAACACACCGTCTTCAAAAACCAGAACCCTGTCAAATCTTGCCGCCAGTTCAAGTTCTGAAACAGATAAAACCAGCCCGAACGGCTTATGATTTTCGACCTTGCCGCTGGCAAGCCCGAGCAATTTTTCAATGCTGGCAATCCGGCTTTGCTGATCCAGCGATGCAAACGGATTGTTGCCAATGAAAATATCAGGTTGCTTGAGTAATACTCTGGCCAGGGCCAGTTTTTGCTGCTGGGCGATGGAAAGGCGTTTTCCTCCGGTGCCGACGTTATAATTCAGCCCCACATTGAAAATGTCTTCACGCAGATTTAATTCACTGACCACTTTTTGGATGGCTTTTCTCACCGCAGCTGGTGCTTCAGCAATGCCGTAGTTAATGTACCCAAACAGTATATTGGCCTCGATATCGGAGGCTGTATTATAGGTTTCAGGGTCGTAGAACTCAATTGAATCAGCCAAAGCTTCAGGCAAATTATCGCGAAACTTCGATCGTGCGGCGAGGATTTGATTTTGAAAATCCTCATCCAGCAAATTTAGCCGGTGTCGCGGTTCAATGTAGGAAAATGGTAATTTGAGAAACAGGAACAGATCAGCGGAATTAACCTGATCGGCCTTCATGGTGCCAACCCGGGCAAGGGCAGCGCTAAAATCGGGTAATTCTTCTGCATTCATGAAGCTTAATTGCTCGAAGAATGGATGCCCTGGAGGTAAGTCAGCAAAAAGCTCCACCACTGTTTCGGCAATCTTTACGCCAATATCGAATAATTTGTTGCGTAGGCCGGTATTCTCCAGAATTTCCCGGAGATAGGGGTTGGTGGCAAGGTTTGTTGTCGCCAAAGCATTACCGACAGCGGTGCCGAACAATAGATTTTCGGCGATGGTTTGCTGCGGGTTGTATTTTTTCGGATCAAACGGCTCAACCAGTTTAGATAGGGGTAATTGTGTCAGTTGCTCACGTAACACAACCCTGGCTTTTAATATTTTTTCCGCGCAATCGGCATTCTTGACCGGGTCCAGGGTGCCGCGAAGCCCGAGGTCATAGATGTCATCTGCAAGCCCGGCAATTTCTGTGCTGGCAAAAATTCTCCTGGTGAGGTCAGCCTGATCGGTAATGCCTGCGCCTTCGTAGTCAACCCAATCGGTTGTTGCGACCAGTTCAGAGGTTGCGGATGCCCGAATTTCCCGGATAACGAGCGAATCGTCGTGATCGCCGAAAACTTTATAGGTTTCAGGTGGTTCAGAAGCGTGCTTGAGGCTGTAGAGCAAGCTGTCTTTAATGCTAGCCTGAGAATAATAGGTGCGGGGACCAATGTATCCAATGCGTCTTCCGATAACGGACTCAGGCATATCCTGGAGAGATTTAGAGCTTATAGTCACCTGTCCGGTTGCGGGGGAATGGATACCAGCGAGAACGTCACAAATCGCTTCGGCACCGCTGTTGAGTTCGCCAACAACAGCGATGGTTTCAGTGACCGGGGCTTCAAAGGATGCTCTTTCAATTATTTTTGAGCCGGTATCATCAATGGCCGACAGATTAGTTACAGATATTTTCCCGGTTAAAGGCTCGACTGCTCCCTTTGTTAGCTTCTGGGCGGCAGGATCAATCATGTTGTCGGTGGCAAACTGCTCAATAACTGATGTGTATTTAATCTGAACATTGAGGCGGCTTTGGTCCCATCTGATCAGATCGGCTACGGGGCCGGGTAATTCTTTGTAGGCGGCAATAACGGCAACCAGCTGGCCAATATCCAGCCTGCCGGTAATGGCGAAATAACCGCCGATGAGATAAAACAGGAATGGGGTTATTTGCGAGAGAAATTCGTTGAAAAATTTGAGGAAATGGCGCTTTTTGTACAGTGCAAAGCGAATGTAATAAATGTCGCCGAGACGGGTTGAAAGTTCGGCTTTTTCATAGTTTGTGGTGTCGTTAATATGAATTTCCGAAATACCATCAACAATCTCGCCAATACGCCCGGCGAAGGCTCTGGTGTGGAGCTGACGAATTTTTGCCAGACCGACCAAAGGCCGCCGCAGCCAGGGTATGAGAATTGCCTGCACAATAACGATGAAAGCGGCAATTGAGCCGAGCCAGACACTTTGAGTGAGGATGAAAAACATGGCGGTGGCGGCCTGGCCGCCGAGAAACACCGGTTGAACGAACGTATCACCGATGAACTGGCCCAGGGGTTCAACTTCGTCCTTGATCATGGAGGCTACTTCAGGCGCCTTGACGCGCTGAAAATGGGCGCTGGGAAAGCGCAACACGCGATCAATCAACTCAAAACGCAGGCGGCGCAGGGTTCTTTCGCCGATCTTTCCCTTGAACAGGTTGATGTAAAACTTGAAATAACCGTTGATGCATACCAGTAACAAAAATGCTGACGACAGAATGATCAGTGTGCCGATGCGGTCGAACTCGAAACCGGAGAAGAGAACAAGTTCTCCCGCATCCGAAATCCAGGTCGGTACATTGAAGGCTATCCTGAACGTTGTTGCGGTGGCGTCAGCGCCTTCAAACCCAAGGCCCTGAACCGGTCCGTTGATGATGTATTTAGGGACAACGAGGGCAATGAAGTAAGTTGGCATGGAAAGCAGGACGATAATCAAAATCCATATCTGATCTCGTTTTGTGTTTTTCCACACGTATTTAAACAGGTTGGGTTCCATGCAATCCTCAATTCCCCTCAATTCAGAGATGCCCCCTCCATGGCCATGGAGAACCGCCATTGTTCCACATTTTTAAATTGTTGTCATTGCCAAGATTCACTAGAAAAATTTGAAAGGTTGATAATTGCGGAAATATCCATAAATACTGCTTCTGATGGACCTGAAACTCTTTAATGCCAAAGGTGGAGCAATTCTCCTGTCTGCTGGTAGAATTGAAAACATAAATAGCAGATAGTATGAAAAATAAATCGTTGGCGATCATTGTAAGAGGATACCCGCGCCTTTCCGAAACCTTTATTTCTCAGGAAATTCTGGCACTCGAAAAACTGGGTTTGCTGATCGAGATATACTCGCTTCAACCAGCTGGAAGCCAGTTGGTTCATTCGGTCCACGAGGAGATCGCTGCCAAAGTTATCTATCTGCCGGAATTTCCCTCTTCACACCTTGGCCGTATGTGGCGGGCTTTTAAGGGGGCACGCAAACTGAGTGGATTTAATCGCGCCTTTGGGATATTTGTCAAAGACCTCAGACGCGATTTTACCATCACCCGGTGCCGGAGATTTGCTCAGGCGATCGTACTTGCTTGTGAATTGCCTGAAGATACCGGGCATATTTACAGTCATTACCTCAACCGACCGACGTCCGTTGCGCGCTACGCCGCCATCATGCGTGAGTTACCCTGGAGCTTTTCGGCGCATGCCAAAGATATCTGGACGACGCCGGAATGGGAAAAACGCGAAAAAATTGCCGATGCTCAATGGGGGACTACGTGCACACGTTTTGGCCGTAATCATCTCGCCGGTCTGGCACCGATGGGTGAGCAAAACAAGGTCATGCTGACGTACCATGGTCTTGACATCCCGAGATTTCCCAAACCACCGCAACGCCGCAAAATGCGCGATGGCTCAGACCCGGAAAATCCTGTGCGTATTGTTTCTGTTGGCCGTGGCGTTGCCAAAAAGGGCTTTGATGATCTGTTTAATGCGCTTGGTTTGCTCGATCCCGCCCTTAACTGGACCTTTGTTCACATTGGTGATGGTGCCTTGCTGGACCAGATGAAAAAACAGGTGAATGACCTCGGCCTGACTGACAGGGTTGAATGGCTCGGTGCCAAAACCCGTGACGTGGTGATCTCGACCTTGCGCTCAAGCGATTTGTTTGTTTTGGCCAGCAAGATTGATGCTGCCGGGGATCGCGACGGCTTGCCCAATGTGCTGATGGAAGCCTTGTCGCAAAAGCTGCCGTGTCTGGCAACCGATGTATCGGGCATCCCGGAGCTTATCAATCACGGCGACAGCGGCTGGCTGGTGTCACCGGGAGACCCGGAAAGGATGGCGGAGGCTGCGGAAAAACTGATCAAGAATCCCGAGTTGCGCAAAAAACTGGGGGACGCCGGGTACAAGCGCCTGAAAACCGATTTCACCCTCGATAAATGCCTGCTACAGATCGCTGAGCGCTTTGGTGTCGGGCCGGAGGAGGATTAGGTTTGTTTGATTGGGCACGGGTGTTTTTAGGGGCGCTCAAGCGGCGCGCAGCCAGCACTCGCAGTCGCTCGTTAGTCGTTCGCTGCGCTCCTCCGGCGGCTTACGGGTAGCCCGCGCGTGGTCACTGGATGACACTCTAAAATCTGTCGTTGTGGCACCTGGACAAGCGAAGCGTTGGACTAAGGCCCAAGGGGCCTGCAGGCTGCGCGCCGCTTGAGCGCCTCTAAAAACCAAATCTATGCCTCGAAAACCTTTCGACCCGTTTGCCATTGCACCGCAGATTGCTCAGCTGTGAATTGAAAAAAATCTTCCAGAAACCGCCACAGTTTCTCATTGTGATCGAGGTGGTGGGTGAGAATTCCGGTGGCATCGAGGTATGGAACATCGCCGCATCTTCTTTTAAGCAGGTGGAATGTGATTTTCTGCAAGGCATTTTCTGTACCAATAAAGGCGCGATCATCTCTCCAGTTGATGAGGTCAACATGAGTGTTGGCCTGACAGAAGCCTGAGGCGGATTGCACGATTTTTTTGTCACCGAATGTGGACAGGCCGAGATAGCCGAGATTTTCCAGCTGATCTGCAACTGTGATGCTTATACGGTTCCAGGGTGGCACGAGTACCGGCAAGAAGATATCACCAAAAAGTTTTTTCAGGATTTCGGCCCCGGCTGTGAGTTCATGCTCAACCTCTTTTAAGGCGCGCTGGTCTCCGAGTTCGCATTTCTTCTCCGTTACGGGAGCGTGGTTTTTATGAGACCAGCCGTGTTGCACGATTGTGATGTTGGCTGCTTTTTTGAATTTTACGGGTAAAGAACTGTCGACCCCATGAGGGATTGTTGCCAGCACCAGCGGTGTTTTTGAGATGTCAGAAAGCTGGATCAAGCGGTCGAGTTGAGGGCAGGGCAGTTGGGCATCATCATCGCGCCACCACATGGTTGCAGGCATATTGTCTTTTCGCCACATATCCAGCTCGCGTTCGAGTGCTGCCCAGGCATCTGATGTATCAGAGGTCAGGATCAAATCCTTTCGCGGTGATGAAATCGCGGGTCGGTTCAACAATCATGGTGTAAGGCCCGCACAGCATGTTGAGTTCGACGTCATTGTCGATGGGCGGGTAAATGCCATACTTGAAGTATGGCGCGGTGATCTGGTCGGCGTAGTTGGTGGGGCCGGAATATTGCGCGATTGTCTCACCGTTGATTTTCATCTGAAGGGCGCTGTTTTCATCGCTGGACCAGCGAGCGAGATATTCAAAATCGTTCCACACGCCTTTTTTGAAATCGTGGACTTGCGTCAACATGATCTGCTTTGAGCCGTTTGAGGAGAAATCCGCGCCGGTATCCAAGTGGTTCAGGGTGATGTCGAGCCTGCCGGTGTGCCGCAATCTTAAAGCCAGAGGCGGTTTTTGTCCTGAGCCCGGTGTGTGCCACTGGGTGATGACAACAAAGCCGTCGGGCTGGATAGTGAAATCTTGCGGGATAAACAGGCTGTAGGAATAATATATGTCCTTGTCTTTTGGTGGCAATGTTGCATCGCAAAGTTCGTTACGAAACCCGTTGTTGGCGCGCTCTCCCGGCCTCCAGTTAAAACTGGCAACATTGGTTTTGCGGATTTCATCATAAATAATCTCAATCGAATCCGCGCGGGGGCGGCGCGATGCATCCCATGAAGAGTGTGCGAGGCTTTTGTCGAAATCCAGTGTCAGGTTCATAGAGGTGGTCTTGTATCTTTTTATGAGTTCAATCCGGCAATCTATCAAATGCAATCCAAAAATCAAAGTCCGGGGTTGCCACTTTTGTCAATCGGGGGTAGAGGTCAAAAAGACGAAGATTTTCAACGACGCCATTTCACATTCAAGGAAGACAGATCGATGCCCGTAAGCAACGGCCGTGAATTTTTGAGCATTCCAGGTCCAACAACGGTACCCGATGAGGTGCTTCAGGCCATGCATCGCCCGGCAATTGAAATTTATGGCGGCGAGTTGATGGCGATAACGAATGGGTGCCTGGATAGTTTGCGTAAGGTGTTCAAAACTTCCGGTGACACCTATATCTACGCTGCCAATGGCCATGGTGCCTGGGAGGCGTCGGTGAGTAACCTGTTTTCCAAAGGCGATAAAGTGCTGGTGCTGGAAAGCGGCCGCTTTGCCATTGGCTGGGGGGAATCTGCCACCCGGTTGGGGATTGAAGTTGAAGTGCTGGCGGGAAGGCCCGGTCGTGCTGTTGATGTGGAAGCGGTAGAGGCGCGGTTGCGCGAAGATAGTGCGGGTGAATTTAAAGCCGTTTTAGTGGTGCAGATTGATACGGCTACAAGCGTTTATAATGATATTCCAGCCATACGCCGTGCCATTGATGCCGCAGGACACGGGTGCCTGTTAATGGTTGATACAATTGCATCGCTGGGCATTGTTGATTTCAAGATGGATGAATGGGGTGTGGATGTTGCGGTCGGTGGCTCGCAAAAAGGTCTGATGACACCGCCGGGACTGAGTTTCAATGCTGTTGGTACCAAGGCCAAGGCCGTGCATCAAACCGCAGGCTTAAGAACGTCTTATTGGGACTGGACTGCGCGTGACGGTGATGTTCACTACATGAAGTATGCCGGAACACCACCGGTCCATTTGCTTTATGCCCTGCATCAATCTTTTAATATGCTGAAGAAAGAAGGGTTGGATAACGTGTTTTTGCGCCACTCTTTATTGGCAGAAGCCGTGCGCCGGGCGGTCAGTGTCTGGGCGCAGGCCAATGTGGTCAGCTTTATTATTGATCAGCCCGAAGAACGCGCAGATTCAGTGACCACCGTGCGCCTTAACGGTGATTACGATGCCGCCAGACTGATTGAATATTGCCACAGGAAATGCGGCGTCGTTCTGGGTGTGGGCATTGGTGAATATTCGGATAAAGCCTTTCGCATTGCTCATATGGGGCACATTAATGCACCGATGATATTGGGCACCTTGAGTGTGGTTGAAATCAGCCTTGCAGCTTTAAATATCCCGCACGGAAAAGGCGGTGTGCAGGCAGCCATTGACTGGTTGTCTGAACGGGTAACGGCTTGATGCATTAAAGGGTTTTGCGCAGTTCTTTTACCGGTATGCCACTGATTCCCCAGCTTTCCATATCCACTTCGTCGATGATTACAACTGTGGTCGCGGGGTTTTTATCGAGCACGTTTACCAACAGATCGGTGGCACCTTTAATTAACGCGGCTTTCTGTTGTTCAGTGGCACCTTCGCGGGTAATTTTGATATTTACATAAGGCATTTTTGTCTTTCTTTTTTATGTTCACGGTGTCTCGGTTGGGTCGTAGTGGAAGACCTTGGAGATGATCTGCCATTTTTGATCGAGTTGGATCAGTGTCAGGAAATCATTGAAAAACTTTGGCCCTATTGCGCATTCAATGTGGGCGAAAGCCGTTGTTGGTCCGGCGAACTTTATCGACAGTATTTTGTCGCGGCGGGTTTCACCATTTTCGTGTGGAGATTTTCGTGCATCTACTATGGGGAAATATTCATCCATGATCAGATACTGCAACGTGCCGCCACTGACACAGACATAGTGGGCTTTGGGATGGAATATTTTCGATAATCGCGTTGTGTCACTATAATAAAGTCCATCAAAATAAACCGCTAATGCCTTGGCGACAGATTCTTTTTTGCTATCCATGATGTGTACTCGTTTGCCATATGCCGGTGTTCGAATTCAGCCCATTGGGCCATCGAACACCGGAATTGAGTTGGGTAAATTAATCCAGAAGGCCTTCGGCTTTCATGGCCCGTTGCACATTTTCGCGCGCCGACACGCGTTTGACGAAATCGGCCACATGTGACCATTTGCTCAAATCAATGTTGGTAAAATTTGCCCAGTTTGCCACAACAAAAAGATAGGCATCAGCGACCGTAAACTTGTTGTCGACAAGATACTGGCGTCCGTCTGCCAGAAGGGAGTTGACGTAATCAAGTTTCTTAGCGACATTTTCGCGCGCAGTATCTTTTTGCTCGTCGGTGGAAGAAGACGCAAATAACGGGCCGAAGGATTTGTGCAGCTCTGAAGATATGTAAGTCAAATGCTCCTGCACCCGGGTCCGTTCCATGGTGCCTGCATTGGCAGCAAGACCAGCTGAGGGATTTTGTTCGGCTATATATTGCAGAATAGCGGCGCCTTCCGTCAAAACCTCGCCATTGTCGAGCTTGAGAACCGGCACAACTCCTTTAGGGTTGATGTCGCCAAAATCTCCGCCGGTTTCGGTTTTTTGCGCCTGAGTGTCGACTTGGTCGATGTCAAACTCGGTCCCGATTTCATGGAGTGCGATGTGAGAAGCAAGCGAACATGCGCCGGGTTTGTAGTATAATTTCATGGGGGGTATTCTCCTGAATTGATTAAAATAATGCGCGCTCCTGAAAAGGCTCGGGTGGGCGCTGGTATAAAATTCAAATAGGAAAAAGGGTTACCCTTGTAAACCTAATAACTTTAAGTTAGTACATTATAAGGTTTCCGATTGGTAACCTAAAGTAACTTCGCATTGCTAAAGGACAGCGCATGGTCTTGCCGGTTAGAAAGAATAAAAGCCCGAACACTCCCTATGAGTGTCCGCTGTCGCAATGTATGGCTATTTTAGGGGGGGCATGGACGCCTAATGTTTTGTGGTATCTCAGCGGTGGCCCGCGGCGCTTTTCTGAATTGCAAATTGATATTCCGCCTGTTTCGGCCAAAGTGTTGACCACAAGATTGCGCGATCTTGAAAGCAAGGGTGTGGTGTTGCGAAACGTCAAGCCAACCTCTCCGCCATCGGTGGAATATGCACTTACTGATCTTGGCCAGGAACTCATTCCGGTGATTGAAGCGATTGTCGAAGTCGGGCACAAGATCAAGCACAGGTTAGGCTCTAGCTAAGTTTCTCGATATCTATCTGATAGCTGCATTCGTCTTCCATCGGCGTAAATCCAATGCGGTGGTAAAAGGCCTGGCCGCGGATATTGTGATTATCGACGCCCAGTCGCATGAAGGTTGCTCCGCGTTCACGCGCTATGCTGGCAAGCCTGACCAACAAGTTCTTACCCAGCCCGCCGCCACGCTGGCTTTGGGCGACATATAAATCGAGCACGAAAACCCCCGGTCGGCCGTTCCAGGTGGAAAATATCGGGAAATAGGTGCACATGCCGACGGCTTCGCCGTCACATTCAGCAATCAGGGCATTGAAAGCTGCGTTCTCGCCAAATCCGTATTTTAACAGGTCATCGACGCTGCTTTTGTTTTTGCCGGCAAGGTCGAGTGCTTCGGCCAGACCTTTGACCATGGTGTGAATGGCGGCTGCATCCCTGGGCACCGCCTGTCGAATATTTGTTTTTCTACCCAGTGCCATTTTTTATGATTTCGTCTTTTTAAAAATTACTATTAAGGGAATATAAATTCAATACACGTAAAACTATTTTCCTGATGCATGGGGTTAGGCATGGTGTCTGACCAATCCCTGAGCCTCAATCATAACAAGGTATTTGAGCAGATACAAAGATCAGTTAAGAGTTCAGTGTATGACATCATAAGAAAATCAAAAATTGAAAACTGCTGAGCAGATCGAAAACGTCGGGTCGGGCGGTTGGCTTGAGACTGAGCGGATTATCATGGAAATCCTGCGGATTACCAGCAGTCATTTACCGCTTAAAGAGACCCTGAAAAAGTGTCTCGATGTGTTGTTGCGGACAACCTGGCTTCGGGTGCAAAATAAAGGCGGAATTTTTCTGGTTGAGGGTGAACAGGAAACACTCAAACTGGTAGTTGAGCACAATCTCGGGGAGAAAATCACGAGCCTTTGCGCAGAAGTAAAATTTGGCTATTGCCTGTACGGACGTGCTGCGATTTTAAAGACCATCCAGCATGCCGACTGTGTCGATGGGCGCCATGATATACAATTTGAAGGCATGCAGCGGTATGGTCATGACGTGCTCCCCAAGTTGTCCTCATTTATAAGTTAGTTCTGTTCTGGTTATGATCCATATTGGACCAGGTTGCAAATTCGTTTGGTGTGAGCCAGTTTAAGCTTGAGTGTGGCCGGGTGTGATTGTAGTCAGCTCTCCA
>JAJFHS010000039.1 GCA_021775475.1 Hyphomicrobiales bacterium
AGATTAAACCGCACAAACCGGCCTGCTTCGCTTGAGCTACGCAAGGGCTCCACTCCGCAGGCCTTGACGCCAACCAAAATAACGGAAATAAACATGAACGGATTCTACACCTGAATAGCCCGGATCAGGGGGCCGGGTCAAAAGCTTTGCGGTATGGATCCTCGGAACAAGCCCGAGGATGACGGATTAGATGGATTAGGTTGAGCGCATCTTACGACTTCAAAATTTCCGGCACATCAATGTTGTTTGATGCACACGCAGCGCGCACCGTATTGAATAACAGGCACGCGATTGTCATAGGACCAACGCCACCGGGCACCGGAGTAATTGCTCCAACTTTTTCGTAAGCCTCTTTAAATGCCACATCTCCCACAAGACGGGTTTTCCCCTCATCGGTCTCAATGCGGTTAATTCCCACATCAATGACGCAAGCGCCTGGTTTAATCCAGTCACCCTTGATCATTTCCGGCCGTCCCACAGCGGCAATCAAAAGATCAGCAGTGCGGCACAGACCGGGAAGGTCTTTTGTGCGCGAATGCGCAATGGTGACCGTACAGTTTTCTTTCAGCAGCAATTGGGCCACCGGCTTGCCGACAATATTGGAGCGGCCAACCACAACCGCATTAACACCACTGAGATCACCCAGCCTGTCTTTGGCCAACATAACACAGCTCACCGGCGTACATGGCACCAGCGCATCTTGCCCGGTGGCCAGCAGACCGGCGTTGATAATGTGAAAACCATCCACATCTTTGGCAGGATCAATCGTGCCAATCACCTTGTTTGCGTCAATCTGGTCAGGCAGCGGCAGCTGCACTAAAATTCCATGAACGCGCTCATCCTTATTGAGTTGTTCAACCAGATTCAAAACCTCTTCTTCGCTCGCATCTTCAGGCAACCGGTGTTCAAACGACAACATCCCCACTTCAACCGTTTGTTTGGCCTTGTTGCGCACATAAACCTGACTGGCGGGATCTTCTCCCACAAGAACCACTGCCAGACCGGGCACTAGTCCTTTGGCTTTTTTGAGATCACTTAAAGCAGTAGCGATTTTGGATCGCAGATTTGCAGCAAAAGCCTTACCGTCTATTATTTTAGGATCATCAGCCATGGGGATAAATTCCTCTGGAGTATCTGAGTTCAGATCTCACTTTTTAAATTTGGTTTATTATGAGTTGGATTGCTTGAAACGTCCCGTATTTTTAAGGATATAAAGACGCTATCTACATGAGAGGAGCTAAATCGAAACGGATAAAATTCTGCACAAAAATCAATGCCAGCAACAGGATAACCGGAGAAATATCCAAACCACCGAGGTTGGGCATAAATCTTCTGATCGGTGCTAGAGCCGGTTCGGTCAATCGATTAAGAATATCATATACCGTATAGACAAACTTGTTCTGCGTGTTGACCACATTAAAGGCAATCAGCCAGCTGAAAACGGCCGATGCAATAATTACGTAAATGTACAATGAGATTACTGAACTCAGCGTGATGAGGAGTGCATTCATTTTCTATCTCTTGGTTGAATTGAAACAAGGCTTTTGCATTTGCCCGGGGTCTGCTCGATGGATCAATCATTAAACTCTTTATCATGCAAAAGAGCGCCCAAGAATTACAGCCGCCGGGGTGGGCCTGTCAAGCGCCGCGACCGTGCGGGATCGAACTGGTTTTCCAGTTTTTATCCTATTTGATCAATGAGGTTTTTATCAATTTCCAGCGCTACCTTCAACACTTTTGCCGAAGCTTCGTAGGAAACTTCCGCCAGCTTCAAATCGACAAGGCTTGATTGAAGGTCTGGCAACGGCGTAAAACTGGCTTGCACCGGTGCACCGCTTTGCCCGGGCTGGCTGATTTGTCCGGCTCCAGCCTGCGGATTTTCTGCAGTGAAACCAGTACTCTTTACCGTGTTTTGTGCCGCAAAATTCAGCCGTTGGGTTGCCGATTGCAGTCCGGAGAGTGATGCGGAAATAGCCGTGGTCATGGATCAATTTTACATCCCAAGCCTTAAACCCGGGTAAATTTTACTTGCGAAAAAAACATTACTGGTCCTGGTCGTTCCCCGATAACCAGAAATCCAGAAACTGATACAGCCAGGCCTTCAATGGTGCATCATACCGGGCCCGACCCTTAAAATGCTGATCACGGGTTTGCGCACCGGGCATTTGAAAGCGCGCAGCACCTCTCACCGTCCATTTGTGCATCATTGCCAGGTTCACTTCCGGGTGAAACTGGATACCATAGGCATTCTTGCCAACCACAAAAGCCTGGTTTTCATACGTATCCCCGGTGGCCAGAAGCCTGGCTGCGTGCGGCAACTCAAATCCTTCACGATGCCATTGGTAAACATGGCCGGGCCAGTTTAAAAGCTGCCGCCCGGCAGGCGTAGACTCGATAGGGTAATATCCAATCTCCGCCTTGCCCTGACTGTGCTCAGCAACCTCGCATCCCAGATGCTTGACCAGCATTTGAGCTCCCAGGCATATGCCCAAAAACGGTTTTTCTTGTTCAAGGGCGACACCAATCCAGTCAATTTCCTGTTTAACAAAATCATCTTTGTCATTGGCACTCATCGGCCCGCCAAATATCACGCAACCGGAATGATGGTTCATTGTCTTTGGCAATTCATCACCAAATCGTGGCTTCCTGATATCGAGCCTGTACCCCATCTGCCGCAGGCGCACGCCCACACGCCCGGGACTGGAGGCTTCCTGGTGCAAAATAATTAGTATTGGATCTGGTGAGTCTTCCACGTGAATTCTGTTTTCCGTTCAAAATCTAGGGTCGGTTGAATCTCGAGATGGCGCCAACAAATAATGAGACCGGGACAAGGCGGGATATTAACACCAAGATACGATTGAGCTTTCCGGTTACAACTACAATCCGCCCCCTTTTGTACCCGGCGTATCCGATTTTTGCAACTTCCACTGCCGTCATTGCCGCACCGGATCTGGCAACGCTTGAGCGATTCATTCCCGCTCTTTTCTGAAATCCCGTCAGCGTTGGCCCGGGGCAGATAACACAGATTTTGACATTTGAAGATTTTAGCTCATTGGCAAGCGCATATGTGAAAGATTGCACATATGCCTTGGTGGCATAGTAAACGGAAAAATAAGGGCCCGGGAAAAAACCCGCCACCGATCCGATATTTATAATACCGCCACGATTTGCCAAAAGCAGTCGCGGCAAATATTTGAGCGATATTTCCGTCAATACTGACACATTAAGACTGATGCTTCCAAGTTGCTGCTCCACATCAATTTTCTCCGCCCGACCAGCCACACCATAGCCCGCATTATTGACAATCAGCTCAGGGGCAATTGATTTTTCATCGAGGGTTTTCATTAGCGCCGCGACTTGAGAAGGCATAGACAGGTCCATCGCGATTGCCAGCCAGTTTACATCAAACTGATCTTGCAGATCGCTGCCGACCTTGTCCAATTGAACCTGATCGCGAGAGATCAGCACCAGATCATAGCCGTCTTTAGCAATTTCCACGGCCATTTCAGCGCCAATGCCACCCGAGGCACCAGTAATCAGGGCAACGGGGCGGTTTTCTCCTACATTCATGTATTCCGGCTTTTCCAATAGGCTTACTTTATTGACGGGCTTGCATGACTTTTTGTTTCAATAAAATTCTGTCTCTGGCTGAAACTCCAATGAGTTCGGCCACGCGCCATACTAGATTGGCTTCGTATTCATCAATCACGTCATCTGCGAGTATGACTTCCCAGATAAGTTCAACCACCGCAATTCTGCCATCCTGATCAAGCTGGCTGGTAATGATTTTTGTATATCCATAGAGATCGACCGCATCTTTTTCATCTTTTTTGGCCGCCGCCATCAAATCCGCCAATTCAGTACCGCTTAACTCAAAATGGGTTTTGAGGATTTCTGTCAGTTTTTTCAATTCTATTTCGGAAACGTTACCATCTATATTCCCAGCCCTATACAACAGGGCTGCTGTAGCCAGTCGCAATTCTTCCTGAGATTTCTGGTCCTGTTTTCCACCCCCGACTTCAGAACTCAGAAAGGCTGTTATTTTCTTCCACATAATTTATACCACACTTTATCAACTGACTTAAATCGGGTCTCGAAGAGACGGCGGGTCAGGTTTACAGCTTTTTTCAAATCTTACAATAGCCATAGCCGCGACTTGATGCGTATTATGATCTGTGTAAATTATTGACGTTTTATTGGTAAATTATTGACATAATTTTATTATCCTATATTGTGGCATTCTCTAAAATTGAATCTTGCACTCCAAAATGACCTGTCAGTCATAAAGAGTCGCATGATCGCGGTTTTTGAATTAGAAATTCAGTGTGCACATCAAAATACCACGCAACCAAAAAGGGAGACAGTCATGAACATGGTAGTAAAATCGTTGATCGCAGCAGGGGTGCTGGTCGGCGCAACATTGAGCGCTCAGGCAGGTTCAACATCACAATGGGATATGCCAACACCTTATCCTGACAAAACATTTCACACCCAAAACATCATTCAGTTTGCCAAAGACGTTGCCGCCGCCACCAAGGGCGAGTTGACAATCAAGGTGCATTCAGCCGGATCACTTTTCAAGCATAAGGAAATCAAAAATGCCGTGCGCAGTGGTCAAGTGCCGATAGGTGAATTTTACATGGGTCTGCTGGCCAACGAAAACCCCGCCTTCGCGATAGACACACAACCGTTCCTGGCAACCAACTATGATGATGCCGCTAAACTGTGGTCAGCCCAGCGCCCTATCGTCAACAAGTTATTCGACAAACAGGGATTGATGGCGCTGTATTCGGTGCCGTGGCCAGGCCAGAGCCTTTATACAAAAAAACCGGTAGCCAAAGTATCAGATCTCGCTGGTCTCAAGTTCCGCACGTACAATGCTACCCTGGAAAAATTTGTAAAATATGCCGGTGCTGCTCCAACGCAAGTTGAAGTTCCTGACATCGCTCAGGCTTTTTCCACCGGACGCGTCGAGGCCATGATCACCTCGCCTTCTACCGGCGCCAATTCAAAAGCCTGGGATTTTGTAAACGTCTATACGGACATTCAGGCCTGGGTGCCAAAAAATGTTGTTGTCATCAACAAGAGCGCGTTTCGTAAGCTTGATAAATCTGTTCAGGATGCGGTTCTGGCCGCTGCCAAGGCGGCTGAAAAACGCGGCTGGGAAATGAGCATGAACGAGACTGCCACCAAAATTGCCATTCTCAAGAAAAACGGCATGACGATTGTTAAACCCACCGATGAGCTCATGAAGGGCTTGCGTGAAATCGGCGTTAAAATGATGGCTGACTGGAAAAAAGCCGCCGGTGCAGACGGCGAAACAATCCTCAACGCCTACAACAAATAATCCCAGATTAAAGAGGTGGCCACAAGCGGTCACCTCTTTAATCTTAACAGCCGTTTTTTGGGGGCATCAACGTGCGGCGTATCCTTGATCGACTTTACACCTGGAGCGGCTATATCGGCGCTGGTTTCATTGCCGCAATCTGCGTTGTGGTTTTTGCCCAGGTTGTGCTCAATGCCATCGACAGGGTGGCCAAAATCATCACCGGCTCAGCCATCGGCCTCACCATCCCGTCATATTCTGATTTTACCGGATTTTTCCTCACCGCCGCGTCCTTCTTCGCTCTGGCCTATGCCTTGCGCGAAGGCGCTCACATCCGGGTAACCCTTATTATTCAGCACACCACCGGCATACTGCGCCAGGTGATTGAATTCTTTTGCGTATTCCTTGCCTTGAGTGTCGCTGTATATTTCTGCTGGTACACAGTCCTGCTCACGTATGAGTCATATACCTACAATGATCTTTCCTCAGGAATTATTGCCGTGCCTATCTGGATACCGCAATCTTCCATGGTCTTGGGGCTGGCCATTTTGAGCATAGCTTTGCTTGATGATCTGATCACAATTTTGCGCGGCGGCCATCCCAGTTATTTCGACAAGGGAGAAAACCTGCTGGCCGGTCACGTACCTGAAGAACCGGGGGCAAAGTAATACCCATGTCAGAAATATCCCTCACCGTCCTTATGTTATTTATCCTGTTTGTTCTGCTCGGCAGCGGTGTCTGGGTAGCCTTTTCCCTGATGATTGTCGGCATGGTCGGCATGGCCATTTTTTCATCCGCACCGCTTGGTCAGGTATTGGCCACAACCGTGTGGGGAGCGAGCAATTCATGGGCTCTTGCCGCTTTGCCGTTGTTTATCTGGATGGGGGAAATCCTGTTTAGATCACGATTGTCACAAGACATGTTCACCGGTCTGTCGCCATGGATGAACCGCATACCGGGACGGTTATTACACGTCAATATTCTGGGCTGCGCCATTTTTGCCGCCGTTTCCGGCTCGTCCGCTGCCACTGCTGCCACCATCGGCAAAATGTCTATCCCCGAACTTACCAAACGCGGCTACCCTGAGCGTCTTATTTTAGGCACGCTTGCCGGCTCTGCCACCCTCGGCCTGCTTATTCCACCATCGATCATTCTTATTGTCTATGGTGTTGCCACCGAACAATCGATTGCCCGCCTTTTTATTGCCGGCATATTGCCCGGCCTGATGCTGGTAGCGCTCTTTATCGGCTTCGTCGTTATTTGGTCGATTTTCAACAAACATGAAATACCGCCAAGAGATGCCCATATTCCCCTGCGGGAAAAATTTCGCGAAGCCCGCCGCCTTATCCCCGTTGTTTTGCTGATAGGTGGAATTATCGGCTCGATTTATTCAGGTATAGCCTCGCCCACAGATGCCGCCGCCGTTGGCGTGGTTCTGGCGCTTGTTTTATCCTGGCATTCAAACAGCCTCACGAAAAAGACGTTTATTGACGGTCTCCTCGGCGCCACCAAAACGTCTACCATGATTGCCTTTATTCTGGCTGGTGCAGCCTTTCTCACCGTCTCCATGGGCTTTACCGGCATACCAAAACTGCTGGCCGCCTGGATCGGCTCGTACCAGCTTTCCCAGCTTGCCCTGCTCGGGGCATTGACCGTCTTCTTTATCATTCTGGGTTGTTTTCTGGACGGTATTTCCGTCGTCGTCCTCACCACCTCGGTAATCCTGCCAATGGTCGAACAGGCTGGCATCGACCCCTTGTGGTTTGGTATCTACATCGTCATTGTCGTCGAAATGTCCCAAATAACCCCACCCGTTGGATTTAATCTCTTTGTTATTCAATCCTTGACCGGGCGTAACATTTTACAGGTGGCAAAAGCTGCTACACCGTTTTTTCTGCTGCTTGTGCTGGCTCTGGGTTTAATAATAGCCTTTCCCGGGATCGTAACCATATTACCCGACCTGATGGGTGGATAAGGGCTAAAAACCCATCAGACTTGGCGAAAACCTGTGCTTATTCCGACATTGTTTGTTCACCAATTCATCACCTAAATCGTTGCATCACATTTGTAATGCTGCCTATGATGTGATGATTTTGGCGACAAATAGTTTTTACCAAAGGCAGTGAGCATTGAACCAGAGAAAAGAGGCATCAAAAACGTCGCCATCTTCCCTCACTGGATTTGGATTTCAGTCGATCAACACCCGAAAACTGCTTCTGGTTGTTGTCATTGTTGCCGCTGCTACTTTTCTGGCCGACCTGTTACCACGCATCGTTCCAGGTGCACGGTTGGCGGAGAACTGGTTGTCAGATTTCCGTTTTGCCGTACTGACATCGCCTCAGAAGATTGATCAGCGCATTGTCATTGCCGCAATCAATGAAGACACACTGGCAACATTTCCCTATCGCTCCCCGGTCGATCGCGGTTTTCTTATTAAACTACTTAACTACCTCTCTTCTGCCAACGTCCGCGCCATTGGTATCGATATCCTGTTTGATCAACCAACCGAGTTCGAAAAAGACGCGAGCCTAAAAGCGCTGATTGCGACATATCCTGTTCCCGTAATTGTCTCGGACACCGGAACCAAAGGTCTTTTGACCAAAAGCCAGCGGAGTTTTTTATCAAATTTCAACGATGGGCTTATCTCCGGTGATGCCAATCTGATCAAGGATGTTATTGATGGCACCGTTCGCGGCCTCTACGTTGAGCGCCCGCAAACCAGTCCGCGCAAACTGGGATTTGCTGCCGCACTGGTCTCGGCACTTGATCTGCCCGCCCCTGAACACAACATTGAGCTGGTTTACAGATCTCCGCCAGCGTTCGGCACACCGGCATTCAAATCCTATCCAGCTCACACAATACAGTTTTTGCCGAAAAGCTGGCTTGCCGGAAAAATCGTCCTGATCGGTGCCGACCTGCCGTTAACAGATCGCCACAAATCAGTTTTTACAGCTGCCAGAGGATCCATAAGCGGCACATTGCCAGGTGTACGCATTCATGCCCATGCCCTGTCCCAGTTACTCGACAACCGCCGCGCCACAACAATGAGCCAACCGGCAAAATGGGGCCTGTTGCTTGCAACCGCTATAATCGGCATAGTCATTGCCCTGCTTGATACATCCATAATCATCAAAGGATTTATGTTTGTAACCAGCGTCGCTGTCCTTTGGAGTTTCATCCTGCTGGGTTATCAAACGTACGGCCTGCCCGTACCTTTTCTGGCACCAAATTTTTCCCTCGCCGCCAGTTTCTTTATTGGAATAGCCTATCTGGGTCACGATGATCGACAGCAACGGAAATTTATCCGGGGTGCATTTTCGCACTACTTATCTCCCAAAATTGTCGACCTGCTTGTCGCCAATCCAGCCGTCATGAAAACTGGCGGCGAGCGCCGCGAACTCACATATATTTTTACCGATCTGGAGAACTTCACCACCCTCACCGAAAATGCCGATCCGGAAATGCTGGTTAATTTGCTCAATGAATACATTGATGGTCTGTGCACGATTGCCTTTAAGCACGAAGGCACAGTCGACAAGATTATTGGCGACGCCATGTGTGCTTTTTTTGGCGCGCCCATTGATCAACCTGACCATCAGGCGAGAGCCGTGGCTTGTGCGCTGGAGCTGGATCACTTCGCCCGCACCTTTGCGGCCACAAAAACAGCTCAAGGCATACCCATAGGACGCACCCGCATTGGTGTCCATTCCGGCATTGCCACAATTGGCAATTTTGGCGGTAAAAACTTTTTCGACTACACCGCTTTTGGCGATATGGTCAATACGGCCGCCCGCCTTGAAAGCATAAACAAACATCTGGGAACCCGGATATGCATGAGTGCGGTAACGGCCGAAAAATGTCCGGGATTGGTATTTCGACCGGTGGGTGATCTGATACTGAAAGGAAAATCCGAGCAATTGGCCGCTGTTGAACCGGTAACAGAGGACGATAGTTCAGAAATTGATGTGCCTGCTTACTGTGATGCATTTAAAGCCCTGCGTCGCGGCGATGGTCATGCTATTGACGCATTTCGAACGATTGTAGAAAAAAATCCGAATGACGGATTGTCAGCCTTTCACCTTAAACGGCTGGAATGTGGGGAAACTGGAACAATAATAGATTTGGGAGTTAAGTGATGTCTGATCGAGTTGTGCATAATAAATACATCTATTCTTACATACTCACCACAATAAACACCTTGTCCCGAAATACTGGTATGGCGCTGATGGCAGCGTTGATCACAATGGTTTTTACACACTCAACCAATGCGGCAGAACTGGTTGTTATCGCAAGTTCAGGCAGCGATTTTAAAGTTGGGCAGGTTGTTGATTCATCCTCTGATATTAAATTGGCCGGTGATGGCACCCTCACCTTAATTTCTGAAAGCGGAAAAATCTTTGCTCTCAAAGGCCCGCGCTCCGGCGCCGTTGAGGTTGAGGGTTCGGCAGAAAAAAACGGTGGACTGATACCCTCGATCAAAAACATACTCAGCAGCGAAAAAACAGAAGCGAGCACCCTTGGTGTCATGCGCAGCATTGGCGGACCTAAACACCCGTCAGACCCTTGGGCAATCATCGCCAACAAAACCGGAAAATACTGCGTAACATTATCAAAACCAGTGGTTTTGTGGCGGGCCGATGCCAAAAAGACCCGCAGTCTCATTTTGATAAACCTCGATAATAACCATAAAGTCAAAACCGTATGGAGTTCCGGTCAGAATATCCTATATTGGCCACGATTAATGCCAATGGTTGACGGTGCCACATACCGTGTTGATCTTGCCGGGGAGAACAGGTTGCCAAAACTGACCGTTGCATTGGTGCCGAATCAACCGACACAAGCCCATGCAGCCGTTTGGATGTCACAAAACGGATGCGAAAAACAGGCATTGCGCCTGCTTCAGAGCATCAATTAACGGCAGTATTTAAATTATTATTTCCGAACATTAACAATTAACGCGAGTAAACCCCATGACGACACATGACAGGGCGGCTATTTCCAGTTCCATCAGATTTTCAAAAATGCAATTACTTTCCCTGCGTCAGGTATTTTCTCTGACATCGTTTTTTATCTTTTCATTGGCGCTATGGCCCACTGTGGCCTCAGCCGGTGCCTTTGACGAATTCGCCGGCACCTGGCGCGGCACCGGCCAGTTCACCTTAAAAGACGGCCGCACGGAAACGGTCGCCTGCAAAATAAAATCGACAGTTGAAGTTAACGGTACGCGTGTCTATCAAAAGGTTAAGTGCAAAAGTGCAAGCCGGAAGATAAAAGTCCGCATATCCCTCGTTGCCAACCGCCAAGCCATCGGCGGCAGCTGGTCGGCCAGCGGTGCCGTTTATGGCTACGTTCAAGGTTATGCCAACGGCAGATCAATGAACCTCCAGCTCAGTGGCAGAAGAATATCCGCCGCCATGAAACTGTACACTTCCGCCTGCTCGCAAAAAATGACGGTCTCCGGAAAAATAGGCAAGGTCAGGCACATAACCGTCCAACTGGCAAAGTGCTGAAACCGTACCAAAGGCAGCAAGCGCGAAGGCTGGGGCACATGGGGGATATTGAACAATCACTTCATCGAGCTTCAATGACATTTATGCCTGCATTTTCAATGACCTCAGCGAGCGCAGGTGGGGGTACTTGATCGCAGACAATTCGATCAATTTGCGCCAGCGAACAAACCTCAAATGATGCAAGCTGATCGAACTTTGACGCATCCACCAAAACGGTGACTGATTGCGACTGTTCAATCATCGCACGAGCAACTTGAGCTTCGTCAATATTGAAGTCCATGGCACCCGTGCGTCCATCCAGGGCACCTATGGTCAACACCGCATGGTGCGCACGAAACAATCGGATCTGAGACGAAACCATTGTTCCAGCTGTCTGTTGATTGTCGCAGTAGAACTCGCCACCGAGCAGAAAGACCCGGTTGTTGTTACCACCTGCCATCCTGGCGCTGGCCGCACTGGATGAGACTTCTCTGGCAATCTCAACCGAGTTGGTGATGACAGTCAGCCCTGACACTTCAGATAATTTTTCAGCAAGATACAGTGTTGTCGATCCGGTATCGATAAATAATGTCTCACCGTCTTCAAACAGCGACACAGCGGTCTGTGCGATCCGCATTTTGGCTTCGGCATTGTCCGACATGCGTTGTTGAAATGATCCCTCACCAAAAACACGCGGCAGAGTTGCCCCGCCATGGGTTTTCTGAATTTTTCCAGACCTCTCCAGATCCGTAAGGTCACGCCGGATCGTCTCGCGTGAAACTCTTAAGAGAACGGCTAATTTCTCAACCGTTGCTGTTTTTTGTTTGCGCGTGATTTCGACAATTTTCTGCTGACGAAATTTAATTTTCATGTGATGTCCAATTCAATATTGACCAAACAGGCATTTTTTTTTACTGTTTAGTCAACTTGAGGTGATTTTTATGACATTACATCACAAACAAGAAGATAAGCCAAATCAAAGCAAGTCATCTGACAAAGCAAGCGGCCCGATGAGTGGGCAGGTTTTTGATGTCGTGGTTGTGGGCGCTGGTGTTGTTGGCTGTGCGATCGCCAGACGCTTCACGCTGGAAGGCGCTCAAGTCGCCGTTGTGGAAAAAGCGACGGACATTCTCGATGGTGCCAGTAAAGCCAACAGCGCCATTTTACATACTGGTTTTGATGCTCCGACCGGCTCGGTGGAAGTGTCATGCATCCGCGAGGGCTATCGGGAATATCTGGAAATTCACAATAATCTGGCCTTGCCGCTGGAAAATTCCGGCGCTTATGTGGTCGCCTGGAATGACAATGAGGTTGCCGCACTTGAAGCGATAGTGGGCCAAGGCCACGCCAACGGAATTGCCGACGTCAGTATAATCGATACTGTCGAGTTGCGCCGCAAAGAACCGGAACTTTCCCAACAAGCCTTAGCGGCAGTTGCTGTGCCTGGCGAGAGCATCATCGATCCGTGGTCCGCACCTTATGCCTATCTGCGCCAGTCGTTGCTCAACGGTGGTGAGGTTTTTCTGTCGTGCGAAGTCACGGGGGGAAATTTTGATGGGCAAAAATGGCAACTTCAAACCACACATGGAACATTGAACACCCGGCACGTGATCAATTGCGCCGGACTTTATGGCGATTTGCTGGATAGAAAAATTCTTGGGTCTTCTGATTTTGACATAAAACCACGCAAAGGCCAGTTCGTCGTTTATGACAAGGCTGCCGCCAAATTAGTCAATTCCATCATTCTCCCGGTTCCCACCGGACGAACCAAAGGCGTGGTTGTCTGTCGGACCGTATTTGGCAATGTCCTCGTGGGGCCGACGGCGGAAGATCAGGAAAGCCGATCTGATGCATGCACAGATGAAGACGCTCTGCGCGCTTTGATTGCATCAGGTACAAGCAAAGTTCCAGCACTCGAGAATATGCCGGTAACGGCGGTCTATGCAGGTTTGCGACCGGCTACTGAGTACAAAGACTATCAAATTGACGCAAAGCCGAAACGCAACTGGATAACCGTTGGTGGCATTCGCTCAACCGGCTTGAGCGGCGCACTTGGCATCGCGCGATATGTTTTCAAACTGTACAGTGACTTGGGGTCTAAACATGCCCCCGTTCACAGTCCAAAAAACCCAAAGGCAGCGGCGCTGGCGCAAAACATGCAACGCGACTGGCAGCGCAAAAACCACGGTGATGTTATCTGCCACTGCGAACTCGTAACCGAGCGGGAAATACAACAAGCTTTATCAGGTCCGCTGGAGGCGCGATCCTTGTCGGGGCTAAAGCGGCAAACCCGGGTCACAATGGGGAGATGTCAGGGGTTTTATTGTTCCGCACGCCTGACAGAATTGACTGAGGGACATTTCGATACCCCGTTGTCGTATGAGATTGGCAAGTCGGGGCGCGACCATGACTGACCAGAATTTCCCATCAACAGAACAATTCGATGTTGTCGTCATCGGCGGCGGACCTGCCGGATTGTCTGCAGCAACGCAACTGAAGCGTCAAGGTGTCGCAAATGTCATTGTGCTTGAGCGCGAACCCGATGCTGGTGGCATCCCGCGTCATTGCGGACATTTTGGCTTTGGCATGCGGGAGTTCAAACGCATCCTGACCGGACCGCAATATGCGGCAAAGCTCGTTAAGGAAGCTCTGAGGGCGGGCGTTGCGATCCACACCTCAACCACAGTGGTAGAAGCCAACGAGCATGGCACATTACGTGTTGCCACTAAGCAAGGTGTTCGCAAAATCAACGCCAGGCGGATCATCTATGCGACAGGCATTCGTGAAACACCACGCTCGGCACGGCTTATATCAGGCTGTCGCCCCCTTGGTGTCATGAACACGGGCGCGTTGCAGTCGATGATTTATCTAAAAAATCGCAAACCCTTCAAGCACCCGGTGATTGTTGGAACCGAACTCGTGTCATTTTCGGCAATCATGACCTGCCGACACGCAAATATTAAACCGGTCGCCATGATTGATGAATTGCCGCACGTAACCGCTCGCTGGCCGTCTTCTTTGTTTCCACGCCTTGTTGGTGTGCCCCTCCATCTTGAGACGCGGCTGGTCAGGATCATTGGCGAAAAACAGGTTAGTGCCGTTGTGGTCGAAAACGCAGAAGGGCAAAGACGCGAACTCAAATGCGATGGCATCATTCTTACCGGGAAATTTACGCCGGAAGCATCCCTTGGCCGCAGCGGACATCTTGCTGTCGATCCTGCCACTGGTGGCCCCGTTGTCGATCAGTATGGCCGATGTTCGGATCCGGTTTATTTCGCCACTGGAAACGTATTAAGACCGGTTGAAACAGCGGGCTGGTGCTGGAATGAAGGCCGCCAGACAGCGTCCTGGGTTAAAGATGATCTGGCGGGTAAATTGTCAGGCAGTGAAGCTCATCTGCGCATTGGGATCAAAAGTCCCGTAATCAAATACGTCGTGCCGCAACAAATCTCGGTGCCTGATCTATCAACCGGCATGGAGAACCTGCAGTTACGTTTTATGCAACGCGCCAGGGGTGAGCTGATTGCGCGCAACGCTTCAGGTGATTTTATGAAATGGCAATTGCGGGTTGCTCCCGAACGCAGGGTTCTTATCCCCATAAGCGATCTTGGCCTCACCGCGCAGACGCACATTCAAAACAACAATGATGAAATCGAGTTATGTTTCAAGCAATCACCACAATGAAACATCTCAGCTTCCGGAGAATATGAATTATGCGTGTCGTTGCGATAGACCAGGGAACAACAAGTACAAGGGGATTTGTCCTTGATGAAACCGGCAGCGGTGAGATTGTTTGCACGCGCAAGCACTTGCAGCTTTATCCCAAACCGGGATGGGTTGAACACAACCCGAATGAACTCCTTGTGCATGTGAGACAATGTCTGGATGCCGCCGGGGCTGTCGATGCCATTGGAATAGATAATCAAGGTGAAAGTTGTCTTGCCTGGGACGCAAGCACGGGCGAAGCAATTTCAACTGTAATCGTCTGGCAGGACCGGCGCACTGAGGCGACGATTAAGCGCCTCAAGGCCGATGGTGCACAGGAACTAACCATGGATCGGGCCGGATTGCCGCTCGATCCATATTTTTCGGCTTCAAAACTGGCCTGGATTTTGGAGCACATCCCCACCGCCCGCGAATTGCACGCCAAAGGGCAGCTGCGCCTGGGCACAACGGATGCGTTTTTTATCGAAAGACTGACCGGAAATTTCGTCACCGACATTACCACAGCGTCTCGAACATCGCTGCTCAATCTCAAAACCGGCCAGTGGGACAATGATTTATGCGACCTCTTCGGCATTCCGATCGAAACATTGCCTGAGATCAGGCCAACCATAGGTGAATTTGGCACCGTTAATCTTGCCGGTCGCGAGGTTCCGCTAACCGCCAGTGCCGTCGACCAGCAGGCATCGCTTTACGGACACGGCTGTTACCGGCCCGGCGATACCAAAATTACCTTTGGCACAGGTGCCTTTGCGCTGGCACTGACCGGCGATAGTCTCGTGCGCCCTTCGGATAAAAGGTTGTTGTTAACGATTGCCTGGCAACGGCGCCTTTCTATGCACTGGACGGCGGTGTTTATTGTGCTGGCTCAGCTCTTAACTGGGCAAAGTCCCTTGGTTTGTTTGCAGGCTTTGATGAGATTAACGAGTTTGAAGCACCATCTGCGATCAGCCGGGATCTCGTTTTTGTGCCAGCGTTAACGGGACTGGGGTGCCCATATTGGGATGGGTCTGCCGCAGGATTGTGGCTTGGCATGTCGCTTGATACAACATCGAAGGATTTAGTTCAGGCAATCCTCGAAGGTATCGCATTCCGCACCAGCCAGGTTATCGATATAATGGCCAAGCAGATTTCCATTGGCAACCAGATTTCCATCGACGGCGGCATGTCCACCAACCCATACTTTTGCCAATTCCTGGCAAATGTACTCCAGAAAACAATCATCGTGCATCCGATTGCAGAGCAAACCGCATATGGAATGGCCAAAATGGCGATGGATTTTACCAATGCAAACGATGCCAGGCCAGCGTATTCCCAGCGCTATGAACCCGGTGCGCCAGATGAAGAAGCTAAAAAGAAATTTGCTTCGGGCATGTCACGTTCACAAAACTGGCGGTGCTAGCACTGTGACCTGCAAAAGAAATTTACTGCTTGTTGGGTTACTCCGCAGGCAGGTATTATTATAGAGCTGCGCAAGCTGGATTATTGTTGTGATTGGGGCAGGTGATGTTGATCGTACAGATTAGTGATATTCATATAGTTGAGAAGGGTAAGTTGACACTTGGCATCGCGCCAATGGCCAGAAATCTGGAGATCTGCATTGATCATATTAACCAGCTAACCCCCAAGCCGGATATTGTTCTGGTAACGGGAGATATCAGCGACACGGGAGCCATCGAAGAAGTCGAACACGCGGCCAGCTTATTGAGAAATCTGCAGTGTCCTTTTTACGTCATACCCGGCAATCATGATGATTTATCGTCGCTGTGGTCGGTGTTCGGGAAAAATGCCTGCCCCTCCCGAATTGATCAATCGATAAACTATGTAATTGAGGGATTTGATGTCCGCCTGATCGGCATGGACAGCACCATCTCTGATGCCCCGGGCGGCGAGTTGTGCCAAACAAGATTAGCCTGGCTTGATGATCGTTTGTCCGAAGCCAACAATCAACCGACCATCATTTTCATGCACCATCCGCCGGTCAAGTTTAGTGTATTGGAATCTGACGAAGACGGGTTTATCGGGGCAGATGCACTGGGAAAGATTGTCGAAAAATATTCCAACATAGAACGATTAATCTGCGGCCACATACATCTGCCGGCACTTGCCAGATGGCACGGCACAATCGTTAGTACTGCACCGAGTACAGGCATGAAATTGGGACTTGACCTGAGCATGACAAAGGAGAGTGAGTTTTTCCTCGAAGCACCCGGTTATCAGTTGCATTATTGGACACCCCATCAAAACCTGATAACCCACACCGTGAAGGCAGGCAAGGTCAACGGACCCTATTTTTTCGAAGAGCAATAGAACACTAAAACTCAGCGGGCGGACCACCTCTTTGTGGAAACAAAGGGATACCAGGATGGATTGAAAAAAATAAAATTTTTCAATACCAAGACAAAAGCTAATTTGGAGATGGTGCCGCATGGGTGACTCGAACACCCGACCCCGTCATTACGAATGACGTGCTCTACCAGCTGAGCTAATGCGGCTTTTTGATTCTGATACAGGACTTAATAAATCTTTGCAACCTGGCTTGCTGAGTACCGATTGGAAATAGAATTCCTGCATACAATGATTTAGCGGGTTGAAAAACTCTCTTCTTCTTCGTCTTTTTTTGTCAGGGGTCCCGGGTCGTCCGGTGGCCTCGGAGGCACAAAAGGCATTTCATCATTATCTTCTTGAGCGTTATTCTCCGGTGGTTTTTCAACGACTTCAGATTTGGCTGGTGCGGCTTGCTCATTGTCGGCGGATACACCGTCTTTTTCTCCCGTCAACTCGTCATTTGCCTTAGGTTCAGCCTCTTCAGTTGGTTCGGTTGGTTCAGCTTCTTCAGTTATTTGTTCCGCCACCAAAACAACGTGAGATTTTTCAGTGTTTTCTAGAGTGATGGCGGCATCTTGATCGACGATATCAGCTTCTACAACCGCACCAACAGGTTCATCAAAAATAAAATCAACTTCTCTTTCCGAACCAATAAGCTCTACCGGTACTTTCCATCTGAATGCCCCCAGCTCTCCCGTTACCGGCGAGGTTGGCAACCAGTTGGCCGACGTAAAACCATCTGCTGTCCATTGCGGGTCACGTGGTGCACGCACCCCTCGCGCCAGCCATTCACGCACACGACCGGTATCGCCTTTGTCACCTTGTTCAATCTCTGCCATTAAAATACACAGTCTCTGGCTCGGTCTGTTTTCGATATATGGCGCCAGAGCATTGCGGGCATCGTCCCAGGCTTGCGCATCAATTGCGGCACGCGCAACAGCGATCGCGCCTTCCTCGCCAGATGCGCCAATTTGGGCAAGTGATTTTACCCGTTGCAAGCGATCACGCGGAGAATCACCCGGCCGCACATCGCCATAGACCTCGGCAATGTCTGGATGCGGTGATTTGCGCCAGGTGCGCTCGAGGATGCGCGTTGCTTTGCGAATGTCGCCACGGCTGGAAAGAATACGCCCGGCAATTACTGCTGCGGGCACCAGATCAGGATCAAGTTTGTGCGCATCTTCCGCCAGCTTTAACGCTAATGCTTCATCGTTCTTTTCCCGTTCCAAAGCCTGGGCAACTTTCAGTGCAGCCCTTTTCTGGTTTGCTTGCGCCTTTGAAATCAGTCTGTTGCGCTGGTTGCGATCAATGGTCTGCTCAACCTTGTCCCAGTCATGGCTGGCCGATTGCAGTTTGAACACGGCTTTTCCGGCCCACGGCAAATCCGGCTGGCGTTCAACCGCGCGTTCGGCATAGGCGCGGGATAATTCCATATCTCCGGCCCGCTGTGCTTCCACAAACAAGCCGTGCAATCCTAAAAGTTCTGTATCACTGCGCAGTAACATGGCATCAAAAATGCGCCGGGCAGCGGCATCATCACCTTGCAGTTGCGCTGTTTGTGCCTTGAGCAGCAACGTCAAAGGCTCATCCGCCAATAAGCGGTTGGCCTGGGTTGCATGTTTTGCCGCCAGTTTGACATTGCCCGACCCCACCGCCAACATACCGTTTGACAAGGCACTATAGCCGGAGCGTTCGCGCCGCACTGACAGAAAATCAGTGACCGCCTGCGGTCCATTCATAATCAGCTTAACCAGTGACCAGAAAAATATAATGCCGGCCACAACGGAAACAACCAGCGCGATAGCCACCACAATATCCATGGAGATTTCGCGCCCAAGCCAGGTCAGGGTTACCTCACCAGGCTGATCGGCAATCCAGGTTGCTCCGACAGCCAGGATTGCGATAACAATGAAATACGTAACTGCACGCCACATACCTGAATTTACTCCCTCATTGCCGATCTGGCATCACCCGGCCTCATTGCCCGGGCTCAAGACCTGAAATTACTTCATTACGTAAATTGTTGATGAATTCAATCGTTTTCACCCGTTCTTCAACCAGACCAACCCAGCTGGCCGCAGCCTTGGCAGAAGCGCCTTTAAGCTTTTTTGCCTCATCCAGTGCCGCTGCCATATTACCGGCTTTTACTCGGGCCTCCAGACGCGCAATTATGGCTTCACGACTATCGCCTTCAACCTCACCCACGCGCCGGATTCTGATCAATGATTTAGCTGTTCCGACAAGTTTTGCCACCACCCCGGGAGCTGCGACCGTATCCTCTGCAGCCAGCACAGCGCGCAAGACCGGCGTAAATTCGCGCTGTAACCAGGCAACCGACTTAACGCCTGCACTGGCCTGATCGTCCAATTTTTCAAGTTGTGTGTTTTGTGGCAACGCTACCGAAACAATGCCCAGTTCTTTTTCGAAAGGTTCCCCTGATTTGATTTTTTGCAGCAGGTTTTCCATGGCAAAACTAAGCGCTGCAAGACGACCCGTAGCATCCGATTTGTCATCCTGCTCAAGCCTGGTCAACCGCTCATCCAAAGCAGACGCCACAGTCTTGGAGGAAACAAGCGCCGAATTTGCCGCAGCAACCAAACCATCCAGAGCTTTGATTTTACTCGCAAGGTCGGTGGTTATTTTTTCAAGATCTGCCACTTTTGAGCTATCGGATGTTTTGCCTTTCAGGCTCGCAAAATCTTCTGACAAGCGCTTAAGACCATCTTCGATTTTTGCCAGCCGCAGGTTTTGCGCAACGGTTGAACCTTGAATGCCATCGGTAGAACCTTTAATTGCCTCGTCCGCTGCTTTTACCGCCTGCTCGACAATGTCCGCCCGCCGGTTAGCGCTTTCGGCGCTGAGTTTTACTTCCTCGGCTTTTAGATCGAGAGCATCCAGTCTTGCGGACAGATTATTCAATTCCGCCGTGCCAACCGCCGGGTTTTGTAATTCGGCGATGGATGTTTCAATTGCTTTAATCTGTTCGCTGATTTTCATGATCAGCGGCGCTTCAGGTTGCTTTGCCAGTTCGCTCACCTGCTGCGTCAGCAAATTTATGGCTTTGGTATTACTATCGCTTTGGGGAGGATTTTTCACCAAATCGTTCAGGGTTACAATTTGCGCTGACAAGGTCGCAATTTTACTCTCTAATTCCTGTTGATCTGAGGAAAAAAACTGGACACCCAAAACCCCTGCCAGCAACACGATTGATACCGCCGCACCGATGCTGGCGGAAAGAGCCAGATCCCGATAGGACAGCTGGCTTGGCGTGTCTTTAAAAACACCAAAACCACTTTTTGATTTACCGGCATCTGCCTGGGCTTTGACTTTTTCACTACCGCTATCAACCGGTTCTGATTTTTCTTTTTCGCTGGCGCTGTTGTCAGATGCTGTTTTTCCAGCTGTTTCCGCCTCCAGTCGAACCGCCTTACCCTCAATGGTTGGCGGGCGCGAAGCCTGACGTTTGCGGGCACGCTTTAACGGTTTTGGTGCCGATGATTTTTGATCACCCGCCTTGGCCCCCGTTTTATCATCGCTATTGCTCATCCAGATATTCCATTTGCAAAAAGCTGATCAATCAACACTCATTCCAATCCATGCCGACCTGATAGCAGACTTATTGCTTCCCCACAGCATTAATCAGATCCACCGTTGTCGGTTTTGCAGCAATGACAATCTGCCAGCGCCCCTGTTTGACACCCAATTGTATGTTATCAGACACATTCTTCGATAGGCAATAAAATGTCACGCCATCAAGTTTTTTAATCAACCCGGCATTGATCGCCAGTTTGGAGAATGTTGCAGCCGTACGGGGTGAAAACAAAAGCACAGCATCAATCAGATTATTTTCAAAGCCATTAACAACAGGTTGAGAAAATGCCAATGTTTCCACCGCCTCGTAAATCACAACCTGATCGACCTTAAACCCCGATGCCGCCAGGTCGCAGGCAAGATCACCTGCAACATGGGCACCACGGATATAGAGTACAGGTCCACCTTCCGGTTTAAGCTCAGCGCAAATAGAATTTCTCAGTGCCTCAACACCGTCACTGCCCTTGTGAACCACATTAAAATTTCCAAGCGCATCTGCCGTTGCCGCACCGACAGCATAGACAGGTGTATCTTTGAATTGTCCGGCTTGGGCATGAATAGAAAAGGCCCGCGCACCATTGATGCTGGTGATGATAATGGCTTGGGGATTGGCGCTGTTAATTTTTACATTCTGCGCATTTTTAATCGACAACATCGGCTCAACCAACACGTCATGGCCAAGGTCCGTCAACCTGCGGGCCAACACATCGCTTTCCAGTCGCGGGCGGGTTATCAAAAGACGCATGCATTTGAGCCTTTGGTCATATCATAAGTTGGCAAGAAAGTCCGGCCCCGCCCGCTCCTTCAGCTCAGCCCCAGCATCAAGACCTAATGCAGCCGCATCATCAACGCCACCTTCGCGGCTGGCAGAAAAGCTTTCTGAACCATCTGGCTTCAAGATCATGCCAGAAAACATTACGGTTGCGTTTTTAACCTCAGCATAACCGGCAATTGGCGTTTGGCAGGAGCCATCAAGCACTTTGAGAAACGCGCGTTCAGCCGCGACACAGATTTCGGTCTGATCATCATTTAGTGACGCAATGGCAGAGCGTGCGTTGTCATCATCAGATTTTATCTCTATGCCGATCGCTCCTTGCGCCACCGCTGGCAGCATATCCGATGCTTCAATCAAACTTGTAACTTCGTGTTCAATGCTCAATCGCTTTAACCCGGCATAAGCCAGGAGTGTTGCATCCACAATTCCACTTTCAAGTTTCTTCAATCGCGTCTGCACGTTGCCGCGAAAGTTCACAACTTTGATATCCGGCCGCAACCGTTTTATCTGCGCGGCCCGCCGCAGCGATGAAGACCCCACCACTGCTCCTTGATCCAGGCCCATAAGATTTTTGGCTTTAGGGCTTAAAAAAGCATCGCGAGCATCTTCGCGCGGCAATAAAGCGGCTATCTCCATGCCCGGTGGCAATTCCGTTGGCATATCTTTCATTGAGTGTACGGCAATATCTATGCTGCCGTCATACAACGCCTCTTCAATCTCTTTGGTAAACAGCCCCTTGCCGCCAATTTCCGAAAGCGACCGGTCCTGCACCCTGTCGCCGGTGGTTTTGATAACGATAATCTCGATATCTTCGCGCGCCACACCGTGTGCGGCGACAAGACGGTCACGAACTTCATGTGCCTGCGCCAGTGCCAGCAGGCTGCCGCGGGTGCCGATTTTGAGGAAAGGGGTTTGCAAGTATTCCACCTTGAGTGTTAGAGAGCATTTAGCAACGTCAATAACCGTCTTATAACTCCCAGGTCAAGACACAGGCACGCGCGCACGCATCTTATGAGCAATTCCGAACGAAATATCACCATACTGGGCATTGAAACCAGCTGCGACGAGACCGCAGCCGCCATTGTCACGCGAATGCCCGATGGCAGCAGTGATATATGCTCGAATATTGTGCTGTCGCAACTTGAAGATCATGCGCCATATGGTGGTGTGGTGCCGGAAATTGCCGCCCGCGCTCATATTTCAAATCTTGATGCAATTATAGCCCGCGCCATAAAAGCAGCCGGTGTAAGTTGGGATGAGCTTGATGGTATTGCGGCAACAGCAGGTCCCGGCCTTATTGGCGGGCTTTTGGTTGGCACCATGACTGCCAGAGCCATAGCTCATGCCCGCAACCTGCCCTATATCGCCATCAATCATCTTGAAGGCCACGCCTTAACACCCCGATTGACCAGCAATATAGAGTTTCCCTATCTCACACTTCTGGTCTCCGGTGGTCACACGCAATTGCTGATTGTTACCGGCGTTGGCAAGTATCACCGGTTGGGCACGACCATTGATGATGCTCTGGGGGAGGCTTTTGACAAAATCGCCAAGCTTTTGGGCCTTGCTTACCCCGGCGGGCCATCGGTTGAAAAGGCAGCCCTTGCCGGTGACGCCAAGGCATTTGATTTTCCCCGCCCGCTTAAAGGCCGCAAGGACTGCCACTTTTCATTCTCCGGCCTCAAGACCGCCGTTCGTTATGCAGCCCGCGATATATCACCGCTGAACGATCAGATTATCGCTGATATTTGCGCCAGCTTTCAGGCCGCTGTGTGCGATTGCCTGTGTGACAGAACCAGACGCGCTATGGCCGAATTCAATCTGCGATTTCCAAATGTTACGCCGCCTCGCTTGATTGTCACCGGCGGTGTTTCCGCCAATCTCGCCATCCGCGAAGCTTTAAGCACTCTGGCACAGGACCAGGGAGTTGAACTTTATGCACCGCCGCTTAATCTGTGTGGTGACAATGCTGCGATGATTGCCTGGGCCGGGGCCGAGCGAATGGCTGAAAATATCGGTGACGGCCACGACATCACCGTGCATGCCCGCTGGCCTTTGGACCCGACAGCCGAACCAGCCAGCGGTGCCGGGGTTAAGGCATGAAGCTTTTAAAAAACATTGGTATCATCGGCGCCGGTGCCTGGGGGACAGCTTTAGCCACCGTCGTCGTCAGGTCCGGCTGCCGGGCCACCTTGTGGGCGCGCAACCCGGAAGTTGCAACTGACATCAACAACCTGCATGAAAATTGCAAATACCTGCCCGGTATCGATCTTGACGATACTATTGTCGCCACCAGTGATCTTGCAGATTTTGCCAATAAGGATGCTTTGTTATTTGTCACTCCGGCGCAGGCTTTGGGCGAGACGGCAAAAAAACTCAAACCGCATATCAAACACCCGTTGCCTGTCGCCATTTGTTCCAAAGGTCTTGAGCGCGGCACCAACAGAGTTTTGAGCGATGTCCTCAAGCAGGCGATGCCCCAGGCCGTCACCTGCATCCTGTCGGGCCCGAGCTTCGCCGTTGATGTCGCCAATCATCTGCCAACAGCGGTAACACTGGCTTCAGACGATATAGAAGTTGCCCAGGCGCTGGCGCACGCTTTGGGCTCACCCTCGTTTCGCCCCTATGCATCGCGAGACATCATCGGCGCTCAAATTGGCGGGGCGGTAAAAAACGTACTCGCCATTGCCTGTGGTATTGTCGAGGGCGAATCCTTAGGCGAAAGTGCCCGTTCAGCCTTAACCTGTCGTGGCTTTGCCGAGCTTGCCCGTTTTGCGCTTGCCCATGGTGCCCATATGGAAACACTTGGCGGTCTTTCCGGCCTCGGTGATCTTATCTTGACCTGTTCCAGCCAAACCTCCCGCAACATGTCTTTGGGCTATGCTTTGGGTCAGGGAAAATCATTCGAAGAAATCATGAAAACCCGCAACGCCGTTACCGAAGGCGTCCATACGGCAAGTGTTGTGTGTGAGATAGCAGCCAGCAAAAATATAGAAATGCCCATCTGCGAAGCCGTCCGCGATATTATCGCGGGCAAGGCAACCGTTGATCAAGCAATCGAAAACCTGATGGCAAGACCCTTCAGACAAGAGTAGGCGTTTCTGTGGTGCGGAGATTTGATATTCTGTAACCTCTGTCCCGCAAACTGCGAAACTGATAAAAAAGAGAGAAGCTTTTATGCCACAAATGGTCGATCAACTCACCCCTGAGGAGCTCATCATTGCTGAACAAGTTAACCAGAAATTTTCGACGAACGAGCAATGCGCCTATTATCTGACAAAGACCGTTCGCAGCATTTATCAAATGGATGAAGCGGCTGTTGAGGCATGGCGACAGGAATTGGGTGCATATGCAGATTGTGAACTTGATGCCAGAACATCATTGGTAAAGGCCTACACCCAGATCTTGATGGTAGAACAAAAATATCAATTCCATCTGGAATATTGGTTGCGCCATTACCAGGAACATCTAATTGATGAAATTGAAGAATTTTTATCCGGCCTGCCACCCCATCTGACGAATGAATGGCCTACGCCAACACCAGGAAATTAGATCATAGACCCATTATTCATGCCTGCCCCCTTCATTTTCGCGGCATGATGCGTTTCCACCGGGCTTTCCAGTCGAGTTGCTTGATGTAGGCGATCAGGTCGTCGATGTTCTTGTCCGTCAGGTCAAGTTTCAATGCCGTATGTGGTCGCCGCTCGGTGACCGTTTGCAGGCGGACTTCATAGCGGTCAAAATTTTCTGCCATTATATAAAACGACATGGTGCTGGCGATGCCGGTAAACTCGTTTTGGCCGATCACATGGCACCGGACACAAAATTTCTCGGCCGCTTTCAAGCCGCGTTCCACATCGCTATTGGCGCGCGCGATCATCGGATTGAAAAATGTCAGGTAAAACACCACAGTTGTACAAAACAAACGAAAATGCATTCTAAAACCTCCCAGGCAGGTGTCATTTGCAAAAAACGTAAACTTTAAGCCCTGTATCTTTGTAATTAGCACAAACAGGGCTGGTCAGATAAGCCCCAATTTGATTATATTACACCCCTTCACTCGCTTCAACACCCTCAGCACTTCATGGATCCAGGTATCATAATAATCGTTCTTGCCGCTGCAGCGATGCATGCGGGCTGGAATGCCATTGCCAAAACCGGGTCAGACCCGTTTATCTCGATCAGCCTTATCGGTATTTTCGGCGGCTTTGCAACAATGACACTGATACCATTTGTACCGGCACCACCGGGGGAATTATGGCCGTGGATTGTGGCGTCAGCCCTGGTACATACCGGCTACAAACTGTTCCTGATCCAGGCCTATAAGGCCGGTGATCTGTCGCAAGTCTATCCTCTGGCCCGCGGCACCGCGCCCCTAATCGTAACCATTGTGTCAATCCTGTTCCTCAATGAGATCCTTGGCAGTTTCCAGATATTCGGAGTTATTGTTCTGGTCAGCGGTATCTGGCTGATGGGCGTTCGCGGCAGTGCAACACTTGGGCGACTTGATGGCAGGGCAGTTTTCTTCGCCATCGCCACATCAATGTTCATTGCCACCTACACCATCATTGACGGCCTGGCAGGACGCATCGCGCCTACGGTTTTGAGTTTTCTGGTCTATATGACATCGATTGACGGGATTATTTTATCAGTTGTGTTCTTAAGCGTTCGCGGCACGGCTGGCCTGCATCAGATTGCGCCCTTCTGGCGACAGGGTCTGATCGGCGGCATTATGTCAAACACAGCTTTTGCCCTGTCCATCTGGGCGATGAAGTCAGCCCCCATTGCCCTTGTTGCCGCCTTGCGCGAAACCAGCATAATTTTTGCCGTTCTGATCGCCCGGGTGGTTTTAAAGGAAAAGATGACCGGCTGGCGCATTGCGGCAGCTTTACTGATCGCCACCGGCATCATTTTTATGCGCTAAAATGGGCCTCGACGAAAGTTGCATCCTGCCATGGTTGCTCATCGTCAAACTTCGGACCATAATGAAATCCGGTTGACTTCAGATACTCTAAATCCCAGGGCGGAGAAAAAAACAATGTCAGATGCAAAATTATATCCGGTAACAGATGAGTGGGCGCAATCAGCCTATGTTGACAATGACAAATACCTGGAAATGTATCAGGCCAGCATTGACGACCCGGACACTTTCTGGCGTGAGCACGGCCAGCGCCTGGACTGGATCAAGCCTTATACAAAAGTTAAAAACACATCTTACGAATATGACGATGTTCATATTGACTGGTATGAAGACGGCACTTTGAATGTCTGCGCCAATTGCGTTGACAGACACCTTGAAACCCGTGGCGACCAAACCGCCATTATCTGGGAAGGTGATGACCCGGCAGAGGACAAAACTTATACCTACAAAGAACTTCATCGCGAGGTTTGTATCTTTGCCAATGTGCTCAAGTCTCTGGGGGCAAAAAAAGGAGACCGCATCACGCTTTATATGCCGATGATACCCGAAGCCGCCTTTGCCATGCTGGCTTGTGCGCGCATTGGTGCCGTACACTCCATCGTCTTTGGCGGATTTTCTCCCGATGCGCTCGCCGGTCGGATTAATGATTGCGATTCGAACCTTGTCATCACCGCTGATGAAGGCCTGCGCGGCAGCAAAAAAGTGCCGTTAAAAAACAACACAGACAATGCCCTCAAGCTGTGCTCCGATGATGTCAAATCCCTGGTAATCAGACGCACCGGTGGCGATGTCACCATGCAGTCCGGCCGCGACTTCTGGTTTCATGAACAAGCAGAAAATGTTGATGCCAATTGCCCGCCCGAAGAAATGGGCTCCACCGATCCCCTCTTTATCCTCTACACCTCAGGTTCAACCGGTCAGCCCAAAGGCGTTTTACATAATACTGGCGGCTATCTTGTCTATGCCTCCATGACCCACAAGTATGTTTTCAACTACAATGAGGGCGACATCTACTGGTGTACGGCAGATGTCGGCTGGGTTACCGGACACAGCTACATTGTCTATGGACCACTGGCCAATGGTGCCACCACCTTGATGTTTGAAGGCATCCCCAATTATCCTGATGCCTCACGCTTCTGGCAGGTTTGCGACAAACACAAGGTTAATATTTTTTACACCGCCCCCACCGCCATTCGTGCATTGATGGGTGCGGGCGACGATTTTGTCAACAAAACCAGCCGCAGTTCTCTCAAGGTCCTCGGCACCGTTGGTGAGCCGATAAACCCGGAAGCCTGGGAGTGGTACTATAATATCATTGGTGACAAGCGCTGCCCCATTGTCGACACTTGGTGGCAGACTGAAACCGGCGGCATTATGATAACCCCCTTGCCCGGCGCCACCGCCCTCAAGCCCGGCTCAGCCACGCGTCCCTTCTTTGGCGTTCAGCCCTGTCTGGTCGATGCCGATGGCAATATTCTCGAAGGCGCAGCTGATGGCAACCTGTGCATCGTTGATTCATGGCCCGGCCAGATGGCCACTGTTTATGGCGACCATGACCGCTTTATCCAGACCTATTTTTCAACCTACAAGGGCAAGTATTTTACCGGCGATGGCTGTAAGCGGGATGAAGATGGGTATTACTGGATTACCGGTCGCGTCGATGACGTGATAAATGTCTCCGGCCACCGCATGGGAACGGCTGAAGTTGAATCAGCGCTTGTCGCCCATGAAGCGGTTTCAGAGGCAGCGGTTGTCGGTTATCCCCATCACATCAAGGGCCAGGGGATTTATGCCTATGTATCGCTGGGTGCGGGTAATGAGCCTTCAGACGAATTGAAAAAAGAACTCGTTCAATGGGTGCGAAAAGAAATAGGCCCCATTGCATCACCCGATCTTATTCAATTTGCGCCGGGTCTGCCCAAGACGCGGTCGGGCAAAATCATGCGGCGGATTTTGCGTAAAATAGCTGAAAATGAATACAGCAATCTGGGCGACACATCGACGCTTGCCGAACCCGCCGTGGTTGATGATCTTATCGAAAACAGGCAAAACAGATAGTTGGCATCAAGGCGCTTTTGTTCCGGTTTTACTCTATGTTAACCATACGCTGGAACAATAAAGCCTCAGGGAGTACCTTATTTGAGTAGAGGTGTTTGACATTAAACGCTGCAAAAAATAAGAAACATGAACTAATCCTGCGCGGCGCATGCCAGCACCGCTATGGAGAAAGTCATGTTTAGATACTCATTGAAAACCATCCCTTTTTTTACCATCCTGCTGGCCGTTTCGTTCTTTCCGATTACCGCCCAACAGGCCAATGCTGCTGTGTGTTCCAAACGTGAAAAATTCACGTCTTTTCTGGCCAAAAAATACAATGAAGTGCCCAAAGCCATGGGACTGGTATCCAATTCCGGCATGATGGAAGTCTATGTCTCCAAACAAGGCACCTGGTCCATTCTCATGACCGCACCAAATGGCATCACCTGCCTGATAGCAGCTGGAAACAACTGGCAAGGCCTGAAGTTTGCCAAAGTCGATGCGCCTTCTTAGTTTCTGTAAACCTGCGAGGTCGTAAGGCGTGCGCCCAAACCACACCAATTGGGTCTTTTTCCGCCTGAATAAGGAGTGGCTAGCCCTTTTTTCAGTAATTCAACCGCCAGATTGCGCCCGTTGACATCGAACACGTCGGCGATGACGCGACCAGCATATTTGCCCTGTTTGATATTTTTGAGCCTCACCCATCCCGAATAGGTCCAGTTGACCACAAAGCGGCGGGCAAATTGCGCCAGTTTTATTTCCTGCGAACATTTACCCTTGAGCTCAGGTGTATCTATGCCATTGACGCGCACAGATACGCGAATATCCTGCCCAATCCAGATTGCCGCTATGACAGCGACCGTATCCCCATCCACAACCCGCTCCACCCGGGCCAGAATCGGACCTTCAAGCACTTCGGCAGCAAAAAGATTTCCTGTGGCAGCATACAGAAAAACAATTGCTGCCACAGAAAGTCGGGGGGGAATCAGGGAAACGAGTATGTTTTTAGACATGAACCATAAGTTGTATAATTGATATGTAAATCTACCTATAAGTGCAGTTATCCCCAGAATCAAGGACTTTAGACTCATAAATGGATTTTATTCCTAATACAAGTTATAAAATACACGCAATGCTTTCACTCATCGTCAGGAGAGTTTTTAAAAATCGCTTATAATGCCGTTCTTTTCCCAATCACCAAAGCGTGTGGGCTCCGGTCCATCGCGACCATCAACCTCGCGGTCTTGAGGCTTGGCTGTTTTGTCGATTTTTTCTCTTCTTTTTTCAGCTTCTTCCAGCGCCCGTTGTGCCTGGGGACTGAGGGAAGACTTTGAACACGACGGCTTTTGGTTATTTTCAGCGTCCATTTCCCGTTATACTTTTCTGTAGCTTATGAGGAGTTTGAGCTTACATCGTCACTTGCAAAAATGCCAGACGATGACAATTTAAAGCAGGCAGATGATACTTGAAATCAAGTGACAAGAGAATTGGACACATGAACTATTTTAAAACCACTGTTCTCCTCGCTGCCATGACTGGACTGTTCTTGGCCGTGGGCTACCTGATGGCCGGTGAAATTGGCATGGGCCTGGCCTTTGTGGTCGCAATTGCCATGAATGTATACAGCTTCTGGAATTCCGACAAAATGGTGTTGCGCATGTATGGCGCCCGGGAGGTTGATGCCCGGAGTGCGCCGGAATATTATGGCATTGTGCGCCAGTTGGCCGAAAATGCTGACCTGCCCATGCCGCGCGTCTATATTATGGATAACCCCCAGCCCAATGCTTTTGCCACCGGGCGCAACCCGGAAAACTCAGCCGTTGCCGCTTCCACCGGCCTGCTTGAGGTGCTCAGTTCAAAGGAAGTTGCCGGCGTCATGGCGCACGAGCTCGCCCACATCAAAAACCGTGACACCTTGATCATGACCATCACCGCAACTTTTGCCGGTGCCATTTCTATGATTGCCAATTTTGCCCTGTTTTTTCGCAGTGACCGCAATGGCATCGGGCTGATTGGAACCATTGCGTTGATGATACTGGCACCGCTTGCCGCCAGTGTCGTGCAGATGACCATCAGCCGCACGCGTGAATATGCCGCCGATAGATTGGGTGCTGCAATTTGCGGTCAACCTTTGTGGCTGGCTTCAGCGCTCGGCAAAATTGCCGGCGGTGGCCGCCAGATTGAAAATACCGCAGCTGAAAGAAATCCGGCGACGGCCCACATGTTCATTGTCAACCCCCTGTCTGGCAAGAACATGGATAACCTGTTTTCAACCCACCCAAATACAGAAAACAGAATTACGGCCTTGCAAGACCTTGCCCGACAATGGCAAATGGATGATACGCCGAGTGAGGGACCCTGGGCTCGGCAAACCGACTATTCCCGCAATGCCCCGCGCCGTGGGCCATGGGGATAGAGTTCACGACTTTGAGTATATGACAGACAACAAACACAGCACCAAGAAACGCCGATATTCCGGCCAGACCCGAAAAGCCGCCAAAGGCCTCGCCCCCCGGCGCGAGGCAGTGCGTCTGCTCGATGCAGTCCTCAGCGACAAAAAACCGTTTGATGAAATCTGGCAGCTGTCGCTTGCAAATGGTGAGTTGAAGAGCATGATTGAGCCCGACCGGGCATTAACCCGGCTGATTGTCATGACAACTTTGCGTCACCTGCGCCATATCGATAATATTCTGGCCACATTTTTAAAAAACCCTCTGCCAAAATCAGCACCAGGTGCCACCAATATCTTGCGCTCAGCCGTTGCCCAGCTGCTGTTTTTAAAATCCCCCGCCCATGCCGTCCTCAATATCGCTACATCACTGGCAGCGCTGGATCGCCCCAACCGGCCCTTCAAAGGTCTGATCAATGGTGTTTTGCGCAATTACACCCGTGCGGACCCGGAAAAGTTACTTGGCAAAAATACAATTCCCGGCAACACACCGGAATGGCTCCACAATCGCTGGAAACATCAGTTTGGCAAAGATGCTGCTAAAAAAATCGCCCGCGCTCACCAACAAGAACCATCCCTGGATATAAGTGTAAAATCCAATGCGGAAAAATGGGCAAAGGAGCTTAACGCAACTCTGTTGCCCACGGGTTCAATCCGCCTGAGCAATGCCGGAAATCCGGTCAAGCTCAGCGGCTTTGACGAAGGTGAATGGTGGGTTCAGGATGCAGCAGCGGCAATACCGGCGCGGTTATTCGGTGAAATTTCCGGCAAGAAAATTATTGATCTTTGTGCCGCCCCCGGAGGCAAGACCGCACAGCTTGTGGCCGCTGGTGCAGATGTAACGGCCGTTGAGCGCTCCCCAGAGCGCATGAAGCGTCTGGCCCTAAATCTTAAGCGGCTGGGCTTAGAAGCAAATCTGGTTACCGAAGATGCGGGCAAATACACGCCCCCACACCCCCCCGATGCCATACTGCTCGATGCACCGTGCACAGCCACGGGCACAATCCGCCGCAATCCTGATGTTCCTTATTTAAAAACACATAAAAACATCACCGATCTGGTCAAGGTGCAAAAGCGTCTGATTGATCATGCCGCCGACATTCTCAAACCTGGTGGCACATTGATTTATTGCGTGTGTTCGCTCGAACGCGAAGAAGGTGAAGACCAGATTTCGAACCTGTTGGAAAAAGACAGACGGTTTTCTCTCCTGCCCATCAGCAAAGAAGAAATCCCCGGTCTGCCAATGGCCATAAATTCACGGGGAGATGTACGTATCCTGCCGCATTACTGGTCAAACTTTGAGCCCGGCATGCAGGGTCTCGACGGGTTTTACATCGCCCGGCTAACCAAGTCCTGAATTCTGAAGCCTTTTTGGTCTAACGCACTTCTTGCCCGAAAACCGGCACCCACTTTTCGCGAAGTGCTCTTAATGATGAACAACACCCTAAGATTTTGGCGATAAAAACTTCAAATCGTTCGAATTTTATCGATTCTGGAAACGGTTTGTTGACCATCTGCCCATAAACTTTAGCTCTGACGACATCAGTGGCTGAGTATTTGCTGCCGGTGTCGTTGTTGGTAACGCGGATCTAAATCTTAATGATCTGTTTTTCTTGAGCGGGCTTTGTATAGGGTATTGCGTAGTAGGGCCACAGTGAAAGAACTGAGTAAAGTATTTGCGTTCGGACCGGTGATTGACCGAACCTTTGTTTTGGGTTCGTCCATCACCGGTTACGCCAGCAGCAGCATTATCGCTCTGCTAAAACGCCACCCCCTCGACTGGATCACCAATACCGTCCGGCCCAAGGGTCTCGTGCATATCCCTGAAAACCTTTATGTCGGCGATCCGGAAATCGCCCGGAAAATGTATAGTGGATGTTATCCACTTGCTGGCATTTCACCCGAACTGGGCGGTCGTTCACCATTTGACATCACACCACCATCAAAAGCCTGGGAGGTTGAGCTTTTAAGCTTTTCCTGGCTCAATGATCTGGCAGCAGCCGATGGAAAAATTATTAAAGCCCTCGCCCGCGCCCTCACCCAGGACTGGATTGAGACACAAGGCTCAGGCCATGACGTCGCCTGGCGGCCTGAAATCACCAGCAAGCGACTGTTAAACTGGTTGTCAAATGCCGATCTTCTGTTAAGCGATACATCGCAAGCTGCCCGCGTTAACATCTTACGCTCGATTGGCCGTCAGTTGCATGATCTCGAAGCCAACATACACAAATCTCCTGACGGACCGCACCGCTTGGCTGCTGCCTGCACCCTGATAATCTCCAGCCTTTCTTTAGGGGGCCTGGAGGGCCTGCACAAACGCAGCCTGAAAGTGCTTGATTTCGAACTTAACCGCCAGATACTTGCCGATGGCGGACATTTGAGCCGAAGCCCCCAGGCCCTGGTTGATACGATTGCCATTTTACTGCCAACAAAACTTTGCTTTGTTCACAAGGGTCTGCCCATACCTCAAGCCTTAATTACGGCGATTGACAGAATTTTCCCGATGGTGCGGTTCTTCCTCCATGGTGATGGTGGTCTTGCCGGATTTAACGGTGTATCGGGGCTTAAAGTCGCCGACGTCAAAAACCTCTTTGAACATGATGAAACCAAAGGCAGCCCGTTCGCTTACGCGCCGCATTCCGGTTACCATCGGCTTGAAGCCAAACGCACAACCATTTTTGTCGATACCGGCACAGCCCCCCCCACAACTGTCAGCCACCGGGCGCATGCCAGTTGTCTGGCGATGGAACTCAGCGACGGGCCTCATCGAATAATTGTCAACTGCGGCGCAATGAGCGACGATAGATCCCCGCTGTTTCAAGCCGCTCGCGCAACTGCTGCACACTCGGCACTTAGTATCAATGAACGTTCCTCAATACGAATGATCGGCCCCGGCAGGCTTGCACGTTTCATCGGCACACCGGTCATCGGTAAGCGTATTAATGTCGGCTCGCGCCGCACCCGCTGCGATGAAGGTACATTGCTCGAAAGCGGCCATGACGGTTATGTCGATCGCTACGGCCTGCGCCACGAACGTCGTATCTTTCTCAACCACAATGGCAATGAAGTTCGCGGCGAAGATCGCATCAACCGCATTCAACGCCGCCGCAATCTCCTGATTAAAAATGCCCACGACACATTTACCCTGCGCTTTCACCTGCACCGCGATATCGAGCCAACGCCAACACGCGATGGCCGTCAGGTGTTTTTGATACTGCCCGATAAAACCGGCTGGGTTTTTTCACTCCTCAGCGGCAAAATCTCGATTGACGAAAGCATTTACCTGCTCGACCAGCCGATGCCGGCAAAAACCCGTCAACTGGTCATCAGCGGCGAGGTTCACGATCAGGTTACATTAAAATGGTCGTTTAAAAAGGTCAGCGCTGAGCGTATCTCAAAAGAAGATGCCATGGCCAAAATCGAACAGGAAACCCGCCTGCCGCTGGGTGATATCTGAAAATTTGGTATCGGTTGTGATTTCGGTTAATGTGACCGCGAAGAGCATATCCCTGTGCCATAGTTTGAGAATTCAATGACGCAATCTCCCGGATTTAACAAGGTATTTGGCATCGGCCTCAACAAGACCGGCACCACATCGCTGGACCATGCCCTGACCGCGTTGGGATACAGAGTTCACGGGCCGCAAAAAGATTTATTGAAAAAAAGTTCACCCGGAAACATCGCAGCACTTGATTCTGTCGTTGCCGCCCATGACGGCTTTCAGGACTGGCCGTGGCCCTTATACTACCAGGAGATTTTTGACCGCTACGGTGAAGACACTAAATTCGTATTGACCATGCGTTCTTCGCCCGAGCGCTGGTTTCAAAGTCAGGTCAACCACGCCATGACCCGGGCCTTGCGCAAAGGCGAGTGGGATACCTATGGCTATTACCGACCCTTTGGGCGACAAAAACAATATTGCGATTTCTATCGCCAGCACAATGAAAACGTCAGAAGGTTTTTTAAGGAAAATAATGCCGAACACCGGTTGCTGGAAATCTGTTTCGAAACTGACGACAGCTGGAACCTGCTGTGCGATTTTCTCGGGCTATCCGTACCCCAACACCCCTTCCCGCGATCAAACCTGCACGATAAAAAAAGACATCGTGGCCGCCAGTGGATGAACGCTGTGGTACGCAGGATTTATGAGCCCCTGGTGAGCCCAAAATAATTTTACACAATTCCGACAAATTGACCGGTTCTATCGGTTAACAAAACATGCTATCGGGCAGGGGAATTTTTCTTTAACCCAACGGTAGAATTTCCTATGACCACGCGCCTTATCCGCCGCGCCCTGTTATCTGTCTCCGACAAGACCGGCCTGATTGAATTTGCTCAAACACTTGTTGAGTTTGATATTGAACTGGTCTCAACCGGCGGCACGGCAGCTACACTTAGCACCGCCGGATTGCCGGTACGTGATGTATCGGAATTGACCGGGTTTCCTGAAATGATGGATGGCCGCGTCAAAACCCTTCACCCCATCGTCCATGGCGGGCTTTTGTCGGTGCGCGATAATCCTCAGCATCAACAGGCGCAAGTTGATCATAATATCGGTGACATCGATTTACTGGTGGTCAACCTCTATCCTTTTGAAGCAACTGTTGCCAAAGGAGCCGACCGTGCCACCTGTATTGAAAATATCGATATCGGCGGCCCGGCGATGATCCGCTCAGCGGCCAAAAACCATCGTGATGTTACCGTCATTGTTGATGTTGAAGATTATGATGCTGTTGCAGCTGAGCTCAAACAAAACAAGGGTGCAACCTCTTATGAACTGCGCCAGCAACTTGCCGCCACGGCATATGCGCGAACGGCAGCCTATGACACCGCCATTTCAACCTGGTTTGCGCAGGATCAGGAAATCAAAGCACCCCGGCGCCAAAGCTTTAGCGGCACACTGGTACAAAGCCTGCGCTATGGCGAAAACCCGCACCAGGACGCACAATTTTATCATGGTGGTCAGGCGCGCGAAGGTGTCGCCACCGCCCAACAGGTTCAGGGCAAGGAGCTTAGCTTCAACAATATCAACGATACCGATGCAGCCTTTGAGTGTGTGAGTGAGTTTAGCGCCAAGACCCACGCCGCCATCGCCATCATAAAACACGCCAACCCTTGTGGCGTTGCCTTGGGCGATACCTTAACCGACGCTTATCGCTCTGCTCTGCGCTGCGATCCCACCAGCGCCTTTGGCGGTATTGTCGCTCTCAATCGGCCAATCGATGCCTTAACAGCCGAAGAAATCACAAAAGTTTTTACCGAAGTCATTATCGCCCCCGGCGCTGATGAAGATGCCCTTGCTATTATTGCCGCAAAGAAAAACTTGCGCCTGCTGTTGACCCGCAACCTCGCTGACCCCACAGCTGCAGGTGTTAATGTGCGCTCGGTTGCCGGTGGCTATCTGGTTCAATCGCGCGATGCCGGTATTGTTGATGCCAAAGACCTCAAGGTGGTAACAAAACGGGCACCAACTCAAACAGAGCTGGCCGATATGACCTTCGCCTTTAAGGTCGCCAAACATGTCAAATCAAATGCCATCATCTATGTAAAAGACCTCGCCACAGTGGGTATTGGTGCGGGACAGATGAGCCGGGTTGATTCGGCCCGCATCGCCGCCCACAAGGCCGCAGATGCAGCTTATGCCGATAATCTCCCCGACAGTCTCGCCAAAGGGTCGGTGGTTGCGTCCGACGCTTTCTTTCCGTTTGCCGATGGCTTGTTGACCGCCATCGAAGCCGGAGCCACCGCGGTTATTCAACCCGGCGGTTCCATGCGTGATGATGAAGTGATAGCTGCTGCAGATGACGCCGGAATTGCCATGGTCTTTACTGGAATGCGCCACTTCAGGCACTAAAGTCTGTGCCCTATTTTGCCCAGCGGCGGTGGACCCATAACCATTGTTCCGGGTATTCACGCACCCAGTCTTCAACCACCTGAGTGACCGCGATGACGGTTTGTCTGGCGTCAATTCGGCCTTCAGCGTCCCGGGGCAGATTGATTTCATCGGTGATTTCCAAACGAAACCGCCCCTCAGGCAACCGAATGACGCGGGCACCATGGACGACACAATCAAATTCGCGCGCCAGTTTGCCAATCAACGGATTGGTTTTGGCGGGATGGCTAAAAAAAGGAATTTCTATATTGCTGCGCGATCTCAACTTGTGATCAACCAGAATGCCGAGGCGGCCACCGTGTTCTAGGACCGACATCATCTTCAATGCCGAACCGGGCCCAGAGGGGATCAGTTCTCCCATCATTTTTGATCGTATCTGCAAAATGCGTTTTGCAATAAACGGATTGTTCGGCGTGCGGTAAAGTGCTGCGATGTCGAGCCCATAGTTTTTGGCGCCAATCGGCAGCAATTCCCAATTGGCCAGGTGGCCAGTGAAGATGATGGCGGGTCTTTTTTCCTCATTCAGTTTTTTGAAATTTTCCGCACCCGCTATTTCAATCCTGCCATTATCAGGGTTGTCATGGTCGTAGTCAAAAAGCGTATCGAGATAAATATACTCAATCGAAGTCCGCGCCAGATTATCCCACATCATAGACAGGATTTGCCGACGTTCAGCTTTGGTCTTTTCTGGAAAGGTCAATTCGAGATTTTTCATAGCCGTGCGATGGCGCGGCAGCACCGGCCCCATATTGCGCAAGACAGCGGCGACAGATCCGGTTGCATATTCCACAGGAATCAACCGGAATATAAAGAACAAAGCTAACACGAGTTGGGCCTGCAACCACCATATGACGGTACGGGGCCCGCGCAGGTATTTGCGATTCCTTTTAAGAAATGCAGACATAATTATAACGTAACGATGATTTTGCCGAAAACCTTGCGATCTTCCAGGCGCTGCAGGCCGATCTCAATCTCGTCGAGACTGATACATGTGTCGATCACCGGATTAATAGTCTTATCGGCCATCTTGTCGAGTACGGTCTTGATATTACCGAGAGTGCAGCCAAAACTACCAAAAATGTGCAACTGCTGCTGAAACAACTGATGCAGGTTCATCTCCGCCATAATGCCGGTGGTTGAACCACAAGTGACCAGTCGCCCGCCGCGTTTCAGCACAAACATGCTGCCCGCCCAGGTATCAACGCCCACGTGTTCGAAAACAACATCGATGCCTTTTTTCTTTGTCAACTTTCTGATCACACCTTCAAAGCGGTCCTCTTTATAATTGATGACGTGATCGGCACCAAGTTTGAGTGCTGCTTCGATTTTCTCGTCGCTGCCCACGGTAGTGATCACCGTGGCACCAATGGATTTCGCCATTTGAATGGCGGCTGAACCAATACCGCTGCCGCCAGCATGAACAAGAATAATCTCGCCTTGTTTCAGTTTTGCATTGTCAAACAACATATGCTCAACGCATCCGAATGTAACCGGTGCACACGCTGCTGCAATAGCATCAACGCCGCGAGGCGCGCCAACCACCAGGCGGGCGGGAATATTTATCAATTCCTGGGCAAAACCATCAATATGAAACCCATAGATACCCTGCACATCTTCGCAAAAGTTATCCCGTCCCTCAACGCAACCGGCACAGGTTCCGCAGGTTTTTGCACCGTACAAAGAAACGATTTGCCCCTTAGACAACCCGGTCACATTCTTGCCGCAGGCTACAATTTCTCCGGCAGCTTCCGCCCCGGCAACAATCGGCAGCTTGCGTTTGGCAAAGGCCATACCGCGCCAGCCCCAGACATCAATATGATTGAGTGCAACAGCGCGCAAACGCACCTGAACTTCATCATCTGCCGGCGCACCAGGAGCATCAACCTCAATCACGCCCACATCACGAGCCCCTTTAATCACCAGTGCGCGCATCAGCGTTTTCCTCCAAGACCGGCCATCAGCCCGCCATCTATCGGCAGCAGACTTCCGGTTACGTAAGCAGCTTGTGGTGACAACAGATATTGCACCAGCCCGGCAATTTCATCGGCTTGGGCATATCTGCCCGCGGGAATTTGTTTTTCAATTTTTTCGCGGTATGCCGCATAATTGCTCAAAAGATCGGTGTCGACAAACCCCGGAGCAATGGTATTGGCGGTGACACCCTTGGGCGCTAACTCAATCGCCAGGGTACGCAGGTAACTTAAAGCTGCCCCTTTGGTCGCTGCATAGATTGAATTCCCGGTAGAGCCACGCAAGGCAACAACCGAGCCGATATTGACAATCCTGCCTGAACGCGCCCGCGTCATCGGGCGCACCAGAGCTGTGATCAACCGGGTGAGCGACCAGAAATTCACCTGCATAATGGCCTCGGCCCGGTCCTGATCCACAAGTGCTGCCAACGTGTCATACGATTGACCGGCATTATGCACAAAGGCATAGAATGTATCCTGCTCTGACAATTGCTCGGCAAACACATCAACCGCAGCACGTTCGCCCAGATCGACTTTATGAGCAGCAAAATTTTGCCCTTTGTATGCATTCTTCAGCTCTTGCAAGAGAGATTGGGCTCGTTCGTCAGATGAATGATAGACAAACTGGACATCATAACCGCTGGCCCCAAGACTGCGCACAATAGCACTGCCTATTCCGCGGGCTCCCCCCGTAACCAGAACGCGCTTAGTGTTATTTGAATTGCTCACTAAAAAAATCTCCGGAAAAATCAGGCAGGCTCCGCTGCCAGCACCAGACATACATTCTGCCCGCCAAACCCAAATGAATCAGACAGCACCATACTAACATTGGCCGCCCGGCTTTTATTTGGCACGATGTCGAGTTCAATATCGGGATCGGGCATATCATAATTGATTGTTGGCGGCACAATATTATTTTGAATGGTAAGAAAAGAAAACGCAGCTTCAATCGCACCAGCAGCTGTCAATGTATGGCCGATCATGGATTTATTGGAGCTGATCGGAATGTTGGTAAGCCGATCACCAAAAACAGCTTTCAGGGACAGATATTCCATCTTGTCATTTTCCGGCGTGCTGGTTCCGTGTGCATTGATGTAATCGATCTCATCTATGCCAACGCCCGCATCATCGAGCGTATTTTGAATGGCACCGATATTGGCAGAGCCGTCAGGTTTTGAGCGCGTCCGGTGAAAATTATCGGCACGTTCGCCACACCCGCGCATCACACCGAGTATTTCAGCACCACGCGCGCGGGCATTTTCGTATGTTTCAAACACAAAAGCAGCCGAGCCTTCCGACATAACAAAGCCGTCGCGGTTTTTGGAAAAAGGCTTTGATGCTTTTTCCGGTAAATCATTTTGGGTGGAAAGCGCTGATAGCAGTGAAAATCTCACCAATCCTTCGACAGTAACCGATCCATCGGTGCCAATGCACAAGGCAACTTGCGTATCTCCGCGGCGAATGGCTTCAACGCCAAGCTGAATGGCTGAGGCACCTGATGCGCAAGCCGTGGAAAGTGAAATAGGCAAGCCCCGGGTCCCCAACTTGTCAGCAAGCTCATCGCCCACTCCGCCATATTGATAAAGGCCATAAAGCTCGTTGAATTTTCCCGAGCGTGCCGCTTTCAACAAGCGCTCATAACCTGCCGCATTATCATCGCTGGCATGGGTGTACAGCGCTTTTCGATGGGTCCATTCCAAAGTGGCCGGAGGGGTTGCCAGAAAAAGCGGACCGGGAAATGATCCCGGCGTGCCAATATTTGCCTGAGCAATGGCCTCAACTGCAGACTCAATCGCCAGCGCCAGCGCCCGCGCCTGGCCCGACAAATGTGCCATATCTCCAGTATCAACGGTTCCGGCAATTTTTGTGTTGAGGCCCTCAGTGGAAAACCGGGTTATTTTCGAAATACCACTGGTGCCATTAACAAGCTCACGCCAGTTATCCTGTCTGCCGCGTCCCAGAGGTGTTACCAGACCAAAACCGGTGAGAACGACAACCGGGCGTCCTTTATCGTCAAGCAATTCCTGGCTCATGTATCAGTCTCCATCCACGGCATAATCATTGGATATTAGGATATTTTCTCGACAAGTGCCATTCCTTCACCAGAAAACGCCCCCCAAGTTGTAACTATAACCTGTTCAGCGTTGTTTGACGTGATCTGTTCTGCGCCAGACGTATCAAAGGGATCATAAAATTGACCTTTTGACGCAGCCAGCGCACCCAGCACCAACCCGGCTGGAAAATGCGCTTCAACTGACTGGCCCAACACTGAGCCAAATCCGCGCAAGGCAACCTCATAACCACTGTCATTCAGGTCAGCCACCAACGCCAGTTCGTGACGTGTCACAGCCTCTATACCGCACGCACCGCTTAAATATGCCAGAGACCCGGGAGAAATATCATTGCTCAGAGCGTCGAATTGCTGTCTGGCTGCAGTCTGATTGTCTATTCTATTGCTACGCCCCGATACAATTGCCGAAAGCCTAGCATAAGGCTTTGCGCCACGGGCCATCGCATGGCGTTTTGATTCGAGCACCAAAAAGGCACTGGCGCTGCCCAGAACCATACCGCCGCCAGCTGATTGACGTTGCCACAGGCGCGCATAGGTATCGGTCAGAAGAGTGCTGCCAACATCGAGTTGCAGAAGCATATCTTCACGTTCGGCATTAAACGCACCGCCAACCAGAAAAAGCTCACCCTGCTGGCCCTGAATGCGCCGCGCAGCGACTTCTACGGCCGAAAATCCGGCCATTTCCTCGCCCATAAATGTACGCGAAGATCCAATAACGCCATGCACAATCGAGATGTTACCGGCAAGTAAATTGGACAGTTCGGACAGAAAGTGGGTCGGGCGTAAATCATTCATAAGAATTTCATTGCGCGCCTCTTCACCACCTGAAGGCTTGCCCGCCGTTTCCAGTAGAGAGGCATCAACACCCATGTCACGCTCACCGCCACCGGCAGCAACAATCATATTGGTTTTTGACAACAATTCTTCATTGCCGGAAATTCCGGCATCATCCAGCGCCATGCCGGCGGTATAAGTCCCCAGCTTTTGCCACTTGCCCATCTGTCGCAAATCAGAACGGCCGGAAATTTGTTTGGTAAAATCGAGTTCCACCAGCGGATGAACCGGATAAGGGCTGAAGGCTTCATTTTCTATAACCGGCTCTATGCTGCCACCGGACCCAAGCTTTTGCCAGTGCTCTTCACAGCCTTCACCTAAAGAACTGACCAGCCCTAACCCGGTAATCCAAACCTCATTATCATCATCAGCCATAATTTCAACCTGCCTTCATCAGGCCGATTTTTTCAGCCTGCGCCCGCATGTGATTTTCCAGATCTTTTGTTGGAAATGCCATTGTGCGCAACGTTAATTGAGCATCACATATCTTTTTGCCATCATGGTCAATATGGGCTTTAGTAACAGTAAAACCGGAACCTTCATGGATCAGTTGAGCGGTGATTGTTAAATCTGTATCCGGGGAGACAAACGATCTCATTTTTGCGTCCTTGACGCTCGCCAGAAAAGGCATCGAGGTGTAATCGTTGAGCGCAATGATCAGATAACCTGACGCCTGCGCCATGGTCTCGATTAATAATACGCCTGGCACCAGCGGATGACCGGGAAAATGCCCTTCAAACACCGGGCTTTGTTTTGGTACATGCGCGCGAGCAGTTATCCGCGCCTCATGCGCATCCAGCGCCTCAATGCTATCAATCATCTGAAAATATTCAAGGCGCATTCGTTTTGGCGGCTCTCAGCTTTTCTGCGCGTCGGCTACCAGATCATCAATCCGCGCACAAAGGTTTTTCAGGAGAAAGTAATCCTCAACATTGGCATTGCCAGCCTGCAATTCCTCTGACCAGGCGGCCAGGGGGATTTTGATTCCGAATGACTTGTCAATGGCAAACGCAATATCGAGAAAATCCAGGCTGTCTATCCCCAGATCCTCCATAGCGTTGCTTTCCGGCGTAATTTCTTCTAACGGGATATCGCATGTGGTGGAGATAATATCTGCGACAGTTTCGAACGTACTCGACATTGATTTTCCGTTTAATTTTAATTGTCAACCCGCCTTAAGTGGCACGAAAATCAGCCTCAGGCAATCATTTTCTCCCTCATAATCGACGGTTACATAACACCTGGCTGATTAGAGAAAACTGTTCTTGTCGACTAAAACTATATGATTGCAAGGTGTTAAATTTCATCCGCCGCGTGATTTGCCTTCATCTTCGAGTTTTTGCAGATATGCAGCCCAGATTTGGTCGTATTCAATGCCAAGCTTGTGAAGATAATCCCATGAATAAATTCCGGAAGAATGGCGGTCGGTAAACTGGATTTTTACGGCATAATTCCCCACCGGCTCGACGTTTAATATCTTAACCAGAACCTTTCCCGCTATTGTGACTTCTTGCCCCGGGCCATGACCCTTAACCTCGGCACTGGGGCTTTCCACCCGCAGATATTCGGCCGACAAATCAAAACTCTCACCGGTATCAAAACTGACGGCAAGAGTATCGCCCTTATCACGCACTCGCAGTTCAGTTGGCCAGGCTTTAATATCAGTGTTCATTTTTGTTCCTCGTCCAAAGAGCGGGCTTCTTCCGCCAACATTATGGGAATTCCATCGCGAATTGGATACGCCAGCCTGGCAGCAGGACTGATAAGCTCGTGGCGCTCACTATTATATTCAAGCGGCTGCTTTGTCACCGGACAAACCAGAATTTCCAACAACTTGGGATCAACGCGATTGATTGTCGACCCATCCCTGGTGGCAGGCTTGGCAGCCTTTGCTTTATCCGGTTTTTTGCTCATTTACGTTCTCACTAATGGTCTATTGCAGGGTTTTATCTGTATCATCGGTAGTCTGGGCCAGCTCCATTTCGGTCAGGGCAATCAATATATCGGCCCTGGTTTTAAGGTCTTGGGCTTCCAGCAGCGCCTGTTTTTCCTGGGGGCCATAAGGTGACATGATGCACAGGGAATTAACCAGAGTTTCGTTGGATGATTTGTGAACCGAATCCCAATCCGCTTCAAGGCCATGGATAGAAAGATAGTTTTTGAATGTCGACAGTAACACCTCGCGATTGACATCTTCTTCGCCAATGCCGGGGGTGAAGTCGTCAATGTAAGGCTCGCAATCAATCTGGCACATGCGATAGGCATAGGGGCACTCAAGCTCCTTGATGACTTTGAAGCGGGCAATGCCCGACAGGGTGATTAAAATGCGGCCATCGCCGGTTTCCGTATATGATGTGATACGCCCCACACACCCGACTTTGGCAGTTTCGGGACGCAGATCAGCGTCACTTTGCCTGGCAATATCGGCTTCGCTGGCTGGTTGTATCATACCTATCAGTCGATCAGCCGACATTGAATCGTTGACCATCTCCAGATAACGCGGCTCAAAAATTACCAGCGGCAGCTGTCCGCGCGGCAACAACAGCGCTCCGCCCAGCGGAAAGATCGGCACAGTTGTGGGTATATCCGTTGGTGATTTGTAGTTTTGAGAAAGATAGGGCACGGCACTCCCTTTTACGAGAACAGTAAGGTCGACAGGCGGCGGCGGCCAGCAACGGAGGCTGGATTGGCAAAACCCCAGGCTTCAAAAAACTGTAACAGCTGTTTGCGTGCTGCCTCATCATTCCAGTTTGCATCTTTTGTCATAATTGCGATTAGATGATCAACGGCCCCTTCGCGGTCATTTTTCCGGTTGAGTGCCAACGCCAGATCAAGGCGCGTTTGCAGGTCCTCAGGATTAGCTTCAAACCTTGCCACCAGATCCGCATCTTCACAACTGTCACCCGGCTGTTCCGCCAGTTCCAATGAAGCGCGTGCACTGGCAATATCGGGATCATTTTCCATTGAAGGTGGTGTCAGGCCAAGGGTTTTTCTCGCCAGGTCAAATTCGCCTGCCTCAATCTGGCATTTCGCCAGACCGGCAATGGCTTTCACATTATCATTTTGATGTTGAATGATTTGCGCATAAATCTGCGCTGCAGCTAACGGATCATTGTTCTGCAGGGCGTTTTCTGCCGCTGCAAATGCTTCGTCCAACCCATCGTCAGGAGCCATTGAAATGATTTTTTTAATAAATTCCGCAACCTGACTTTGCGGCAATGCACCGGCAAAACCATCAACCGGCCGACCATCTATAAAGGCAAAAACCGTTGGAATTGATTGTACTCGTAATTGCGACGCCAGTTGCTGATTTTCTTCGGCATCAATTTTTACCAGCTTCACCTTACCTTGAGCCGCCATGACAGCTTGCTCAATTGCCGGCCCAAGCTGTTTGCACGGCTCACACCACGGTGCCCAGAAATCGACAATAACCGGCACCTGTTTGGACGCCTCAATAACGTCCACGGCAAAACTCTTGGTATCGCCAACCTTTATCAGATCTTTCATGGCATTCTCGGCGTTGCCGCCTAACAGTATTTCACTCATTTATCCTATAACTCTCCTGCAAATTGCACGTTATGTTCTGGCTTGATTATATCCTAAAATGGTGGTGATGGTGAGATAGTTCAATTGCGATGTGAACAACACGTGATTATCCGGTCAATTGATTTCGTTATTCGATGTCAACAACGAGAGGTTGATGACCGCAGGTCTTGATAAAAACCAGCAGATCTCTGGATGCCGTTGTTATGGTTTGTTCATTGGTTAGCGGATGAAAGTTAAGTTTTTCATGCGCCATCATTTTTGCGTCGAGGACAACATTGACGCGGGCATCGCTATCATTGATAAGGGCAAACGGGGTGACAGAGCCCGGCGTAACGCCCAATACCTCCAACATCAGCTCAGGTCTGCCAAAACTTAAACGCGCTGAGCCAATTTTACTGTTCAGTGTTTTCATGTCAACGTGAGCATCTTCAAGACAGACCACCAGCCACAATTTTCCCTTTTTGTCCTTCAAAAACAGGTTTTTGCAATGCCCCCCACTTATTTCCCCGCGCAATTGCTGGGATTCTTCCACCGTGCCCAGAGGCGGGTGGCAATAGAGGTCATAAGAAATATCAAGCCTGTCAAGCTCTTCGAGAAGCAGTTGCGGGGTCAGGGCCATGGTGTCTTTTGTTCCAAAATTGGTATTCTCAACTTTTAATGCATTTTGTTTGACGGTTTCTATTGCATTTACCAACATGTTGCGCAATAACATCGCTCGATCCAGACGTTGAATTTTAAAATTCAGCAAACGCCGGAAGTCGAGCGGGCGTAGCTCAGGGGTAGAGCACAACCTTGCCAAGGTTGGGGTCGTGAGTTCGAATCTCATCGCCCGCTCCAATTTTTAACGATATATCAGCTGTTTGCGGCACTGCAATCTTTTAGTAAAGTTGCGCGAGTGATACGTGAAGTGTCAAAACATTCATCAATCACCTGTTTTGCATTCTCCAATTAAGTTGGATCGAACGCTGCATAGAGTTCTGTAATACGGCAAGTTTCAAATCATGAGTACCGTGCTATCGTCAATTCTCACTCCAAGAACGTTTTTATATAGTAATTGGCAAAATGTCTGATCATCTGGAACAACCATATCCGCTGGCAAAAAAATTCTACTTTCGCTTGTTTCCTGCATTGCTGTTCTTTTTTGTACTGACCATTGCACTGGTCGGCTTTGTTATTGAAAAAAGCTCGGAAAAAATTTATTTGGAGCGAGCAACAAAAATCACTGAAAACATTGCAAGTGACATCTCACTCCAGTGGCCTCTTATTTGGCAACAAATTCTAAAAGGGCAATCCATTTCCAAAGCTGATCTCGCCAAGTTATCAAAGGCATTTTCCAAGGAGCAGGCTGAATACAAACTGATTGGCCTGAAAGTTTACGCGCTCAGTAAAAAGATTTTATATTCGCATAAAATTCAGGAAATTGGCAAACTGGAAAACAATCAAGCGCTCAGAGCCGTTACTGAGCAAGGCACCCCGTCTATTGTCAACCAACAAGAAAAAGACGGATCGAAGGTTTTAGAGCTGTATATTCCATACTATCAACAGGGGAAACTTGCCGCCGTTTTTGAATTGTATGAATCCATCCATGGCGAATACTCATTCATGCTGAAAGGGTTGTTTTTTCCAATCATTTTATCTCTTTTGGGGACCTTGGGGGTTTTAACTTTATTGTTTTTCCCAATCGTTAGGTCTGCTCAGCGAGAAATTGAGAAGCGCACATCCGTTATAATTTCCATGCGAAGAAGGTTGGAAAAACTTGTCTCACGTCGAGCCGTTTCCGCAATGCAGGAAAATCAGCCCTCACAAGGCAGAAATGAAATGGAAATCGACATCACTGTTTTTTATTCAGACATTCGAGGGTTTACGGCATTTTCTGAAAACCAGTCTCCTGAACGCGTTTTCAGGACGTTGAACAATATAATTGATATTCAGGTAGAGGAAATTGAAAGTGAAGGCGGCGATATAGATAAATTTGTTGGTGATGCTGTTTTTGCGTATTTTGAAGGTGAAAACCGTTGGGAGCGCGCGACACGTGCTGCAGTTTCCATTCAAAAAAAATTATCTCATTCAGAACACACTCTTACGGTCGGAATTGGTTTGTACTCCGGGCCCGCTGTAGCTGGATTGTTAGGTTCTGGCGATCGAATGGATTTTACAATAATCGGCGATACGGTAAATGTTGCGGCCCGATTATGCTCAAATGCATCTGGCGGCGAAATCATAGCTGACAAAAAAACCATTGGTTTGGCCAAGGCCAACGATTTTAATGATGACAAAACGATATTCGTAAAAGGGCGGCAAGCCGAAATCGCAATTTCAAAATGGCAAGTGAATGATTGAAGGAAGTTAGTCTGGTCTTATGCCATGCCACTTAACGGTGACCCGGTTCCCAAGCTGTCCTCATTCACAAGTTGGCCCTGTTCATGTTATGGTCCGTTTTGGGCCAGCTGCAAATTCATTTGGTGTGCGTCAGTTTAGGCTTGAGCCTATAGACAGAGAAAAACGTTCAGGTTGATAAGGGGTAATGTCGACGTTCAGCGGTACCCCGAAAACCAGACTGGCTATAATTCGTCCGGTCATTGGCGCACCGGTCAGACCGGTGTGGCCATGACCGAAAGCTGCCAGCACATTTGGATGGCCTGGCAGCGGACCGATCACTGGCAGACTGTCAGATAACGCCGGGCGATGTCTCATCCAGAGCGTTGCTTCAGTTGTATTTAGATTTGGCAATAATTCTTTATCCCAGCTTCGCCAGTATATTTGAACGGACAGGATTAGGGGGAGCATCCAGTCCGGCGAACTCAACTGTACCGGCACATCGCATACCCCCTTCGGGACCTTCATTTTCAGGGAGATTGAGATTATGAGTCTTTGATCCACGCTAAAGCTGTCCGTCTAAAGACGGAGGATCTAACCTCAAGCATGGATAATAGAAAAAGCTGCAAAAGCCACAGCATGACAATACTCTTCAACCTGAAGCCGACATTGTTGAGCGAAAACGGGCAAGGGCGATCAGGAACAATACAGTGCCGATGGCCAGCATTATCAACATCTGCGGCCAGACAACATCCACACCCGCCCCGCGAAACAGAACAGACTGGGCAAAGCTGGTAAAGTGGGTTGAAGGTGAGGCCTGCATGATGATTTGCAGAAACTTCGGCATTCCCTCCAGCGGCGATGTGCCGCCGGAAAGCATGTTCATGACAACAAAAAACGGTATTGCCAGTAAGGCAAATTGCGGCATGGATTTGGCATAGGTGGACAACACAATCCCAAGGGCGGTCATTGCATATAAAAATAACGACGTGCCCACAATAAACAATGGAATTGACCCGCTGATATGAACAGCCAGAACGCCTTGAACAACAACATAAAGCGATAAGGTCACAGCCAGAATAATTGCCAGGCCGTTGGCCCATATTTTGGCCAGCATGATTTCTCCCGGTGTCACCGGCATAACCAGCAGATGTTCAATCGTGCCGCGCTCGCGCTCGCGGATAACCGCTGCACCAGACAGGATAAGCGACAGCATGGTAATGTTTGAGACAACCTGCATAACCGCCATAAACCAGCTTGACTCAAGATTGGGATTGAACCGGGTGCGCATGGAAATGGTAACCGCCGGTTTGGAGTTTGTGCCTGATTTTCTGACAAATTCTCCGATTTCCCGGTTAATGATTGTCTGGATATAGGCAGCCCCGTTTCCAGCCAGTGTCATGGCGGTTGCATCTACGTTAACCTGCAAAGTTGGCTTGCGCTGCGCCATGATATCGGCCTGAAAATCGGGCGGAATGTCAATTACAAATGCATAGCGGCTGGCATCCATTGATCGATCAATTTCTTCCAGTCCGATGAGTGCTGGTTGCTTGAAATAAGGTTTAAGGAATGACGCCCGGATTTGCCGCGACAATTCTGACTGGTCTTCATCCGCAATTGCAATTGAAGCATTGCGCAACTCTGTCTGAACACCGGTTGCCACCGAGTAGATTGCAAAGGTGAAGGTAAATATGATCAGGAAAATCAACACCGGATCGCGCCGTAAACTGTTCAGCTCCTTCAGACCCAGTCGATAAATATTTTTGAACGACCGGCCCATCATGCCTCCTGTTTTCGCAGCAACAAGGTTGCCAGGGTCCAAAACAACAAACAGAAAAACCCGATCCACAAATAGTTTTGATAAAGCGAGGCAAACCCGAGACCCTTGTTAAAAACCCCACTGGTGATCTTCTGAAAGTAAAGGGCAGGGAAGGCATGGCCGACAAACCAGCCGCCGCCTTCAAGGGTCGAGACAGGATACATCATACCCGAAAAGTTCAGTGTCGGGATCATGACAATAATGGCTGATCCGAAAATCGCTGCCAGCTGGGTCGAGACAAAAGATGAGATAACCAGCCCCAGAGAGGTGGCCGCAACCGCAAACAACATCGCGCCAACAGCAAGGGCAAAAAAGTTACCGGTAACCGGCACATCGAAAAACAGCACCATCAGGGCAACAAGACTGGCAAAACTGATAATACCAAATCCGACATAGGGCAGTTGTTTGCCAACCAGAAATTCCAGTTTACTGGCCGGTGAAGCATAAAGGTTTGTAATCGAGCCCAGCTCTTTTTCGCGCACAACACCAAGCGCTGTCAACATGGTGGAAAACATGTACATCAACAACATCAAAACACCGGGCGAAATGGCAAAGACACTCAGGAATGCCTGATTGTATCTGAACCGGGTTGCAATATCGGCCAATACAGTCGCAGATGCACCGCCTTTTTCCTGCCGGGCAAATTCAGCCAGATAACGGCTCAGAACGCCTTGCACATATCCGCGCGAGGTTTCTGCCTGAAAGGTAACCGCGCCATCAAACCAGGCACCAACATCAGGAGTGTGACCTTTTAACAGATCGCGGCCAAAATCAGGTGGAATGATAAGGGCAAACTTCAGCTCGCCGTTTCGCAGCCGCTTGTCCAGCTCGATTCGACTGGTAATCGGTGTTTTGTGGTTAAAATAGCGTGAGCTTGAAAAGTTCTCAAGAAACGTCTGGCTTTCCTGCGATCTGTCCTGGTCAAGCACGGCATAATCAAGTTTTTCAACATCAAAAGAAATGCCATTGGCCATGGCAATTGCCAGAATAACTGGTCCAAGCAAGGCAAACATCACCCGAATGGGGTCGCGTACCAGTTCCATGGCTTCGCGGCGTGCGAATGCCCACATGCGATTTGGTGAAAACAGCCTGGGCGCAGAGGTTGTTGCCTTTGCCAGTTCCGGCACGCGTTCTGGTTGCGATGCATCGTCCACAGACGCATCGCCACTGGCCTCTTTAAGATAGCCAATAAATGCATCCTCCAGCGTTTTTGCCCGTCGTGCCTTGCGCAAGGCATCCGGCCTGTCCATTGCCAGAATTTTTCCCGCATGCATCAGGGATATGCGGTCGCATCGCTCCGCCTCATTGATAAAATGGGTGGAAATAAAAATAGTAACACCGTCTTTGCGCGACAGGTCGATCAACATTCGCCAAAATTCATCCCGCGCTATGGGGTCAACCCCCGAGGTGGGCTCATCAAGAATGAGCATTTCCGGCTGGTGAATGACTGCAACCGCCAATTGCAATCGCTGACGCACACCAAGGGGAAGGCCTTGTGGCAGTTCATCCCTGACATCTTCAAGATCAAACCGCCTGATCATTTCTGCAACCCTGATTTTGCGCTGCGCCTTGGGCAGGTCAAACAAATCCGCATGCAGATCAAGATTTTGTCGCACGCTCAGTTCGCCATAAAGGGAAAATGATTGCGACATGTAACCAACCCGGCGGCGCGTTTCCAGGTCATTGGCCTCAACCGTCCTGCCAAACAATTTTGCCGTTCCTCGCGTCGGTGCCAGCAGACCGGTCAGCATTTTCATTGTCGTGGTTTTACCGCAGCCATTCGAGCCCAGAAAACCAAAAATCTCTCCACGTTCAATTTTTACACTGACCTGGTCAACGGCTGTAAAGTCGCCGAATTTCATGGTCAGGTTTTCAGCTTCGATTGCCAACACGCCTTTATGAGCAACTCTTGGCGGCAGCACAACAGCGCTATGCCCCTGGCGTTTGGCCTCCGGCAACAGGGCAATAAAGCCTTCCTCAAGTGTCTTGGCACCCGTTTGCTGTTTTATTTCATCAGAAGTACCAACGGCCAAAACCTTTCCATCATCCATCGCAATCAGGTGATCAAATCTTTCTGCTTCCTCCATATAGGCGGTTGCCGTAATGACACTCATATCGGGCCGCCGGACGCGAATGCGGTCGATGAGTTCCCAGAATTGCAGGCGTGACAAAGGATCCACGCCAGTGGTCGGTTCATCCAGAACAAGAAGATCAGGGTCATGAATAAGGGCGCAGCAAAGGGATAGTTTTTGTTTCATGCCGCCTGACAGTTTACCCGCCGGCCGATTGGCAAACGGAGCAAGCCCCGTGCTTTGCAACAGATCTTTGATATGCCAGGCTCGTTCGCGTGCTGATTGTCCAAACAATCGGCCAAAAAAATCAATATTTTCAAAAACCGACAAGGTCGGATAAAGGTTATGTCCAAGGCCTTGTGGCATATATGCAATTTGCGAACAAACCGCTTCGCGGTGTCTGGTTTCAGCCATGTCACCACCGAGCACCTCAACATTTCCCTGTTGTATTTTGCGCACCCCGGCCATCAGACCCAAAAGCGTAGACTTGCCGACACCGTCAGGACCAATCAAACCAACCATTTCTCCGCGAGGCACATCAATGGAAACGCCATCAAGTGCTATCGTTTCACCGTATCGGTGGTTTGCCGATTTTATTTTTGCAACAAAAACCTGCGTGTCAGCCATCATCAGAACCCTGAACTACAGGCAACTTGACATTCAGGTTTTCCGGCCATTGGGCTGTTGGTGAAAGCCTGACATAACCAACACCGGTAATGCCTGCCTTTACCCGTTTGGCATATTTTTTCAGCACTGCAACGGGTAAGCGTAATTTGACCTTGAACATCAGTTTTTCGCGTTCATTTGCGGTCTCTACATACTTCGGGGTGAACTGGGCCTCAGAAGCGACAAATGAAACCGTGGCAGGCACCACATATTGAGAAGCTGCATCGGGAACAATGCGGGCCTGCGCCCCGATTTCCAGTTTGCCAGCATCGCGGGTTGGTAGAAAAATCGTCATATAGACATCTGTCAAATCAAGGATGGTAATGATTTTTCCCCCGACCCCGACAATTTCACCTGGTTGGGCAAGGCGATATTGCACCCGCCCGCTGACAGGAGCTTTCAGAACATAATCCTTCAGGTTTTCCTCAAACCTTGAGGTGCGTGCAATGGCTACCTTTATTCCAGCCTCTGCCCGTTTTACACCTGCTTCAGCAGATTTTACCGCAGATTTTGCAGCCAGCCGGGCGGCATTTCGCTGATCAACCTTTTCAACGGTTGTATAACCTTCCTCGCCCAGAGCTCGTGATCGTTCATATTCGCGTTCAGCCAGTGTCAATTCGCTTTTTCGCTGGGAAAGCAACGCAATCGCCTGATCAAGTTGTTGTTCAGCTTCCTCGGTTGCTGCGCGCGCCTCCAGGAGCTGGGCTTCAATATCTGCCGAATCCATGCGAACCAGAATCTGGCCTGCCGTCACAACATCGCCTTCATCAACCAGCACGTCCTCGATGCGCCCGGCAAACTTTGTTGCGATATCGGTCCGCTCGGCCTCAATGCGTCCGTTTGAACTTGCAAAACCCGGAGGCAAGTCTGCGGGCCTGAACTGTTGCCAGACAAAAAATCCACCGCCGCCAATGGCAATGGCAATGGCGACGATTAGAAATAGTCCTGTTTTCCAGCGCATGATTTGCCCTTCCTGTTTTAGCCTTGGCCCGTTGCCGATTTTTTGAAAAGTATTGTTCCGCTAACGGATTACTGTAACACTTTTTGCCATCGGTCTTGAAACTGCTTGACAGATATATAAGTTAGTTATTACTAACTAACAAGTAATGTTTATAAATAGCAGATAAAAAATGACCAGAACCCCTGAACACCCAAAACCCGCATGGGTTAATTTTATTGCGGCCATCGCCTTGATTTTTGGCGCGATGACGCTGTTCTCGGGAGGCTCGGTCTTGTTTATAGACGGACAGGCGCGTGCTGATGCAGGCAATTATGTGCCATTTATTCTGTGGTTTAATTTCATTACCGGGTTTTTTTATATGGCGGCTGGTATGGGCATTCTTTGCTGGCAAAAATGGGGGCTAACCCTTTCCAGAATAATCCTTGTTGCAACTTTAATTGCCTTTATTGGTCTTGCAGGTCACATCACGACAGGTGGCAATTTTGAAATGCGCACTGTCATAGCGATGGCTTTGAGAAGTTTTGTCTGGTTGGCAATTGCGCTTGTCACTGGAGCGGCCTGGAACAAGAGTATGCAAGACCATGCATCGACGTAATCAAAAACCGCCGATACAAAAACCTGTATCAAATCATGCCTTCACTCATGAAAACGGACACATAATGTCAAAACACGAAAAAAGGGCTAGCTTTATATTTGCGGTAGTTCTTGCGATGTCGGCAAATCCAGCATTGGCAGCTCCTTTGAACCAGGAACAAGTTTCAAGTCAGCTGGTCGGTAAAAAGCTTCACGCCAAGAAAATGGGCATGCCGGTACAGCTTGTGTATAAAAACAATGGTACTGTAACAATGAAAATGCCCTTCATGTCTGGCAAAGGTACGTGGTGGTTCAAAGGAAAGCAGATCTGCATGGACATGATAAATGGTCCACGCCGCGGTCTGACGTGTGTGACCTTTGAGCATATAAAAGAAAACAGGTTTCGCAATTCGCAAGGAGTTGATTTCACTGTCGGAAAATAACGCCATCCAGATTGAACGAGGTATCCCAATGCCAGTGCGCAAAAGAAAAAGTGCCGCAGAACGAAAAGAAGAAATCATTGACGCGACCTTGCGCCTTGCTGGTGAAATTGGCCCCGATAGATTGACAACTGAAGACCTGGCCAGGGAAATTGGCATCTCTCAACCAGGAATTTTTCGCCACTTCCCAACCAAGGGTGCAATCTGGGAGGCTGTCGGTCGCCACATAGGAACATTGCTCAAGGCAAAAATGGCTTTGGCCCCAAATCGGGGTAATCTGCCAATTGATGATCTTAGAAGTTTGGTTATCGGGCAACTCGCCTTTATTGAAACAACACCGGCAATTCCCGCTATTTTGTTTTCGCGTGAGTTACATGCAGAAAACGATCAGCTTCGGGCTTTTTTTGCAAGTCTGATTGCCAGTCGCCACAGGCATTTTTCAGAACTCATCGAGGCAGAAATTACAGCTGGCAGGTTTAAGCCGTCTTTGGACAGTGATGATGGTGCCTATTTGATTTTGGCCCTCATTCAAGGCCTTGCAATGCGATGGTCACTCAACAATCGCAATTTTAATTTACCCGAAGAAGGTCAGCGCTTGCTTGATATGCTGCTTAAAGGTTTCATGGTTCCAAAATCGCACCGGGATAGCAACAATGGAGGCTCAAATGAGTGATGATACCACACGCACCAATCGCATAAAAACTCTGATGGAAAGCCCGACCTATCGTCTTGCAACTGATGATCCGGATTTTCTTGAACATGATGATTTGCGCGCCGTTCGCCTTCAGCTCGAATACCTGAAGCCTGAATGGACTATGCGCAAACAGGGTATTGGTTCAACCGTCATTGTGTTTGGCAGTGCCCGTTTGTTATCTGGCGGCCAGATTGACACAGAGCTTGCCAGGCTTGATGAAAAACTTGGAAAAACACCGGATGATGCAGAACTCCTTTCGGAATATGAATTGCTGCAGAAGCGGCGAAAATATGTAAAATATTACAATGAAGCGCGAAAGTTCGCCGCTCTTGTTTCAAAGCGGTTTCAGGATGAATGCAGGTGTGATTTTGTTGTCGTAACCGGCGGTGGTCCGGGCATAATGGAGGCTGCCAACCGGGGGGCTGATGATGTTGGCGCCCGCTCAATCGGTCTTAATATTGAACTGCCTCACGAGCAGACACCCAATCCTTTCATCTCGCCGCAATTATGTTTTCAGTTCCGCTATTTTGCTTTGCGCAAAATGCATTTTTTAATGCGGGCCAAAGCCCTTCTGGCATTTCCCGGCGGGTTTGGCACTTTAGATGAATTGTTCGATGTTTTGACCCTTGTGCAGACAAAAAAAGTGCCTCCATTACCCATCGTTTTAATGGGGAAAGAGTATTGGTCGAGGGCGGTAAACTTTGAGTTTCTCGCGCAAGAAGGCTTTATCAGCAAGCAAGATCTGACACTGTTTACCATTACCGATTGCGCCGAACAGGCCGTTGAATTTATCAGTGATTTCTATCACGGCGTCCCACCTGAATAATCCAGTTTTTTCACAGTGCTCAAGGAGCAACGAAAATGACAACAAAAACAAAACTAAACATTTCATTTCTGGGCGCTGCGGGAGAAGTCACGGGTTCCTGCTACCTTGTCGAAGGACCATCTTTCAAATTCCTGGTTGATTGCGGGATGTTTCAAGGTGGCAAGCATGCCGATGCCAAAAACCGCTCCAACTTTTCATTTAAGCCACATGAGATTGATTTTCTTGTTCTCACTCATGGTCACATCGATCACAGCGGGTTAATTCCGAAACTGTGTCGCGATGGTTTTAAAGGCCCGATTTATACAACTGATGCAACGGCTCAATTGCTGGAAATCATGTTACGCGATAGCACCCATATTCATGAAACAAGTGCAGAGCGGGAAAATCGAAAACGTAAAAAACATGAAAAGCCGATTACGCCGCTCTATACAATTGTTGATGCGGAAAAGTCATTGCAGCAGCTTAAACCGCAATCTTATGATGAAACCTACAACCCACATGACAACGTCAGGGTTTGTATGCGTGATGCGGGTCATATTCTCGGTTCAGCAATTTTGGAGATCTGGATCAGGCAGGGAAAACACGAACAAAAAATCGTATTCTCCGGTGACCTTGGTCAACCGGGGCGGCCAATCCTGAGGGATCCAGTACGTATCGAAAAAACGGATTATCTGATTGTAGAATCGACCTATGGAGATCGCCAGCATAAAGCCTTGAGGCCCTCACTGGACGAATTGGTCGATGCCATCAACGATACAATTGTGCCCGGCAGGGGTAATATTATTATTCCAGCTTTTGCGGTCGGGCGAACCCAGGAGATTATCTATTATCTCTACAGTTTAACAAAAGACAAAAGGGTCTCAAACCTTACCGTCTTTCTCGATTCACCCATGGCCCAAAGAGTGACCCGCCTGACCCGCCATCATATCGAACTGTTTGATAAAAAGGGGATGGAACTGGTTGACTGGTATGAACATCACAATCACGAGATGACGCTGAAGTTCACCGAAACCGTGCAGGAATCCATGGCGCTTAACACAATCAGTTCTGGTGCAATCATTATATCAGCAAGCGGCATGTGCAATGCAGGACGTATCCTGCATCATTTAAGGCATGGTCTGGACCGCCGTGAAAACACAATACTGATTACCGGCTTTCAGGCCGAAGGTACGTTGGGCCGACGCCTTGTTGACGGCACGAAAAAAGTTAAGATTTTCGGAAAGGAAATTCCGGTCAAGGCCCGCATAATCACCATCGGCGGATTTTCTGCCCATGCAGATCAAAAGGCTATTTTAGATTGGTTGCAGGGTTTTAAAGCCCCGCCCAAACAAACCTTTATCACCCATGGAGAGCCGAAATCTTCCCAAGCACTGGAAAAACAAATCAATGATCGCTTGAACTGGAAAACAAATATTCCCGAAAACGGTGACCAGGCAACTCTTGGTGAAGGCCCGGTTAAAAGAGGATAGGCCATGACAACTCAAACCCATGAAAATGTCTTGACTAAACCGCAGCTTGAACAAATCCATGCATGGTGGCGGGCGGCAAATTATTTATCTGTCGGCCAGATTTTTCTAATGGACAATCCGCTGCTGGAACAACCGTTGAAAAAAGAGCATGTCAAGCCGCGCCGTCTGGGGCACTGGGGCACAACCCCGGGGCTCAATCTGATCTATGCCCACACCAACAGGGTGATCAAAAACGAAAACCTCAATGCCATATTCATAACCGGTCCCGGACATGGTGCGCCTGCATTGCTTGCCAACACCTGGATGGAGGGCAGCTATAGCGAACTGTACCCCGATATTTCACAAGACAAGACAGGCATGCAAAAACTGTTCAGACAGTTTTCCTTTCCCGGCGGCGTACCCAGCCATTGTTCTCCTGAAACCCCCGGCTCCATCCACGAGGGCGGTGAACTGGGATATTCGCTGGCGCACGCCTTTGGCGCTGTTTTTGATAACCCGGATTTGCTGGCCTTGTGTGTTGTCGGTGATGGTGAGGCCGAAACCGGCCCGCTGGCAGCGGCATGGCAAAGCAATAAATTTATCAATCCGGCACGTGATGGTGCCGTTTTACCGGTCCTGCACCTCAATGGTTACAAGATTGCCAACCCGACGGTTTTTGCCCGTATCAAACAACAAGGTCTTGAGCAAATGTTTGATGGCCTTGGCTACCGGCCTTATTATATAGAAGGCAATGACCCTCTGGTTGTTCACCAGCAACTGGCGGCAGTATTTGATCAGGCCATTGCTGATATAAAAAACATCCAGCATAAAGCCCGGCAAGGCGGTGGTGATGAATTGCCGCGCTGGCCGATGATTGTTTTGAGAACTCCCAAAGGCTGGACCTGCCCCAAACAGGTTGACGGTCTTAAGGTGGAGGATTTCTGGCGCGCCCACCAGATGCCAATTCCTGATGTAACAACACCGGCACATTTGAAAACACTGAACGACTGGATGGCCAGTTACCGGCCACATGAGTTGTTTGATCACCAGGGCCAGCTAAAACCGGAAATTGCAGCCCTTGCACCAAAGGGTGAAAAACGCATGGGTGCCAACCCCCATGCCAATGGCGGTCTGTTATTGAAGCCCCTGCAATTGCCTGATCATAGGAAATTTGGCTTGCCAGTGGAAAAACCCGGCAGCATGACAGGTGAGGCCACCAGACAAATGGGGATTTATCTGCGTGATGTGATGCGCTTGAATTTACCGCAGGCCAACTTCAGGGTTATGGGCCCTGATGAAACAGCCTCCAACCGGCTTTCAGCACTATTTGAAGTGACCAATCGTGTGTGGATGGCAGATATTTATGATTATGACGATCACCTTGCCACTGATGGGCGGGTGATGGAAATTCTGTCAGAGCACACCTGTCAGGGCTGGCTCGAAGGATATCTTCTCACCGGTCGCCATGGTTTGTTTTCCTGTTATGAGGCCTTCATCCATATTGTTGATTCAATGTTTAACCAGCACGCAAAATGGCTAAAGGTTTGTAGCGAAGTATCATGGCGTGCCGACATTGCATCGCTTAATATTTTACTGACATCCCATGTTTGGCGTCAGGACCACAATGGCTTTTCCCACCAGGACCCCGGTTTTATCAATCATGTGGTCAACAAAAAAGCTGAAACCGTGCGGGTCTATTTGCCGCCGGATGCCAACACCTTGTTATGTGTGACCCATCAATGTCTCAGCTCAAAAAATCTGGTTAATGTCATTGTCGCCGGCAAGCAGCCTGAACCCCAATGGCTGAACATGGAGGACGCAGAAAATCATTGCAAAGCCGGGATAGGTATCTGGCATTGGGCTGGAAACGAAAATCCAGCGCAAAAACCTGATGTTATTTTGGCATGTTGCGGTGATGTGCCGACGATTGAAACCCTTGCCGCGGCCCGTTTATTGCAACAATATGCACCCGATTTAAGGGTACGGGTCATCAACATTGTTGATCTGATGACGCTGCAACCTGCCAGTGAACATCCTCACGGACTGGAAGATGGAAAATTTGACGAGCTGTTTACAACCAACACGCCGATCATTTTTGCCTTTCACGGCTACCCGTCACTGATACACAGGCTTGTCTATAAACGTAAATGCCATCACTTTTTACATGTCCATGGCTACAAGGAAGAAGGCACCACAACAACACCGTTTGACATGGCCGTTCGCAATGACCTCGACCGTTTCCATCTGGTTTTAAATGTCGTCAAACATGTTCCAGAAGCCAAAAAACTTGCGAGTGATATTCGACATGCGATGAACAATAAACTGGCGGAACACCACAAGTACATCACAACTCATGGTCAGGATATGCCCGAAATAAGCAACTGGAAATGGCCTCTTTCTTAAACTAAGAAATGAGCTTGTCGATGTTTAAAAGCATTATCGTGGGCGGGTAATATCAGTTCAAACCGTTATGATCTGCGTCGAACCGTGAAAACCCAACTGAATCACAAGCCATTGACATCACTCCATTTATTCTGGGTTACGCACTTAAAGAGGCGCCTATCCCCACAATTCAGGCGCTGGCGGAGTGATCTGGCTGTTGGTATCATACCTCAGACAGGGATCACGATCTTTCGATAATAATAACGGGCCGTCAAGATCAACAAAACTGGCCATCTGGGCAATGATCATGCCCGGTGCCATCGCCAGTGACGTGCCGATGTTACAGCCAACCATAATCCCAAACCCCAGGGATTTAGCCTCGCCAACGAGTTTCAGCGCTTCGCTCAGGCCACCGGTTTTGTCCAGTTTGATATTGACGAATTCATATTTACCCACAAGGCCCGGCAGTGATGCCCGGTTCAGGCAGCTTTCGTCGGCAGCCAGAGGAATGGGGGAACTATAGTCCGACAACACATCATCTTCGCCGGGTTTAAACGGTTGCTCGACCAACTCGACGCCAAGGGCTGCAAGCTTGGGCATATACGCCAAAAGTTGCGCTTGGCTCCAACCGGTATTGGCATCGACTGAAATGCGCGCATCGGGCGCCGCTGCGCGCACAGCGGCAACGCGTTCAGGATCACCCTCGCGGCCGATTTTCAGTTTCAACACCGGGCGATGACGATTGGCTTTTGCATCCGCTGCCATCTTTTCCGGGCTATCCAAAGAGATGGTAAAAACCGTCGTCACCGGTTTCATCGGCGCATCAAGACCAACCAGTTGGTGGATCGGTGTCGCGGTTTGTTTGGCTTGCAAATCCCACAAGGCACAATCAATGGCATTGCGCGCCGGTCCCGCCGGCATCAACGCCTGCAGGCCTGTTTGGCTACAGCCCTTCTCGATGTGGCTCACAACAGCTTCGATATCCTGTATAACGGTTGCGCGTCCGGGGAAAAAGATATCGGCATATTCGCATTCACCGCGCCCGGAAAACCCGTTGTCGGAAATTTCAACGACCACCACTTCGCCCTGCTCCTGCACCAGGCGTGATATGATAAAGGGCTCATGTAAAGGCCATTGCTCGGCGGTTATTTTCACCTGTCTCATATATTTTTCTCCAGATAATCCACCAGCGCTGCCACCCCGGTTCTCACCGGATCGACCACAGAAACTTGATGTTTTTGCTCAATTTCTGCCATTTGGGCCGCTGCCTGATCTGCCTCAAGCAAGGATGAGTTCACCGCAATGCCGACAAGTTTTGCCCGCGCATTTGTCCGCCGGGCAAGATCAAGGTTGGTTTGAATGACCTGTTTTAACGGCGGGATGGCATAACCGGGATAACCGCCATCTATTTCTGCGCGCCCGAGTTCATGACACAATACCAGACCATCGGCCTGGGCACCGTGCAGAAGTCCCAGAGATACGGCTGCATAGGCCGGGTGGAACAGTGACCCCTGCCCTTCAATAATGTCGATATGATCAGCATCATTATCCGGGGCCAACACCTCAACAGCGCCGGATAAGAAGTCAGACACCACCGCATCGACCGCAATGCCGGCACCTTCAATTAAAATTCCGGTTTGTCCTGTCGCCCGGAAGGTCGAGTTTTGCCCGCGCCGTTTGAGCTCCGCATTTATCGCCAAAGCCGAATACATCTTGCCCACACAACAATCCGTCCCAACGGTTAAAACGCGCTTGCCGGTTAATTTGACGCCGGTGCCACAGGGAAGGTTTGCCGGTGGCACACGCACATCGAAAACTTTTCTCCCTGTACGCTCGGCTACCTGTTGAATTTCAGGAATTTCGCCCAGTTGCGTGTGCAAACCGCTGGCAATATCCAATCCCGCTTCAAGCGCTGCCACACAGACCAAAAGCCAGCTTTCCGGCAAGCTCCCGCCCACCGGCGCAAGACCGATGACAATGGTGCCGGCCCCTGCATTGGCAGCTTCAACAACCCCCATATCAGGCAGGCCGATATCGACCGCGTCTGGTGTCAGTCGCATTTGCCCCAAACTGTCTTCCGGGCGCCAATAGGCAATACCGGCGGCCGTTTTTGCCACCATGGTATCTTCTGCATCGCCAATAAAAAGCAGGTAGGGCTTGCGCAATTCAATCAGTTCGGCCATGAGGGAAAACCAAATCTTAAAACTTCGGGAGATCGTACAATAAGGTAGATTTTTTTAAACTCAGCCGACCCAGAATGCTTTTTCCAGATCACTAAAATCAGAAGCCGGACCTTCAAATTTATTTCGACCCAATTCCAGAACATAGACATAATCGGCAATTTTCAGAGCCTGGCGAATTTCCTGGTCAACAATGAGAATGGTCAGGTGATCTTCAGTGGCAAGCGCTGTGAGCATCTCATAAACTTCTGCCGCCAGCATCTTTGACAGACCGGCTGTTGGTTCATCCACCAACAGCATTTTGGGCTCGGCCATTAACGTGCGGCCAATCTCAACCATACGCTGCTGTCCGCCAGAAAGTTCGCCGGTTATCTGTTTACGCTTGTCACGCAATACCGGAAATCGCTCGTAGTTGATTTCGATTTTTTCGGCCACCTGTTTTTTGTCTTTGCGGAAAGTCCAGCCCCCCAACGTGAGGTTTTCTTCAACCGACATGTCTTTAAACACACCGGGTTGCTGAGGAATATACGCCAGACCTTTGAGAATGCGTTTGTGTGTCGGCACATCGAGAATATCTTCGCCGTCCAGTGTAATGGTGCCAGCATTGGGGCGTAAAAATCCAAAAATTGCTTTCAAAGCCGTTGACTTGCCAACCCCATTGGCGCCGAGAATGGCTGTAATCTGGTTTTTGCGCGCCTTGATGTTTAAGCCCTGGAGAATGTTGAGATCCTTGTAATACCCCACATCCAGGTCATTCACTTCAAGAACGGCAGGAACATCAGCAATGTCAGTCATGCCTGCCCCTCTTTTTCATCTTCTTCATCTTCATCAATACCCAGATAAGCTTCGATGACCGCCGGGTCACGTTTGATTTCCTCTGGCGGTCCATCGGCAATCATATCACCATAATTCAGCACCAGCAGGCGATGACAGAGAGAGAAAATTGAATCCATCTGATGGCTGATTAAAATGATCGCCGTACCCTGGTCATTTACCCGCTCAATGTAGCTGTAGATAATTTTCATCAACGAGGGATGCACCCCGGCAAACGGTTCATCAAGAATGATCACTTGCGGGTTGAGCATCAATAACCGTCCCAACTCAAGTAATTTCTGTTGCCCGCCGGAAAGAGCCTGAGCGTATTCATTGCGCAAGTGTTCCATGGTCAGAAACTCCAGAACTTCCATGGATTTTTCATGTATTTCAGCTTTTGAATGTTCTGTACCCAGCGCCAGTGCCGGCACATAGAGATTTTCAAGCACCGACATGCGGCGGAAGGACCGCGTCACCTGGAACGTGCGCCCCAGGCCGGCCTTGGCCACCTGAAACGGCTCCAGCTGGTCAATGCGTTGATTATTGAGATATACCGTGCCGCTATTGGGTTTGATTGCGCCATCAAGTACATTGGTGAGCGTGGTTTTTCCCGCCCCGTTTGGACCGATAAGCCCGATCAACTCCGGCCCCTTGATGTCAAAAGAAACATCCTTGAGAACGTGCAATCCACCAAAGCGTTTGTTCAATTTTGATACTGAAAGCTCAATCACTGCGAACTCTCCGTCCTGGAGGCATCACCCATCTTAGGTTCATCCCTTTTTGCAACTGTCTCTTTGGCAATATGGCCGCGGGTGAAATATTCAATTATCGGCATCAACAAGCCTTTGGGAGAAAACCGCAATGTCAACATCAACAACACACCAAACACCACCAATCGCCAGGTGGTCATATCAACTTCAATCGGGCCGATGACAAAGCTGCTGCGCAACATTTCAAGCATGAACTCAAGTAAAATTGCCCCGATTGCAGCGGCAACGAAATTTTCAACACCACCAATCACCGCCATGGCGACCACCAGGCTCATTTGCAGAATAACGATATTATTGGGCGAAACAATTCCAACGTAATGCGCCATTGCCGCCCCAGCGCCCGCCGCCATCATTGAGGTAATAACAAACACCATCACTTTGTATCGTGTGGTGTTAACCCCAAGGGCAGCGGCGGCATCTTGATCTTCGCGCAAGGCGCGCACGAACAGACCAAACTTGGATCTCGCCAGCAGGGCCAGAATTCCCAGACAAAGCAGCAACAGGAAAAACATAACAAAATAAGCCGGTAATTTATCCGTTTGTTCAAAGCGACGGCCAAACAAGGTAATCCCATCTTCAAACATATACCTGAGCTCAATACCCGCCTGTCCGCGTGTTATCGCAATTTCCGCACTGATGACAGCACGTAAAATTTCTGAAAACCCCAAAGTGAACAAGGCCAGATAAGCTGCGCGCAACGGCAATACCAATGCCCCCACAAGAAGGCCAAATATCCCCCCCATCAAGGTGCCTAAGGTAATGCTGAGCCACACCGGAATTGGTGTGACTTCAACACTACCATTCCAGACCTCCATTGCCTGTTTGAGGCAATCCTGAGCCAGGGTTGATGATGTCACACCAATTGGGTTGAGGATGATGAGATAACTGTCGCCAATGGCAAATTCGGTACAAAAGTTCGTGGGCACCGGTGACATGTAGAAATAGTGGCTGACCAATGCTGCCGTATACGCACCAATGCCCATGAAGCCCATGTGGCCAAAAGAAAATTGCCCCGCATACCCTGCCAGCATCGACCAGCTTGAGGCCAAAATGGCATAGAAAAAACCGGTTATGAAGATGTGCATGATGTAGGGATAGTCATTGGCACTATAGACAAACGGGAACAGCGCGAAGAAAATCACCAGCACCAGTCCGATCATTTGGGGGGCATGTGTTTTTTTAAGCATTAGAATTTCCCATGTGTTGCACTGGAGAATCTACGGCCTAAAAGACCGGTCGGTCGCAGCAACAAAGTCAAAATCAAAACAAACATGCCATAAGCAGGAATGTAGGAGGCAGCCTGCTGGGCATCGGGGATGCACCCCGTCCCCGCCGCTTCCACCAGCCCGACAATAACGCCGCCAAGAAAAGCTCCCGGGATCGACCCCAGCCCTCCCAAAACAACAATCACAAAGGAGCGCATGGCGGGAATGGCACCGACCTGGGGCAACCAGGAGAATGCCTGAACCAGCATGGCACCGGCCAGAGCGGCAATCATTGAACCCAGAGCAAAAGCCAGCATGTTCATTCTGTCGGGATTTATACCGGCGATAGCGGCGGCTTCACGATCCTGGCTCACCGCACGCAAGGCCTTGCCAGTCCAGGTACGGCGCAGGAAGTACATCAGGGCGATGAAAACCAATATGCACATAATCGCTGCCGTAAACCGGGGATTTGAAATTGAAATTGTATCAAACAGCTCCAGGTTTCCACGGCTGGTTTTAATCAACCAAGGGTCAGCTGCATCCGGCAACCGTATGCGGGGGAAGTCAAAAAAGCGTTTGGCCTTAACCGGGTTTGCCCCCACAAGTGCCTGAACAAAATATTGCAACGTAAAGGCCAGACCGAATGTAATCAAAATGCCGTATTCAACCGGGCGGCCGATCTTGCCACTGTACATAGGCGTCAGGAACAAGCGCTCGAATGTCGCACCGATTGCAAATGTGGCAATACAGGCAATCCCGATGCCGATCATCGGATTGATGCCGGGAAACCACACGGTTGTGACAAAATAGGTGATCATGCCACCGATCATATAAAACTCGCCATGGGCGAAACTGACAACGCCGAGGATAGAGAAAATCAGGGTCAGCCCAAGAGCCATAAACCCGTAGATAATACCTATGATCAAACCGTTGGAAATTTGTGATGCCACAAACGAGCCATTGACGACACACAGATTATTCGGGTCTGCAATGGCAAAGGCAACCATGAAAACACCCACAGCGGCCAGCGAGGGAAACAGCATCATGCGCGATGTAATGGGGGGTGTTTTAATCCACAAGAGTATTAAACCGACGGGTCCTGTGGAGGCTCCGAGCATTGAGCCGACCATACCGGCATTTGACGTATCGAGATCTTTATTGAGGTAAACCCGGCGCGTTACAACGCTGCCAACAACACCCCAGGAAATCATCCATGCAAACACACCCCAAAAGATGACCGGAAATTCCACAGTCTCACCCCACCTGTATTAACGAATATTATGACGGTTAAAATAACTCAACCGGCGGGTATCAAAAAGTGTTGAGTACCGCCGGTTGAGTTTCATTTGTTAAAGACAATCTTAGCGTTACTTTACGTAGATCGCATCACCAGATTTATAAGCATCCGGCCAGATAATCGGGGCATCTGTCGAATTCTGGTTTTCCTTCTGGTATTGAATCATGGTCATGGCAGGATCGGGCCACTGATGCCACCACTCATCACCCTTGCCATCAACACTTGGATCTTTCTTGGATCCATAGGGGAAGTAAATCCGACCTAGCGTGCCATCATGAGAGATGTTTTCAAGCGCGGTGACTATCTTTTCACCATCGGTTGATTTGGCTTCATTGATCGCCTGAGCCAGAATGGAAATTGAATCATATGCTTCAAGCGCATAGCTCTCAATCGCATCCTTGCCGGTTTTGGCTTTATAGTCTTCGTTCAGCTTTTTGGCCTTGGCATTCCAGGTAGCTACCGGGGTGCCGATACGCTGTACGAATGCCATGTTGCCATCGGGCACGTTTTCCCACCAGGCTTTACTTTCAAGTGCAACCTGACCCGCCTGGAAAGGTATATCTTGTGGGCCAATGCCCGCATCTGCAGCCTGCTGGGCAAAGTTATAACCAGCTTCACCGGTATTCAGCACGATGATATAATCAGGCTTGCCGGCTTTTACACGCTCAACAATACCGGAAAAATCCTGCATACCGATATCCACACCGAAAATCTCGGCTTCAACACCACCAGACGCCAGACCCTTTTTGGTTTCGGCGGCAGCAGGAATGCCATAATCGGTATTTTCAGTAACAATCGCGACCTTCTTGATGCCGGGAACCCGAAGGGCTGCTTTCCACAGCGTGGCGGAAGCCCAGGAGCTTAACGGTGCGATACGGAAAATAAACTTCTGCTTGTCACCGGTAATGGTGTCATTCCAGGTTTCAGCAAATACAGTGGGGATTTTACGCGCATTGGAAACATCCTTTGCCGCCACACCAACTGAACTGTGATACCCGCCACCAACAGCAACAACGCCATCTTGAGTGATCAGTTTTTCCATCACCGCAGAAGCTTTTTCCGGCAGGCCTTCCGTATCGGCAATGACAACCTTAACGTCACACCCCAACACACCGCCAGCCGCATTGATGTCTCTTTCAGCAAACAACATGGCGTCACGCATGGCTTCACCACCGCCCACAGCACCCGGCGCTGAAAGTGGGGCCAGGCCGCCGATCTTAATTGGACATTCCGCTGCCAATACAGCCGTTGCCGAGACCGAAACAGCCAGAACTGCTGCAAAACCGGCCACACTAAAGAGTGTTTTTTTCATCTAGAAATCCCTCCCTGAGATTAGTTTTTACTAATATGTTTGGTTGAGTTTTTTTGTTTTCCTGTTGCCATTTGACTTTTGTTTATTTGCCTCTTTTCAAGATGAGCAGCTTTGAACACAAATTGCAAATTTTATTATCGTCAATAATTTTTCCAAAATTAGAATTCTTTCCGAAACAGGCAAAACATCCGCCTTTTCCATTATCCTTTTTTAATGCAAAAGAGTGAGAAGACTCGTCGCAATCACCGCCCCTGCCCCTCCTCAGCTATCACCGACCGTGAAAGGGTTCGAGCATACGCACAGAACTTTTGCATCGCCTTCGCCGACACTGATACTGCAATGCCCCATTTTGCTGTCGAGATATATACTTTCTCCCGGCCCCAGTTGCACCGGTTCATAAAAATCCGTATGCACCTCAATTATGCCTTCAATGACGTAGACAAATTCTTCGCCTGAGTGTCGTAGCAACTCACCAAATTCTTCGCGGCTACGGGCTTTCACCACAACAACCATGGGAATCACGCGAATATCCAGCATATCTGTTGAATGATAATGATACTGGTAGCTTGGGGTTTCGACGATCTTTGCTTCACCTTTACGGGTAATGGTTCGCCGCCCACTGATCGAAGTTGAATCTTTTGAAGCAAACAGTTCGGAAATATTAACGCCTAATCCTTCGGCAAGCTTGAGCAGATTATCGTAGGTGAGAGATATTTGACCGTTTTCAACTTTCGACAAGGTAGATATTGCCAGGCCGGAATTTGAACTAACCTGAGCCAGCGTCCAGCCCTTCTGCTTGCGCAATCGACGCAATCGCACACCAAGAGCATTGGTTCTATTTTTCTCAACAGCCACCGATCAAAACTTCCCTCTACCCACTTGTTCCCATCCCGACTATACGCCATTTAGAGGGAACACTTCAAATTAATTTTCCAATAGTAAAATTAATTTGATTTAAAGAAAATTCCATGCAACGAGGTGTGTCGGCTGGTTTTTACTTTTAAGCAGGGCTGCTCCCTCGGCAAACGGCACAAAGGATGGTTTTTACAATGGAAAATTGCGATATCCTCATCATCGGAGCGGGCATTGCCGGTCTGTCAGCCGCCTATGAGCTGAGCAATTTTGCAAACGTCATTGTGCTCGAAGCTGAAAACCAGCCGGGCTATCACACCACCGGACGTTCCGCCGCCATTTACACCCGGAATTATGGTAATCAAGACATTCGCACATTAACGCGGGCGAGCCATGGGTTTTTCACATCGAGCGCGCAAGGATTTAGCGATCACCCCCTTCTAAGTCCACGCGGCGCTCTGTTTATCGCCCGCGAAGATCAACTCAAAACTTTGGACACAGCCCTTGCAGATGCGCAAGCCAAGTCTGCTGCAATCCAGCGATTGAATGTAGCTGAAACCATCGAAATCAACTCCGCTCTTGATCCTGATTATTTTTCCGCGTCACTTTATGAACCCGATGCCTGTGATATTGATGTGCACAGCCTTCACAACGGCTATCGCGCCGGGCTTCTTGGCCGCAACGGGCAGGTGGCAGTGAATAGCCAAGTGCACTCAATTTCGCACCAAAAAGGCTACTGGAAACTCAGTTCCAGAGCAGGAGATTTTTCCGCCCCGATCCTCATCAATGCTGCGGGTGCCTGGGGGGACGTAATTGCCGCAATGGCAGGAGTGCGCCCGGTGGGCCTGGTGCCCAAACGCCGTACGGTCTTCACATTTGTCCCACCGCCTGAACTCAATATTTCGCATTGGCCTTTGACCCTGGACATCGATGAACAATTTTATTTCAAGCCCGATGCCGGACAGGTTTTAGCCTCGCCCGCGGACGAAACCCCCTCACCGCCCTGCGATGCGCAACCCGAAGAACTCGACATTGCTGTGGCTGTAGATCGTCTGCAAACAGCCACGACGCTCAAAGTTTCTCGCGTCGCCAATAAATGGGCCGGCTTACGCAGCTTCGTGGCCGACAAAACACCCGTCATTGGCATGGATGATGAGGTCGAAGGTTTTTTCTGGCTGGTCGGCCAGGGCGGCTATGGCATCCAAACCGCACCGGCCATCGCCATCGCCGTGGCAGAACTGATCAACACAGGCAACTTGCCCGAAATGCTGACGACCATGGGTCTGCAGGCAAAACATCTCTGCCCCGGCCGATTGCGCTAGAGTGCCTCAGGCATTGATGGTGGGCAGTTAAAATTCTGCGCCTAACCGCAAGGATATTTTCTTGGCGATTTCCTGAATGCTTTTAACAATTATCTCCTTGCCGATTTTTTCAGCTGCTTCTACCGGAAGGCTGACGGCAACCCCTGCTATGGGACGGTTATTGGAGTTCAGGACAGAAGCTCCAAAGCACATCATACCTTCTTTGACTTGTTGGTTATCAATAGAATAGCCGCGTTCACGGCACTGTTCCAATTCAGAAAAGAGGGTTGAAAAATTTTGTACACTGTTGGGGGTTAATGGCTCGGGAAAGTTTTCTCCGATAAGTTTGCGCAAATCAAACTCGCTCATGTAGCTGAGGAATGCCTTTCCGGTGGCCGTAAAAGGTGCGGGCAAACGCATGCCAATGCGAAAGTTGAAATCATCGGTTAAATCAGAATTTCTGGCAGCGATATAAACCACTTCCGCCCCCTCAATTACCGAAAGAGTGATGGTGGCTCCGGGCAGTTGGCTGCCTTCATCCCAAATTGTGGCGAACTCTATGGCAACATCCGATTCACGAGCAAACCTGTTGGCCCATCTCATGACGTGGGGCCCAAGTTGATAGGTCTGATCGGATTTTCGAACAAGTAAATTCAGCTCAACCAATGTAGCACACAGACCGTGAGCGCTGCTTTTAGCGACACCCAGCAGTTGAGCAATATTGGTAACATTGAGGCTTTTTTTTGATTTGGAAACAATGTCCAGAATTTTCACGCCACGCTCCAAAGCCGGGACCAGTTTTTGACTGTTCGCCGTGAGACTGGTTCTGCTATCCGACAATTGATTGTTTGTCGTATTCAATTTTTACCTCAAATTGTTTGCAACATGGTCTTGACTAGTTCCCACAATTTCGTTCACAGTTCTTTCTAAAGAATGTTGTTCAGCATGTCGAACGATAAAAACAAACGGGGGTGCAATGAAACAATGTCTTCGTATTTTGAGTGCCCGTGACGGCAATAGCGCTGAGACAAATTGCAAGCCAAGTTTTTCCGATAAGAAATTTAATAGTTTTAGGGTGAGTCATAATGGCGGCAAATGTTCGTGACTGGGCCATAAAGTTTAGTGAAGCATCAGACAACGACCCCACAATCGGGGCGATGGCGCGCTATTTCACCTGTACGTACTTGTGGGATATGGGCCCGGTCAAGGTGATCATCGAAATGGTCGACGGCAAGGTTTATCGGGTGAATATCGATCCCGGTGGATTGGATGCGTATGATTTTGCGCTTCGGGCCAGCCCGCAATCCTGGCGCGAGTTTGCTCAACCCATTCCAAAACCGATGTTTCACGGCATCTGGTCCGCCAGTTTTCGCAAAGACCTGAAGATTGAAGGCAATACACTGGTTTTGATGCAGAATCTGAGAAATTTTACCGTGCAGTTCGAGTTGTTGCGCAAAGTGGGTGTGCCTGTATGACCAGATTTTATTTCGACAGTTACCGGATTGGTGGTTTCTAATATGGCAAAACATTCTCCTGTCACCGGTCGATTTGTAACCATTGATGTTGATGGCTGCGAATACAAGGTATTTTACCTGCAGAACGGTCAGGGCACCCCTCTGGTTTGTCAGCATACGGCGGGTTGCCACAATCATCAGTGGCGAGATCTTCTTGAGGATCCTGACATAACTCAGAACTACAATGTGATTGCTTATGATCTACCGCGCCACGGCAAATCTGATCCACCTCATAATAAGGAATGGTGGAAAGAGGAATATAAGCTGACTGCCGAACATTTCATGAAATTCATCGTCAAGTTCTGTGATGCACTGGAACTGGAAAATCCTGTTTTCATGGGGTCTTCATTTGGTGGAAATGTGGCTCTGCAACTAGCGCTGCATCACCCGGAAAGATTCCGGGCCGTTATTCCGGTAGAGGCGGCCGAATATGCGCCAGGATTTTATCTTGATCTGTGGCGCTTTCCCCATGCCAATTCGGCCCAGGTCTGTGCCAGTGGCACCTGGGATTTGATGGCACCGCAAAGCCCGGAAAAAGATCGCTGGCTTACGTGGCATTATTATACTCAAGGCTCTGAAGCCTTTAAAGGCGATTTGTACTTCTATTCTGTTGACCATGATTTGCGCAATGATCTGGGACAAATCGACACCGGGCGCTGCCCGGTGATTATGATGACAGGAACCTATGATTACCTGACACCACCAGAGGCAACAAAAGCAACAGCAAGCAAGATACCTGGTGGCATATATATTGAAATGGAAGATATCGGCCATTTCCCCATGAGTGAAAATTATCCCTTATTCAAAGTCTATCTGAAAGAAGCCCTGCACATTATCGAAGGCCGTACCGATGATTGAATCTGGTTGGCATAAAAAGAAGGCTTGGATATGAAAATTCTGGAATTCAATGACCGGGGACAGCAGGTTGAAAACGATAGCGGGTCTCTCACCCGCACCGGCTCGACAAGCCATTTGGCGGCAAGACCGGCGCTGCGGGTTGAAAACCCCCATAGAGCCAGAGTGGATTCTGATATTCAGCTTTATATGTTCCAGACGGGAACCTTGCGGACAAAGACGAAATACATAAAAATGAACCAGGGGGAGGAAGATTTTGAAATCCCCGTTCCGTGGTTTTTAATCAAACACCCCAAAGGCAATGTCGTTATCGATGGCGGCAATGCGATTGAGGTTGCCATTGATAAACGTGCTCATTGGGGAGCGGTTATTGACGCCTATGATCCGATCATGGATGTGCGCGATAATTGTGTTGATCAATGCCTCTCTGTCGGAGTTGAAGCCGAAGACGTGCGGTACGTAGTTCAGTCCCATCTGCATCTGGATCATTCCGGCGCTGTCGGTCGCTTTCCCAATGCCCAGCATATCGTCCAGCGCAGTGAGTATGAGTACGCTTTTGATCCAGACTGGTTTTCAGCGGCTGCCTATATCCGGGCGGATTTTGATCGGCCAGGTCTGGACTGGAAATTTTTAGGCGGAGAATACACAGATAATTTTGATTTGTTTGGTGATGGCGCAATCCGCATGATTTTTACCCCCGGCCATTCGCCGGGACACCAGTCATTTCTGATTACACTGCCAAACACAGGCCCGGTTTTGTTGACGATTGATGCAGCGTACACGCTGGATCACTGGGACAACAAGGCATTGCCAGGACTGATTTCTTCTGCGGTTGATGCGGCTCACTCAGTTGCCAAGTTACACAAAATTGCAGAAGACACTGGCGCTTTGGTTGTCACCGGTCACGACCCGGATCACTGGAAGACATTTCGTAAAGCTCCTAACAGTTTTTACGATTGAGAAAAAACACAAGCGTTTTAAGACGCCTGTTTTCTGCCTGCTCCGCAAAGGAGAGGGCCAACAAGACCAGCAAATATTGGTCGCACACCAAGGGAGGAAGAAGTGAAAATTTTAAAAACCATGACAATGGCCTTATGCGGTTTGGCAATCGGCACAACTGCAATTATGGCCCAAGGACTTGACACTATTGATCAAGATGTTCGCGCACGTCTGTACAATCCGAAAATGATTGATCCCGCCCAGCCAATTGAAGCAAGTATCTATGCTGATTTTAAAGCTAAAAATCCACCACCCTGGACAATTGGCTACGCCAGTTCTTATGCCGGCAACACCTGGCGGGCCAATGCCATGAAGCAGTTGCAGGAAGTTATTATCCCGCGCTGGAAAAAACTGGGCCTGATCAAGGAAGTGATTGTCACTCAATCCAACCTCAAGGATGCAACACAAATCCAGCAGATGCGTCAGCTCGTAAACCAGGGCGTCGATGCGATTATCGTTTGCTGTTCAAACCCGACAGCACTGAACCAGACTGTCAAATACGCTTATGATAAAGGTGTTCCCACATTTTCTTTAACGGGTTATCTCACCTCGCCATATGCAGTGAATACATCAGTGAACTATCAACAAGCCGGCTTTGATGTTGGTAAATGGATGGCTGATGAACTCAATGGTAAAGGCAACGTTCTGGTGGTTGAAGGTATTCCGGGAACGTCCGCTTCCGACAGTCAGGACCGTGGCGTTAAAGCTGGACTGGCGACCGCATCAGGCATCAAAGTTGTTGGCAGTATTGCTGGCATGTGGACGGATCAGGTTGCCCAGGGCGCGGTGCAAAAATGGCTGGCGACACACCCGGGTAAACTTGACGGCATCGTGGTTCAATCAGCAGCTGAAATGGGCGTTTTACGCGCCGTTGCACAATCCGGGCGTGGTAATATCCCGGTAGCTATAGGTGGTGAACTGGGAGCCTTGTGCTTCTGGCGCAATAATCCCGATTATATTTCAGGTGCAATTCAGACATGGCCACCACAAGATGAGATGGAACTGATTTGGGATGTAATGATGCGCACCCTGCAAGGTCAGGGACCCAAGGTTCAATCGATCATGGTTGATACGGTTACAGTAACCCGGGACGATGTCATCAAACTGGTGAAAAAAGATTGCAATCCCACCAGCCCGAACTGGCTGCCTGTCGGCAAAGAAGCCTGGGGCGGCAAGGCCTATCTGGACAAGTTTTTCATTCGTCCAGCTGACCCTGCAGCCTACAAGCCTTAAATCATAGTCTCGGGCCACCTCTTGGGGTGGTCCGATCCATAAGGAGATAAAAACCTTGGGCCTGGACCACGCACATAAGGGCAAAGCCAAGACTGCTCCCGTCACGATTTCGGTTACCAATGTCTCCAAGTTTTTTGGCCCGACCCGTGCTCTGGATGGCTGCAGTTTTTCTGCGCGCGCGGGTGAAATTCACGCTATTGTCGGTGGCAATGGCTGTGGAAAAAGCACGCTGGCCAAGATTATTTCCGGCGTTTTACCCATTGATCAGGGTCGGTTTTCGATCCTTGGCGAAACACCTTCCACGCCGGCTGAATCCCGGACAATTGGAATTGCAACCGTTTACCAAGAGGTGCTGGTTGCTGATGAAAGCACGGTTATGGACAATTTGTTCATGGGCTCAGACGCGCTTTTTTCTGCAAGCATTGCCTTTAGCGAAAAAGTAAAACACTCCGCCACCATGATGCAGGAACTGACTGGTGAGGAGATCGATCCCTTTGCTCTGGTGGGAACGCTACCGCTGGGTATTAAGCAATGGATCACCATTGGACGGGCCTTGCTCAGACATCCCAAAGTCCTCATTTTAGATGAATCCTCAGCTGCACTGGACTTTGACAGCACGGAACGTCTTTTTACCAAAATGCGTGAGCTGCGCGATAAAGGCACCACCGTTCTCATTGTCACGCACAGGATTGCTGAGTTGATCCGCATATCTGACCGCGCAACGGTTTTAAGGGATGGCCGCGATGTGGGTGTTTTGGAGAAGTCCGAAATTACTGAAAAAAACCTGCTGGAACTGATGACTGGCGAAGACCAGGATGACAGCCATCATCTGACGGCGCCGCAATCGGTCGATCACGAGGTCATCATGCGAGCCAGCGATCTGCAGGTCTGGCCTGGGTCCAAGCCGTTGGATTTTGATTTGCTGAAGGGTGAAATTGTTGGAATAGCCGGGTTGGATGGCCACGGACAAGATGAATTTGTACGAATATTAGCGGGAATCCAGCCCCCGGCATCGGGACATCTGCATGTGAGCGATCGTAGCGGCAATTTCCAACCCATAAAAAACCTGAGCGATGCCACGGATCACAGAATTGTCTATGTTTCCGGTGATCGCAAACGCGAAGGCGTTTTCGATGCCTTGAGCATATTTGAAAACATGTTGATGCCGCTCTATCGCGAAAAACACCGCGCCGGAAAACTGGCGATTATTGACTGGGTCACCCTGGGTGCTATTTTCAAGCGTGAAACCGAAAACCTGATGATAAAATTCGGGGTGCGGGATGACAAGATTACGTCTTTGTCTGGCGGCAACCAGCAAAAAGTTTTGATCGGGCGCGGATTTGCCATGCGCCCGGATATCATTGTTTTGAACGATCCCGCACGCGGCATTGATGTCGGAACCAAATCCGAACTTTACAAGCATTTGCGAGCCTTCGCTGAAAGCGGTAAATCGGTGATTTACATGTCGAGCGAACTGGAGGAATTCATCGGCTTTGCCACCCGGGTTCTGGTTTTTCGCGATGGGGGTCTTTTTGAAACGTTTGACCGTGAAAATGTTGATGCCAAAAGGATACTTGAGGCCATGTTTGGTCAAACAGATGGGGCCGGTCAAGATAGTGGCGAACATCCATCACCAACACAGGCGGTTGAAACTGATCAAACGCGGAGTGCGCCTGAGACTGACGGTAAAGTCATTGCGCCCAGTTTTCAGAATGAAAAAGAAATCTACCCGCAACATATGATTGCAAACATCAAAATCATAGAATTTGATGCCAATGGTCAGGCTCTCAATCGGGAGGGGCGATGACGGATTTAACTGCAAAAACAACTGAAGTGCATACGGATGAAGAGCGCGCCAGCGGTGGAACCTCTAATCCCTATTTGTTAATGCCGATCTCGGTGTTGTTTATCCTGTTGATTTTTGCGATCATTCGCTCGCCTTCATTGATCTCCAGTGCTGGTATTGGCAGCGCCATCATTGTTTCCGCCCCGCTTATTCTTGCAACTTATGCTTTGATGGCGAATGCAATTTCCGGCAGAGGAACGGTCGATCTTTCTGTCGGGCCGCTGATTGGCTTTATCAATGTGACAATGATTCAATTGGTTGCAAACGGATATATCGGTTCACCGGTTTCCGTCTTTATTTTTGCAGTTGCACTTGGCATGGCCTACCAGTTGTTGATGGGCCTGATCATTATTTACATCAGAGTTCAGCCCATTATTGTTTCGCTTAGCGGGTTTCTGGCATTATCCGGGATCAATCTGGTTATTCTACCGCGTCCCGGTGGCCTGGCACCCGAATGGATGTTGAACTGGGGCAGCGGGACGACAATTTTTTCGCCGGTTTTAATCATCCTGATTGTGGCAACGCTTGCCTGGTTGTTGTTTACACAAACCGCGTTCTACACACATTTGCGTCTTATGGGATCGGACGAACGCGCGGCCTATACCAGCGGTGTTCCCATCACCATTGTTCGCCTCGGCGCCCATGCAATTGCCGGTATGTTCAGTGGTCTTGCGGCGATTACCTTCACCTCACTGATCAGCTCAGGCGACCCCAGTCAGGGGACAACATATACGTTGATTGCGATCACTGCCGTTGTTCTTGGCGGCACCTCGCTTGCCGGTGGTCGCGGCAGTGTTATCGGCTCGTTATTTGGCGCATTGAATCTGTATTTGATTACCTATGTGCTGGCGACCTTCAACTTTGGTGCCGTACAAAGTTTTGTCACCGATCTGGCTTATGGTGCCATCCTGGTGGCTTCTTTATTGTTGACACTGGCCCTGCCGTTTATCCAGCGACATATCAGGAATTTTTCACCCTTGCTGTATTTCGTCGCCTTGTCGGTGATCGTCTTCGGCGTAATTTTGCATAACACGTTTGATTATGATGGTCTAAAATCAATTCAACCGGTTCTGCTCATGGCCGGGCCGCTGGAAGCAGCTGGAACAAACGCCGTCAACCTGGTTTCGCCGGGCTATGCCAAGCCCCTGATTTTTGCAGCATTGCTGATAATTATCATCCCTGTTTTATTGCGTGTGCTGGTTTCCCAGTCGAGCCGCAAGGATATAGGTCCATTGCTGGCTATTGTGGTGGCAGCTCTGGTCTTGCTTGGTGGTTACCTGTTGAGCCGTGGTCCAGAACTACCGGACAGCGGCGCTAAAACGGAGGAAGTTCGATGAACGTCCCCGTGGCTGATATGCAAAATGGCAATCTGCTGGCAAAGCTGATCGGTCTGGTCTTGGCCATCGGGTTAACAGCTATCGGCGTTGTTCTGGGTTTTGTCCAGGGTCTGCCAGCCCAGCAGGTAATATTATATGCCGTCGCCACGTTTGCCCTGTCAGCGTGGGCGTGGAAATTCTATCTCCAGCAATTTCATACCCAAAACAGCGCTGCCCGAGAAGAAGACGGACCGGGAGAATTGCGTCAGGCCTGGGAAAAATACCGTCTTGGCGTATTGGGGTTTGTCATTCTTCTGGCTGGTTTTTTAATCCTTTCCCTGACTGTTGAAGGGTTTTTCAATGTCTGGAATGTGGTGTCCGGCCTGATTTTACTGGCGATAATTGTTCTGACTATTACAGTCGGAAAGTTTGTTTCCGAGAACAAAAGCGCATTTATCGGGCTCATGGTTCTCATTGGTCTTTTTACAATTGGCGCTATGAATATTGAAGGATTTGCGTCTGCGGTAAACATTAAATCAATATTGCTTTTTGCAGCATTTCTTGGACTGGCCTGCGTTGGACAAACACTTGTTTCGCTTCTAGGCGGGCTTGATCTTTCCATACCATTTGTAATCGGTTCAGCCAATGTCGGCCTGCTCTATATGATCAGCCTTGGCGTTCCTCCATGGTTGGCAGTTATACTGATATTACTCCTGGGCGCTATTATTGGAGCCATTAATGGTATTCTCAGTTTCAGGCTACAGGGCCAGGCGTTAATTCTGACCCTTGGCACCGGGTTTGCCATTTCTGGCGGCACGCAGATCATAACCTCTATCGGTACTGCCTATAGTGGCAATGTATTTGGCACGGTTCCCAAGTGGCTTAGCAATCTTTCGGCAATGAACGGGGTAACTTTTGGGCTGCCGTTTCCACCCGTGATCGCGATCTGGGCCTTGGTTGCAATTGTTTTGATTGTTGGTATGCGAAACACGGTTTACGGGCGCTATCTATACGCTCTGGGGGTCAATCGCACGTCAGCCAGGCGCATATCGATTTCGGAGCGCGTCTATTGGGTGGCAATGTATTCTCTCAGTGGCTTGTTTTCCGCCCTCACAGGCGCTCTGCTTTTAGGCTGGAGCGGTGGCGGATTTATCGGTGTTGGCGACCCCTATCTCTTCATGACGCTTGCCGCTGTTGTTGTGGGAGGCACATCGTTACTTGGCGGGGTTGGCGGCTATGGTTTTACCGTGATTGGTGTGCTGGTTTTACAGGTCCTGACCTCGTTTTTGGTGGGGATTGGTCTCAACTTTGAGTGGCAACAGTTTATCTTTGGGATCCTGATCCTGCCGATGGTGGCGCTCTATGCGCGCTCGCCCCACATACGCACACAGATTTAAAGGAAAAAAGATGATCACGAGACACATGATGAATGCAGGGGGAATGTTGTGAAAACTTCGGTCATGCAAACCATAGACCTCACAGGTGCAAGTTATTCTACAGCACTGTTGGGAATGATTGCAGCAAGCATTCTTTTGTTTTTGGGAACAGGCTGGGTTCGTCATGGCTGGAAATTGCCGGTTGCTCTTTGCGGCATAGCAACCCTGATTGGTGTGCTGGTGCTGTTTGAAGCCCGGGCTGTCTGGCTCAGCACCCAACAGGTGCCACTGGTCTATCACTATGCCGGGTGGATTATTTCAATGCCCGTACAGATCCTCGCCCTGTTCTTTTTTGCCCGTCAGTCCGGTCCTCTTCCCGTAGCCCTGTTCTGGCGTTTTGTGGTGATCTCTGTGTTGATGGTGCTGGTGCGCTACTTGGGCGAAGCCGGCTATATGCATGCAACACTCAGCTTCCTGATCGGCATCGTCTTCTGGCTCTATATTTTGGGCGAATTGTTCTTCGGACGCATGGATGAGGTTGTATCGAACGCCGGCAGTGCTGCGGTTCAAAGAGGTTATTTCTGGTTGCGATTGATCGTAACCGTAGGGTGGGCGATCTATCCACTGGGGAATTTTATTACCAGCTTCAGCGGTTATGTCGATGCCGGCGGTTTAAGCATAACGTACAATATCGCTGATTTTCTAAACCGCATTGCCTTTGGCTTAGCGATATTGGCAACAGCAATTTTAGCCTCACGGGAGGATGCAGATGAAAAAGTGTAACTGCACGTTATTGCGGCGATGTGATCAATTAAAAAATAGATGGAGTTCATACGATGAACGGCGCTGATATTATTGCAATCATCATTCTGGCGGCAATTGTTATTGCCGTTCTCGCCTACCTGCTGCATTGGCTCTATCGCCATTCGACCAAGGATGTTTCTTTTGTTCGAACCGGCTTTCGCGGTGAAAAAGTCGTCATGGGCGGTGGCTCCCTGGTTTTGCCAATTGTGCATGATCTAACCGAGGTCAACATGAACACCTTGCGACTGGAAGTCGTCCGGGCGCGGGAAAAGTCTTTAATCACCAAAGACCGGATGCGGGTCGAACTTGATGTGGAATTCTTTGTTCGCGTCATTCCGACCCAGGAAGCCGTGGCGACGGCGGCGCGCACTCTGGGCAACCGTACGATGAGGCCGGAAAGCCTGAGAGATCTTATTCAGGGCCGTTTTGTTGATGCCATGGGAGCGGTGGCCGCCACCATGGGAATGGAAGAAATTCACGAAAATCGTTCTGAATTTATCAAGGCAATAAAAAAAGAAGTTGCTGACAGCCTGACCTCAAACGGCCTTGAACTGGAAACCGTGTCCTTAACTTCGCTTGAACAGACTGATATCAGCTTGTTCAACCCGGACAACACGTTTGATGCGGAAGGGCTAACCCGCCTCACCGAGGAAATTGAAAAACGTAAGAAAAAGCGCAACGACATTGAACAGGATACAATGATTGCGATCCGCAAGAAAAACCTCGAATCAGAAAAACTTGCGCTGAATATCAAACGCGAAAGCGAATATGCGCGCCTTGCCGAAGATAGCGAAGTTGCTGTGCGCCGGGCTCAACAAAAATCCGAAGTCGAGCAGATGAACGCTGCCAAAGAACGCGAGATAGAAACATCGCGCATCAAGGAGCGCAAAGAGGTCGAGCGCGAACGCATTCGCATGGAACAAGAACTGGAAGCGCTGGAAATCCAGCGGCACCAGGCGCGCGAGCTTGAAGAACAAGCCCGTGAGATTGCCGTTTCACTAAAATCCAAAGAACGTTCTGAAGCGGAAACATTGTCGGAAGCAGCCCGCGCCAAGATGATCGAGGCCAAGGAAAAATCTCTGACGGTGCGTGATGCAGAAATTGCCAATCGCCGTAAACTGGTTGAACTGGTGGCAGCCACTCAGGAAGCTGAACGCGAAGCAATTGGTCTGAAGACGCTTGCCGAAGCAGAAAAAGTTGCCGCCAGCGATCGCGCTGATGCCGACAAGGTCGAAGTCGCTGCCTTGCAGGTGCGGTATAAAGTCGAAGCCGATGGCAAGCGGGCCTTGAACGAGGCTGAAAATCTGCGTTCAGACGCCAACCGTAAAAGTGCACTGCACCAGAAACTGGTTGAACAACTGCCCGATATTATCCGTGAAAGCGTCAAACCGATGGAAAATATCGACGAGATCAAAATCCTCCATGTGGAAGGCCTGCCGGGACTTTCCAGCACCAGTGGGTCTGAGGGTCAAGGCGGTGATGGCGGCAGCGAAGCCGGTTCGTCAACTGAGGGAAACCTTGCTGACCAGGTAGTAAATTCGGCCCTGCGCTATCGCTCCCAGGCACCATTTGTCGATACACTGTTAAGTGAAATCGGAATGAGTGGCGAAAACATCCACCGCATGGAAGGGCTGCAGGACCTATCAAAGATTGTGTACACCGAACCGGGCGAAGCTCAAACGGGAAAGCAATCAGCTCCGAAATCAAAAAGAAAACCATCGGTCCGGAAACCAAAGAGCAAAAAATAGCGATCCCTAAACGGATCATAGTCTCTGCCTTTGCACGCTATCATCATAAGGATTCCTTTGTTGGTCAATGAGAGAAAATTAGAACGCGGGATCATTGTATTCTGCAATTGGGCGGTTTTCGGAATTATCGGCCTGACTTTCCTGCTCGAAGGAGTGGCTACAGACGCCTATCTCACCGGTCTTGCCGGGATCATTGGAATTGTTGCCGGGTTCATTGGCCACATGGTGATCAACGTTGTTTTCGACCAGGCCTTTAGCTTGGGCGAGACAGCTCTGGGGCTGGCGGTTTTTGCAATCAGCATTCTGACATTCGTTTTAAACTGGATTTTTGTTGGCCTTTCAAAGACTGATTTTTTAATTGGTTTGACTTTGCTGAGCATCCTGGTGACGGGGTTTTTCGTCTATCTGTCGACGCGTTACGGAATTCGTGGTGCCTTCAACCGCTTTGATGTGAAGTCGCAACGACGTTCAAGGCGGAAAGGATGACCCTTTCTGATTCAATGGTCTGGTTGATGCTGTTTTTATTCCTGTATGGAATTGTGACACTCTACTGGGCGCGACTGGCTTCTGGTTTTAACCGCCATGGCAGCAGTTTTTTTCACGCCGATGGCGCACTTGCCCCGTGGATGACCGCGCTCACAATGGCGGGAGCAAGTGTCTCTGGATGGATTGTGCTGGGTTTTCCGGAAATGATAGCCGTCCACGGGTTTGGATTTGCTGTTCCGGGAGTGGCCGGTATCGTCCTACCGCTTACCGGTGTTCTGTTTTTCAAACGACAATGGACGCTCGCCCGGCGATATGGTTTTGTCAGTCAGGGCGAGATTTTTCGCGGCTATTATGGCGGCCACGGACTGGCGGTGATATCCGTCATCATTGCGGTGATATTTGCTGTCGGTTTTACCGGCATGCAATTACGCGCGTTAAGTTTGGTTTTGTCACAACTTTCAGGCGGAGAAACTCCCGCTTCCACCTTCGTCTGGTTGATTGCGTTTTTCCTTTTTGCCTATTGCGTCATTGGCGGCATGCGCGTGGTCGGATATCTGGGGTCCTTACAGGCGGTGTTGCTGGGACTGGCGATTTTTGGCCTTGGTATTGCGGTGGTTGTGTCGACGTCAGGCTTTGTTGCTCTGAACCAGCAATTGGCGACATTGGCGCAAGATGATCAAATGCTGGCCCGGCGTTTGTTTGAGGTAAGCGGAGTTATTCAATTTACCTCAGGTATTGGTGCTGATGTGCCGGTGGCAAGTCAGTGGACATCTGTGATGATTTTAAGCACAGCTCTGGCATTGTTGGGTTTCCAGGCAACACCCATGGCAACTCAATTAATCCTCAGCACCCGCAACGCAAACGGTTTTGCTGCCGGGCAGACCTGGGTGATGGCGGGTTTTTTTGGGGCTTTGGTGGTTTTCGCAATTGTCCTGATAGGTGCTGCAGGTATTGATAATGCATCGCAAGACAATACGATCCAGAGTCTATTAAGTGACCTGTCGGCAAAATCTCCCTGGTTTGTGGCCGCCATTGCTGTCGGGCTGGTTGCATCCGTGCAAATTATCGCTGGTCTGAGCCTGGTTACCGCCGCCGGTGGCCTTGTGCGCGACATCTATATTCCTTTTTTCCACAAAGGCCTGGAGGCAAGTGAAGCGGTTCTGTACGCACGGGTTGTTATCGGGCTGCTATTGCTGACAAGTGTTCTGTTAGCGATTTTACTACCCGTTGGCCTTTCGGCAATTGGTGCGATTGCTCTGCCGGTAGCGTTTCAGCTGTGGCCGGCATTAATTGGTGTTTGCTGGTTTAAAATCATCTCCCGGCAGGCGGCGACTACAGGGGCGGCTATTGGAATTTTTGCCGTATTGATTACCGATAGTCTGGGGGCAAATATCCTTGGCTTTCTGGGGCTGGAATTACCCTGGGGCCGCTGGCCCTGGACCATTCATTCGGCGGCCTGGGGAATGTTTTTCAACCTGCTGGCTGTCATTACAATTTCAGCGATTACTCAAGGCCGGGGACATTCCGGCCAGGCATCGCAAATGCAAAGGTTCCTGTCTTCCCAGTCCAACCGCAAAGGCAAAAGCCGTGCCCTTAAACCAGCGGCATGGTCCGCTGTTCTGGCCTGGTTTTTTCTGGCATTGGGCCCCGGTGTTGTGCTTGGAAACCTTGCCTTTGGACCAGCGGGTGGTGGCTTTGATGCCTGGATAGTGGGAATGCCATCTCTATGGGCATGGACCCTGCTGTTTTGGGTTCTGGGCGTTTTTCTGATCTGGTTTTTATCTTATAAACTGGAGTTTGCAACCGCACCTGTTGCACCCATCATACCCATAGAACAGGCTCCGCGCCTATTGCCCCAGGACACTAAAATGCAAGGCAAAGAACTTGTCACCCTGGTTTGGTCAATCGCCGGTCTGGCTGGTGTCATTGCACTTACCGTGTGGATTTTCGGTTAAATGATTTTTCGGAGGAAAATATGAATCAGTTTAATTTCAACACTACCCCCAGCATCCTGTTTGGGTCGGGGCGGTTATCGCAATTGGGGGAAATTTTCAAAGCCACAATCGGCACCCGCGTTTTGCTGGTGACTGATCCCGGCATGCTGGCCACCGGTATTGTTGATCGCAGCCTTGAGGCTTTAAAAAGTGCTGGTGTGGACGTCACACTGTTCAGTGATGTAAAGGCTGACCCGCCTGAAGCGATTGTTCTGGAAGCCACCCGGATGGCTATTGATAGTGATGTTGATGGCATTATAGGTCTTGGTGGCGGATCTTCCCTGGACGTGGCAAAACTGGCAGCCCTTCTGGCACCGGGTACAGAAGAGCTAAAAGATGCTTACGGTGTCGGCAATGCCAAGGGGCCGCGATTACCCCTGATCCTGGTGCCAACCACGGCTGGAACCGGCTCTGAAGTCACACCGGTATCTATTGTGACCACCGGTGCCAGTGAAAAAATGGGTGTGGTTTCACCTATTATTCTGCCTGACATTGCCTTGCTTGATCCTGAACTGACGCTTGGTCTGCCACCGCATATTACTGCGGCTACGGGTATCGATGCCATGGTACACGCGATTGAGGCCTATGCGTCCGGCAATCCCAACAACAATCCGATTTCACGTAATCTGGCCACTGATGCATTGCGTCTCATGGGAGCGGCTCTGGAAACCGCTGTGCATGATGGCTCAGATGTTAAAGCGCGCTCTGACATGTTGCTGGGGTCAATGCTGGCCGGTCAGGCTTTTGCCAATTCGCCAGTTGCTGCGGTTCACGCACTGGCCTATCCGATTGGCGGGCATTTTCATGTGCCCCATGGTTTGTCGAACGCGCTGATTCTGCCGTATGTACTCCGCTTCAATACCAAGGTTGCACCACAACCTTACGCAGAAATGGCACCTTACGCGTTTCCTGATCTGGTTAACCTGCAGGGACAAGAACGCGCAGAAGCTTTTTGTGAGGCCATGGCGGACCTTTCAAAACGGTGCGGATTACAGCAGACATTGCGGGAAATGGATATTCCAAAAGATTTTCTGCCCAAACTGGCCAGTGATGCCATGAACCAAACCCGGTTACTGGTCAACAATCCCAGAGAAGTTGGCGAGGCTGACGCCTTGTCTATTTACGAGGCTGCCTGGTAGGCACATTACAAAGGAAATTTGAATGTTAAATCTAAACGATCAGTCATTGCTGGAGACGCGCTCTTATATTGACGGGCAATGGATTGAAGGTGAAAAAACCACCGAAGTTCGCAATCCAGCAACCAATGAGGTGATTGCAAAAGTTGCTAACCTTGGTGTGTCCGAGACAACAAAAGCCATTGATTCAGCCTACGCGGTGCAAAAATCATGGGCCGCGAAAACCGCCAAGGAGCGTTGCGCAATCCTGTTGAAATGGCAGAACCTTATGCTGGAAAACACTGAAGATCTGGCACAGATTCTAACCGCCGAAATGGGCAAACCGATCGCTGAGGCCCGCGGTGAAATTGCTTACGGTGCAAGCTTCATCCAATGGTTTGCAGAAGAAGCGCGCCGCGTTTACGGCGATACAATTCCCGGCCATCAGGTTGACAAACGCATCCTTGTTCTGCGTCAGCCCATCGGGGTTGTGGCTTCCATAACGCCGTGGAATTTCCCCAACGCCATGATCGCGCGCAAAGTAGCTCCCGCACTGGCGACAGGGTGTACGTTCGTTGCCCGCCCGGCAGTGCTGACCCCACTTTCAGCAACCGCCATGGCGGTACTTGGTGAGCGCGCCGGTATACCCGCTGGTGTATTCAACGTGGTCACCAGCGAAGATTCGACAGGGGTTGGCAAAGAGCTTTGCACCAATCCCAAAGTGCGAAAACTAACGTTTACCGGATCTACCCGTGTCGGATCGATTTTGATGCAACAATGCGCCGGCGATATCAAGAAATTGAGCCTCGAGTTGGGAGGTAATGCCCCGTTTATCGTTTTTGATGATGCCGATCTTGACAAGGCGGTTGAAGGCGCTCTGATTGCCAAATTCAGGAACTCCGGCCAGACCTGCGTTTGCGCCAACCGGATTTATGTTCAGGCAAGCGTTTATGACAGCTTTGCTGAAAAATTGGCAACGGCAATAGCGAAGCTGAAAGTTGGCAATGGCGCTGAGGAGAGCAATCAGATCGGCCCGATGATTGAAAAGGCCGGCCTCGACAAGGTTGAAGAACACCTCAAGGACGCGCTCGATAAAGGCGCGAAAGTTGCCATTGGCGGGCACCGGAATGCCGCCGGAGATTTATTTTTTGACCCCACGGTTTTGACTGGCGTTACGCCAGATATGTTAATGGCGCGCGAGGAAACCTTCGGCCCTCTGGCACCGCTTTTTAAGTTTGATAGCGATGATGAAGTCATCCAGATGGCCAATGACACCGAATTTGGCCTTGCCTCTTATTTCTATGCCAACGACCTCTCTCGCGTCTGGAAGGTTATGGAGGAACTGGAATATGGCATGGTCGGCGTCAATACCGGGTTGATTTCGACTGCTGAAGCTCCCTTCGGCGGCGTCAAACAATCAGGTCTTGGACGCGAAGGATCTAAATACGGCATGGATGATTATCTGGAAATGAAATACGTTTGTCTCAGCGTTTAACCAAAGCCTGGAATAAACAGAGATCAGCGAGAAATTCACCTGGGCAAGATGGCTATCTACTGCCAGATTTTCAAGTAGTGTAGACGGTGTAGTATTGCCCCGCAGAAAATGGGGTGGATGCAATCATGCCTGATCCACAAATGCAGGAATTGAACCGCCCCAAGTTTACACCTATGACGAACTTGGAAAGTTTCTGCATTCCATCAATCTACAACACCGTCCTTTCTCAGTCACTGAATCACCATGACAATACCGTTTTTTAATTTACCAGAGCTCACTCTTATGGCATGGGTTGAAATTCCACTTGAGGACTATCCCGAAATAAGCTCTGGAGCATATTTCAGCATCCTCGCATGGCACAGAGCGCCAGCGTGGCGGGTCAGCACTTTCATTTCATCATCCGACAGGGCCTTTAAATTTGTCCCTATTAGCGAGGCAAAGCGAGCATCGCCAGGTCTTGTTTCGCCTTCGGTGCTGTCGATGGAGAATCACAGAGGCTTGGGGCCGCCTTCTGCCCCATGCGACAGTAAAAGCCGCTGTAACTGGAGGCCGCGACCCTGCTCCATTAAAATGCCGAATTAATGCCCTAAAAAAGATAACAGGGAAATCGGTAGGGAGAGGGCTGGCTTCAGGACTAAAAAGTCGTTGAAAGTGACTATCGGGTCAGGCACTAAAAGTCAGTTCCAAATGTCCATTAGAGGGTGACCTGCCAGACCGTTTCAATCAGGATAAAGAATTGGTTGACCGGTTAGTTGGATTCTTGCAAGCTTCAACAAATCCACTTGGAAGATCAATATGATACGAAGATTGATGGCTGAATGGCTGGGAACGTTTTCCCTGCTGGCAACCGTTATTGGTTCCGGTATTACCGCGGAGCGACTGGCCGGTGGCAATATTGCCATTGCTCTTTTGGGTAATACAATTCCGACCGGGGCTATATTGATGGTATTGATTTTGGTGTTTCGTCCAATATCAGGTGCGCATTTCAACCCGGCCGTGACCCTTGTTTTTGCAATCCGAAAGGAAATAACAGTCCGGGATTCAATTTATTATGTTCTGGCGCAAGTTTCTGGCGGCATTGCGGGCGTTCTGATTGCTCATGTGATGTTTGACATTCCGCTGATTTACCCTTCGACGACGGTGCGCGAGGGCATGGGACAATGGGTCGGGGAGTTTGTCGCAACCTTCGGGCTGATAGGGACAATTCTGGGTTGTCAGAAAAATCGAAGCGACGCCCTGCCCTATGCTGTTGGTCTATACATTATTGCAGCATACTGGTTTACCTCGTCCACTTCATTTGCCAATCCGGCCGTGACAATTGCCCGTGGCTTTTCCAATACATTTGCCGGAATTCTGCCTAATGATGTTGCAGCTTTCGTTGCCGTGCAATTGGTAGCCGCTGTTATTGCCACGTTTTTCTTCCACTGGTTATTCGATGAGGGAAAAAGCGTGATTTAATTCGGCGATACTATCAGCCTTGGCCGGACTTATATTGTCTGATCACTGCGAGCCCTGGATGGGCTAAAGCGTCGGATAAGCTCAATACGCCGCTGGGCGCCTGCCTTTTTCAACACACGCTTGACCTGGTTCTTGACGGTATAGGGGCTGACCTCTCGCGTTACTGCGATTTCCTTATCGGTCATTCCCAAAAGCAGCTTTTCCAATATGTCGGCTTCGGCAGGGGTCATAACTTCAAAAGTTGACTGAAAGTCAGTGTCGCTTTCAAATGCATGTTCATCTGCACTGTCAGGACGGAGCGTAGAAGCGACCGTCGCGGTCAGTGAATCAATCAGGCCGTTGCTGATATCATTTTTCATCTTGCCGATGACGAGACCTACATTCTTGCCAGCATCACAGTTCGCAAAAAGATGAAAAACATGACATCCGTGTTGATCGGCAACGAGTAAATCCTGCGCCTGACAGTGGGGTTCGGCAACAATGTCTTTTAGCGCCTCAATTTCTGAAGCACCCAAACCAATTGAATGGACCAGCTTAGCACCATCAGTCAGATCAAACCAGGCGACCACACCACAGTTGAAAGTCTGATGCAAATAGTCAGCAGTCCGTTGCATATAAATGTCTTCGTCCTCGGAGCTTTGCCGAATTCCGCGAAAAAAGCTCAGACTGACAGGAGAAGCTGAGGGCTGGATTGGCGTGCACTGGATGGCCAACAACGACAGCTGTGATCCAACATTGACCGGGCACCAGGTTGCTAAAACCGGCACAATACCGCCACCATGTTGCTTCAGGTTCCAGATGCCGGATCTTGTTTCTGCAGGATAGTTGTCGATTGCCTCTATACAGCAGCCCGTTATGCTGGGCAGGATAAGAAGATCACAACTCAACTTGTTATCATCAAGGGGCTTGCCGATGATATCCTCAAACGAGTGGCTTTTGAAAATAATCTGGCGGTCCCGACCGATAATAATAATCGGATCCAGAAGTTCGCTGAAAATGTCTGTCAGCAGATCTGAATTTGAAAATCCCGGGATTGGACTGCTTTCAAGCCTGTGCATTTCTCGGCCTTTCAGATTTTATGGCAACCCTGATTACAAAATAATAATAGGCAGCACTGTCAATAAAGTACAGTACTGCCTAATTAGCCTTTGTCAGAAAGTATCAGCTTTTTACCACCTCGACCGCAACCATGGTGTCAAAGTCACCGTTGACCGGGCTGGCCGTTGCCCGGGTGAGAGTGTTAAACTCCTGCCCTGCTTTTGGGAACAGTGCTGGGATGCCAACCGAACCTGTGATGATGCCATCCGTTACCAGCGCCACAGCGTTGCATTCTCCCTGGCGCGAGCGAAGTTTCACTTTATCACCATTGGATATTCCCCGCGACGCTGCATCATCAGTGTGTATCCAGAGTTCGGCATCCTTGTGGCGGGCACTGACTTCGAGTTTATCCCAGTAGGTATAGCCGGTATTCCACAGCTCGTTGAGGCGAAAATCAAAGGCCATTAGTGGGAAATCGCCATTAACCTCTGCCCACTCGAAGCTGTTTTCGGCAAGTTTGCCGATTGTTTCCATTTCCTCGACATGGACTTTGTTATCATCCTTGAAAAAACGCTTGCCCATGGCGGCTTCCATTTCTTCTCCATAGAAACGATCGGGACCTTCCTTGCCATTAGCATAAGGCCAGCGGATACCGTTGGTGCCTTTTTCTTCCAGCAGTTCCCAGGTCACATCGCGAATATCTCCACTGGCTGCGCGAATTTCGTCCCAGACGTCCTTGTCGCTCTGCCAGCCAAAGCCGTCATAACCCATGGCCTTGGCCACTTCTGCCACAATTTGCCAGTCGGGGCGCGCTTCGCCTGGCGGGTCCATGAACTTCTGCTGCAGACGTACCCGACGGGTAACACTTGTCAGTACTGTGTTTGTTTCTCCCCAGGTCGCTGCCGGGAAGATCACATCGGCATCTTCGTTCATCGCGGTCTTGATTCGATTCTGAACGATGAAAAATGTATCGCCAATCAGCTTCCTGTGTGTGTTCAGATCAGGGATTTGTTTGTAGACATTGTTGCCGAATGCCCAAAGCGCCTTGACCTTGCCATCGCGCAACCCTTTGAAAATGTCTGTATTACCACTGCGACTTGCAGGCTCCTTAGGCCAGGACCAGGTGCCCCCCGGATGGCCACCAGCGCGAGAAACACAGGCCCCAGGCTTGCCAACATTACCCAGAATTAACCCCATGACCGATACGGCATGCTGGTTCTCGAACGCCGCCATCTGGTGCATGATGCCTTTTTCGTTCAACACCATTGTCTTGCCCCTGGCGGCAATCAAAAGGTCAACGGCTGCTTTCATCTTATCGACCGGCACACCGGTTGCCTTGGCTGCATTTGTCAGCGAGAACCGGTCCTGCATTGCAACATTGCGCATTTTGTCAAAACCGGTAACCCAGGTATTAACGAACTCCTTGTCCCAGGCTTCGCGGCGCAGAATTTCCTGAATAAGGGCTGTCGCCAGGATATAATCGGTCCCGGGGCGCAGCATCAGATGAACGCCGCCGTCGGCTTCGGCATCGCGTGCCATAGCAGTGCGGCGCGGATCGAATACGATCTGTTTGGCCCCGCTGTTGTTCTGTAAGAAGCGATTGTACCAGATTGTGCCGTTGTCACGAATATTGGTACCTGCGGTCACTAGAAGTTCGGTCTCCTCAAAATCCTCTTCGGTAAAAGAGCGCGTGCCCGACCCAAGCGCGTGTGACACACCTGAGCTTTCTTCGTCAAAGAACCAGCCATTACCGGCATGACTGGATGAACCTATGGCGGTGAACCATAATTTCAGCATGGCGTGGGTGGGCAGGGAAAACAACCAGTCGCCCCAGATCAACCCAAGTGCATCAGGCCCGTTTTCCGCCTTGATGCGTTTAAGATTATCAGCGGTAAAGGCAATGGCCTCGTCCCAGCTTACTTCCACCAGGGGTGTGCCTTTACCGCCTTTGCGGATCATGGGTTGGGTCAGGCGGGTATCAGCCGACGGCAGGTTTTTGGAAAAAATCGTCTGGGCGTTGGTGCCGCCACGAACCGAGTGCCCACCCAGATTAACCACACAGTTCTGGTCGGGCACGATGGCAACGTAGACTTCCTTGCCATTTTTTTCAGCCGGAGCAATCATCGTCGGTGATATCCATTCCTCCAGAGCTCCGGCATATTTACCGTCCGGGGTTTTGCCCGTGCCGCGCTCCCAGACGCTGACATTGTAGCCACACTGGGCCATGCAGTACTGGCACGTCGTTGTAAAGGTTTCCGCATTTTCAGGCGGAAGCTCCAGACAGACGTCTTCGCCGTTTGTTGCCGCGGAAGCCGGGGCTGCAATATTGATTGATCCGATCCCGCCAGCAATCCCGACGGTCAGAAACTCACGCCGATCGATGCCGCAGGTTTTGCGGTCTTTTTTTTGCGATGCCATTTTAATATCTTTCTTGTCCATGATTTATCTCTCCTGCGCACTCAGCTATTGCTACAGGCGCGGCCATAGACCGGACCATTTTCAATGCCGGTGGCATAGACACTTCCCTGGCGGATTTCGAGTGTCACGCGCGGCAATCCGCGCTGGCTTGGCCCCTCGACAACCACCCCGCTATTGGAGGGATCAAAGATACTGCGGTGACAGGGGCAGATGAATAGCGCCTGATCGCTGCTATAGTCGATCGGACAACCCCGGTGCTGGCACAATCCGCTGTAGGCCACCAGCGAACTGTTTGGTCCCAGTCCCCCTGGCACCGAACGCCCCATATCCACCAGATAAGCCAGTGCATCATCGGGATAGTTAAAATCCACTGGCACGCCCGGCTTTACATCGGCAAGATTGGCAATCTTTACACCGCCATCACCGGAAGCCATAGCAGCTGTGGCCGAAACGGCCGTAGCCGCAACAGCCGTAGCTGCTGTAGCACCGCCAGCAAGAAATGCCCGGCGTGAATGTTGTTTAGTCATTTTTCCCTCCTTGAGAACCCGGATTTGAATCATTTCAGCGACAAAAAGCCCAGCTTTTCAGAGCCCCGGTTCATGAAAGGAATATATGGTAAGGCTAGCGGGCCGCCTGTAAATGGCTACCGGTGGGCCATATGGCTCAACGCATCGAATAGCCCAAAAGGGCTATGGCCCTCGTAAACATCTATAGCGAAACCGCTTTCTTGATAACCTGATGCACCTTCACGAATTCAGATTTACAGCTAAGTGTAATGCGATTTTGCCAATTGAAACAGCGGGCTGTGTGGTGTTTTATTTACCCGGTCGCCATTTTTGGATGCGGTTATTTCCATAGTCAGCGACGAAAACACTGCCATCCTCACCAATAGCAATGGCAATCGGATATGAAAACTGGCCCGGACCACTGCCTTTGCTGCCAAAACTCGAAAGAAAAGTTCCATCGGCTGCAAATTTTTGTATGCGGTCATTGTAAAAATCAGCCACAAATACATTACCCGCCTTGTCAACGGCGACGCTGGTTACGGTGGCAAACCAGCCATTGAATGGACCATAAATGTTCATGGCCAACGGCCCACCCCACTTGAATGAAAAGTCACCTTTTGAATCAAACACCTGTATGCGGTCATTATAGCCATCAGCGACATAAAGCGCATTATTGGCACCTATGGCCACATCGGTGGGATAGCCGAATTGTCCCGACCAGATGCCTGATTTACCGGTTGTGCCCCACTGACGAATAAAGGAGCCATCGCTTTTGAGTTGCTCAATGCGGTGATTATAAAAATCAGCGACAAAAATTGAACCGTCAGCACCAACGGCAACACCGCCGGGTGCATTAAACTCACCCGGACCTGAACCACTGGAACCAATGATGCGTTTTGATGTGCCGGCAAGATCAAAAACCTGAATGCGATCGTTGAAATATTCCGGTACAAAAACCTCCTTGCCGGAAATGGCAAGGTTCATCGGTCGGCCCAGCTCGCCCGGCTTGTCACCACTCTTGCCAAAGCTGCGGATAAATTTGCCCTCAAAATCAAACACCTGAATGCGCCCGTTGCGGGCATCTGACACAAACATCTCATTGCCCGACAGCGCCAATCCGGTTGGGTCATTAAACTGTCCGACCTCAGTTCCTTGCGATCCCCACGCTGTGACAAATTGATAAGAGGGTTCTTTGGCAAACGGGATGAACGCCAATGCAGCAGCAGCAATGGCCACGACCAGAACACCGGCAATCCATGCTGTTGCCCTGAAAACAGTCTTACGTTTCATTTTTATGCCTTTAGAAATTTACTCGAAAACCAGCACGCACCGTATAATTATCCTTCAGCGCGGTACCGTTGAGATCCTGAACCAGCGGAATTTGCACAATGGCTTCGGCAATCCAGCGCCGGGTGACATATTGCACTCCGGGTGATGCAAACAACTGAGTGCCGCCGGAATTTGCCAGCGTTACCCCATTGCTGCGATTTTTTTCCTGATAGAGAAAATTCCCTTCCAGCACACCGTATAGGAAACCTGAAGTCTCCCCTGTTAATTCGCTCGGCCATAGGCGGTATTGCAGGGAGGCATCAAGGCGTAATTCATCGCCAAAACGAAACCCGTTGGCCTCGGTGTTGAGCTTGTAGCTGGCTTGGGCGTCAATCTGATAGTCTAGGGTTTGCAGGGTGGCGACCACACCGCCAAAGGGATCCCATGATCCTGAGCCAAGCTGTAAGGTTGCAGGTAAAGTGCCCAGACCATCGCTTACCCGGTTTTTGCCTGTTGGTAGCTCGATGCCAGCAAACGGTGCAATGCGGAAGGAGCGACCCGGTCCATTCTTGCTCAACACCGTATAACGGGCAAACAGACGGGCATCGCCAATGCCGCTGGCACTGCGTTTCACCCGCGTGCCCGGGACGGGGCTGACTTTAAGCGTCTTGTCGAGCACCGGCAACACTCCAAAGACTGCGATATCTCTGTTGATGCCGTACCCGAGCACCGAAACACTGCCCAGTACAGTAACATCGCGATTGGTGGGGCCGGGGTCCTTGTCAGCTTTTTTAGCGAAAAACTGCTGGCGGAACAAAAACTCACCTTCGGCTACCGGCAAGGCTGTATTGAAAGTCTGCGGGGCAGCCAGCACAGGTGCGCTAACGCCAAGCACACAAAGCCCGGCTAAGATCGCTTTGACTATTACCGGTTTCATTTGATTTTCCTGACAGAAAATCCGGCGCGGTCAACGGCTGCGCGCAGTTCTGATTCAGCAATTTTCTGATTGCCTTTGGTCTTCAGTGTCACCGTACCCGCCTTGATGCTGGTTTTAAGCGTTGCAACGCCAGGAAGTTTGCTTAGCTGTTTTTCAATGCCGTAGGAACAAAACGGACAGGCCAGACCATCGACCCAGATAGTGTAGACCTTGGCCATCGCCGAGGTGGCACCAAACGACAGGCTGGCCAATAATATGCCCGCCAGCAAAAGGCTACGCCTTGTGTTCGTTTTGGAATGTGTCATGTGCTTAATTCCATTCTTCAGTTCATCTCCATTTTTTGCATCCTGCACTCCGTACTATACTACGCAGTCAAGCGAAAATTAAACCACGTTAGCAAATTTCTCCCTTTGGCTTAGCCAATCGCCCGACAAAGGAATTGGCAAGCACTGTACTGACACTTGCGGCCATGGCAACCATCGCCCATGAGGGGTGTACCAGCCCGGTTGTGGCAAGAGGCACGCCGAGCCCGTTAAAAAAAAAGGCCAACCACAGGTTTTGCACTGTTTTGCGGTAGCTGGCGGCACCAATTTCGCGTGCGTCCATAACCGCACTCATACGATTTCCAACAATGATGACATCGGAGCTTTCAATGGCAATGTCGGTGCCGGCACCGATGGCAATACCAACATCTGCCTGCATCAAAGCCGGTGCGTCATTGATGCCGTCGCCCACCATGGCGACCCGTCCGCCTTGCGCCTGAATTTCACGGACAATCTCTGCCTTGTCCTGCGGCAGGACTTGAGCACGCACATCTTCAATACCCACCTGACGGGCAACGGCTTGCGCTGTTCGTTTATTGTCACCCGTCACTAGTAGTGGAACAAGGCCTCCGGCTTTCATCGCAGCTACCGATTGGGCCGCATCAGGTTTGAGTGCATCTGAAATAGCGATGATTCCGGCAATAGTGCCTTCTATTGAAACGAGCACAGCGGTTTGAGCTTTTTCTTCATGCTGCTTCAGTAATGCAACCGCACTTGATGTTTCGATATTATTGGCGTTCAAAAACCGGCGTGTACCAACCAGAATCTTTTGTCCATCCACCGTTGCCTCGACACCGGCACCGGTTTTGGATTGAAAATCCCTGGTTAGAGAAAATGTCAGGTTTGCATCTTCTGCGGCGCAAACAATGGCGCGGGCCAGAGGATGTTCCGAGGGCGCTTCGGTTGACGCCGCAATGCGTAGAATTTCGTTTCGGCTGATATCACCCAGTGTGTCTATTTCTGTAACACTGGGTTTTCCCTCGGTAATGGTTCCGGTCTTGTCGAGAACCACATGTGTAACATCTTTCAGAATTTGAAACGCCTCGCCGGAGCGAATTAGAATACCGCGCTCAGCCGCCATGCCACCACCCCGGATTAACGCAAGCGGAGTTGCCATGCCCAGAGCACAAGGATAGCCCATCACCAGAACTGTCACCGATGCGTAAATGGCGCGCACCCATTTGGGCTCAACCGTCCAGCCATCGGGCGAAAACCCCCAAAACAACAGGCTTGCCAGAGCAATCAGAAGCACCACTGGCACATAATGTTTCAACACCCGGTCGACCAGCACGATAATGCCGGGTTTCATCGCCTTGGCCTCTTCCACATGGCGGGCCACCTGAGCCAGGAAACTATCCTCGCCAATAGTTGTGACTTCCACCAGCAGGGTTCCTGTCTGGTTAATGGAACCACCAATGACTTCACCGCCATTGGTTTTTTCAACCGGTACAGGCTCCCCGGTTACCAGTGATTCATCAATGGTGCTCAACCCCTCCAGTACAAACCCGTCGACCGGTACTTTTTCACCGGGGCGAATGCGCACATGATCGCCGGTCATCACAGCTTCAATGCCGATTTCTTCTTCAATACCATCACGTACAACCCGTGCCGTAGGCGGTTGCATGTCGAGCAGCTTGCGAACACTTTGTGACGCTCTGGTGCGTACCAGTATGGAAATATAACCGGAAAGCAGGTGATAGGTGGTCAGGAAGACAACGACGGCAAAAAAGTCCAGCGATGGAAAGCCGGCAAAACCGTCCCAGTCCAGAAACGGCACCGGGGTGCCCAGTATTCCACCAATATAGGCGCCGATGGCCCCAATGCTCAACAACACATGCTGATTGGTGATGCCGCGCCAGGCAGCACCCCAGGCCATACGAATAATACGCCGCCCATTATATGCGAACACAAATGTGGAAGCAGCCCAGGCTACCCAGATATACTCCTCGCGCAACTGCCACAGGCCTAACCACATTGCCGCCATTGCCATTAACATGGCTATTGCAACAGTCGCTGAAATCATCAGGTCATTGCGTTCTTGTTGCGCTAACTGTTGTTGTTCTTCGAAGGCTTTAACCTTGTCGGGATCGCGGATTCTGAAACCCAATGCACGCAGGGTGTCGATTATTTTTGTTGGTGTCGTCTTGTCGGCCCGATATCGAACCAGAGCTTCTTCATGGGCGAGCGAGACATGCACCTCATCGACGCCTTTTTCTTTAAACAGCGCTCCTTCGATGGAGTTGGCACAAAAAGAACAACTCATGCCGCCAATTTTCAGTTGCAGGGTCGTCGTATCCTGTTGCGCAGGCGCTGCTATGAAAGTTGCGGTTGACATTCAAACGCTTCCTTATTGAAGTCCGGCAAGGTAAATTTGAAAACCCGGTTGGTTTAATCAGAATATTCAAGAGTGACTGACGGCTTCAAGCCTGATGGTTTTATGTCGATAATAATGCCAGCCAACGATTGCCAGAATAAGAAGATGAATGGCGGATTTGGTCAGAAATGAAATGACGAGCCCCTCGGTCAGGTGAAACAGGGAGAATATAACCACAACCATCAAAACATCGGGTCTGGATTTCAACAGGCCGTAGACAATATAGGCAACAACAGCCAGCGAGATGGCGATGTTTAAAAAACGATAGGAGAAGATGCCAAACCCAAAATCAAACCGACCGGTGAATTGATAGACAATTACACTCAAGACACACAGGCCAAACAAAACCTCCAGAAAAATCAAACCCCAGCGCTCGGTTTTGTTCATTGCTCTTAATCCTTCCGGTGTAACAGAATTCTGGATTTTCAAATCAGGCTCTCAACATAATCGCCGTACCATAGTACGGAATCAATAGTGAAAGTTTGAACACCTCTCAACCGGATACAGATGTGACAGCATCAATTTTTTGGTAGCGGGTTTTCCATGGCCTCAATGATTGAACACCCGTCCAGTGCGCCTTGGGACGGACACGCGGCAATCACTTTGTTAAGAGCCGAACCCATTTGTTGCAATTGGGCGATTTTGCGTTCTACTTCTTGCAGCTTTTCACTTGCGCGCTCACGCACGTCAGCACAATCACTCCGTGGGTCAGCCCTGAGATTGAGCAACTCTTCAATTTCCCGCAACGAAAAACCCAACTCCTGCGCATGGCGAATAAAGCGGATTTTTTTAACAATCTCGTTTGAATAGGTTCTATACCCACCATCGCGAGGTTTGAGAGGTTGTTCAATCAATCCTTTGCGCTCGTAGAAACGTATTGTTTCCACCCCGACACCGGCCCGGCGGGCGGTCTTGCTGATGGTCAGATTGTCCATGAGTGATTTCCCGGTTGATAATTGAGATTCCGTACTTAAGTACAGTGTGTATATTTGTCAACAAAACCTGAATCAGAATCTGTTAATTAAGATTTTTGGTTACAGAGTGTTACTCAGGTGCTGATTGTAACATTCAGTTACAAATCTCCCTGTTTCGGACATCACCGGGTAACAGAAAGACACTTACAAGGTGTATAGGAAAAGGAGCAGTGTTATGGGCTTTGGAATGATGGATGGTTCAGGATTTATGAGTGGCTGGGGCTGGGGCGGCATGGCCTTTGGAGGCATTATGATGATACTGTGGTTTGCTCTGATTATAGCTTTGATTGTCTTTTTATTCAGGTGGCTCAGCGGGTCATCGCGGCGAGATTCGAGCCAGGATGCTGTTGATATTCTTAAACAACGCTATGCCCGCGGTGAAATTGATGCGAGCGAGCTGGAAGAACGCACACGTCAGTTGAGGGCAGACAAATGATTTCACGTAGAGCAGCTCTTGGCGGCCTGCTGGCAGGCGGTGCCAGTCTGGCCACTGTCGGCGTATTAACAAACCGCTATACACAGCGCTGGATATTTGGTGCCCCGGCCTTTGCCACCGAGGCCAAATCCCTGACTATCCCCAAGCTTATGACAGGCGAGGTGCGTTCTGGCGTACGCACCTTTGATCTTGATATGCAAAAAGGGGTTTCGAGATTTTTCGACGGGATTGAAACGCCAACGCTTGGCATTAACGGGGCCTATCTGGGGCCGACATTGAAAATGCGCTCCGGCGAAAGCGTACAAATGAATGTCACCAATAATATCGGTGAAGCCAGCACATTGCACTGGCACGGACTTCATTTGCCTGCCCGCGCTGATGGCGGGCCGCATCAGGTGATTGCCGAAGGTGACACCTGGTCACCAAAGTTTAGCGTCAAACAGCGCGCTTCGATGTTCTGGTATCACTCTCACATGGTTCCGCGCACCGGCCCCCAGGTATATCAGGGACTGGCGGGGATGATCTATGTGGATGATGAAGAGACATCGCGTCTGGACCTGCCAAGTGATTACGGGGTTGATGACATCCCGCTGGTTTTGCAGGACCGTGCTTTTAACAGGGACGGGTCATTCTACTATGGCACTTCCATGCCAAATGTAATGATGGGCATGCGTGGCAATGTTTTGCTGGTGAATGGCATGGTGCAGCCTTATTTTACGGCTAGTACAAACAAAATACGCCTACGTTTGCTGAACGGCTCCAACGCGCGCTTTTACACCATCGGTTTTGATGATGGCCGCACGTTTCAGCAAATTGGCTCAGACGGCGGTCTGCTGGAGCGTCCGTTTGAAACCACACAAATCACTCTTGCCCCGGCCGAACGGGCGCAAATCATTGTTGATGTGTCTGATGGCCAGCCGGTTCGCCTGCGCACCTTTGCTACGCCCAATAGCGGTATGATGGGTGGTGGTGGCATGATGGGTCAGATGATGGGTGATGATTTAACGTTTGAGGTGCTTGATATCAGACCCGATGCCCAGCGTGCCAAATCGGCAAGAGTACCCGACAGGCTGATTACCCTTGCCCGGCCCGCCCCCTCGCAAGCGGTGCGTACGCGCCGCTTCATTATGCAAATGGGCGGCATGATGATGATGGGTGGAGGGTCATTTACGATTAATGGCAAGTCAATGGATATGAACCGCATCGATGAGACTGTGCGTGTCAACACCACCGAGATCTGGCAAATAGAAAACACCTCAATGATGGCGCACCCGTTGCATATCCATGATGTGCAGTTCCGCATACTTGATCGCAATGGCGTGGCCCCGCCGCCGGGTGAAACCGGTTTGAAAGACACCGTTGTCGTCGCCCCAAATGAGCGTGTGCGCCTGCTCCTCAGTTTTTCCGATTATACCGACCCGGACAGACCTTACATGTATCACTGCCACATTCTCGAACACGAAGATGCTGGCATGATGGGACAGTTTGTGGTTAAAAGCTAACCCGCTGATGCAATCCCTTTTGTTATAGTTTTATCGAGGTGCACCCCCGGCATTCAGAAGTTGGATGCCGGGGGTGGAGAGGAAGGTTATTTTTTCATTACAATATCAACGACCTGTTTCATTTCCGGGCTTGAAACTGTTGTCAGGATGGTGTCATCGTTTGGATCGTCGGGATTGTTGATTTTAAATACCGTTACCCGTCCGCCGCGCTCATGACCGAGATAAAGTTTTGTGGCTTCGGAAGTTGCCCAAATCCCATGCGGGTCACCGGTAAACTCAGGACCGGTCCATTGCTTGACGATCTTGTAGGTTTTACGATCAATCACAACAAGTTTGCCTTCCGGGTCAGGATTGGCACTGCTGGGCTTGGGACCGCCAATAGAGATATAGGCAAGGTTTCCGACAAAGGCCACATGATTGGCGCGTGGTCCGATTTTCATCCCCTCGACAATAACGCTCAAGTCTGAAGTGCGCAGCACAGAGAGTTTTCCGGCTCCCTTGTGTACCAGAAAAATCTCTTTATTGTCTGGGGAAACCAGGCCAAAAGGTGTGAACGGAGCAACAAGCTTCTGACTGCCAACAGGTTTTCGATTTGCAACGTCATATTTTTCCAGACGTTTTTCTTTACCAGCGGCCACAAACGCAAATTTGCCATCGGACGTAAAACTGACCATAGAGGGGCCTTTAACGGTCGGCAAAACAGCAATTTCCGGCATCCGTTTGGTGCGGATGGTTGATGTATTGTGAAGTTTTGCAGAATCAAGTTCCAGCACAGATATGTAATTTTCCCCCCGCATTGCCGTCCAGACTTCTTTACCACTAGGAGCTACCACAGCCAAGTGGGGCTCACGCCCAACGGGTGTGTAGCCAAGCAATGTGTTTGTCTTCGTATCGATTGCCGCAACTGTGCCGGATATCCGATTGGCAACCAGCAAGGTTTTCCCATCCGGTGTGAGCCATAAACCATGGGTGCCAACCTGGCCATTGTAAAACGCCGCCAGAGGCTTGTCGCCATCGCAAGGCCCGGAAGGTTGCGGTGTGCCCGGCTGAGCAGGGTCAGATCCCAGACAAATAGTATTCACTACCTTGTCTGTATGTGTATCGATAACCGTTATTGACTGGGTTTTTTCGTTTGCCGTATATGCAATATCTGCAAAAGCGGAACCGGAGCTTGCCGCAAGCGCAATTGCCGTTGTGGCCAGTAGTTTATTCAACATTATGTGTCCTATCAAAATTGGAGGGTACATACGTAGATACGGCATGGAGCGAAATTTATTCCGTTTCGGATTTTATTTGTCCAAGAATTTTGATTAGGAAAAACAGATTCTAAGTAAACTGTGCTCTAATCACTTGAGCGGCTGATTTGAGTTCATTTTCCGAAAACCCTCCGGCCAGTCCAAATCCGACAGTCCCGTCGGCCCATGTGACGACGCCGGTTTTAGCAGTTTGTGCATAGAGCATTTTCGTTGCTTTTGTCGCAGGGATATCATTTCGAACATATAAAACGATGCGTCTTCCCTCCTTGTTTTCATACATAAGCATAGCGGCCGGTGATGTTTCGCCAATCATCAGCCTGCCGCCGACGAGTTCAAAACCCAAATCCCCCAACTTTGGAATTCGAAAACTCATATCCATACGAGTGGAAAACCACGACGATAAATAACTGGCATCTGAACCGCTGACCTCAACGGGGTGTCGTTTTTCCGGCGAGTAGACAACGTAAGCAGCGCTGGAGCGTTGTGCCAGTTGCTCAAGAAAGGGGCGGTCTGAATTATTTAAATCGCGCAAAAACCACCCAAGTCCGATACCAAGAAACAATCCCGCTGCAGCCGTCATTACCGGTATCAGCCGCCGCCGGGGGTGCCCGTCACGAGCCAGCGAAATATAGGTTGATGAAACCGGGGCATCGAACCCATCATCGAAAGTTTCATAAATAGCAGAGTTGATTTTCTGATAATCAGCAATCTCGGCGGCAGCTTTGGGGTGCGATGCCAGATAGGTCTCAACCTGAGCTTTTCGTTCGGGCGACAGCTTTTTGTCCACGTAGGCGTGCAAATCATCAGTGGTAAAAACCGGATTATCTTTGTCGTTCATTTTGTCTATCATTTTACTATACGGATCACCGTCTTTCGTTCAGCCATTTCAAGTTTTTCGCGAAGTCTGGCACGCCCGCGATGCAGGCGCGACATTAATGTCCCCACCGGAATGGACAGAACTTCCGCAGCTTGCGCATAGCTCAGTTCATCCAGTCCAACAAGAATAACCACTTCTTTGTGTTTTTCCGGCAAACGGTCGATTTCTGCAAGAATTTCCTGACGGTTTATGTGGTCTTCCTGATTGGCATTTTGAGATGCCGGTTCATTGAACTCGGTTAACGGAACACAGAAATTTCGTTTGGACTGATAACTCAACGAATCGATATACAGGTTGCGCATAATGGCGAATAACCAGGGACGCAAACGCCGGTTTCTCTGCCAAAGGGAAAAACGGCGAAGCGCGCGTTCCAGACAGCTTTGAACAAGATCGTCGGCGGCTTCAAAATCACGCGTAAGAGCCCAGGCATAACGCCTCAAATGTGGTATTTCCTCAATAAGCAGCGAGCGGTCCAGAAACACGGGTCCAATTACTTTCCTATAGTCTACTGGCGGCGAATGCCCATCGGCAATTCCCGGTTAAACAGGGGTCTCAATAGCATATACACTAAAAAGCCAAACTTATTCCCTGGCGACACTTTATTTCAGAACAACCGTTAATCAGGGTGTGTTGAATATTCTGTTCAAGTGATCGCAAAGGATTGGACAATGGGCTCTTGAAGTCAATCCGGACCTGTGATAGCCATCAGGCTATGAGTAGAATGCTATTTCAGCGTATTTTTGCAGCCCTGCTGGTGCTGTCTTTTGTAGTTGTCCTGCCGATGCAGGGAATTGCAACGGCAGTTTCTACAACGACTTCTTCTGTCCCTTGGGCAGGTGACGCTGATAACCCAACCCCGGGTGATTGCGTTGATTGCAACACCTCACTTTCCATGAGTACGCTCTGCCCGACTGTCTTTTGCGTTGGCATCACAGGGATTGTTCTTGAAAAATCAAGAACGGTAAAACCTTCTTCGAATATGCATCTCAGATCAATTTCGATCGCCGGTGTCGGGATACCCATCCCACCTGATCTCGATCCTCCACAACTCTCCATCTAAACAGAAAGTGCATTGATAGCCCAAAGGGCTTGTCAGTGCGGTTTGCCCGTTGCCATTTGGTGGCTCCGGGCTGGTCTTCCCGTGGAGAACCGTCGCTTGTCGACACCCTCTCTCCATGGCTGATGAATGGAGAATTGTACAAATGTTGAACCTAACTATTTCCCATCAATCTGATTTGAAGGTGGGGGGTAAGCTTTTCCCCAGTGATTTTCAGGTCAATTTTATTGCCGGATTACCGCGCCCAAGAGGGCGGAATTTCTGTGGACGTGGATTTCAACCATGACTGAAACCTCAACTCAACACACTGCTGAAATGCACCTGTCAACCAATCAAAATCCGCCTCGAACCTGGCATCGTTGGATATTTATCCTGCCGGTGGTTCTCTTCGCAGGAACGGCAATAATTTTCCTGGTTAACCTGGGAAAGGATCCGAGCTTTCTGCCCTCGACCCTGATCGGAAAACCAGTACCTGAATTCAGCCTGCCCGCGGTGAGAGGCCGGACTCTGGATAAGGTCAAAGGCCAGGCTCTGGGTCTGGCAAACACAGACCTTGTGGGTGAGGTTTCGCTGGTCAACGTATTTGCATCCTGGTGCACCGCTTGTCGGGCAGAACACCCGTTGTTCATGCGTCTGAAAGTTGCCGACATTGTTCCCATTCATGGCCTCAACTACAAGGACAATCCCGAAGATGCCACAGCTTGGTTGGACGAACTTGGTGATCCATACACGCGCATAGGGTCCGATTTTAACGGTCGCGCAGGAATTGAATGGGGTGTTTATGGTGTTCCCGAGACCTTCGTCATCAGCAAGGATGGCCGAATTGTATACAAGGTCGTTGGGGCAATTACGCCAAGGATACTTAAAGAAACGCTTCTTCCCATGATCAGACGATTACAAAAAGAAAAACCCGCCACTGCGCCTGCAACGACGAATTCAAGGGAAAATATATCATGATTTTGACTAAAGTGCGCAAGGTGGTGACTACGGCAAGTCTGTTGGCATCCTTGGCACTGATATCCCTCGTGGTGACCAAATACTGGATTAATCCTTCCCCTGTCCCTGAAGTTGCGACAGTACCGGTTACGCTGAAGGCAAAACCATCTACAGGAGCGGGGGTTAACTTCACGCTTTTCAAAAAACCACGTCCGCTTTCTGAGTTCCAATTCGTGGATGGCGAGGGCCGCACCCTTAGTCTTGCCGACTTCCGGGGCAAGCTGGTTTTGTTGAATATCTGGGCCACCTGGTGTGTTCCCTGCCGTCGCGAAATGCCGGCACTTGATCGTCTTCAGGCCAAACTTGGCGGAAAGGAATTCGAGGTCCTCGCGCTCTCGATCGATAAGGAGGGAAGTGTAGCCGTTAAGGCATTTTATGAGGAACTCGAACTTGATGCCTTAAGCATTTATGTCGATGCATCCACGAAGGTGACACGCGAAATTGGCATTGTCGGCATTCCCACAACATTGCTGGTTGGCCGAGACGGCAACGAACTGGCAAGGCTTGTTGGACCCGCTGAATGGGATGATTCGAAAATTATTTCCTTTCTTCGCAAACAAATTACCAGGACGAAACAACTCCAAACGACATCCATTGATCAGCCCACAAATGACAAAACCCAGGAGAATAACAGATGACAACAAAACAACTGAAAAGCACGCCGGTTTCACTGGCCCAGGGCGTGGTGAACACACTCTGGCCCTACATCAGTGGAAGGCGCGGTCTGATTATTTTGGCTATCGGATTAGCAGTCGGGGGAATGGCTTTGAACTGGGGTTGGCTGGTTGCTGCAGGGTTAGCTCCCATCCTGCTGGCCCTTCTGCCCTGCGCTGTAATGTGTGGACTGGGGCTTTGTATGAACAAGGCCGGAGGAAAATCCTGCTCATCAAACGATAAAACCACGGCAGATGGGTCAAGCTTCAAGGGTGGACCAGACGAAAATGCGTAAAGAACGAAAAGCACGTGACGGGATCCCAGATAGTTTCCCGTTTCATAACTTAACCATCAATTTTAACAAAGGAACCAACATGAAAACTCAACTTAAAACACTAACCGCTACGGCCATCCTGATCACCGGGATTATTTCTGCAACATCTGCCTATGCGGATGAAAACAAAAAGTCACCCGGACCGGCGATGGGCAGTCAGATGCAATCTGGTCAAATGTCTCCTGACATGATGAAGAACAACCAAAACGGCATGATGGGTATGATGAACATGATGATGCAGATGAACCAGATGATGGCGACTTGCAACACCATGATGCAAAGCGCAATGAAGAATTCCGGCACACCGATGCCTGACGGCATGATGAAAAAAGGAGTACCAGGTAAAAAGAAGGAAGGTTAGTTAACCCAAATGAATTGGACAAGCGGCGGTAATTTTACACCGCCGTTTGTATGTTTATACTCTGGAGATCATGAATGAAAAAACTGATAGCATATGGATTTAGTTTGCTTCTTGTCGTGACGGTCATGACCCCGGCCTCGGCTCACTCAATGAAGAGCCTCGAAAAACAACTCTACGACACGGAAAAATACTTCCAACCCTTCAACAAGGAAGCGCCGGATTTTACGCTTCAGGACGCTGATCGCAAGACCATCAGCCTGGCTGATTTGCGCGGCAAGGTTGTCATCGTGCATTTCATCTATACGAACTGCCCTGACGTTTGCCCGTTGCACGCGGAACGCATCGCAGAGATTCAAGAGATGATCAACCTGACTCCTATGCGCGATCTGGTGCAGTTCATTACCATCACCACCGATCCAAAAAACGACACCCCGGAGGTCATGCGGTCTTACGGAAAAGCCCATGGGTTAGATACTGTAAATTGGATGTTCCTAACTAGTGGTTCAGACAACCTAGCAACTACTCGACAACTCGTCGAACGTTTTGGCCACAAGTTCACGAAATCGGATGACGGTTATCAGGTTCACAGTGTGGTCACACATGTGATCGACAAACAGGGCCGATGGCGTGCTAATTTCCATGGCCTCAAATTCCAACCAGTAAACTTTGTCCAATTTGTAAATGCCTTGACCAATGATTTCCATGAAGCAAACGAACAACAAGATCAAGGCATATGGGAAAAATTAAGGAGCATGTTCTAGGTGGGCAATTTAATTCTTTCAACTTCCAATGACCAGTGCGCTGGTACACAATTGATTGGCGGAAACTGGTTAAGCGTGATGCGCCGTTACCTGACTTTTACCGCTGTTGCCAATCTTGTGTGGGAAACTCTCCAATTACCCCTGTATACCATCTGGCTTGAAGCAGAGGCTGGTATGATCCTGTTTGCCGTGGTGCACTGCACCGCTGGCGACATATTGATCGCAACGTCAGCACTTGTTTTGGCACTCAGCCTTACCGGTTCATCTGCGTGGCCACTCATCGGGCATCGCAAAGTAGTCATTTTCACCATAACCATGGGTCTAGTATACACGATTTTTAGTGAATGGCTGAACACCGAGGTTCGCGAAAGCTGGGCGTACTCAGAACTCATGCCGACATTACCGATACTGGGCACGGGATTGTCTCCAATTGCCCAGTGGATTGTCATTCCTCTCGCTGCCTTTTGGTGGGCACGTTTGTCGTCTCCTGTTTTTCTCCAACCGATAAAGGAAACTCCGTTATGAAAAAGTCTCTTATTGCCATCGCTGCTATCGGCGTTGGTTTGTATTCCGGTCCGGTCCTCGCGCAAAAAGCCACCGTGATCGAGTTGACCCAGACACCGTGCCAGTTTCTCGAATCCGAGAACGGTGTTGATCAAGGGTTTACCAGCACTAAGAAAGCAGACTGCGATTCTATCAATGCCAAAACAGGAAGCAAACGTCTGGGTGAAGCCAAGGTTCTTGATCTTAAACCCGGCAAGTACATTTTCCGGGTCACTAATAAGAACGTACCTTATCCGTTGGGGTTCTGGTTGCGGGGCGATGGCCTGATCAACCGGGCCAGACTGCCGAGTGTTTCCGGCGGCGGTCTTACTCTGGGTTCAACCCAGGAGTACGCCATCACTTTAAAGGAAGGCGAATATGTTTACTCCTGCCCGTTGAATCCAACCCCCAATTATAAATTGACCGTTCGGAAGTGAACCAACCAATAACCTCTAACGAAGATTTTGAAAGAGACTTAAAATGAACAGCCAAAAACTCAAATTTGCACTTTTTTTCGTTGTAACCATCCTGACGACCGGTTTCAGCGCTATTTACCAGACCTCCTCAGCACAAACCAGTGTATCCGAACTGATTGGGCGTACTGATTTTCACGGTATTTCAGTTGATCCGAAAGATTCATCGCGGATTTATCTCGCCACCCATCATGGTCTTTTTGTTATCACACCAGACGGTAAAGCAGAACGGGCATCCGATATGAGTGCTGATTTTATGGGATTCACACCTCATCCCAGCGATTCTGCTACCATTTACGCTAGTGGCCATCCTTCTGGCGGTGGCAATCTGGGCATCATAATTTCGAACGATAAAGGAAAAACCTGGAAAAAACTTGCCGATGGTGTTGGCGGTCCGGTTGATTTTCATCAGATGGATGTGAGTAAGGCAGACCCGAACGTGATGATAGGGAATTCCCGTGGTCTCCAGATAAGCAAAGACGCAGGACGCTCGTGGAAAATGGTTGGTCCCGCTCCCAACGGCACGATAGATATTGCAGCTTCTGGCAAGGATGCAGACACGATCTATGCAGCCACACAAGGAGGGATTGTCAGGAGTGTGGACGGTGGAAAATCCTGGACGATTGCGCATTTACTTAAACGTACCGCAACCATGATCGATGTTGCCTCCGACGGCAGACTTTATGCATTTCAGATTGGTACCGGCCTGATTAGAACTTCAGAGAACGCAATGGACTGGAGATTGGTGAGCAATGACTTTGGTAATGAATTTATCCTTCACTTCACTATTGATCCGTCAAACCAGAAAAACATGTACGCAGTCACATTCAGCCAGCAAACACGCGGGCTGTCGATCATTGCCAGTAGTGATGGCGGTGTAACCTGGAAAACGCTTGGTAAGTAATGAGATGATGGATATCAAAACCGTGTTGGTGGCAATCAGCACAATTCTGCTGATTGCCGGCATCGCAACGGGAGTTTTTATATGGTCTGATCGCCCGACATCCGTATCACTAAGGCCTTATGATGCAAAGACCGCGGCGATGGGGAAACGAATTTACACTGAAAATTGTGCGTCGTGTCACGGGATTAATCTAAAAGGACAACCCAACTGGACCGACCGCAATTCAGCGGGCAAACTGCCTGCCCCTCCCCATGATCCATCCGGGCATACCTGGCACCATGGTGACAAGATATTGTTTGATCTTACCAAGTTTGGAACGGCAAAATTTATCGGTGGCGATTATAAATCCGATATGCTGCCGTTTGAAGGCGTGCTCAGCGACGAGGAAATAATCGCTGCCTTATCCTATATCAAAAGCACCTGGCCAAAAGAAATGCAGAAAAGACACGATCTGCTCAATGAAAGCCTGCGCCAACAGGAAGCACAGAATTGAAATCGGTCACTCAGGGAATAGGATAATGGAAAACGGGTACTACAAGAAAATACTTTTTCGCAGGAGAAGCAGATAGATGTTTGAACTTTCCAATATTGGCCTCTTCACAGCTTTCGCCGCCGGGATAATTTCATTTGTTTCTCCTTGCGTTCTTCCTCTTGTACCAGCTTACGTGTCCTATATTTCCGGACAAACTACATCAGATCAAGCTGCCACTGAAACCGCTGGGCGCAGGATTTCAGCCTTTGGCCTTAGTGTTTGTTTCGTTCTGGGTTTCTCAACAGTGTTCATTCTCCTGGGTGCAGGAGCGAGCCTGCTTGGAAGGATGCTTTTAGCCTATCGCTATGAACTTAATATTGTTGGTGGCGCTATCGTAATATTATTTGGCGTCTTTATGTTAGGCGTATTCAGACCGGCGTGGCTCCAACGCGATTTACGATTTCATATGGACATTCCCGGTGGAAAACCACTTTCCGCCTACGTTCTCGGGCTTGCGTTCGCTTTCGGCTGGACCCCCTGCATTGGGCCGATCCTTGGGGCTATTCTCACCGTCAACGCAGCTTCTGCATCGGTATCGGATGGCGTTACTCTGCTGACTATCTATTCTCTTGGGCTTGGTGTCCCATTTCTGGCAACAGCAATTTTTACAGAAAAAGCGGCACGGGGATTGAAAAAACTCGGCCGGACTGGGCGTTATTTTCAAATCGCGGCGGGAGGAATCATGATCTTAATGGGCGTTGCAATGATAACGGGAGATTTGAACAGATTCTCATACTGGATACTGGAAGCTTTCCCGGCACTGGGACAAATCGGATAATTTTCGATGGATTCTGCCCGATTGTATGTACATACATAGTCGTGGGCGCACTCTCATCTATCTGGCCTGTGTGTGCAGCATAATTTTGCTGCTGGCCCTGATGAAATCCGTGGGTCGACGCCCTATCACGGTATTGATCTTTTTGCTCGGACAACACCTCGGGTTTGGCCTATCCCGGTTATATGTATGGGAATTGTGATGTTGAGACATTGCAAATGTTTATTATCGTGACAGAAGCCGCAGGAGATTAACACTGCGGCTTCTGCAATTTTGTAGCGCAAGCTCAGCCGGCACGGATTTGGCTGATGAATTTGGTAACTTCGGTTTTCATCATCTCCGCTTGTTTGGAAAGTTCGCCGGCAGCCGACATCACCTGGCTGGAGGCAGCTCCGGCCTCCTGAGAGGCCTGACTGACACCGGTAATATTGCGGGTGACTTCCTCTGTGCCTGAAGCTGCTTCCTGCACGTTACGGGCAATTTCCTGAGTAGCCGCACCCTGCTCCGCCATCGACGCGGCAATTGCCGCTGAGGTTTCATCCACCTGACGGATAACATCGCCGATAGCGGAAATGGAAACAACCGCCTGTTTGGTGGCACTCTGAATTTGGTCAACCTGCTCGCCAATTTGCTCGGTTGCTTTGCCGGTTTGATTGGCCAGTTCCTTGACCTCGCCGGCCACCACCGCAAATCCCTTGCCGGCCTCTCCAGCCCGCGCTGATTCAATGGTGGCATTAAGAGCGAGCAGGTTGGTTTGTTCAGCTATGTCCGAGATGATCCTGATCACTTCACCGATCTTGTCGGCAGTGTTCGCCAGAGCTTCCATCTGGGTGCCGGTTTCCTCGACGTCCGTCACCGCCTGTTTGGCAGACGCAGATGCCTGGGTTACCTGCTGGTTAATCTCGGAAATTGAATGTGACATTTCCTCAGATGCCGCTGCAACAGTCTGCACATTGGTTGCAGCCTCTTCAGATGCAGCCGAGACTGCAGCCGACTGGCTGCTGGTTTCCTCGGCAATGCTGGACATCGACTGGGCCGTGGAATTCAGTTCTGTCGAAGCCGCCGAAACTGCGTCGATAATCCCGCCGACACTGGAGTCGAAATTATCGGCCAGTTCATTCATCATTTTACGTTTTTCTTCTTCAGCACGCCCTTTTTGAGCCTCCTGATCGGCTTCAAGTTCCTTGTTCCTGATGGCGTTTTCCTTGAACACCTGCACTGCTGCGGCCATATCACCTATCTCATCACCCCGCTCCTGGCCGGTCACCTCGGTATCAAGATTGCCGTCGGCCAGATTTGTCATGGCAGTGGTCATGTTTACTACCGGATTGGCAATGGCACGAGTGGTGAAAAATGCAATAACTGCCCCGATAAGTACACCGGCAAACAGCAACACCCACTCAATACTTACCAAATTTTCTATATCAGCCGCTGAGGTTTTGGCATCAGTATTCAGCAGTTTGAGCTGATTATCCACCATGCCACCGTTGCGGATACCATCAGTTCCTTTCGGCCCGCTGAGAATTGTCAGCAATGCGCCAGCGCGCGGAGCTGCCTCAGTTACCAATAAATAGTTGGCCATATTCCATTTTTTTGAACCGCGAATTTCAAACATCTTTGGTGGTAATGGGGCAAATTCAGCGCGGGCTGCCGTTAGTTTTTTCATTGCAGCCTGCTGTTTCGACGACAATTTAGCAGAAATTTGTTTAAGACTGGCAAAACGTTTGCCGTTTTTATCCCATAGTCCGTTGAAGTTATCTGCGAATTTTTGATTGCCGGTCAACAGGAATGCCCTGATATTGGCAAGTCCTACAGCAAATGACCCTCGGAAGTCAGCCATATAGCCCAGATACTTAATCCGCTCGGCAGGTATGCCGCTGTCATTTTCTGCATTTTTTAATTCGGCATCAATTATTGCGGTGATCGACTGCAAAATAACTTTGGCCCGTGGTGCGGCGTCTTTTACCAGGATCACTGTGGCGGGTTGCTCATCCTTGCTGCGAGCGATTTTCTCAACCTTTGCCTGGGCGATTTCAAATTCCGCCAGAGTTTTGTTAAAACTTTTCAACTTTTTGATATTAGCAGGGTTCGTCCACGACTTTGAGTATGTGTTGAGCTCTGCCTTTATCTTTGCGATATCTGCCCAAACATTCGCGCGTTCAGTTTTAAAGGCCTTGTTACCTGTCAGCATAAACCCGCGCAAAGATGCCAGCGAGGCATTAATATCATTGACCATTTTCGCAGAGGCCTGGGCCGTCGGCATACGTAAATTCACAATCCGGTCTGAGTTGGCGTCAACCTCTTTCACCAGCCAGACAGTTGTTCCTACTGCAGCCACCAGCAACAACACAAGAATGGCAAATCCGCCGTACAGGCGATGTGAAATTTTCAGTTTATTGAAGAATTTGAGCGGGTTCATTGTTGTCTCCAGACATTGCAAATTTGTAGTCGGAATAATTTGAGATTTGAGTCATGTGATCAGGTCAATATTCATTGTAATCAATTTTAAGAATTTGACCTCAAAAGCCTCATATTCATGAGTATGACAAGTGCGGCGATATGATTATTTAAGCGTGCATTTAACGTGTGCTTTCCCTTGTTTTTGAGTGAATTTAGTATGCGGACAACCGCATTGACGGAATATTTCAGGCTAGTCATTGTTCGTCACCTTATTATTGCAACGCTCATTCAACGTCCCATTGAGCATTACGCCAGTTTTTAAACATTTGCGAAAATAATGAGTAATTCATTCCTCCGCATTATAAGCAAAAATGTCATATAGAATTTTGCAGTCAGGTTCTGTATTTAACACCTGAGGAAGAGTTATTTGCGTTGTTATGCAAATGGATTTGTATAAATTTGTAATTTTTATAATATCAATATTGCTTTGGGGATTACATACATTCAATAAATTATTTAAACTAATCCACGCGTCCTTTAAATTAAGGATCAACTCGTTGTTGGTTTCCTTATATATTAGATCTAATTCATCAATCGTCCTGGTTGAGAGTGATTTTAATTCAACCAGACCATTAGATATTTTACCAGCAAGAATAAGCTGGCGCGTGCTCGTATTGTTTCGAACTCTATCGCGTATACGTGGATGCATTCGATTGCCTCCAATTTCTATCAGCAAAATTGTGTTGTATTCCTAACTAACTAATTGTCGGAAAATCTACTGTTGTGCATCTCTGTCTGTTAAACCCCTGGTTTATGAGTGTTGGCAGCATAATCAAACACAGGAGTACACCTTAACTTCGCTGCCAATCCGCCCAACAATGTGAGATCAACTCAAATTGAATTAACTAAGCCTTATACAAAATGGTAAACATTTAGTTAAATACACATAAAATTTCGAATTATCATAGTATTAATTCATAGTACACCTGTACTATGCAGTCTAACATAGTAGTATATACTATATATTACTTATATTATCTTCCCGTTTTATAATTTTTACTAAATTTTTACACGTGTATCGGGAAGTTGAAGTTCGCCCGAGTTGATAACGTCCTACATTCGGAATAAAAGCTTATTTTTGGGGCGAGTCTGATCGTCCGCTAAAATCTGATCGATAATACCGGTGAATGGTCCCAGCCTGGGACGCAGCACAGCTTGTTTGCGCCGATAGCCAGACAGAACAGAATGTAAAAGAGCCCTTGAAACCGTCCGCCGGTTAACACCAAATTTACGTGCCGCCTCGCGCTGGCTCAACCCGTCATGATGACAAGAAAGCCGAAATACAATGATATAAATCCACACCATACATCCTCAAAGCCCCTGAACGGATAAAACAAATTCAAAGGCTTAAACCGTGGTGTACTATTGCACCAGCGTCCTCAGTATCCGGCAACGTTTGACCAGGTTTTGAGTGCTCCGATATTGTGCTGATTTTTAATCCAGTCGGTAATGTTTCCGAAAGTCATCGGTTTGGCGATAAAATAACCCTGCGTCGAGCATTTCCCAATTTGCAAGAGAGCATCCACTTGTTGCAAGGTCTCAATGCCTTCACAGACGACCCGCAATTTCATCTGTTTTGATATTGAAATCAGCGCTTTAACAATGCCCTGTTGCCGTTTGTCGTTAGTCATCCGGTCAACAGATGACTTGTCTATTTTCAGTCCTGTGATCGGCATTGTTGATAGATGTGACAACGACGCATAGCCTGTGCCAAAATCATCCAGTTCAACATGAATATTGCGCGCCCTGAACTGTTTGAGAATATCCATGGTATTGGCATTGGGATCATTCAGTATGAATGATTCCAGAAATTCCACTGTCAGAAAATGGGGTTCGATATCATATTTTCCCATGGTGTTAAAAAAGTCGTCCATGAAAGTGCTCTTTTTGAGATGTTCGGGAGAAAGGTTGACCGCCAGACGGCCAAATTCAAGACCCTCATCAACCCAGAACCGTACCGCCTTCATGGCATATTCAAATACCTTGCATCCGATAGCAGGTGCCAGTCCGGCGGCTTCGGATATTGCCAGGAATTCTCCGGGCGGGATCAGTCCTTTTTCCGGATGGTTCCAGCGGATCAGCGCTTCAATCCCGGTGATGGTCTCATCCTCAATATCAAGTTGGGGCTGGAAATAAAGCTCCAGATGATCAGCTTCTATTGCAATCCGCAACTCCTGCTCAATCAGCGATTCTGTATCAATTTTATCCTTCATTTTTGACGTGAAGAACTGATACCCGTCACGACCAAGCTCCTTGGTGCGGTAGAGTGCAAGGTCAGAAAAGATCATCAAGGATTCAATATCTTGTGCATCTTCTGGATAGCGCGCCACCCCGAGACTGACCGTTGGTCGCAACGTGGCCCCTTCATAGTGCAGAGGAATAGCGATTATATCGGTTAATTCCCCACAGATCGCAGCCAGGTCAGTGTCATCATTTCGCTCCACTAAAGCAATAAACTCATCGCCTCCCCAGCGGTAAGACCTGAAATTCTCAAATTCACTAGCAAGCAGGCTCATCCGCTCTGCCAGTACTTTTAGCAAATGATCACCGGCGGCATGGCCCAATGTGTCATTCACACGTTTGAAATTATCAAGATCAATCTGAATAACGGCAAATTTCTTGCCGGAATCAACAAAGGCAAATTTCTCTGCCATATCCTTCTGGCAGTGTGCCCGGTTGGCTAGTCCGGTCAGGGTGTCAAAATAGGCAATTTTCTCAAGTTGGTCCCGGGCATCCTGCAATTCCATCTCTCGCAGGTAATGGGCAGTGATGTCAGTGATCGTCGAGATGACATCGCCATTATCAAGCACCAGGTCTGATATAATGATCTCCCGGCCATCAACAAGCTCTATTTCCCGCTCCGATTGTGCAGTATTACGCCTGCTCAGCTGCTGCTCCAGCCATTCATATTCATCCTGATCATCCAGATTCCATATTTTATTTTCCAGTCCGGCCCGCAACATGTCTCCAAAATTAACGCCTTCCACAAGCATGCCGCGAACCGGGTGATGAAAGTCCAGATAGGCTTCATTGGCAAGCACCAGCCGGTCATCCCTGTTCCATATGACAAAGCCATTAGCCATCGAATTAACCGATGTGACAAGATGCTGGTAAGTCTGATCCTGGGCTTCTTTTGTTCTGCGTAAATTCCCGGCAGTGGCAATGGCTTCGGCTGACTTTTGCTCAAGGTCTGCCAGCATTTCTTCAGCTTCAGTGATATCCATATAGGTTGAGATGAAACCACCTTCAGGTAAGGGCCAGCCTTTGATCTCAAGGCTTTTTCCCTGAAGTGTAACCCTCTTGAAAGTGTGATTTTCAAACTTTTTTGCTCGTTCAACCTTTTCACTGACAAGGGCCTCTATATCACCTTCGCCATATTCACCCCGGTGGGCGTTATGTCTGGCGATCGCCTCAAAAGTCACCCCGATTGGAAATTCCTCTGCTGTCAAATTGCGCAATTCATAAAAGGCCGGGTTAGCGGCCTGTAATATCAGATCCTGATTGAAAACGGATATGCCGCCAGGGAAATTAATAAAGGTTGTATTCAAAATATCTACATTCCGGCGAAGCACGTCATCGGCTTTCTTGCGGGCGGTGATGTCGGTTCTGATGGCAAGATATTGTGAGACTTTGCCTTTGGCATTTCTGAGTGGAGAAATGGTTGTATCCACCCAGTAGAAACTGCCATCCTTGGCGCGGTTTTTGAGCTCGCCATGCCAAGTTTCTCCATTTGCAATGGTTTTGTACATTTCGGTGAAAAATGATGTTGGATGATGGTCGGATTTCAGGAGCCTGTGGTTTTGACCTATTAGTTCTTCATTGCTGTATCCGGAAATCTGGGAAAACTTTTTATTGGCATAGGTAATCGTGCCGGACGTATCCGTTATCGCGGCAATCGTGTGATCGCCCAAGGCAACCAAATGCGCATTGAGTTCTGTTTGCGATATCCTGATTGTTTCGGCAGCCTGGCTCAATTCAACTTCAATCTGCTTTCGCTTGATCACTAAAACCAGAACATCACAGACACTTTGCAGAAATTCTATCTCCATTGTATTTTTTTGATGGCCGTGTTTGAGATAGAGATTGAGCACCCCCAGAACATTTTGATGTTCATCAAGGAGGGGAGCATTGTAATGTCCATGCGGTGACATTCCCGCAAAGCGGATCTCATGGCGATGATCAAGACAGGATGAAAACTGGATTTCTTTACTCAGTGCAGCCTTGCCGCACAAGCAACGGCCAAAAGGGACACGTGCACATAGCGTATGCAACTGAGGGCTTAATTCATGAGAAGCCGTCAGGATAAGAACATCACTATCTTTTTCGGTTAGAAAAATGGCTCCTTTTTGCTCAAATTGAGCCCAGGGTATGGAGAAAATTTCCTTCAGAGACCGGCTGAGAATATCCGCAAGGGGCTCGTCACTGGACAGTGCAATCCGTAATATTTTGTTAAGCGTGCGCTGGCCCTCAATACCTTGCTGCAATAGAACGTCACTGTTTTGCATCAGCGTGCTTTTGTTCCCTCTTGCAGAAATCAGGGTGTTTCTTACAGGTATGCGACATCGGACGCGTCAATTGTGGCTGCTGTGTAAACGGAAAGTGCAATATCCATATCAATTGCAACATGACGATTCAGTGTACAGACGAGTTCAGTTAACAGAAAGACATCGCTGGCGAGTTTGTTTGCAAGAACCTCAATTACATTATTCGCAATCATCGTATAGCTGGCAATATACCAGCGTGGCTCGATTTTGTGCCGGTAATGTGTAGCTCCGATACGGATAAGATTATCAATATAATTTTTATCATGACAGTAGATCAACATGCGATGCCAATGGGACTTCTGTGCAGCAATGAGATAAGGCAACCGCTGTATATCGATATGAGGCGCCTCAGGGTAACGATTGAGTGTGTCGTAAAAATTTTGCAGAAGCCCATACATTTCATCTTCGATGAGTGACCAGATATGCGCTGCATTACGTTGATCTCTTTCATCGCAACCAATAAATTTCAACCGGTCTTCAATGGCAGTTTCTACCTGGATGATGTTCATTTCATACTCCTTTTGGTGCCTGACTCAGGAATTTGTCAACCTCCCTACCCAGAGTTTCCGATTGTTGTGAGCACAACTGCAGCAAGAAGGAGAAAAAAAACGGCAAAGCCACCATATAATTTATAAGTCACTTTTAAATTTTTCACTTCTTCCACCCCTTGTCGCGACTGAAGGCCAAATTGAATGGATTAAATTTATATAAATTGGTAAAAATTTAGTTAAATTCACACGAAATTGTCAATTATTATAGAATAAAATTATAGTACACCTGTACTACATGGTATAAACAACAATACACAAGTATATATAATTTATATTATCTTTGTATTGTCTCTATATTACATTATTAATATAAAAATATACATGAATTTATATATTTTTTATTAAATTAATCTATTATCTTGCGAGTATTATTTAAAATAGCGACTGGTGAATTGGTGGACATAGTGTCTATTTGGGGGAACAGTCAATCACTGATAATTGCGAGATGATCGAGATTAACTCGCTCTGTCGCGTGATGCCCATTTTTTCCATAATTGCAGCAAGGTGGTTTCGTGCGGTGTTACGCGAAATCCCAGTGGTGTCTGCATAGTCCTGGAGCTGATAGCCCTGGGCGAGCGCCCTCGTCAATTTTGTCTGAGCCGGTGTCAGATTAAACGCTGAAGCAATCACACCATTGAGAGGGGCCATGTGAGTAGCGGGGTCAAAGATAAACACGCAGATGCTCTGGGTTTTGTCGGAAAAGAGTTTGCTGAACTTCGACTGCCACTCACTGTCATGGTGATAGCGAAGTATAATGGCGATCAGGGGGCGGGCTTCACCTGATCGCTGAATTTTAACAGGCGCAGGAGAATGGGAATGGGACAGGGCAAAACTAATGGCAGCCTGAAGCCGTTCATCAGAGGAGGGATGGGAAGCCTGGATTTGATTAGACGAGTTAATCTGCAATTCAGTAGACGTTGCCAGCAGTCTTTTTGCGGAAAGATTGGCATAAAAGACAGACTGTGAGCTATTGATAACAAAAGCACTGACCGACATTTTGTCAATAGTGTCCTCCAGATTGAGGATATTGATTCTCGAATTGGAAATGTGCCTGGAAATTTCTATGGCGCGGAATATGTGTGGCAGATATGTTCGTGTCTGCCGTAAAGATTGCGCTGTTAACCTGCTATCCCCGTCCCCCTCAATCGATTTGCTAAACCAGATTATATTTTTCGGGCAGCTATTTAATTTAACGTGAATTCCTGATTCGAATTTTTGAGGTTTGAGAAAGCCATTATAATATTCTGTATGGGTAATCTCGCTCATTCGATACAGGATGTCTGCATGTTTCAAAGAATTAGCTTCTTGATTTTGAAGAGCTTTGAAGACCGGATTTAATTTTTTGTAATAGGCCAGATAGCTGTCAATATGGAGCGGGTCGAAACCTGAATGCAGAACGATTTCTTCAATTTCAGGGCCAAAGGTACGGCTGCAGATGGAAGATGTGGTGCCGGGAATATGTGCTGACATCATGTCAACAACGTTCTGCCATTTGGTGTCGTCAATGGTTGCGTCATAGATAGCGTTAACTAACGAAACATCAATTTTATCATTATTCATTTCATCACAACGTCTTTCTGAACCTCAGACGCGCATAAAACGCACGTCGTAACGCACGCACCTTACCCCAACAGTAAATAAATTTACCTAGATGTATATAGTGCAAATGCACCCCATGTCTAAGAAATACATCCAAGCTGACCCAGCCACCTTATTTCAACATCTTCCGGGAAAATATAGTGTGAATAGGCATGCAAAATTGACCTACCTGTTTTGTTAACATCCGCCTATTTAGTCGCGGAGAATGAGCAGGTAATATTAATGGAAAGTGCAGCAAAGATTTGCCGTCTGGTATTACGAGATGGGCAAAGGGTTGCGGGGGTAGCGTGGAGTTTGAATGAATGCTGGGCATTTGATTTGTATCAATAGCAACCGCCGAAATGCGCCTTAGGCTCTACTTTCAACTAGAATATTTGCAACAAAACTGGAACCGGGACAGAAATCATCCGGGAGATGCAATATGACGGGCACCAAACCACCAACCGGTCGGCCGCTTTCCCCGCATCTAGGGATTTACCGACTCACATTTACCTTTCTGATGTCAGGATTTCATCGAGTCACAGGTGCCGTGCTGTATTTCGGCATGCTGATACCGATAGCATGGCTACTGGCGGTAGCAACCGGGCCGGAGTGGTTTGATTTTGTCAACAGTTGGCTTGGAACGTTTCTCGGGCGTCTGGTTTTATTCGGCTACAGTTGGGGGTTGATCCACCATATGCTCGGTGGGTTTCGCCATTTGATCTGGGATACCGGTCGAGGGCTTGACCTTGTTTCGATCGAGATCTTCGCCCGGGCGACGATTGTCGGATCGGTTTCTCTCACCGTCGCGGTATGGCTTGCCGTATACGCATTGGGAGGCTTTTAGACATGAAATTTCGCACGCCACTTGGCAAGGTTCGCGGCCTGGGTGCGGCCCATACGGGAACCGACGTTTTCTGGATACAGCGGCTCACCTCGATTGCCAGCATCCCCCTGACCTTTTTTCTGGTCGGGTCAAGCCTGTACCTCATCGGCGCAGACTATGAGGTTGCGCGGGCTTATATCTCATCTGTTTTCGTTGCACCAGCGCTGGTTCTGGTCGTGATTATTTTTCTGTGGCACATGTGTATCGGCATGGAAGAAATCATCGTCGATTATGTACATTCTCCAACTGTCAAATTTGCATCCCTGATATTCAACATCATGTTTACGGTATTTCTTGGCCTGACCGGAGTCTACGCCATTTTGAAGATAAGCTTCGGAACTTGACATGGCGGGCAAGGCACATCGCCCTTTAAGGTCAGAGCTGTGTGCCCGTCACGATCTGAGGAGAGACTGTTTGCTGATTACGACACGCTTTTTTTCGCCGGTCAGTAATCTCTGCCTTTTCCCCGGCAATGAACTGCCGTAAAAGGGAAGCGAAAGCAGCATAGAACGGCATTTGCGCCTGATCTTTAACCTTGCGGCAAAACACCGGAATCCATTTGCCGACATGTTTAGCAATGAACTGGTGTTGCCAGCCCAAGGCATTTTCAGCATCGGTGTAGTTCTCGGTGCGCCAGCAATTTGCTTCCACCGACACCAGTTTAGCCAAATATTCCAGTTCCACACTGACATGATCGGGAATGCCGTTAAAATACTGGTCATAATCAAAACCCGCCGCTTCAATGGTACGTTTTACGACAACAGTCTCTTCTCCCCATAAAGTTCCCGACCCGCGCTTGAGTTGCACCGATTCATGGGGGGAAATGTGGTGCCCGGGCCCACAAAACAGTCGCGTGTACTCAATGGCAAGTTCTTCAACCGGATTTTTCCCGGCCTTCCCAAAAAAATCCAGCCCCGGATCTATCTGGCAATCTGACAACGCCTGAGCCAGAGCGGGCGACTTGATCTGGTCAAGCAGGCCGGCCTCCGGCTCCCAGCGAAACACTGCTGCAAGCAGGCCATAGAGCTGGCTTCGCTCAGAGGCCGTCTTGGCCAGATACTGGCTGGCCACATCGCTCGTTTGTGTGGAGTTGGTCAATCTCATTGCCTTCATGCCTTGGTAACCGAGACCACTGTGTCCATCCAGCGCAATTGCCCTGAAATCGGATCGGCGACATTGCCGATGATCCAGTTGGGATGTACGCCGCGCTCACCGTTCCACCAGATCCTGGCGGAATCACGTTCATCACCGCCGGGTGAGCCAGCCGCTTTCGGTGCCACCTCGCCCGAGGCATAGCGGCCATATTCCCAGTGCCCGCAATGATGAGCGATGGCGATGGTTCCGGGCACCACCACCGGGGTCACCCGGGCTTTGATAACGATCTCGCCAAAGCTGGAATTCACCTTGATGCTGTCGCCCTCGTCGATACCTTTTTCCTTGGCGGTTTTTGGGTTTATCCACGCCGGATTGTCGTGAAAAATTTCGGAGAGAAACTTGCAGTTAGCCGATCGCGAGTGGATTTGTTCGGCGACCTTATAAGTCGTCAGGATCAGATCATCAGGCTTTTTGGCCTCGTACTCAGGAATAGGCGTCCATGACGGCATGGCTGGCAGATCCTTGGCCTCCATGATTTCCGAATAGATTTCGAAATATCCCGACTTGTTCACCTTGTCCGGCTTAAAACCAGAATAGACGACGCCGTTGATTTCCTGGCCCACATAGGCCTTGTAGGATTTTTTGGTGGCGACATAGCCTTTCTCCAGTGCTTCCTGGGCGCTAGCCAATTTGGCCTTTTTCCAGTCCCAATAGACCCCGGTTGCCGGATCCTTAACCACGGTTTCAGCCAGGTATTTCTCCGGCGGCAAGGCTTTGCGATAGGAGAAATATCGCGGCTTGGCCTCTGGATCGTGATAAACACCATTGGCTTTCATATACTCGAAGCCGCCGGCTTTTTTCACATCCGGTGTCATCTCGCAAGACTGTTTGACAAACTCCTCGTGGCTCTTGATGCCAAGCGGAAAGCCCATGCGATCGGCCATCTCAATGCACACATCGGCGAAATCCCGGCATTCGCCCAGTGGTTTGACCACCGGTTGGCGAATATAATATTCAGGAATTTGCGCTGGTGAGACCATGTCTTCCCAGGTCCAACGCTCGGTATAGGGCGTGTCGGGCAGGATGATGTCCGCAAGTGCTGCCGATTCATCATAGAACGGGTTGACACAGACGCTGAACGGGACCAGCGTCTCGTCTTTCAGAATGTCGATATTTTCCTGAACCTGACCGTTGGCATAGACCGGCGTGTAGCAATACCACATATAGACGTCTGGCCGCCCGGCCGAGCCGTCCTTGATCATCTGCAACACCTGATGGCTGACATGGTGGTTCGGCAGCTTGGCAGCACCGGGCAAGCCATCCAGAATTTTCAACTTGCGCGACTTGGGTTTGTTTTTCGGGCCCTTGGGATATTTCCATTTTGGCCCGACTGCCTTGCAGCGCCCGCCCGGATTATCGACATTACCGGTAATGGCAGCAAGCATCTGGATCGCCCGTTCGGTGTCGGCCCCGTGGTGATTGGCGACGGCACCGCGATAGCTGATCACACAGGCTGGCTTGACGGTGGCAAAATCACGGGCGATTTCGGCGGTCTTGGCCGCCGGCACGCCGCTGACCGTTTCGGCCCACTCAGGGGTATAATCTTTGAGGTGTGCCTTTAGAGCTGTAACTTTTTCCTCAAGCGTTGCCGAAGCACCCGGCGTCACCTTGCAGAATTCAAGGAACGCTTCGCCCTCACCTTTATAGAGACCCTCGGACATGATGACGTTGCACATGGCCAGTACCACGGCCCGGTCGGTGCCCGGTATAATGGGCACCCATTCATCAGATTTGGCAGCTGTGTTGGAGAGCCTCACGTCGAAGGTCACCACGCGGATGCGCTTGTCAGCCATGCGGGCGATCAATCGGTGCGAGGTCGGGATATGGTTGGTGCCAGCCTCGAACACATTGGAGCCGAAGTTGAGCACGTAGTTGGTGTTGTCAAAATCCCAATTGTCATAGTGCCCACCCCATGTCAACTCCTGGGCGACCCACTTGGCACCTTCGCAAATCGAAGTATGATTGCCGATGGTACCGGTTCCGTAAGTTCCCAGGAACGCACTCTTGATCAGCTTTGAATGGCTGGCCTTCATGCGCCCGTAGTGGAACATGAATTTTTCCGGGGTTCCGTCGTCACGCAGTTTTTTCAAGCGCCCGGTGATTTCGCTCAGCGCCTCATCCCAGGAAACGCGTTTCCACTTGCCCTCACCACGCTTGCCGATCCGACGCATCGGATAAAGAACACGGTCTGGATCTGTATACTGATTGACACCGCCCTGGCCCTTGGCGCACATGACGCCGTGGGTGCGGATCGAGGCGGGCTGGCCTTCGATTTTGACCAACCGTCCATCCTCGACATAGGAGATGTTCGGGCAACGGGTAACGCATTGCCAGCAGGCGCTGGGTATGGCTATGCGCTCCAGACCGGTTGCAGGTGAAAAATCCTTACCCGAGTATACGGAAAGCTGTTTGGCATTGCTCAGCGCTACACCACCAACAACGATGGGAGTGGCGGCACCGATTTTCAGAAAGTTTCGGCGATTTAACATCGTACCCTCCTTAGATTCCAACGGGACCGGTTATCTGTCCACCGATTACAACCACATAGCGAAGCAGGAAGCCGCCGAACAAAACCACCAGGGCGACGATCATCTCAACCCTGCGCGGGATCGTGTAGACCTTCTTGTGGAGCAGGGTGGGCAAGACGTATTTCAGTTCAATAATTGCAGGGATCAGCAGCCCGATCAGCACCACGCCCACCCAGAACAGCATCGACAGACTGCCGCCGGGAAGAATAACCGAAATCGCAACTTTCTGGGCACCAACAGTCAGATAGGTGAACATGATGAACAAAAATACCGCCAACAATTCGAAGCCGATCAGTATCATGTCAGAGGCGCTCAACAGATAGGAACTGCGGTCTATCTTGCCAGCGGGTTCGGTGCCACCAGCATCATCGGTTTGTGGCTCATGATCAAAAATCGCCTTCAGCAACAAAATACCGGCAACCCCGCCCGACAACGCCGACATCAAAAACAACAGAACCAACACCGGTGAATTCCAGAATGGCCGCGACGGCATGGCTCCCAGCATCACGCCAGTGTAGATGGCGACTGCAATGCCCAAAGGGACACCGACCCACGCCATGGCCAAGCGTAAGCTCGATTTGTCATCACCCGGCTTCGCATCGGGCGACAGGAAGGTGTAGGCATAGACCAGGCTGGCTAAAATACACACCGCAAGAACCCAGGAACCAATACTCATGGGCGACATGGTGATGGTGAGAAACAAACGGATCCAGCGAAACAATAACCAGAAATCTCCATTTTCGAAGGCGGCAGTGAAAGTGCCTAATTCGAAAATGATCAAGCCCGTGCCAATCATCATTGGCAGCGGCGCCAACAGGGCACCGTAGCGGGCGATTTGGAAGTGTTTATGCCCAAAACCGCCACCGCCGCCGCGCAACAGTACCGAAGCACTGACGGTATAGGCACCAGCACCGACGCCAGCGAGAAACAGGTAACTTATGACGGGGAGCCCCCAGAATACTTCATTCATGGTCTTATCTCCTCTCTTTTGCCCGGCGGTGCGTATCCACGCGTAAATATTGGTGCTGGAAGCGCGCATCGCCATCATCAGTATGATCAGCGGCGATGTAGTAGACATTGGGCTTGGTGCCCATTTCCTGGCGCAGCACCGTCACCGGCTCGGTGGCGATGAGCTTGGCCACTTCGCTGTCCGGGTCATTCATGTCGCCGAAAATGCGCGCCCTGCCCTGGCAGGTATTGACACAAGCCGGCGCAATACCTTGTGATACCCGATGCAGGCAGAAATCGCATTTGTCTGCCGTGCCGGTGCGTGGATTAATAAACCGCGCATCGTAAGGACAGGCCTGCATGCAGTATTTGCAACCGATGCAGATGTCCGCGTCGACCACGACAATTCCGTCTTCTTTACGCTTATAGGTAGCCCCGGTCGGACAGACCCGGACGCATGGAGGATCACTGCACTGGTTGCACAGCCGCGGCAGAAACTGCCTCGAGACATTCGGATATTCGCCCTTTTCGATATATTCGACCCACGAGCGCGTCTCTCCAAGAGGCACGTCGAATTCAGCTTTACAAGCTACTGAGCAAGCGTGACACCCGACACATCGACGGGTGTCGATAACCATTGCATATTGCACGGTTCGGTCCGTGGCCTCGGCTTTCGCCGGTTTCGGTAGCGTTGCCGTAGCAACAGCCGCCGCTGCACCCAGCCCTGCTTTTGCAACGAGATTACGGCGAGAGAGATTGACGTCCGAATTTTTCATAATGCCCTTGCTCCACCTGACAAAAAATAATGCTTAGGTGAAAATCAACCATGGACTTGGAAGACCGGCATTGACATGGATCAACTACAAAATCGAAAATGTGTGTTAGTTAAAACAATACTACTACCAGTTGCTGGTCAGATGAGTAATACGCTGACAACTGATAGTTGCTTTGTGGTATGCTGTGCACTACAGCGTAGGGTCATTGATGTCGCCTCTCAGCTTACAAAACAACTATCAGAAGTGTCTCTATTACTTGCCACACAGATTGGTCCGTTATGGAATCCGAATCTGGGAAAGCTTTCTGAATGCGACATGATAAAGAAAATAGCAGTGTTCAGGTCCGCCAGACCGGTGTCCTGACGGTGGCAGACGACAACGGTCGCAGATCATTGATTGATGGCCGGATGGGAGCGCTCTCTGCGATGCAATTCCCGTTCACCACTGGGCGAAATCACCCAATTCCTGCATATCTGCACGATGTATACAATTGGGCTTATCTCAATCCCCGCAATGTCCGCCTACTGGACAATGAAGCTGTGGTCAACACGCTGTTGTGGGGGAACAGTGGTCGATTGAGGCATGCGGTTCTTGCTGAAATATCCAAAGGGGATCAGGTATTACAGGCGGCCCATGTCTATGGTCGGCTCATCCCGGAATTGGCAAAGACCATAGGCCGGGGCGGTAGCCTCGACGTCATTGACGTAGCTCCATTACAAGTGGCCTTGTGCCGGCGCAAGCTACAAGCTTTTCCTCAAGCACGCGCTCGCATCGCCGATGCTGTTCATCCCGGCGGGAATAAATATGATGTTGTTGTGTGTTTCTTTTTGCTTCACGAGCTTCCCAAAGCATATAAATGCGCTGTTGTGGATGCACTGCTGGCGCGCCTGTCACCAAGTGGAAAGGTGGTGTTCATTGACTATCATGCGCCGGCGTGGTGGCATCCCCTGCGAGGCGTCATGAGGCAGATATTTGCTCGCCTTGAACCTTTCGCTGAAGCCATGTGGCAAACTAAAATCGCAGACATTGCCAGCGATCCAGAGCCATACACCTGGCGCACCGAGACTTACTTCGGCGGCCTGTATCAGAAAACGGTCGCAATTCGCAAGGCTCGCGCCCCTTAGCAGGGCGCTGTCAGAAGAATGCAACTGCTGCTTGAGCAAAAATAATAAGACAAATTCACGCGATTACCGTTTGGTAACGTGACAGCACCTTTTGGTGCGTTTATTTACGAGGTTCGCAAAGTGAACCGCGTTCAATAATAATCGGTTTTAATTCCTTGCTTGGGGATAAAGAACCGTCTCTGCGCATGGCCAAAAGGCACTCCGCCGCGATTCTACCCATTTTCCTGTGCGGAATATGAACTGTGGTTAGTTCAGGCTCTATGATGGTCGATACCTCAATATCATCAAATCCGGTTATCGAAATATCTTCAGGTACGCGCAATCCCATGGACTTCGCCCGTTTCACAGCGCCTACTGCCAAGATATCATTTCCGCAAATGACCACGGTCGGCCTCGGATTATTTGCCAAAAGCTCCTCAATCGCATCACCGGCATATTCAAATTCATATGGAACCTCAATCAGTGCCAAATTTTCAGCAGGAATGTCATGTTCCGCCAACGCTTCTCTCACACCCAATACCCGGTCACGTGCACGATCATTGTCATGTGTCAGGCCGGAAATCATGCCTATTTTGAAATGGCCGAGATTCAAAACCTTCTTAGCCATGTCTTTTGCCGCTGTGTGATTATTAAATCCTACGAAGCAATGGTCGGAATTTTGCCGATAATTCCATGCCAGAACATATGGAATTCCTCTTTTTGCTAAAAATTCGTAGATGTCGTCACTCCTATTTTCACCAATTAATAATATGGCATCGGCTCCCCGCGCAACGAGAGTTCGAATTTGTTCTTCCTCCAATTCCAGACGATAGGATGAACTGGCGACGAGAAGTGTTGAACCATTTTTGGAAATTGTTTCCTGAAAAGCCTGCAACCCTCGGGCAAAAATTGCATTATCCATTGTCGGAATAACAGCACCAATGGTATTTGTACGTTTGGCTGCCAATGCCCGGGCGCCAAAATTCGGTGAATATCCCAGCAAGCGAATAGCAGCCTGGACACGCAGCAGGGTTTTTTCGGCAACGCTATCGGGTGAATTCAGAGACCTGGAAACGGTAGCAGTCGAAACCCTGGCTTCTTGGGCTACATCCTCCAATGTGGGTAAAGAATGATTTCGCAATGCTTACTCCATATTGGTATTACTGAACGTTTAATTTCCCAACAAATTAACCCGTCTTTTTATTGTTTTACTAAGTCTGACCGGATTGATGAACAGGTGTAGATTAGGTAAAAATTAATGTAAGCGCTTGCAATTGTCAATGAAAACGCTTACACAAGGCGGGATAGAAATAAAATATGTTCAAAGTTGATAGGGAAGAAATGTATTTGGGAATTGCATCAACATTGTTTGGAGCATTTTTTTTTAATGTATTAATTGGCTCCTTTGGCGGAGAACAATACCTGAACGATGTGTCTGAAATGCTTCTCTTGCTAATCGCTGTGCTTTTCTTCGTCGTTACAATATTGAAAAAGGAATCTGCGGCGAAAAATCAAAAAGACCAACAGACATGAAAACTACGGAGGGACTGAAATGAATAACGAACTTAAATCAACTGAACGGCGAAATTTCCTGAAACTGGCTGGTTCCGGGGCATTTACTGCGGCAATTCTTGCAGGAAGTGCCGGAATGCTGTGGTCATCTGAAGCCGTGGCTCAGATGGCAAAGGAAGAAAAGCAGCGCGAAGCCGCAGCTGATCATGTGATGATAATTGCAACCGCCTACGTACTGGGTTCATCGCGCGGTTATCCGATCATGCAACTCGACCTGAAGGAAAATATTCAGAACGCCACCAACGGCAAGGTCTATGTCAAGCTGGCACCGGGTGGTCAGCTTGGTGTGGGCGGCGCGCTGGTTCAAAAGGTCCAGGCTGGCACCATTCAGGCGGCCCAGCACTCGATTTCAAATTTTGCCCCGTTTGCCCCAACCGTTGATCTTATCAACATGCCGTATTTCTGCGGTTCCAATCAACGGTTTACCAATCTGGTAAGCTCGGATCAGTGGAAAAATGCAGTTCACCCCAAGGTCGAAGCCAAGGGGTTCAAGACCTTGTTTTACGTGGTCATCGACCCACGCGTCATTGCGGTCCGCAAAGGCGGCGCTGGCGCTGTGATGGCGCCTAGCGACCTCAAGGGGGTCAAATTCCGGGTTCCGGGTTCAAAAATGCTGCAACAGTATTATCGCATGGTTGGGGCCAATCCGACACCGGTTGCCTGGGGTGAAACACCCTCGGCGATCAAGCAGGGTGTTGCCGATGCGCTTGACCCGGCGGCTGGTGCATTGTTCGCATTCGGCTTCAAGGACATGCTGAGCCATGTGACGTTTACCCAGGCAGTGCCCGACAGTCAGGTATTTTCGTGCAACCTTGAATGGTTCAACTCGCTGCCAGCCGATGTGCAGGAGGGGATCGATTTCGGATCTGCCATCACACGGCAACAAAACCTTGCCAAGGTTCCAGCCTCGCGCAATTACGCTATGGCCGAAATGCGTAAATCGGGTGTGATGTTCCATTCTCTGACAGACGATCAACTCGCCGAATGGAAAGCCGCTGGCGGATATCAGCGACCCGAATGGGACAGCTTCAAAGTTAAACTGGCCGGGTCCATGAACGCCTTCAACGGCCTTGTAGAGGCCGCAGGCACACAAGGGCGTCTTTACGTTCACGATGCCTGACTTGAAAAGGCTGCCAGCGCATCTGTGTTGGCAGCCACATTCTTTTTCTGATCGCAGCATTGCTGGCCATTGGTTGGATAGGTTGTGAGAGCGAGTGCCGGATGCGATCTTTCCTGACTACCCTTGATAAGAATGCAGAACGCTGGGCGCTGCTTGTATTTTACGTTCTGCTGGTAACAGCAATGGCGGTCGAGGTCATCCGGCGCGAGGTTTTTTCGTATTCTTCAATCTGGGGTGAAGAAATCGTCCGCTATTCCTTTATTTACCTCGCATGGATTGGAGCAGCGGCGGCTATCAAAGAACGTGCGCATATCCGCATCGATGTGATCATGCATTATGCGCCGCAGCGCGTGAAAGCACTGCTCTACATATTTGGCGATCTGGTGATGTTCGTGGTCGCGGCCGTCGCGCTCTACTGGTCGTTCCAAACCGTTCAGGTGTCATGGCAATACGGGTCCGTCAGCTTTGGTCTGCGTATCTCAATGGTGTACTTCCTGAGCGCTGTGCCAGTGGGCTTTAGCCTGATTATCTTCCGTCTATCCCAATCACTTTGGCGCGATATTAAAGACCTTCGAACAGGACACCCTGTGTACGAAGGCGACAAATTATTTGATTGAGGTCGGCAATGCTTTGGCAAAATCTTCAACAACAAACCATCACATTAGGCTGGGATTTCTACATCCCGGTTATCATTTTTGTTGTATTTATCGCTCTAGCTATTCCAATCTGGGCAGCTATCGGTTCAGCGGCGATCGCGATGTTACTTCTGTCCGGAGCACTGCCTTTATCACTAGTCGGCGAATCTCTGTTTAACGGCATTGATGCCTTTGCGCTGACTGCGGTTCCGTTGTTCATCCTGACCGGCGACGTGCTGGTGCGAACCGGGCTCAGCCGCAAGTTTCTGGACGTGGCCGAGGCTCTGACCTGCTGGGCCAAAGGCGGCTTCGGCTCGGCTACGGTTCTGGTTTGCGGCATGTTTTCGGCGATTTCCGGCTCGGACGCCGCTGGCGCCGCAGCCGTCGGGCGCATGACTATCGACCGGCTGGTCGAAAGTGGTTATCCCAAACCATATGCCTGTGCTCTGGTTGCAGCCGGCGCCTGCACCGGCATTCTTATCCCGCCGTCGATTGCCTATATCATCATCGGCCTTGTGCTGGGGATTTCCGCCGCCACACTGTTCCTGGCAGCAGTGATACCGGGCGTCGCCATCTTGCTGTCCATCCTCGTCACCAATATTGTGATGAATCGCATCTACGCCTACGAAGGCAGCAATCTGATGACACCGCGCGAATGGGCAACCAACCTGGGCAAAGCCATAGCTTCGGGCTGGTACGCGTTTTTGGTGCCGGGCATCATCTTTTACGGGATTTTTTCCGGCCGCATGACGCCGACAGAGGCCGGGGCAACTGCAGTTATTGTGACCATCATCATCGGGTTTGTTCTGGGCACACTTAAACTTTCAGATTTCCCGGCGATGCTGATCAGTTCCGCGAAAGTGAACGGGGTGATCCTGCCGATCATCGCCTTTTCGCTACCACTGGCACAAGCGCTTGCGATCATGGGGGTACCGCAGGGGTTTGTCGCCTCAATCACGTCATTGACTGATAGCGAGGCCATAATAATCCTGCTGATGATCGTGGTATTGATCGCGGCTGGCTGCGTAATGGAAACGACGCCGAACATCGTGATCCTTGCTCCAATCCTAAAGCCGCTGGCAGATTCGATTGGCATGCACGAAATTCAGTTCAGCATCATGATGATTACAGCACTTGGTGTTGGGTTTATTACACCGCCACTGGGTCTCAATCTATTCGTCGTGTCCGGTATCACGGGGGAATCTATCCTGAAGATTGCTTCACGGGCGGTACCCTTCGTTTTCTTCATGCTCATCGTTGTTCTGCTGATCGCCTACATTCCGGCGATCTCATTGACAATGCTGCCCGACAATCTGAAATAGGAGAATGTGAATGTCTCTGGAATATTTAAAAAAAGCAGAATTAACTGCTGAAAGTGACTCGGGTGACGTGCGCCAAATTGTCCAGAATATTTTAACTGACATAGAAAAAGGAGGCGATGGGACGGCTCTTCAATATGCTCAAAAATTTGATAAATATGATGGTAATATCGAGCTGACTGAAGAGGAAATTGCGGCAGCCTGTGCCGCAGTGCCCCAACAACTCAAAGACGATATCGAGTTTGCGCATGACAATGTGCGCCGGTTCGCTGAGGCTCAAAAGCAAACAATCAGTGACTTCGAATACGAGATCGTTCCCGGATTAATTGCCGGTCAAAAAAGTATTCCTGTTACAACAGCAGGTTGCTATGTTCCTGGCGGGCGCTACTCGCACATTGCATCGGCAATCATGACAGTTACCACTGCAAAGGTCGCTGGATGCGAGCACATCGTTGTAAGCTCACCGCCGCGACCGGAAGTTGGAATTGCACCGGCCATCATCTATGCAGCGCATATTTGCGGGGCTGACAAAATACTGGCGCTTGGCGGTGTTCAGGGTGTCGCAGCAATGGCATTTGGTCTGTTTGGCTTGCCAAAAGCAAATATCCTGGTTGGGCCGGGCAATCAATTTGTCGCTGAAGCCAAACGCATCTTGTATGGCCGGGTTGGCATCGACATGATCGCCGGTCCGACCGACAGTCTGGTATTGGCCGATTCAAGTGCTGATCCGATGATCGTTGCGGCAGATTTGGTAGGGCAGGCCGAACACGGCTATAACTCGCCGGTTTGGTTGGTGAGCGATGATCGCATGATTGCTGAAGAAGTAATGCGATTGGTGCCGGGATTAATTGCTGATCTACCGGAAGTAAACGGCACCAATGCCACCGCCGCCTGGCGCGATTACGCTGAAGTGATTTTGTGCAGCGACCGTGAGGAAATGGCAGCGACCTCTGATTTCTATGCGCCTGAGCATTTGACGGTCCAGGCCCGTGATCTGCCATGGTGGCTTGATCGGCTGAGTTGTTATGGATCACTTTTTCTTGGCGAAGAAACAACCGTTGCCTTTGGCGATAAAGCTTCTGGAACCAACCATGTTCTGCCAACTTCCGGTGCGGCGAGCTATACTGGTGGCCTGTCTGTTCACAAATATATGAAGATCGTTACCTGGCAAAAATCAACACGCGAAGGATCCAAACGTGTAGCTGAGGCAACCGCTCGCATTTCACGTCTGGAAGGCATGGAAGGTCATGCGCGTACAGCGGATATTCGCCTGAAAAAGTACTTTCCCTATCAAGAGTTTGACCTTAGTGCAGATGGATGAATCAACCCTTTCCCCCACGGCAAGGCTGTTCAACCTTGCCGGAAAGATAGCATGTGTGACCGGGGCCAGTTCTGGTCTGGGTCGTCATGCCGCAACTTTCCTGGCGCAAAACGGCGTTCGCGTCGTCGGTCTGTCCCGACGCAGTGAAGAGCTGATAAAATGGCAATTGTCAGTATCTGGGGACACTCATATCATTTCTGCAGATCTGTCTGACAGAAGCGCTCTGCATGATGTGGCTGGCGAGGTGACCCAGGCATTTGGCGCTCCCGATATTTTGATAAACGCAGCGGGTATCAACACTCGACAGACCGCAGATGAGGTTACCCGAGAAGACTGGAATATGACGATGAATCTCAATCTGTCAGCCCCATTTTTTCTTGCTCAATATTTTGCAGGAAACATGAAGATCAACGAATGGGGACGGATCATAAACTTTGCGTCGCTGCAAAGCTTTCGCGCATTTCCCGGTGGAATTGCTTATGGTGCCAGCAAGGCGGCCATTGCCCAGCTAACCCGTGCAATGGCCGAGGCCTGGTCGCCCTTTGGTATTAATGCCAATGCCATCGCGCCAGGGTTTTTCAAAACCGAGCTTACATCTGCTGTGTTCGATGACCCGGAGCGGGCCGCACGAAATGCGGCTCAAACCTGCATAGGGCGGAACGGGGAATATAATGATCTTGATGGCCCGCTTCAATTTCTGTGCTCCGATGCCTCAGCTTATGTGACGGGTCAAATCCTCTGCGTGGACGGAGGATATACGGCAAAATGAAAGCACTTGTTTATACCGGACCCGAGCGACTGGAGTTTCGCAATGCCGATTGTCCAATCCCGGGCGAAGGCGAAGTCCTCATTAGAGTGGATAGTGTCGGCATCTGTGGATCTGACATGCACGCGTATTTGGGCCATGACGAAAGACGCCCTGAACCCTTAATTCTTGGTCATGAGGTTGCCGGTACAATTGTTGGTGGAGACGAAGATGGCCAACGCGTTACAGTCAACCCTCTTGTCACATGTGGTAACTGCTTAGCCTGTACATCAGGACGCGATAATTTATGCCCGGAGCGGCAGATCATTTCGATGCCGCCACGCGAAGGTGGTTTTGCCCAATTTGTCGCAATCTCAATATCAAATATTGTTCCGGTGCCTGACAATTTTTTGCTTGAAAAAGCCAGCCTGGCTGAACCCATTGCTTGTGGGTGGCACGCAGTCAGGTTGGCAAAATCAGCCCTGAGTAAAGATATGCCGAACATTCGCGCACTTGTTATTGGTGGTGGAGCAATTGGAGTTGGGGCAGCCCTGTCACTGAGTTGTTTTGGCGTCGAGGACCTTACTGTTTTGGAGCCAAATAAAATCCGCCGCCAACATCTTGCACAAACAACCCGGATGCTTGTAATGGATCCCAACGATTTGAAAGATGGTGTTAAATTTGACCTTGTCATCGACGCTGTGGGTTTTGAACAAACCCGCAAAACCGCATCAACGGTTATTTTTCCTGGCGGTGTCATCATGCATATCGGCCTGGGGGCTGGTGAGGGCGGGCTCGATATTCGGCGTATGACCCTTCAAGAGGTCACTTTTATCGGAACCTACACATATACCGCAGCAGATTTCCGCGCCACTGCCCAGGCAATGTTCGACGGTAAGCTGGGTGCACTCGACTGGTATGAAACCCGTCCATTATCTGAAGGGGCGAAGGCATTTGCCGAAAATCGCCAGGGCCTTGCCCAAGCATCAAAAACCATCCTAAAACCCTGATATAAAGAAATATAATACCAGAAATCCCCCAGTTTCTCGAGGTAAAATGCTCAAGTATTAGGTGTTTAGCCCGGCATTTGATGGGGTACTATTTCTATTAAATGGAAGCAACGCACGTGTGTTGAATATATGAACGGTCCTATGTTCACTGGCTGGAGCAGGCGGGATGCCATTGACGAATATGTCAATCAAGGTGGTAACGTTGCGCGTTTTGCCGGGAATTTCCTGTGGCAAACAAGGATTGAGAACAAAGGCCAAACACAGATTTGTTATAAATACCGGGCAAGGGCAGAAGATCCGCTTCGCGACACAGTCCAATCCGACAGAAACACCACCGCCTGGGACGCATCAGAAGTCGACCGCCCCGGAGCACAGACATTCGGACTAAGCGGCACATTTGGTATCTATGCAGGTTGGGATGGATGTTGCCCGCGCGGGGCGGGCGGTTTTACCATTTATCACCCCGACCACTGGGTGTTCAAAGGCAGTGATGTCACTACGGCGATGTGCTAGGCGCGCCTTCACGAATTTTTGGCTATGAAGTCGATGGTGTTGATTACACCATCGAAAACGGTTTGCTTTATGCGCAGGATCAGATGGCGCACCGGACGATCTGCTTATTCTTGGTATGGGCCTGGCAACGGTTTACGAAGCCGATCATGGCAACCAAAACAAGCTTTTCATCGCCTCAGATGATACCGAGTTTATCGCTGAAACCCTCTATGGCAAAGTCACAGCGGAAAATATCGAACGCTGCAAACGGAGCTCCGGCATGATTGTGTTATTTGAACGTGGGCAGGGCTGTGTGTTCACCGCCGGAACCTGTGAATGGGTCGCTGGATTGATAGAGTCGACTGTGAAGAATTCTCAAGGCGTTGATTTTGTTTAAATAACGAGCTTGATCCAGTATTCGTTATTGCAAGTTTTTAGGTTCCTTCAGGTAGTTTTCTTGCAATTTGCGTAACGGGGATTTCTGTGATTCACTGCT
>JAJFHS010000040.1 GCA_021775475.1 Hyphomicrobiales bacterium
AGCAGTGAATCACAGAAATCCCCGTTACGCAAATTGCAAGAAAACTACCTGAAGGAACCTAAAAACTTGCAATAACGAATACTGGATCAAGCTCGTTATTTAAACAAAATCAACGCCTTGAGAATTCTTCACAGTCGACTCATCACCCAATTTTGACATCGGGCATCGGCCATTTCAAACCTGAAGCCGTATTGAAAATTACGACAGTCTGCGAAGGGGAAATCCGACCGGCGGTTATGTCTTCATAATAAGTCGCCACACATGCGCTGCCTTCTGGACACAGGCTGATGCCTTGGTTAGCGGCAATCTCATCACGCCGGGACAAAGCCGAATGATCTGTTACCGCACAGGCATGCCCGCCAGATTCCCTGAGAACCTGCAGGATCAACCGACCCCCTAAGGGTTTGGGTACACGCACGCCGGGAACCACAGTATCGACCGGTGAAAAGGCGGTTTGAATATCTTCGTGCCCGGCCTCAAATGCCACCTGGATCGGATTACAGCCGGTGGTTTGCACACTCACCATGCGCGGGAGTTTTTTACCTATCCAGCCCAGGGCCTGAAGCTCCCTGAAAGCCTTCCACATACCAATGAACCCGGTGCCACCGCCTGTGGGGTAATAAATTACATCGGGCAAACTCCAGCCAAACTGAAGAGCCAACTCCAATCCCATTGTTTTTTTGCCCTCCAATCGGTAAGGCTCAGCGAGAGTTGACATATCAAGCCAGCCAAATTTGGCGACCGCTGCGCGCGCCTGCTTGCCGCAAAGATCAATCAAACCATCGACGTGGGTGATTTTTGCGCCATGAAAACTGATTTCCCGAACAGTTACATCAGGTGTATCTATGGGAGTGAAGACATGGACATCCATCCCCGCTGATGCGCCATATGCAGCAGCCGCAGCCCCGGCATTTCCCGCCGTTGGAACCGCCAAAACAGATTTGCCGAAATGCCGCGCCATGGTAATGGCCATAGCCATTCCCCGCGCCTTGAAAGAACCCGTTGGCAGACGCCCCTCATCCTTGATCAAGACCTGTCCCGCTGTATCCAGAGGAATCAGAGGAGTAACGGCTTCACCCAGGCTGACTGGAATGGTTTCAGGTTCCATTGGCAGAAATTCCCACCACATCCATATATCAGGCGGTCGCGACGCCACTTCATCACGATCCAGCGCTTGACGCAAAGCGCCAAGGTCATAGTCCACCAACAGCGGCGCCCCGCATTGAGACAATCCATGATAGCGATCATGATCAAACGTCTGCCCCGTAACAGAGCATTTAAGAGCTCTGACAAAGGACTTGTTGGATTTTGAATTTTTCATGAAAACGTACTCTATAATGGAAAGAAATTGACGGCAATAGTGGTGAGAACAGCCTGAACACACGAAAATTCGAATTGGAGAAAGCCTGTTTCCTCAATATCTGTCATTGGAATCACAGCCATAATTCAGTTTTCTTTAATAAGGCACGTATCCCCTTGAAACATGTATTGCAATTTGTTAACTCAAGGCGCATAAACATATCAATAGGTTTAAAAGAGATTATGATATGCCTGAAAAATTGAAATTTTCCATCGCCTATGAAGGTTCCGCAGTAGAAAATGGGACTATGGATGTTCGTGACTTAGCACCTGCATTGTTAGCTGTCGGTGAGTTGTTTGACGCAGCCAATACAGCCATTCGAGGTCAGGAAGATAGTCGTATTTCGGTCAATGTTGCGGCGACAAAATCCGCTTGTTTTGAGGTGGAACTAGTTGCAATTAGCTCTCTTTTCTCTGTCACAAAGGACCTTTTAATAGGAGACGGTGTAAATGCACTTTTGAACTTAGCTGGTTTAATAGGAATGGCGTCCGTAACTGGCGGTGGATTATTCTGGTTAATTCGCAAATTAAAAGGGAAAAATCCTGACAAAGTAAAGCCTGCTAAACCTGGCATGGTACAAATAACTCATAATGATGAGGTTTTTGAGGTGCCGATAGAGCTATTGCGCTTATATCGCGATATAGCGGTACGTAAAGCAGTCGAGCATCTTATTGAAAAGCCTTTACAGAATGAGGGCATTGATGAGTTTAAAATCATTGACGCCAAGAAAGTTACTATTGAGACTGTGACCAAAAGTGAAGCGTCTTATTACATCTCTCCAGAGCCAACAGAAAAGCCGCTTGGAGAGAACACAATTAAATCTGCATTTTCGATAGTTTCGCTTGCATTTAAAGACGATAATAAATGGCGTTTATATGATGGTAACAATCAAATTAGTGCGTCGATTGAAGATGAAGATTTTCTTCGCAAAGTAAACCAAAACCTCATCCGTTTTGCTAAGGGTGATATTTTAATTTGCGAGGTAACAATTGAACAAATTCAAACGTCAATTGGTCTGAGGACAACATACACAGTTAATAAAGTCATTGAACATAAACCAGCATTGCGACAATTAGATATTTTCACAGAATATGATGATGATAGTAGTGAAACAGACACCAGTGACGGCAACGAAGATGAATAAATTCGACAAATTATTGCACGCTATGACTACTAAATCCCCTTTGGGAAAGCCTGTAAAAGCAGATCAAACATCAAGTGAGGCTCGCGGCGAAGATTGTGCCGGTACTCAATCTCCAAAAGATAGTTCTGCAAGTGCTTCTTTGACACCCAAATGTGCGTCCCCTGAATAGTCCGCTTAACGGTTGACCAAAAGCCCTCAATTGAATTTGTATGCACATCATCGCGCACATATTCTTTTTTCGAGTGATCAACAAACTGGTGATCATAGCCCCATACTGGCAAGGACATGAACGCCCTGCCATTATCTGTCATGATACGAGCTGACGTGCTCCCCAAGTTGTCCTCATTTATAAGTTAGTTCTGTTCTGGTTATGATCCATATTGGACCAGGTTGCAAATTCGTTTGGTGTGAGCCAGTTTAAGCTTGAGTGTGGCCGGGTGTGATTGTAGTCAGCTCTCCA
>JAJFHS010000005.1 GCA_021775475.1 Hyphomicrobiales bacterium
TCGACCCGTTTTTTGAGGCGGGTGGGATCTTCGAGAATACGTTTGGGGAGAACGGCATATTCTTTCTTGACATGGCCGTTGCTGACTTCACGAAGGGCTTTTTATGAGGCGGTCGGGGTTCCAGTCGACGGTGAGGCGGTTGGTGGCGGTTTTACTGCGGTTGCTGTATTCGACGTAGCCGTTGTCTTTGCCGAACAGGAACAGGTCGCGGGTGATCTTCACGTCCATCTTGCAGTACTCGACGATCTGATCGAGCTTGGCCTTGTCCCCTGCCAGATACTCTTTGTACCACTTGAGCGACTCCAACCCGTCGGCGGTTTTCTGCGCGCCGAGTGAACATTCGGCGAGGTTGTTGAGGCTGAGCCGGTGCTTCAGTTTATTGTGCACGTCGGTCAGCATGTCGAAGGTCGGGATTTCCTGCAGGTCGATGTGCTTCTCGTTGGCGTAGGGTTGCAGGACGGTGTAGTCGAACCCGATGACGTTGAAGCCCACCACCAAGTCGGCGGTTTTCAGCTTGTCGACCAGCTTCAGCGCGTCGGCCTCCAAATAGGAAAAATACTCCTCGTCGACGCTGTCCCACACCACACCGACGGCGAGTCCCATCTTGTGGATATTGCCCCAGCCGCCGACGTCATCGGCACTTTTCTGGGTCTCCAGATCGAAATACTGGATTCGGGGACCCGATGTTTCCGCTTTGGGAGGCTCGGGAGCCGGTTCTGGAGGGGGATCTGCAAATAAATCGAATTGTTCAGCCATAGCGCTTTATATCATTTTAGAGGCTCAAAATTCAAGCGATTAAGCCCCGACCCGGACAGATTTACCATCCAAAAACAGCCGGTAAATCCTTTATTTCACTAAAGCTCGAGGGATCCGAGGCCGTTAAATACCTTAGACAGAATAGAGGTGAGACTATCACCTATTTTAGAATTTGAAAAGGGTTTTACCATGGAATTTACCTCCATTTTCGGCATCAAATCCGGTTTCGATTCCGCCAGCCTGGTGCAAAAACTGATCGCCCTGCAGGCGCGTCCGATAGACCTCAAACTGGCGCAGTTGCAAGCCAAGGAAACCAAACTGGAAGCCTTCCAGAGCCTGCGTACCGAGCTTCAGACGTTTCAATCGGTGCTCAATGGCATTGGCACGGCCGACCGGTTTACCGTCAACTCGGCGACTTTCACGAAGACCTCCGGCACGGGAAACGTGCTCACCGTTGCCACCACCAGCTCCGCCAGCCCCGGCACGTTTGATATTACCGTAAATACACTGGCGCAGGAAACCAACCTGCTGTCGGACACGGGTTACACCGCCGCCACCGATGTGGTTACGTCCGCTGGGGCCGATAACTATTTTGTAGAAGTGGTGGTGGGAGGAGCCATGACCCAGGTTGCTATCACCCACCCCGCAACGGTCCAGGATGTGGTGGACGCCATCAATAATTCCGCCGTCGATGTCACCGCCTCGATCATCAATGACGGAGGCGCCGTCGATCCGCTCAAAATTCAAATCCAGGGCAACCAGCCCGGCACCGCCAACGCAGTGACCGCGCGTGTGGTCCGCGTTGATACCCTCGTCGAGACCAATGAACTGACCTTCACCGCGGCGCAGACGGCAACCGATGCCTCCGTGACCGTCGACGGTGTGACCTTCACCCGGAGCAGTAACACCATCAGCGATATTATTACCGGAGTGACGCTCAATCTCGAATCGTTGGGTTCCGGCAAGCTGATCCTTGCCACCGACAACACCGCCATCACCGGGAATATTCAAGACTTCGTGGATGCTTTTAACAAACTGACCAGCTTCATCGACGAGCAGACGGAATTCAATCCGGAAACGTTTGCAACCGGTACTCTGTTTGGCAATACTTCCGTACAGAATCTGGAAACCACTCTACGACGAATCGCCACCGGCCAAGTTACCGGCACTGGCGGCACTTATGAGTTTTTGTCGCAAATCGGCATCACCACCCAGGACGACGGCAAACTGGCCCTCGATGAGGTAAAACTGGACGCAGCGTTAGCCACCGACCTCACCAGTGTGGTGTCTCTGTTCACCTCATCCGGCAGTGCCACCGATGCCAACGTGACGTTTGTCGGATTCACCGATAACACGGTCGCAGGCACTTACGATGTGCAGGTGGTGGGCGGCGTTCCCCAGTTGAGCCCGGCGGGTGCCGGAACTTTTGTCGATGCCGTCAACAACGGCGCTTTCTTCACTGGTGCAGTGGGAACGGATGCGGAAGGATTGAGCTTCAGCATGGCCAGTCTGGTCGATGCCAGTTACGGAACGATCTCTCTTTCCGTCGGCGTGATCCCACGGCTGAATCAGGAAATCTCCGTCTTAGTCGACTCGTCCCAACAGGGGCCGCTGACCGCTGAACTGGATTCTATAACCGAAAGCATCGACGACTTGAACGAAACTCTGTTACGGATGGATGATCGTCTGGCGTTGTTCGAAAAAAATATTCGTCAGGAGTTTGTCAATCTGGAAATCATTCTGGGCAGACTCGACGCACAGAGAAATGCATTCCAGCAGGCGTTACAAAACCTGGGCAGTGCTTTCAGTCAATAGGCCTGAACCAAATTTCACGTAGAACATAACGGAATCAAACCATGTCACCTCAAGCCGGATTACAAAGCTATCACACCAACGATATTTCCACATCCAGCCAGGGGCAATTGATCCTGATGTTGTACGATGGAGCTCTGCAGGCGGTGAATCAGTCGATAGAGTGCATGGGCAGGAAAGAGATCGCCGAACAAAGCCGCCATATTTTGAAAGCCCAGGACATCATCAACGAACTGTCGTCGGCGCTGGACATGAAACTGGGCGGCGAGGTGGCTAAAACACTGGAGCAATTGTATCAGTTTGTTCTCAACCAATTGATCCAGGCCAATATCACCTCGGACACCCTATATCTGGAATCGGTCATCAAAGTCTTGACTCCCCTGCGCGACGCCTGGAGCCGCATTAACGAAGCGACCACCGACGACGACACCGCTCAGGAGTCCCATCCCCCCGCAACACGCTTCGCCGCAAAATGCTGAGCGGCCCTCTGGCGAGGGACGCGACTGGCTGAGCGTTAACTCCTAACGGTGCCCTTTGGGCGCAATTCAATGTTTTAATTTTACCTGCAGAGGTATTCCGCCCAGCGTGACGCTGACTCAATAGCCTTCTCTTTGTGAAGAGGGGTTGGGGTGATTTGGTTCAGGAAAACCTGGAACGATTCTTTATGTAGTCAAGAAGAGACTTGACCCCTTTTCTTTTACCACTTCTAAAAGTACAGACTATGTGGAGAGGTCCTAAGCGGAATCGAACCCCTGTTTCCGGTGTGAGAGGTCAGCGTACTTACCCCTAGACAATGGGGCCGATCAATAGTTTGTCAGCTCGACTTAACCCCTTTTAAATCATCGGTTG
>JAJFHS010000041.1 GCA_021775475.1 Hyphomicrobiales bacterium
CCACTGCTGCCTCCCGTAGGAGTCTGGGCCGTGTCTCAGTCCCAGTGTGGCTGATCATCCTCTCAGACCAGCTATAGATCGGAGCCTTGGTGAGCTTTTACCTCACCAACAAGCTAATCTAACGCGGGCTCATCTAATGGCGATAAATCTTTCCCCCGAAGGGCGTATACGGTATTAGCGTTCGTTTCCAAACGTTATCCCGTACCACTAGGTAGATTCCCACGCGTTACTCACCCGTCTGCCACTTTCCACTAGAGCAAGCTCCAGCTTCTCGTTCGACTTGCATGTGTTAAGCCTGCCGCCAGCGTTCGTTCTGAGCCAGGATCAAACTCTCAAGTTTGAAAAATTTGATTCTGTCTATTCCCCGGATGAAAAAATCCAGGGGGTCATTTCGCTTCGACGTCTATTTTAAAATTGACGAGTTCCAAACACAAATACTGTTGATCATTACATTGCTGTAAACAGCGCCGTAAATCACTACAATTTTTACGATTTGGAAGAAACGTAAGACTACCAGAGTCTTGTGCGTTCATTTATGTCCGAAGACCTAAACGAACTCGCCAGGATTCCGCCGCCTACGTTTCTCTTTCTATATGTTTACAATGTCAAAGAACTCCGAACAGTCGTATATTACACGACATATCCGGCTCCCTGTCAAACCATATAATGGCTTAAACAAGGACACGAAAACAGCCTCAGATACTTCGATGAGTTCTGAAACCCGTTCCCATATTTCCCGTTAGGGGATTTTTAGCTCACAAACCCGCTGGCCAGAAGCCGGTGTGTTCGTTTGCGTGGCGGGGTTATATGACCTCATTGCCCCCCCTGTCAACAGCGTATTTGAACAAAATTACAAACTAATTCGATTTTCCGGTTTATCAAGCCCGTCGCACAGTTTGACAACTACGTAAAACTACGAATTTACGGCTGCATTCCGCCAAATTAACCTCTTTTTTAAAACCCGTAAAATCATTTACAGGATCTTAAAATACATCGACATTTTTTAGCAACAACCATATTGCGGCCATATTTTTCCTCTTTGACAGTGCAATCAGGTTGGTTTGGGGTGACATCGGTGTGTGAAAATTTTTGATGAATCATATCCGGGACGGGCAAAACAGATTTTTTATGTTGGAATTTCGATGTTTTTTGAAGCCCTGCAACGCTTCGCCTGTTGACACTTACCTGATTGCGGGGCATCTTGGCGTTAATAAGTTTTGTATCGAGTGTCATTGAGCTCAGCTTGGGTGATTTTCGTTGAATTCAAGGAACGGATTGCTTTGAGAAAACTGGTAATATTAAAATCGGGGACGAGAGCCTCCGGAGAGAGTTCTTTTGTTCGATCTGTCTCTGGTTTCGAGGCGTCTTTTGCTGGCGAAGCTTCCCCCTTCACTCATGACCATTCGCTGAAAAACCGTTGGCTGATGACATCCAGTGTCGCCGGTCTTTTTGGTGCCTTGGTTATTGGCGGAGCATTTTTCTTCACCTTTGAAGGAAACCAGATAGCCGTCACAAAAATCGGACAAGGCACCAGGCTCTCAACTCGTAACCCGCAAAAAAGTACAATTGACAGCAAAGCCGATCAAACCGAATTGTTTATTGGTGACGTTCCTGTCATTGCCAGCAAAAATGTAACCGACGGGGCCACCTCTGGTACACGGTTCACAAATGTTGCTGTGACCTTTGGCCGTTCGGAGGAAGATGCCAAGCTCTTTAGCCAGGCCGCAAACCCCGAAAAAAGCGACACTGCAAAGACCCAGGGAAATATACCTTTATTTCCACAATCGGGAAAACAGGCATCTTTAAATTCCGCCGCATTGGGGATAATTGATCTCGGTGGCAAAGTTTCCAGTATTCTGGGTTATCAGTCCAGCAAGCCTACGGTGTTACCCGATGCTTCCAGTGGGGCCGGTTTCAACATCTCCGGTGCCAGCCCGCGAAATGCCAAGTCTAATATTACCAGTGTCACCAAACGCGAACCTGTCAACAAGCAATCAAAAATACCGTACCTGACCGTTTCAGTATCCGCCGGTGATACGCTGATTGACATTCTGACCGACAAAGGGGCTTTTAAAGACGATGCCCGCGAGATCGTGGCAGCCTTGAAGCCCTACTTTAAATCTTCTGCTTTAAAAGAAGGTCAGAAGGTGACCTTCGCCCTTGCCCCTGACACTAGAGGTGGAAAACAGGTGTTGGTGCCTGAAACACTCGAGGTTGCCGTTGGACCTGAAAAACGATTGACAATCGTTCGCGATGAGTATGGCAATTATACACTTTTGCTGGACGCTCCCGAAGGTGATGATGTTGAACAGTTTCAGGCGCAGGCAAAAATCCAAAAGAGCCTTTATACCGCAGCACGAAATCAGGGCATTCCAGATAAAGTCATCGCCAATATGATGCGCATCCACTCTTACGACGTTGATTTTCAGCGCGAAGTCAGAGTAGGAGATTCATTTGAAGTTTTTTACGGCAATGGAAATTCCCGGTCGCGGAAAAAACCTGACACAGTGATGTACAGTTCTTTGACGCTCAGTGGCAATACCAAAAACTTTTACCGCTTCAAAACCAGCGATGACAATGTGGTCGATTATTATGATGACAGCGGGCGCAGTGCAAAAAAATTCCTGATACGCAATCCGGTGGAAGGCGCTCGTCTGACGTCGGCGTATGGTATGCGGTATCATCCGATTTTACGGGTCAAAAAGATGCATGCCGGAGTTGATCTGGCTGCCCCGCGTGGGACACCAATTAAAATCGCCGGCAATGGTGTTGTTATTAAAAAAGGTCGCTATCGTGGAGTGGGAAATTTTGTCAAAATTCGCCATGCCAACGGATACGTGACCTCTTATGCTCACATGTCCGGTTTTGGTCCCGGGATGAGAAAGGATAAAAAAGTCCGACAGGGGCAGATTGTCGGCTACGTAGGCTCCACCGGTCGTTCAACCGGCAATCATCTGCATTATCAAGTGGAGCTGAATGGCAGAACCGTCAACCCGATGCGCATCAAGGTGCCAACAGGGCGGCAGCTTACCGGTAAAATGCTGGCGCTTTTTAAGAAACAAAAAACAAGAATTGATGCCATGAGAAGGGCCGCTCCGACCGCCACACGCGTCGCTACCGCCAGCGAATCTCAACGCAAGGGCGTCAACTAGGTACAATCCGAACAAGGTTAGCATTACTCACCCGTCCCGGCCTTGAGCCGGGTCCTGCCGGAATTCCGGTTGGGCGTTAACATATCCCGGCTCAAGGCCGGGACGGTGCGGTTTATCTTATAAAAACGGACAGGCTCTGATCTAGTTTACGCACTTCTTGTTCGAAAACCGACTCCCACTTTTCGGGAAGTGCTCTAGCAGCGGCCGATACGCTGACGGTTGATTTCATCACCATACTGATTAAGTTCGATCTGCAAGCGACGACCTTTGCGGCAGCCTTCGACAAAAATCTGCAAATTTCTGATGCCGCGAGACCTGAAGTCTTTCAACACCGAATTCAGGCGTGGTGCCTGGGGGCAGCGTCCAACAACCGTGCGATCGAGAACAGCGCCGTACGGATCAATTCTATATTCGCGCTTTTCAAGCCGATAGCACGCGCGCGCGCGAAAGCCTCTGTTATTACTGGAGAGGATTTCAACACGGTTGGCCCCGCGTTTTTGCAACATTGTCACAACCTGCTGGCGGGTGAGTGGTGGCGAACACCGGCCCAGGCGAGAGGTTGAGGTGACTTCTCCGAATCTGTTCATACGAATACGTAGCATTGAATTCTGCCTGCATGCTTCTGCCTGATAGACAGGAAGCTGATTATCAATGACTTTGATTTGACGATAACCAAGGTCGCGCAAGCGCTGTGCAATATTTTGCGGGCCAATTGGTCTGGCGCATGAGCCGATAACAGTACGGCGCTGAATGCGACCATTAGCGGCTAGGCGCAGCCTGAATTTGTCGCCTTCAAAACAGGCTTCGGCGACAAGTCGTCCCTGATTTCTATTCACAATCTGAATTTTTGTGAAACCGTCCTGGCGCAACTGCTGGCGTATTTCGGCAATATTGGGGCCGCGCTGACAGCGCCCGGTGATCGAGCGCTGCAAAACTTCACCATAGGGATCAATATCAAGGCGAACACGCTGTTCGAAATCACACGCCTTGGCAACAAAGCGTCCCTGTCTAATGGGAGAGACGGAGATCTTGTCCAGCCCCTGCCTTCTCAAGATCGCTGCAACCTGCTGTGCGTCGACTGTCGGACGACATCTGCCAATCTGGTCACCGCGTATCACCTTGCCGCTTAACCGGCGTACCTTGACCCGATACCTAAGACCTCTAAGGCAGGCCTCGGCGTGCACATTTTTGAAAGTTTCTCTGGCAATCTGGATTTCACGAAAACCATTTTGAAACAGCAATCGCCTGGCATCATCCTTCGACAAACCGATATTTAACTTCAACTGGGCCATGCGATAGGGGGCAACCGCTGGAGGGGCAATTGTTGATGATCCCGCATCAGATTTGGCACCGGCGACAGAAGGGTCAGTGCCTGCCGCCAAAATCAATCCCAACAAAACCAGTAGAATTGCCTTGCATCGAAACGCCATCTCGCCAACCTTTCAAAGGAAAATCCGTATCGCGTCAAAGTCTGTCTCAACACGCCGGATTTTCCAAGCAGAAAATACATTTTTTTCTGTAACTGTCTTGATTATGCCGCCCTTTCAGCAACCGTACCATTGAAGGTCAAGCCATCCATACCTGCAGATATCTTGATGACATCACCATCACCGATTTCTCCCGACAACATCAGATCAGCCAGAGGGTTTTGTACTGATTTCTGGATGACGCGTTTTAAGGGCCGCGCTCCAAAGGCTGGGTCATAGCCTTTGTCAGCAAGCCAGGAGCGCGCCTGATCATCCAGTTCAATCTTGATTTTGCGGGCGTCAAGCAAGGTCTGCAGCCGCGCGATTTGAATATCGACAATGGTATCCATGTCGCTGCGCGCGAGGCGATGAAACAGGATAATCTCATCAAGCCGGTTTAAAAACTCCGGCCTGAAGTTGGCTCTGACAATCTCCATTACTGAACTGCGCACAACCTCAATATCTTCACCTTCCGGCTGATTGACAAGAATTTCCGAGCCCAGATTCGAAGTCAGAATAATCATGGCATTGCTGAAATCTACCGTGCGGCCCTGACCATCGGTAAGACGACCGTCATCCAGCACCTGCAACAGGATATTGAAGACATCGGGATGGGCTTTTTCAACCTCATCAAACAGGATGACCTGGTAGGGTCGGCGGCGCACAGCTTCCGTCAGGGCACCGCCTTCTTCATAACCGACGTAGCCAGGAGGGGCACCAATGAGGCGGGCAACAGAATGTTTTTCCATATATTCAGACATGTCCAGGCGCAACACGGCCTGATCATCATCAAACATAAACCCGGCAATGGTTTTGGTCAGTTCTGTTTTGCCAACACCGGTGGGGCCCAAAAATAAAAACGAACCAATTGGGCGTGAGGGATCCTGCAGACCCGCGCGCGAACGGCGCACCGCCGATGATACCGCAGCCACAGCTTCAGCCTGGCCAACCACACGTTTGGTCAGGACATCTTCCATCTTGAGGAGTTTTTCTTTTTCGCCCTGAAGCATTTTATCAACCGGAATACCAGTCCAGCGCGACACAATCTGAGCCACGTGATTGGCATTGACGGCCTCGTCCACCATAAGATCTCTTTGGCTTCCAGACGATGTGTTTTCTTTTTCCGCCAACTGTTTTTCAAGTTCGGGAATGACACCATAGGCAAGCTCACTGGCACGCTCCAGCAAGCCATCACGCTGAGCCATTTCCAGTTCGGTCCGGGCATTTTCAAGTTCTTCTTTTATTTTTGTTGCCGAGGACAATTTAGCCTTTTCCGCATTCCAGCGCGTCGACAAATCAGCCGATTGTCCTTCAAGATCACTCAACTCGGTTTCGAGTTTTTCGAGGCGATCTTTCGAGGCTTTATCATCTTCCTTCTTCAACGCTTCACGTTCAATCTTGAGCTGAATTATGCGACGATCAAGTTCGTCGAGTTCTTCAGGTTTTGAATCAACCTGCATGCGCAGGCGGCTGGCCGCTTCATCGATCAGGTCAATCGCCTTATCGGGTAAAAATCTGTCGGTGATATAACGCTGTGACAGGTTTGCAGCGGCCACAATGGCGCTGTCGGTGATGCGCACACCGTGATGCAACTCATATTTTTCCTTGAGGCCGCGCAAAATAGACACAGTATCCTCTATTGTAGGCTCGGCAATGAACACCGGCTGAAAACGCCGTGCCAGAGCTGCATCTTTTTCCACGTGCTTGCGGTACTCATCAAGCGTTGTTGCACCTATGCAATGCAATTCGCCGCGCGCCAGAGCCGGTTTTAACAGGTTCGATGCATCCATCGCGCCATCAGATTTACCAGCGCCTATCAACGTATGCATTTCATCAATAAACAAAATTATTTCGCCGTGGGCAGCCGTAACTTCCGACAATACCGCTTTGAGGCGTTCTTCAAATTCACCCCGGTATTTGGCACCGGCAATGAGGGCACCGAGATCAAGCGACAACAGGCGCTTGTTCTTCAGGCTTTCGGGCACATCGCCATTGACAATTCTTAATGCCAGACCTTCGGCGATGGCGGTTTTACCAACGCCGGGCTCACCGATGAGTACCGGATTGTTTTTGGTACGTCGCGACAATACCTGCATGGTGCGCCTGATTTCCTCTTCACGACCGATAACCGGATCGAGTTTTCCCTCGCGGGCAACTTCGGTTAAATCGCGGGCATACTTTTTCAAGGCATCATAGGAATTTTCAGCCGAGGCACTATCGGCAACGCGGCCCTTGCGCAGGTCATTTATGGCTGTATTGAGATTGGCCGCACTGACGCCAGCCTGTTTCAGCGCTTTTGCCGCTTCGCTCTTGCCTTCGACAAGTATGGCCAGCAACAGACGTTCGGCAGTAACGAAACTGTCCCCGGCTTTTTTTGCCAGATCATCCGCCACATCGAACACTCTGGCGGTTTCCGGGGCAAGGTATAGCTGACCCGCGCCACTGCCTTCCACTTTGGGAATTCGTGAAATCGCTAGTTCATTTGACTGAACCACGGTCGCCACGTCCCCACCGGCTTGTTCTATCAGACCGGCGGCAAGGCCTTCGGTATCATCTATCAGAACCTTGAGCACATGTTCGGGAGAAAACCGTTGGTGGTTCTCGCGTAACGCTAAAGATTGCGCACTTTGAACAAAGCCTCTGGCACGCTCGGTATATTTTTCAAAATCCATTTCAGCCCTCATTTACTGCCTGCAACCATCACTGGTGATTATTACCATATTAGCCGCTAGGTCATTTTTTCAATCCCTGGTCTTGCAAATTTCCCAGGCAAGGAGCAAAACCCTAAAATAGTATCTTGCTCTAACCTCTATGTAGTGTGTCTATTTAGCCACACAAGCGCCGGGCAAGAATAAAATTATTTTGTAAATGTTGAAGGTTATTCATGGCAACAATCGAAACCATCTATCGCTATCCGGTAAAAGGATTGTCGGCCGAAGAACTCAGTTCGACCAATCTTCGGGTGGACGATTGCATCGCTTTTGACCGGGCTTACGCTATCGCTAATGGTCATCGTGATTTTGATGCTGCTGCGCCCAAATTCATGGAGAAAACCAAATTTCTGATGTTGATGCGGCATGAGAAACTGGCGGCTTTGCAAACCCTATTTGAGCCTGAAACCCATAGTTTGACAATTTTGCGTAATGGTAAACAGGTGTCAAAGGGGTGTTTGCAACAACCGGTGGGACGCAAGTTGATCGAACAGTTTTTTGCAGCTTATCTGGAGGACCAGATTCTGGGAGCGCCTCACATTGTGTCAGCGCCGGATCATTCGTTCTCTGATGTGGGGGTCAAATGCCTGTCTATCATCAATCTGGCCACTGTGCGTGATTTGGGACGCATGATGGGGGAGAGAATAGATCCCTTGCGGTTTCGCGGCAATCTGTACATTGATGGGTTTGAGCCGTGGGCGGAACTCAAATGGGTAGGGAAAACAATCGCAATCAACGACATGGCGGTATTGCAATGTTTCCAACGCACCCGGCGCTGTGCGGCAACTAATGTTAATCCGGAAACAGCGAGCCGTGATCTCTCAATCCCGGCGCATATATCGCGCGCTTTGGGTCATGGTGACCTCGGCGTCTATGCAAAAGTCACACAAGACTGCCACATCGCCAAAGGTGCAACCATTACGGTTGATTAGTTCAGAGATTATTCGGCAGCTGTCGCTGTCTGATCCAGCTCGACGGGAGCTTCGCTGTTGTTTTCAGCATCGAGCTTAGGCGCAGGTACGTCATCGCTTGGGGCCGCTGCTGCACTTTTGTTGCGCGATCCACTGCCATTGCGGCCGGAAGGCGAGCGACGACGGCTCGGGCGGGGCTTACTGCTTTTCGCCTTTGGAGCCTCTTCTTCGTTTATGTTGGCATCATCGCTTTGGGTGGATGTTTTTTCTATCACGGGAACAGGAGCGGTTGTCTCTGCTTCTGTGACAGCGTCGGGCTCCTGCCCATTGGCCGCTGGTTGCGGAGCAGATGCGGCAGCTTGCTGTGCCTGCGCTTGTTGCTGCTGCAATTGCTGTTGCTGGGTGTGCGCCTGACTGGCGGCGACAATACGGTTATAATGTTCGGCATGCTGAAGATAGTTTTCCGAGGCAATCCGGTCACCGGATACCTGAGCATCGCGGGCGAGCGTCGAATATTTTTCAGCTATGTGTGCAGCATTGCCACGAATTTTTACATCAGGCCCGTTACTGTCGTAGCTTCGGTTTGCCGGATTATGGACCTTACGGCCTCTTCCGCGTGAGCGTTGCTTATGTTGTCCTTGCCTCATGTTCACATGATATCCAGGTTATTGAGTAAATTTTGTCGGTGTCGGTGTCGGTGCCGGTTTGGAAGTTTCAATATTATGCAGATCACGGTTGAGACCACATGATATTCCAGACAGCGACACAAATAATTCGCTCGACGGTATAAATGAACTTTTCAAGTTCGTGTATATATTACCTTTGATGGTTAAATGTTGCGAGGTCTAGCCCGCCGATGTTGTTCTTAATTTTGAAGCCCTGAAACCACAATGCCGACGTCCATCAATCGGTCCCAAATCAGGCGCTTCAATATGTAAATGATCAACAGTGTTTTTTCGCTCCAACCGCGAAATCACTTAATACCTTACAAAGTACAATTCTGCCCTGCTGTCAATACTATGGCACTGATTCTTTTAAAAAAGATAGGAATGCTAACAGGTATCAGAAATTCAAATCCGCTATTCGAGTATTTCATGAAGGGGTTAACAGACCTTGACCGCGCTGATAATTCTTTCGCGGCCGGCCAGATCATGTTTAACCAGCTGTGCTGCATCAAGGGGTTGAAAACCGTTTTTAGTCAAAAGATCAAGCACATCACCGGCCTGACCATGTCCAATTTCCAATATCAACACGCCTTGTTGACCTAAGAGCCGGTGTGCCCGGGGCAAAATTTTACGGTATTCATCAAGACCGTCGCACCCGCCATCAAGGGCGCGGGCAGGTTCATAGCTGGCGACTTCTGGCATCAAACCTGCCAAATCTCCCGAAGGGATATAGGGCGGATTGGAGACAATAATATCAAATGTCTCAATCAGGCCATCACCCCAATCCATACACTTGAATTGAGTGCGCACATCTACACCCAGTTTTCCTGCATTCTTCTGCGCCAGTTCCACCGCCTTGGGATCCATGTCAACACCGATACCGCTGGCAGCTTTAACTTCATGCAGGATTGATATCAGCAAACATCCCGATCCGCATCCCAAATCCAAAATGCGCGCCTGCCCGGTTTTCTTGAAGATATGCCGGGCGCAATTAATGGCACTCTCGACGGCAAATTCTGTTTCCGGGCGCGGGATCAATGTGTGGGCATTAACATGGAACTCCAGTCCCCAGAATTCGCGTGTTCCCAGCAGGTGCGCCAGAGGAATACGTTGACTGCGTCTGGCCACCAGATCGAAATATTCTGTTACCGATTGTTCTTCAATTGACCGATCAGGACAGGCGATCACATCAACTTCGGTTATTTTACACACATGGCAAAGCAGAACTCTGGCTTCAAGAGCTGCGGTTTCAATGCCCACTTGCTCGAGGTTCAGTTTTGCCTGTTGCAGAAGTTCAGAGATTTTGATCGAAGTTTTTTGCTCAGACATATTTCCAGCGCGTGTCTATGTGTCAGCCTCAAGATCGGCAAGCAGGGCAGCCTGATGATCGGTAATCAGCGCGTCAATCATTTCATCAAGGCCATCACCGGCAATAATGCGATCAAGTTTATAGAGCGTCAGATTGATGCGGTGATCACTGACGCGGCCTTGAGGATAATTATAGGTGCGGATACGCTCTGACCTGTCGCCGGAGCCAACTTGTCCTTTGCGTGAGGCGGCGCGTTCATCAGCGAGGCGCTGGCGTTCTTGTTCATAGAGCCTGGAGCGCAAAACCTTCATCGCCTTGGCGCGGTTTTTATGCTGGGATTTTTCATCCTGCTGGGTGACAATCAGGCCGGTTGGCAGATGGGTGATGCGCACCGCACTATCGGTGGTATTGACCGATTGACCGCCGGGACCACTGGCGCGATAAACATCGACGCGAATGTCCTTGTCGGCAATTTCGACGTCAACTTCTTCCGCTTCGGGCAGGACGGCCACGGTGGCAGCGGAGGTGTGAATGCGGCCACCGGATTCTGTTTCCGGCACGCGCTGGACGCGGTGGACGCCGGATTCAAATTTCAGTTTGGCAAAAGCACCCTTGCCATTGATGCCTGCAATAATTTCCTTGTATCCTCCCATATCAGCATCGCTCGCCGACATGATCTCCACTTTCCAGCCATTCAAATCCGCATAACGGTTGTACATGCGAAACAAATCGCCGGCAAAAAGGGCTGCTTCATCACCACCGGTACCGGCGCGCACTTCAATGATAACGCTTTTGTCGTCGGCATCATCTTTGGGCAACAGCAGAACTTTTACACTCTGTTCGAGTTTTTGTATTTTCTCGTCAAGCTCACCCGTTTCCAGCCTGGCCATCTCGATCATTTCATCATCACTGTCAGGATCGGCAATAATCTCTGCCAGACCAGCACGTTCCTGGCTGTTTGCCTGCAGATCGCGGATAACGGCAACCACCGGATTGAGGTCGGCATATTCCTTTGACAGCCTGACAAATGCATCGGGATCGGGTGCCGAAGACATCTCTGCTTCAATGGCTTCATGGCGGCTTAAAAGCCGGTTAAGTTTATCTGGGTCAATCATCTGGGGTTGTTCTAGTTGTTTAGCGCAGCCGCATCAAGCTCTGCTTCAATGGCTGCGCTGTTCAAGGGCGCTACCAGTTTGGGGCTGGTGGCTATGGCGTCGATTAAATCTATTGTGCGAACCTGAATACTTCCCGCGCCCAGAGGATTTTTTGCAGCGGGGGAAACAGACCCGGTAGCCAACAGATCCTCGCCTTGTCGGCTGGCCAAATTCGAACCGCCCTGATTATTGAGATCGTTTGGCGCCGGGATTGTGACAATCCGGCTGCCATCAGGCGTTACAGGCCCGCTGCTTAACCAAAACCCTGCCCCTATTATGGCGACGAGAAAAACAGCCGTGACAAGCGCAATAGACCGGCTGCGGGCGCGCATGGCGGGCCACAGGGCGATGATATTTCCCGGCCCCCTTTTTTGTGCTTCCAGCATCGCCGGGAAAATTTCGCGATAATGTTCAATCAAGGGCTCGGGATCAAATTCAAGATAGCGGGCATAGGCACCAACATATGAAAAGAAATCCGCTGTCGGCGGGAACTCCCCATCCACCCCTTCTTCAATCGCCCACAGATAACGCTCCCTGATTTTCAGCTGGGCTGCGACTTTGTTAAGTGCCAGTCTGCGCGACAGACGCTCGCGTTTCAAAAACCAGCCGGCATGTGCAGCTGGAAACCGACCAGCATCCGGCGGCAATCTGGATTGCATGCCACTTTGAGTCATAGCGCCAAGAGTCGGGTTCTGGTTCATGTTGATGAGCCGTTAATTGCACGAAAAAACGCTATACTGGTGCATTCACCATATCTCTTGAAAATCTGATTTGGCAATATATGAAATAAGATTGATGTTAGTGGTTGGGCGGGGGAGCGGGCTGGCCTGGAAACAGGCCTCAAAATGGAATATCGTTACCCAGTGCGAAGGCCTCGATTGCCGGGCGCAGAGATTTTACCGGTTCATCAAGGCGCGGCAGGATTTCCGCTTCAAGGGCGGATGCATCGAGAGAAAGAACCATTTCCTTTACCGGACCTATGGAGGATGCCGACATTGAAATTGAGCGAAAACCAATAGCAATCAGGGCCATGGCTTCCACCGGCACGCCGGCCATTTCACCGCACAAAGACAGCGGAATATCATGGGCATTACACTCCACCACGATCTGGCGCAGGATTTTCAAAAACGCCGGGCTTAAGCTATCGAAGCGACCCGTGAGGCGTGGACTGGCGCGGTCGCTGGCAAACATGAACTGCAACAGATCATTGCTGCCGACGGAAATAAAATCGACGTAAGGTGCGAGCGCTGGAATGTGCCAGATCAAGGATGGCACTTCCAGCATCACGCCAATGTTGATTGATGAGGGTATGGTGTAATTGTGCCGGGTTAAAAAGCTGATCTCCTTGTCAACAAGCGCACGGGCGCGAATGACTTCATCAACTTCGCTGACCATGGGAAACATCAAATTGAGTTCACCGCCGCCACTGGCGCGCAGCAATGCCCTGATCTGGGAGCGTAAAAGTGCCGGTCTGTCGAGCGACATGCGGATGGCGCGCCAGCCCAAAGCGGGGTTTTCCTCTTCGGCCTGGCGCATATAGGGAATGACCTTGTCGCCACCAATATCGAGCGAGCGAAACACAACACGCTGGCCATTGGCTGCTTCAAGAACCGATCTGTAAACCGCCGTTTGCTCATCCAGCCGGGGAAACCGGGAGGCAATCATAAACTGGAATTCAGTCCTGAAAAGTCCGATACCATCAGCGCCGGAGGCATCGAGATGGTCAATGTCAACCGGCAGACCGGCATTCATATAGAGTTTTATATCGCATCCATCTTTGGTAATGGCTTTGGTCAAGCGCAATTTGGCATATTGCGCTTCGCGCAACTCGATAAACTTCAGTTTTTCGGTGTAGGATTCACTTATTTCCAGCGATGGCCTGACATAAAGCTCGCCCATATCACCGTCAACAATGACAGGATCACCGGCATCGACAAGCTGTAGAATATTATCCACGCGCCCGACCATGGGTATTTCCAGCGCTCTGGCGACAATTGCCACATGGGAGGTTGCCCCGCCTTCTTCCAGTATGAGCGCGCGCAGGCGATCGCGATCATAATCGAGAAGATCGGCCGGTCCCATGTTGCGGGCAAAAATAACGGCATTGTCCGGCAGATCTTCAGCAGACGCTGTGGCCGAACGCCCGGCTAAAATGCGCAACAGGCGGTTGGTCAGGTCATCAAAATCATGCAGGCGATCACGCACATAAGGATCGGACTGGCGCAGCAATCGCGCCAGGGTTTCGTTTTGCACCCGCTCAACGGCTGCTTCAGCTGTCAGCCCGGTTGAAATAGCCTCTTCAATTTTCTGCACCCAGCCACGGTCATAGGCATACATGCGGTAGACTTCGAGAATATCACGTGGCTCACCGCCACGCACAACATCGGGTTTGTGCATCATTTCTTCGACGGCTTGGCGCAGCGATGCAATAGCCACATCAAGACGGCGCTGTTCAACCGAGGCGTTGTCAGCGATTAATTTTACCACATTGACGCGAGGTTCATGAAATACCGCCACCCCAAGAGCAATTCCCCTGGCAAAAGATGTGGCTTTGAGTTGAAGTGATGCCCCCAACCCCAGCCGGGGCTCGTGTGCCACCACGGAGGCTGCCATATCTTCGGCAACAATCATTTCCGCCAACACCATGGCAGTAGTTTGCAGCACCTCTACTTCTTCTTCGCTGTAAGTGCGCCGGGTACGATTTTGCACCACTAGCACGCCTAACGTGTGCCCAAGCCTGAGAATGGGTACGCCAAGAAATGCATTGAAAGCATCTTCACCGGTTTCGGGACGATAGGCGAAAGCAGGGTGAGCTTGGGCATCTGACAGGCTGAGGGTTTCAGCCTCAGCGGCAATCAGGCCAACGAGGCCTTCACCTGTGCCTAGAAAGGTATTGTGAACGGCGGCAGGATTAAGGCCTTCCGAGGCAAACAGCTCAAGGATATTGTCCGGGCGCATGAGGTAGACCGAGCATACTTCGGCAACCATGTTTGAGGCGATGGCAACAGAGACTTTTTCAAGACGCTTTTGTGCACTTTCCGGCTCCGCCATAACCTCGCGCAACCGCCGGAGGAGGACACGCGGGCCAGCAACGGAGCTTACCATCAGCCTGTGTCCTTCCTACGGTTTCGAATCACCGGTTTTATCGCCGCTGCACATCGAAACTTATGATGTTTTGCCATACACACGGGATTAAACCTCATCCAGATCATAGGCCGTATGCAGGGTGCGAATGGCCAGTTCGGCGTAAGCTGCATCAATCAGGATGCTTACCTTGATTTCAGACGTTGTAATCGCCAGAATGTTGATACCTTTTTCAGCCAGCACCTGAAACATTTTGGCCGCAACCCCGGCGTGGCTGCGCATGCCAATGCCGATGACCGAAATTTTTACCACATCACTGGTGCCGGAAAGTTTTTCGTACGTTATTTCGGTTTTGCAGGATTCCAAAACGCCAAGGGCGCGCTCAAGATCACTCATCGGCACGGTGAAGGTGACGTCGGTAAATCGACCGTCGTCTGAAACATTCTGTACGATCATATCCACATTGATATCTGAGTGCGCCAAGGGTCCGAAAATAGCAGCGGCAATTCCCGGCTTATCAGCGACCCGGGTAAGCGTGACTTTGGCTTCATCTTTCGAATACGCTATGCCACTGACAACTTGCTGTTCCACAATTTCCTCCTCATCACACACCAGAGTACCCGGGCGCTGCGTAATACCATCGCCCTGATCTGCCTCAGGATCGTCAAAGCTTGATCTCACCTGTAGCCGCACACCATGGACCATGGCAAGCTCCACCGAACGGGTCTGCAAAACTTTAGCGCCTAAAGACGCCATCTCCAGCATCTCTTCATAGGAGATTCGTGTCAATTTTTGGGCTTTCGACACAATTCTGGGATCGGTTGTATAGACCCCGTCCACATCTGTATAGATATCACAGCGCCGCGCTTTTAATGCAGCAGCAATAGCGACAGCACTGGTGTCAGAACCGCCACGTCCAAGGGTTGTTACCCGATCATTGTCAGCAATACCCTGAAACCCCGCAACAATGGCGGCGGAACCGGTTTTGAAAAATTCATTCAGTGCCGTTGTATCAACACTGGTAATGCGGGCTGAGCCATGGGCTGTATTGGTGGCAATGGGGATTTGCCAGCCCACCCAGGAACGCGCGCCAACGCCCAACCCCTGCAATACCAAGGCCAAAAGCCCGGCGGTTATCTGCTCGCCGGTGCTGACAATGGCATCATATTCGCTTCTGTCAGGTGTGGTTGATACTTCTTTGGTCCAACTCACCAACTGGTCAGTTGTTCCCGCCATGGCCGAGACAATAACAGCGACCTTATGACCGGCATCGACTTCGCGTTTGACATGGCGCGCTGCATGTCGAATTCTGTCGATGTCGGCGACCGATGTGCCGCCAAATTTCAAAACCAGCAAAGCCATAAATTTAAATCCAGGGCAAGGGCGCAAAAAAACGCTACTTTTAATCGATTTTGACCCCTTATTTCGGGATCAACGCGGCGTATACATAACGCCCCCGATAGCGCCTGACAATATACTTGATGGATTGACAGTAAATATTTCCTGGGCCATCTGTAAGAGACCGTATTTTTGGCAAAGGTAAAATGATCCAATGACAGCCGCCAGCCCTCCCCGGCACTCCACCATTGATCCAGCTGAACTCGACAAATTTTCGTCAATGGCCGCCGAATGGTGGGATCCGGTTGGCAAATTCAAGCCGCTGCACAAGTTAAATCCCGTCCGCTTACGGTATATCCGGGAAAAATCCTGCGATCATTTCAACCTTGATACTGAAGCACGCCAGCCTTTGAAGGGATTGAGCCTGGTGGATATCGGTTGCGGCGGCGGTTTATTATGTGAGCCGATGACACGGCTGGGGGGAAACGTTACCGGTATTGATCCCGGCGATGAAAACATTGCCATTGCGCGAAATCACAGCGCCGCACAAGACCTCGACATCGACTATCAGGCGATAAGTGCCGAGGAATTACTGGAAACCGGCAAGACCTTCGACATTGTTTTGAATATGGAAGTCGTCGAACATGTGGCTGATGTGTCGTTGTTTATGAGCAGTTGTGCGAAACTTGTCAGTCCGGGCGGAGTGTTATTTTCCGCCACGTTGAACCGGACGATGAAATCTTTTGCCCTGGCGATTGTCGGCGCGGAATATGTTCTCAGATGGCTGCCACGCGGTACACACCAATGGGAGAAGTTTGTTACCCCGGACGAATTGGGCAAGGCAATAACTGATGGCGGTCTGAACGTTTGCGACACGCAAGGCGTTGCCTTCAACCCCTTAAGCGATCAGTGGCATACCTCGTCTGATACCGACGTCAACTATATGATGCTGGCAAAAAAACCATAACACTGTCATTCCCGCGCAGGCGGGAATCTTCTATCGAGAATTATCGGAGTTGAGAGAAGATTCCCGCCTGCGCGGGAATGACCATAGGGGTTGCGGGAAGGACGAAAAAGGATGGCTTTGCAACCCATCACTGCAACGCCAATCAGTTCTGATCTTCCGGCAATATCGGCAGGGGGTGGATTTCTATGCCTTCTTCGCTCAGTGATTTGGCATCTTCGATTGTGGTTTCGCCGTAAATGCCACGGCCTTCGGCTTCCTTGTAGTGAATTTTGCGGGCTTCTTCAGCAAACTTGTCGCCGACATAATCAGCGTTTTCTTCAACCTTACGCCTGATTTCACGCAAGGTGTTGACCAGGTCCTTTTGGGTTTCAGGTTTTTTCTGGTCGACCTTCTGGTTTTGTTTTTTGCCCAGTGATGGTGTCATCAGCGCCTTGCGCACATCGATCGAGCCGCAGTTGGGGCATTGTATCAGGTTGGCTTTTACCTGGGCGTCAAATGCTTCACTATCGCTGAACCAGCCGTCAAATTCATGATCGCTTTCACAAGTCAGATCATAGCGGATCATGAAGCTTTCGCCTCCAATACGGCTTCTTCGTGCACAAGGTCGAACTGGCGGTCGTGCTGAAGCGCGGCAATGCGGGTGCGGGCTTCAACAATCAGGGCGGGGTCAATTTTTGCCATGATAATACCGGGGTCTTCACCAGCTTCAGCCAGAATATCGCCCCACGGTGAAATGATCAGGCTGTGGCCATAGGTTTTACGGCCATTTTCATGGGTACCGCCTTGTGAAGGTGCAAACACAAAACAACCGTTTTCAATGGCGCGGGCCTGAAGCAGAATATGCCAGTGATCCTTGCCGGTGTTTTTGGTAAAGGCTGCGGGAACGGTGAGATATCCGGCACCGTTCTGGGCCATGGTCCGATAGAGTTGCGGAAAGCGCAGGTCATAACAAATGGTCAGGCCAACCCGGCCCCACGGCATGTCAACGGTTACGGCTTTGTTACCCGGCTGATAATTTTTTGATTCGCGATAGCTTTCGCCTCCGGACAGGTCGACATCAAACATGTGCAGTTTGTCGTAGGTTGCCGCAATCTTGCCTTCAGGGGTAAAAACATAGGCGCGGTTGGCAACTTTGGTGTCCGACAATTTTATGGCAAGTGAGCCTATGTGCAGCCAGATTTTAAGTTCCGCTGCCAGATCTGCAAATAATTGTATGGCTGTTTCTTCACTCTCATGAGCGGTGCTGGCAAACAGGCGCTTAGAATTCATCTCCATCAGATGCGAGGTTTCCGGGGTGATAATATAATCAGCACCCTTAGCTGCTGCCTCACGGATAAAACCGGTGACGGTTTTGATATTGTCTGCCACATCATTGCCGGTGCGCAATTGTATGCAGGCGACGTCAAATTGGTTCATTTTATCCCTCATATTTTCCGTCTTCAAAGCCCAAGCAGTGTGTCCAGTTTTCCCTGCCTGTCCAGTGCGGCAAGTTCATCAAACCCGCCCACATGCAAATCATCAATGAAAATCTGCGGCACGGACGTTTTGCCGCCGGATTTTTCGCTCATGGCAGCGCGCTTGATCGGGTTCATGGTGACATCTATTGCTTCAAATGACACGCCTTTTTGCTTTAGAAGGTTTTTAGCCGCGGAACAATACGGACACAATATTGTTGAGTATAGAATAACAGGCGCCATAAATCATAATTCCATTTTTTTCGCTCACGCAAATTGCGCTTCGCACAATGCTCCGCGGGGGCGGTGCAGGGGCACCGGGCAGCGCTTGCTGCCTTGAAGCGTTTCATAACAAGCGTGAAACGCTCATGTGGCATCAAATGACTATATAGGCTGTTTGAGCGGATCAACAACCCGGGCAAAGGCCAGAACGTTCACGACCTCGGCACCACCGCGCAACAAGGCTTTGCTACACGCTTCGATGGTTGCCCCGGTGGTGATGACATCATCAATGAGCAGGATGCGCTTGCCGCTAACGCGCTCAAAGGCGCTTTCGTTTATGGCAAAAGCACCGGAAACATTGCGCCGTCTCTGGCTCGCATTGAGGCCGACCTGGGACTTGGTTTTGCGCACCCTGTCAAGCAGCTGCGGCTCATAATCCAGCCCGGTGGTGCGGGCAATTTCAATTGCCAGAACAGCCGCCTGATTATAGCGCCGCAACCACAATCGGGAGCGATAAAGTGGCACCGGCACAATGATATCGCAACCCTTAAACAAATCACGCCCGGATCGTTTCATCATGGAGCCAAGCAAGGGAGCTGCGTCTAGCCCGTCTTTGTATTTGAACCTGTGCACCAGAGTACGCGCCACATCATCATAGCGCACAACAGCACGCGCACGGGTATAACTTGGCGGATAGGCCAGAGCTGCGGCACTGACGATGCCTGCACCGGGATCATAGTCAAACGGTAACCCCAACCGGTCACACAACGGCGCTTCAATAAATCCCAATTCACACCAGCACGCAGCACAAAGTCCCAGATCAGCCAGGCGGGTGCGACAGCTTATGCATTGTGGTGGCAACACCAGATTGACTGACTTTTGCCAGACTTGCGCTAAAAAGCGTTGCAGATTGCCAAATGCAGGCGGATTGGAGTACATGAGTTGAAGGCTAGCGCAATTGCGCCCGAGATCAATCATTTTAAATAGAAAATTCCATGGTGTTTTGACCTGTGTGCGCATTCGCGTCATAACAACGACTGTAATTTTTAAATCAGGTATCCGATAATGTCACTTAGACATGTTCCCGTAATTTTTAACCAGCAGCTTTTGTATCACCACCTCAGGCGGGCGGCAAACGCCGACATTTCACAAGATTTTTTGCGCCAGCGTGTCGCCGAAGACATCGCTTCGCGGTTGAGCCTGATTAAGCGGAAATTTGAATTATGCGCCCTGTTTGGGGATAAATCTGATTGCATGATATCAGCTCTGGAGAACCTGCCCAATCTTCACAAAATGATAGCCATTAATACTATTGACCCGGTCGGATCGTCCCCAGCCAAACGACATCTTGTCGGCAGCGAAGAACACCTGGCCTTGAAGAACGAAAGTATAAATCTGGCGATTTCTCCCCTGACGCTTCAGTTTGTCAATGATCTGCCCGGTGCTCTCATTCAACTCAAACGCAGCCTCAAACCCGATGGTCTGTTTATTGGTGCCTTTCTGGGCGGGGATAGTCTGGTTGAATTGCGTGATGCGTTGTTGAGTGCGGAAATTGACATTCGCGGCGGGGCGGCACCGCGTGTTCATGCCCGCGTTGATATTCGCGATCTCGGCACCTTGCTGCAGCGCGCCGGCTTTGCCCTTCCTGTGGTTGACAGCGACAGGATCACCGTGACCTATCGCTCCCCTGTGCATCTCATGCATGATTTAAGGGTATTGGGCCTCACCAGCGTTCTTGTCCAGAATAAAGGGCTCGGTCTTAACCGCCCCATTCTTAAAAGGCTGGAAGAGATTTACCGGGAGCGTTATCCAGCAGCGAACAACCGAATTTGCGCAACTTTCGAGATTATATATCTGACCGGCTGGGCACCGCACGAAAGCCAGCAAAAGCCGCTCAAGCCGGGTTCAGCAAAAACCCGTCTGGCAGATGTTTTCAAAACCGAGGAAGTTTCGCTATCAGACAACCCGGTCGAATAATGACTAATTTACAGCACTTGCGACAGTAGTGAATAACGCAGCCACATTACCACCGAGAATTGCTCCGCTAATTACGATAGCAATACTAATTCCACCAGCGATTAGAGCGTATTCAATCGCCGTTGCTCCGCGCTCGCAGGCGACAAAACAACTTAACAAAGAACCATTTTGCATTCTTTTATCTCCAGCTAATTCAATGCTTTTCATGTTTCTGTTTTTAATCATCACTACGATCCGTTATCCCAAACATTTTACACCTATAACAGGTCTATCAAAGGGGCAATCAGGGGTAAATCTGCAGCGGGCATGGGGTAATCCCTCAATCTGACCGGCTTTACCCAGATTAATTCCTGGCCTTCAAGTCCCCTTACCAGTCCTTCCCATTTTCGACATACGTACAATGGCATTAAAAGGTTAAACTCATCGTAAACATGGCTGGAGAAGGTCAGCGGGGCGAGACAGGCCTCGGTCACATCAATCCCCAGTTCTTCGCGCAGCTCCCTGATTAAGGTTTCTTCAGGCCGCTCGCCTGGCTCCAGTTTGCCGCCAGGAAATTCCCACAAGCCGCCCATGGATTTGTCAGGTGGCCGCTGAGCCAGCAATACCCGGCCATCAACATCAACCAATGCGCAGGCAACTACCAGAAGAAGCGTCATAGGTTCAAATTCAACTTTCACTTTAGGGCAATCTTGTTAAACTTTGCCTAGTCGATTGGGTTAACAAAAGAATAATGCCTGATGCTCGCAATTCAACTGCGATAATCGGCGTTAATATCAATATAGGCATGGGTTAGATCGCAGGTCCAAACCGTGGCAGACCCTTTGGCAATGCCAACATCGACCTTGATCATGATTTCATCGCCCTTCATATGGCCTTGCGTCACCTGTTCATCGTAATCAGGGTGGACATAACCTTTTTCGGTTACTTGCGTATCGCCAATCCAGATGATCAGACTATCGCGGTCGGCAGCTTGCCCTGATTTGCCAACCGCCATGACAATCCTGCCCCAGTTTGGATCTTCCCCGGCTATGGCAGTTTTCACCAGCGGAGAATCAGCTATGGATTTGGCAATGACTTTTGCTGCCCGGTCGCTTTCAGCTCCGTTTACGCAGATAGTGACGAATTTAGTTGCACCTTCGCCATCGCGGACAATCTGGTGCGCCAGATCAAGCGTCAGCGCGTCCAGCTGTTCCTTAAATTGATCGAGCCTTGGATCTTCTTCAGACTGGATATCACTCAAGCCAGTGCCGTGCGCCTGTCCGGTTGCGAACATCAATACGGTATCGCTGGTGGAGGTATCACTATCAACCGAGATTGAGTTAAAGCTGTGTTCGACGCTTTTGTACAAAAGCGCCTGCAATATATCACCCGGGATGGGGGCATCGGTAAAAATATATCCCAACATAGTTGCCATATCAGGGGCGATCATACCTGAGCCCTTGGCAAAGCCGTTGATCAACACCGGCAAATCACCAATGAAAGCTGTGGCTGTGGCAAGTTTGGGAAATGTGTCGGTGGTCATGATCGCCCGGGCAGCTTCGAGCCAATTATCAGGGGTGGCGTTGGCGATTGTGTCTTTGATCACTTTAACGATGGCATCAGCATCAAGCGGCTCACCGATGACGCCGGTTGAGCTGGCAAAGATTTCCGTACTTGGACACTCAAGCACATCAGCAACTTTGCCAACCACGGTTTCAACCCCCACTATGCCCTGTTGGCCGGTAAAGGCGTTGGCATTACCGGCATTGACGACGACAGCACGTCCCTTGCCGTCAGACACTTGCGCGCGGCACCAGTCGACTGAGGCGGAAGCTGTTTTTGAGGTGGTAAAAACTCCGGCGACCGCAGTGCTGGCATCGCACACGGCAATCATTACGTCATTGCGGTCCTTGTATTTGGTGCCGCTGCACCCAACGCCCAACCGAACGCCGGCAATTGCCGGCAATTCGGAGAGTATCTCAGGCGCAAGTGGTGAAATGCTGTTATTTTTTGATGATTTCAATTTTTGCTGCTTTCCGCAAATTTGTAACCGTCTCGATGGCCTGATTGCGCAGCAGAGCCAGACGCATAGACTCGCGAATGTCTTCGAACGTGGGTGCGGGTTTTTCGCGCACATCCTCAACCTTGATCACATGCCAGCCAAATCTGGTTTTAACCGGTTTGGATACACCACCAGCTTTGAGAGCAAAAGCAGCTTCAGCAAATGGTGGGACCATCTGGTCTTTGCCAAAGTATCCCAGATCACCACCATTGACATTGCTGGGACCAATGGATTTTTTCTTTGCCAGTTCAATAAAATCAGCTCCGCCTTCGAGTTCTTTAGAGATTGCCTTGGCTTCAGCTTCAGTTTTCACCAGAATATGACGGGCGCGAATCTCGCTTTCGGGCTCAAGCTTGGCCAGCCCCTCCTCGTAGGTCTTTTTGAGCGCTTCATCGGTAATTGAAGCTCCAATTACCTTGGTCAGATAGACCTCCTGCAAAGCTCTGAGGCGGTAAAAATCCTGTCGCGTTGTGAATTCTTTGGTTTTTTCTAGCTTCAGCTTTTCGGCTGCCTGGGCAATAAGATGGCGGGCAATCATCTGTTCAATCAGGATTTTATCGCGCTGTTCAGGCGGTACGTTGTTTAATCTTTCTCCCAACTCGGAGGCAAAGTAGTCGAGTTGTGCCCGGGTTATGGCGGTGCCGTTAACTTTAGCAACAATTTCATCTTCAGCTGCAAAACCGGTAGCTGGCGCACTTAACAAAGCAACTCCCAGCGCCACACTGGCGCAAAGCGTTTTTATGGACATAGGCTTTTTTCCTTCTTTTTTAGATCACTCTTATGTCCAAAACGCCCAAAAAAGCGCGTCTAAATCACATGAGATCATCAACATTCAATACTCTATAATAGCAAAGCAAACCGCTTGCTCCAATAGCTGAAACGACACTGGATGGCAACAGGTCTCGATACAACCACCACAAACATCGCCTATGTGTTGAAAATGAGAATAGCCAAGCCACATTGACATTAGCCGTAGTGGCGCTTATCTCTCATTTATCACAAACCATAAAGTCTTGTGGGGGCGGGATTTCCGCTTAACCATTAAGATTAAGATTTTTAAATTGAGTACAGATTGCCTTCCATAAGATTAAGCATTGAAAACGGTCATTGCGCTTTAGAACGGCTTGATAAGGACAAATTTCTATGATCAGTTTTGGTAACCTTGCGTCAAAGCTTTTCGGCTCTTCCAACGACCGGTTGCTGAGTGCCTATTATCCCAAAATTGACGCCATTAATGCGCTTGAGCCTGAAATAGAGGCCTTGAGCGATGAAGAATTAAGGGCGCGCACAAATGAGTTTCGCCAGGCATATAAAGATGGCAAAAGCCTGGATGACCTGCTGGTTCCGGCATTTGCCACTGTTCGCGAAGCCGCCAAACGCACGCTAGGTCAGCGTCACTTCGATGTCCAGCTCATGGGCGGCATGGTTTTGCATGAAGGCAATATTGCCGAAATGAAGACCGGCGAAGGCAAAACCCTTGTGGCAACGCTGGCAGTTTACCTCAATGCACTATCAGGCAAAGGCGTGCATGTGGTCACCGTCAATGATTATCTCGCCTCTCGCGATGCCGAGTGGATGGGGCAGATTTATCGCTTTTTGGGTCTCGAAGTTGGCTGTATCGTCCACGACCTTGACGATGAACAGCGCAAGGCAGCTTATGGGGCTGACGTCACCTATGGCACCAACAATGAGCTGGGTTTTGATTATCTGCGTGACAATATGAAGTATCAGCGCGATGCCATGGCGCAGCGCGGGCATAATTTTGCCATCGTTGATGAGGTCGATTCAATTCTGATCGATGAAGCCAGAACACCGCTGATAATTTCCGGGCCGATTGAGGATAAATCAGATCTTTATAACCAGATCGATACACTCATCCCTTCTTTGGTTGACGATGATTTTGAAGTTGATGAAAAACAACGCACCGCCAGCCTGACCGAGCAGGGCAATGATCACATAGAGAAATTGCTCGAAAAGATCGGCCTGCTGGATGGCCGTTCCTTATATGATGTTGAAAGCGCCACCCTGGTTCATCATGTTAATCAGGCTTTGCGGGCACATAAGCTGTATGCCCGTGACACCGATTACATTGTCAAAAATGATGAGGTCATCATCATTGACGAGTTTACCGGTCGCATGATGGAAGGCCGACGTTATTCAGAAGGGTTGCATCAGGCTCTGGAAGCCAGGGAACATGTGACGATCCAGCCTGAAAACCAGACGCTTGCCTCAGTAACCTTCCAGAACTACTTCCGTCTCTACGACAAGCTTGCCGGAATGACAGGCACGGCAATTACCGAAGCTGCAGAATTCCATGACATTTACAAGCTCGAAGTTCTCGAAATTCCAACCCACATGGATATTCGCCGCGAAGATACCGATGACGAGGTCTATCGCACAGCTACGGAAAAATTCAACGCAGCAATCGATCTGATTAAAGACTGTCACGAGCGCGGTCAGCCCATATTGGTCGGCACGACTTCAATTGAAAAATCAGAGCTGTTGGCTGAAATGCTTAAACAGCGCAAAGTCGAACACAATGTCCTCAATGCGCGCTATCATGAGCAGGAAGCCAAAATTATTTCAAAAGCCGGCTTTCCCGGCACCGTAACCATCGCCACCAACATGGCTGGTCGCGGCACGGATATTCAGCTTGGCGGTAATCTGGACATGTTGGTTGCCGAGGAAACCGCTGGCCTGGATGATGAAAAAAAGATTGCCGAAATCAAGGAAAGAATAACCGCTGAAGTTGCGGAACGTAAAGTCAAGGCACTTGAAGCCGGGGGTTTGTGTGTTCTGGGCACCGAACGTCATGAAAGCCGCCGCATCGACAATCAGTTGCGTGGACGCTCAGGCCGTCAGGGCGATCCGGGACGGTCACATTTCTTCCTCAGTCTCGAAGATGATCTGATGCGTATTTTCGGCACCGATCGCATGGATGGCATGTTGAAAAAGCTGGGTCTGGAAGAAGGCGAAGCCATTGTTCACCCCTGGATCAACAAGGCTTTAGAAAAAGCCCAGCAAAAAGTTGAAGCGCGCAACTACGACATTCGCAAAAACCTGCTCAAATTCGATGATGTGATGAATGACCAACGCACGGTGATTTTTGAACAGCGGCTGGAATTGATGGATGGTGATGAAGTCGCTGATACGGTGGTTGATATGCGCCATCAGGTGATCGAGGAAATGGTCAGTGTCCATATCCCTGAGCGCGCTTATGCCGAACAATGGGACGTCACGGGATTAAAAGAAAAAGTCAAGGAAGTCCTCAATCTCGATTTACCGATTGATGAATGGGCGGAAGAAGAAGGCATTGCCGATCAGGAAATTCGCGAGCGCCTGCTGCAAAAGACAGATCAGGCAGCGGCTAAAAAGGCGGCTGACATTACGCCTGAAGTTATGCGGGACGTGGAAAAAGCTGTCTTGCTGCAAACCCTTGATCATCTTTGGCGCGAACATCTGGTGATGCTGGAACATTTCCGGCAGGTGGTAGGCCTGCGCGGTTATGGTCAGCGCGACCCGTTGAACGAATATAAAACCGAAGGCTTCACATTATTCGAAAACCTGCTGGTGAAAATGCGCGAAATGGTGACCACACAGCTGTTGCGCATAGAGCTGATGGATGAAGAAGCACCGAGCCTGGACAATGCAGATTTCTCCGAATTGGAAGCGCAACATTTGAGCCCGCTTACCGAAAATGATGAATTTGATGAAGACAGCGTGCGGCTGGCGGCAAGTTACGGCTCTACCGTGCGCAATCCATCGAAGGAAGATTTAAATCCAGCGGACCCTGAAACCTGGGGCAAAATCCCCCGTAATTCCACTTGTCCCTGCGGTTCGGGTAAAAAATTCAAACATTGCCACGGGCGTCTTGCCTGAGTTAGGGATTGTAAATTCATAACACTCCCCTCCGTCAAGCCCGGGGATGACGGATTAAGGTGTGTTGGGATGAACTTGACGCGCTTTAGATAGGAGCCGTCAAAATTCCCGGTTGGCTTAACCCGCCCATGGGGTATATTTGAGCCTATGACCACCGAACAAATGATTCTATTCGCCTTGCTGGCGGGCGTATTTGTCTTTCTTATCTGGGGCCGCTGGCGCTATGATCTTGTAGCGTTTCTAGCGCTCATCATTGCGCTGATTGTTGGAATTGTGCCTTCTGATCAGGCCTTTAGCGGGTTTGGACACCCGGCAACCGTCATCGTTGCGCTGGTGTTGATTATCTCTCGCGGGCTGTCAAATTCCGGGGCGATTGAGCTGATCGCGCGATATCTGATCGATTCAACACGTTCCTTAAGTGCGCATATTTCCGTTATGGCGGGGTTGGCTGCCGGTCTGTCGGCATTGATGAATAATGTAGGTGCACTGGCTTTGCTGATGCCGGTGGATATGCAGGCCGCCAGTAAGGCCAAGCGCAGTCCGGCGCTGACATTAATGCCGCTGTCCTTTGCCTCGATTTTGGGCGGCATGATCACTTTGATTGGCACACCACCAAATATCATTATCGCCGCTTACCGCGAAAAGGCGCTGGGTGAAGCGTATTCCATGTTTGATTTTGCACCCGTTGGTCTGGCGGTGGCGATGGTGGGGGTTGTTTTCATTGCAACCATTGGCTGGCGCTTGATCCCAACGGCCAGTACAGACCGTGACTCGGCCAAGGAGCTGTTTAATCTCGAAGGCTATATTGCCGAAGCCAAGGTTGTCGAGACCAGTTCCATTGTCGGCAAGCGCATCAATGAACTTGATGAATTGAGCGGAGAAAATGACATCACCATTATCGGTATGGTGAGAAAAGGCAAAAGGCTGCCCGGTATGGCGCGGCGTCAGGTGTTGCAAAAAAACGATGTGCTGGTGCTTGAAGCATCGCCGGCAGCGTTAGAAAAATTCATTGGTGCAGCCGGTCTCGAATATGCTGGCGCACATAAACACGCAAGCGGTCTTTTGGGTGGCGGTAATCTATCATTGGTGGAAGTTGTGGTGCCGGAAGGATCGCGCATTGAAGGGCGGTCATCGCTGTCCGTGCGCCTGTTATATCGCCATGCGGTAACCTTGCTGGGTGTTTCGCGTCAGGGGCAACGCTTTCGCGACCGGGTGCGGGATCTGAAAATTGAAGCCGGTGACGTGCTTTTGCTCATCGGACCGGTCGAGCGTATGCCGGAAATCATCAACTGGCTCGGCTGCCTGCCACTGGCAGAACGCGGTCTGCAACTGGTGCAGCGACAAAAAGCACTGCTGGCGGTCGGGCTTTTCGGCACCGCTGTTGCGCTGGCAAGTTTTGGTTATCTCTATCTGCCGGTGGCCCTGGCGGCAACGGCGGCACTGATGGTTTTGTTTGAGATTGTTCCGCTCCATCAGGTTTATGATGCGATTGAATGGCCGGTAATTGTTTTGCTTGGCTCGATGATCCCGATTGGCGGGGCCATGGAAACTACCGGGGCAACAGCTCTCATCGCCAATGGCATTGTCGAAGTTTCGGCGGGGTATTCTGCGGCAGTTGTCCTGACATTGTTGATTGTGGCCACCATGACCCTGTCTGATCTTTTGAACAATACGGCAACTGCCATCATCATGGCACCGATTGCAATTTCCATTGCCAATGGTCTCAACGTCAATCCAGATCCGTTTTTGATGGCGGTAGCCATTGCCGCCTCGTGCGCATTTCTCACCCCCATTGGTCACAAGAACAACACATTGATCATGGGTCCCGGCGGCTATAAGTTTGGTGACTACTGGCGTATGGGGCTGCCACTGGAAATTCTGGTAATTGTCATTTCCGTGCCGATGTTATTATGGGTGTGGCCGCTCTAAATCGCCATTTCGATAAGAATTATCACTAAAAATCCGATGAAAAAAGTTGCTGTGATCAGCGGTGTTTCCGGCACTTCGTGCGCCTCCACCAGAAGTTCTTCGGTCACCAGATATAAAAGTGCCGCAACGCCAAAGGACAAAACACCCTCGATCATTGGTGGCGACAGCGAATTAAGGGAAACCGTGCCAGCTGCTGCGGCGGCCACAAGAACAATAGAAAAACTTAACGCAGTGGCAACCACGCGCAGACGCGATGCCCCATCGCTTAACTGTGTGGCAGCGGTAGACAATGCCAGAAACAGGACTTCCAGACTAAGTGCAAATGTCACCAGAAGGCCAGCCTTTGTTCCGGCAGAAAAGCTCACGCCAACGAGCAGCCCATCAATGGCAATGTCTATCCCGATGATGGCAATAAGGCCACCGCGTGCACCGAACGACGACATCTTGCCGCGCTCGGCCAACCACTTAATTCCCAGCATCAGTGCAATGCCTGCACTAAAGCCGAGAATGACCGGTAGGGCTGTGCCTTCATGCATGATCTGGGGTAACAATTCCCCGGCGACAGCGGCGAAGACGACACCGGCCGCCAGATGTTGCAAAACACTACGCAATTGCGCGCCCGGGGCCCAGAACACAGCTGCTACCCCACCAAACAGCGTAGCTGCGGCCGGAATAAGCAAGTATAAAAGAACATTAGACACCATTGTGTAGTTTTCTTTGCAGAGTTTTCAATTAATGGAAAATATCCTGTAACCACGAACCCCGCCGCCCGCCGGAATGTCCGCCACCATGTCTGCTGCGACCATGCCCGCCACCGCGGTGGCCGCTGTCTTGACGATAGCCGCGATTGTCATCTTGCGGGTCCGGGTTTTGCGGTGCCGGATTTTGCGGCTGGAGACTGCGTTCAATAATTTTATCCAACTCACCGCGATCAAGCCAGATGCCCCGGCATTCAGGGCAATAATCAATTTCGATATTCTGGCGCTCGGTCATTACCAGATCGAGTTTGCAGCCCGGGCATTTCATGCCGGGCTTTGCGGACGTATCGCTACCAACATTTGGCACAGTCATTCTATGGCTCCTTTTATATCTTGATTCTGCCCTGAATTACCGCCGATCAAGCGCGTCTGGACAGTTGAAGCCATAGACATAATATCTCTAGTCACTATAGGGTCAAGAGGTGAATTAAAAAATTATGCACGCAGAAACACGTCGTCTCAAATTGTATAAAATCCGGGTATTTTCGAACTTAAAGATTGCGTCCGATCTGCAAAAACTTTTCGCGCCGGTGTTCGAGAATTTCTTCGCGACTCATATCGGTGTATTTTTTGAGAGCCACAGCTATGGCATCACCTGTAGCTGCGATAGCCTTGGTCGGCTCGCGGTGGGCGCCGCCAACGGGCTCATCAATGATTGTATCTATGACGCCAAACTCTTTAAGGTATTTAGAGCTTACTTTCATCGCTGTTGCCGCATCTTGCGCCCGGGCCGGGTCGCGCCACAGGATGGAGGCGGAGGCTTCGGGCGAGGCGACAGAGTAAATCGAATGTTTGAGCATTAAAACCTCATTGGCAGTGGCAATCGCAACCGCACCACCGGAGCCGCCTTCACCGATAATAACAGAGATATGGGCGACTTTGAGTGCCAGACAGCAATCTGTTGAACGCGCAATAGCTTCTGACTGACCGCGTTCTTCAGCACCGATGCCGGGGTAAGCTCCGGCGGTGTCAATAAAGCTGATTACCGGGATATCAAATTTATCCGCCATCTCCATCAAACGCACGGCTTTGCGGTAGCCTTCGGGCCGCGCCATGCCGAAATTATGTTTGAGGCGGGCTTCGGTGTCAGAGCCCTTCTCATGGCCCATCACCAGCACCGGTTCGCCCTGAAAACGGGCAAACCCGCCTACAAGAGCTTCATCTTCGGCATATTTTCTGTCACCGGCAAGGGGGGTAAACTCGTCGCAAAGACCAGCGACATAATCTAAAAAATGTGGCCGGTTGGGATGGCGCGCCACCATGGTTTCCTGCCACGGATTGAGATTGGCATATATCTCGGTCAATCTTGAGTTGGCTTTTTCCTCAAGCTGCTTAACCTCTGCGTCAAGGGCAACGCCTTCGTCACCCTCACCAAGTGCTTTTAATTCAGCAACCTTGCCTTCAATATCGGCAACCGGTTTTTCAAAATCCAAATATGTCCGCATAATCCATCAAATATAAGGTTGTACAATCGGGTTTAATTTTCCTGCGGACACTGACTGTGAAGCAGTCATATGTCAACCATTGTGGGGCCGGAGCGTTAATGGTTTTTTTGTTTGGTGTTCCAAGCCAACCCACTCCCCATTTCCCCAGACCGTCCCGGCCTTGAGCCGGGATCAGCTGATATTTGCTTGAACTCCAATTGGTCCCGGCTCAAGGCCGGGACGGTGCGAATGATCTTAGGTAATCCACCCCTGCCGTGGAAAGTCAATCAAGTCGACAACGGATGATGATCGTGCACCAGTTGTTTGAGGCGCTCATCAAGTACATGGGTATATATTTGTGTGGTCGAGATATCGGCATGGCCAAGCATTTGCTGGACCGAGCGTAAATCAGCACCAAAGGCTACCAGATGACTGGCAAAGGCATGGCGCATGACATGGGGGGATAATCTTCTTGGCTCAATTCCAGCCAATGTACCTAGTTCTTTCAACTCCTGGCCAAAGCGCTGGCGGGTCAAGTGACCACTAGTTCCGCGCGAGGGAAACAGCCATGCCTGATCACTCGCCCGACCTGCCATTTTGACATTCAGTTCGCGCAAATAAGCGTGCATCGACTGCTTCGCCGGTTGGCTCAGGGGCACAAGGCGTTCTCTGCCGCCTTTGCCGCGCACGAACAAAAAGCGGTCATCCGAGGTGGCGGCGGTTACCGGCAGGCCGACCAGTTCCGACACGCGCAAACCGGTGGCATAGGTGATTTCAACCAGACAGTTGAGCCTGAGAGCGCGAAGCTTGTGCGACGGTGCTGCTTTTTTAACCTGTATTCTTGAATGCTCGAGCAATTGTTCCACATCATCGACACTCAGGGTCTTTGGCAAGGGCCGGTTTAATCTGGGTCGATCGATAGTCGTTGCCGGATTATCGCTGCGGGTACCTTCAGAATACAGAAATCTAAAAAACTGCCGAACTGCTGAAAGCTTGCGTGCCGTGGAGGATGCAGCCAGTCCCAAATCTGACAACTCACCGAGATAGTGGCGAATATCATCGGGGGTGACTTCGACAAAAGATGTGCCACTTTTTGCAATGCTGGCAGAAAATTCGCTTAGATCACGCCGATAAGCATCAATGGTATTTAACGCTGCACCGCGCTCAGCGCTGAGCATCTCCAAAAAAGCTTCAATGTGATGAAAGTCATTCATTGAAAACATTTTAAGTTGAGGAGGCAAATAAAGGATTACTGATTTTTGAATTTATCCGATGGGATAGGGATAATGATTTCCTGGTTGGGCGGGTCTATCACTTCAGCCAGAACATACAAAATGCCATATCCGGCACCGCCAAGCAGTCCGAGAAAAAATAAAAACCGCAGCAATGCCAGCATTAAATCATTCCATAAAATCAACTATCGTTGTTAAACGCTATAAAACTTGAGCATTTGTTACCAAACGCGATAGATGTTAAAGGCTCAGGGCCAAATCAGAGAACCGCATGGATCATATCGGCAACGGGGTTAAAAGGCTACAAATTGAACGCTGTAAAAACAAGAACCAGTCGCATTAAAAAAATCACCTCTGATCTCGGTGACCGCAGTATTGTTCTGATTGGCCTGATGGGGTGTGGAAAATCCAGTATTGGCCGCAGATTGGCAACGCGCCTCAAATTACCCTTTGTCGATGCCGATAGCGAAATAGTGGAAGCCGCAGGAAAATCAATTGCAGAAATATTTGAAGAAGACGGCGAAAAAGTGTTCCGGGATGGGGAACGCCGCGTCATTGCTCGTCTTTTGGACACATCGGCCCAGGTTCTCGCCACAGGCGGCGGCGCTTTCATGAATGCTAACATTCGAGAAAATATTCACGACAAAGGAATTTCGATCTGGCTGCGGGCTGATCTGGATCTGCTGATGGAACGGGTTGGGCGCCGCTCTAACCGACCATTGCTGCAAACGGAAAACCCGCGCGCGGTGATGCAATCCCTCATGGAGGAACGCTATCCGATCTATGAGCAGGCCGATATTATCGTCGACAGCCAACAGGCAGCCCACGATGTTATTGTGCGCGATGTAACAAAAAAACTTGCAGATTATTTAACCACAACGCGTAATGAGCATTGAAATTGCTCAAAAATTGAGTATATCCTGTTCAATGCATATGTGCTGCCGTTGAGCGGCATGACCTTTGGACCGAAAAATGACCATCCAGGCCGCTGAGCGCCCTTCTGAAAATAGCCCTGAAAACAAAAGTGTCACCATCAAGGTCGGGCTGGACAATCGCGGCTACGACATTGTCATTGGTAGCGGCCTCATTGATAATGCGGCTGATCACATTGTGCCATTTCTTCCCCGGCCCAAAACCGCGATTATCACAGACGAAAATGTTGCCCGCCATCACCTGAAGACCCTCACCGACAGTCTTGAAGCTGTGGGTATTGATGTTGCCTCAATTATTCTGCCGCCGGGCGAGACGACAAAAAGTTTTGCCTCACTCGAAACCGTCTGCGATCAACTGCTTGATGCCGACATAGAGCGCAATGATGTGGTCATCGCTTTTGGTGGCGGTGTTATTGGCGATCTTGCCGGGTTTGCTGCATCGGTCTTGCGCCGGGGCACCCGCTTTATCCAGATCCCAACTTCGTTGCTGGCCCAGGTTGACAGCTCTGTTGGTGGTAAAACCGGGATCAATTCGCAGCTTGGCAAAAATCTTATCGGGGCGTTTCACCAACCGGTTTTGGTGCTGGCCGATATTGATGTGCTCAATACATTACCGGATCGCGAGTTTCGCGCCGGCTACGCTGAAGTTGTCAAATACGGCCTGATTGATAATCCGGGGTTCTTCAACTGGCTTGATCAAAACCACAACACCCTGTTTGGCGGCGAACCCGATGCCCGCCGCCATACGGTTGAGACCTCTTGCCGCGCCAAGGCAAAGATTGTTGAAGAAGATGAGTTTGAACACGGACGACGGGCCTTATTGAACCTCGGCCATACGTTTGGGCATGCACTGGAAGCTGCAACCGGTTATTCCCAACGCCTTATTCATGGTGAAGGGGTGGCTATCGGCATGGTCATGGCCTTTGATCTGTCGCATCGTCTTGGTTTTTGCCCGGCTCAGGATCTCGAAGCTGTGGAAGCTCATCTCAAATCAGTTGGCCTGCCGACACGGGCCTCACAGATTGAAGGTGATCTGCCCGGGGCGGAAGAGTTTTTTAAACTGATGTCCCAGGATAAAAAGGCCAACGCCGGGGTCCTCACCTTCATCCTGACCCGGGGTATCGGTAAGGCTTTTATTACGTCAGACGTTGCAAAAGACGCCCTCATGTCATTTCTGCAGGAGCAATTACCACCACAATGACCATAGGCATTATCGCTAGCCTCGGCGCTATCATAGCGCTTCTTGTTTTGTCAGCCTTCTTTTCGGGATCAGAAACCGCCCTGACCGCCACCTCGCGCGCACTCATGTTAGGGTTGGAGCGCCAGGGAAGTGCAAAAGCTGCTCTCGTGCAAAAATTAATATCGGCCAAGGAAACGCTTATCGGCGCTATCCTGCTGGGCAACAATTTTGTCAATATTCTGGCATCCGCTCTGGCGACCAGCCTGCTGGTGGATGTTTTCGGGGACACCGGGGTGATTTATGCCACTTTGGTAATGACAGCGCTGGTTTTGATTTTTGCGGAAGTTTTGCCCAAAACCTACGCCATAGCCCACCCTGAACGCATGGCACTTGCAGTGGCGCCGATAATTCGAATCTTTGTTGCCATCTTTGGCCCGATAACCCGTGTGGTGCAAATTATTGTGCGCCAGGTTCTGGCTTTCTTCGGCGTTGATATGGACGAAAAAACCGCGGTATTGTCGGCGCATGAAGAAATTCGCGGGGCTATTGACCTGCATCATCTCGAAGGCAGCGTGATTAAAGATGATCGCGACATGCTCAGCGGCCTGTTGAACCTGCGGGATATGGAAGTATCAGACGTGATGGTTCATCGCACCAAGATGCTGGCGGTTGATGTGGCGCGTCCAACTGGCAAAATAATCTCAGAGCTGCTGGAAAGCGGTTTTTCACGCATTCCTGTGTGGCGGGACGATCCCGACAATATTATTGGTATTCTGCACGCAAAAAACCTGCTGCGCGCACTTAGTGAAGCCAAGGGCCGGGTGAGCAAAATAAACATCGAAAAAATCAGCACCAAACCCTGGTTTGTCCCCGATACCACAAACCTGCAGGACCAGCTTGACGCCTTCCTCACCCGCAAAACCCATTTTGCCGTGGTGGTGGACGAATATGGCGAGGTCATGGGGCTTTTGACTTTGGAAGATATTCTCGAGGAAATTGTCGGCGAAATTGCCGATGAACACGATGAAGAAGTGATAGACCTTGAGCCCGATAAAACGGGTGCCATAAAAGTGGACGGGACATTGCCGGTGCGCGATATCAACCGCACTATGAACTGGTCTTTGCCCGATGATGAGGCAACCACAATAGCCGGGCTGGTGATCCATGAAGCCCAGACAATACCCGAACCGTCTCAGGTGTTTACATTCTATGGCTACAGATTTGAAATTTTAAAGCGCCAGCGCAACCAGATTACCTTGATTAAGATTAGCCCGGTGCGAGAGTAAAATTGAAGGTTTACCTTAATAATTCCGAAGTCAAACCGTATATAGCCGGACGAGATTGATTGGCATTAATTGCTCTTAGGCAGTTCTTAATGCTATAATCGTACTCACATGTATCCGACATTTTTTTATTTTCGAGGTAGGGAAACGAAGTCATGCGAAAAAGCGGATCAAGTATAGCTCTGATAGGCCTTATGGCCGGAGTATCTTTCACCGTAACACCAAATTTAGCCACGGCAGATGTTGATGAATTCTTTCAGCAATTGCTTGATGCACCTCCACTCTATCAGTCGCAAAGCGATCGTTCCCGCCAGGGATTTTCCGAACCCGTCAAAAGAGCGCCCAGTCATTCTCACTCTGTGAGAGACACTGCCCTGCCACCTGAGCCGTATATCGTACTGAGCCAAAAAGGCCTTAACCCGGCTGAGCAAATGGATACAATTGCAACAGCTGTGTATGGCTATTTGACCAATCCTGGTGGCACGCCGGTCCGCGTTCGTGCAACTCAAAAAAAACCAATTGTCAAATTTTATGAAAACGACGGCTTTGCGCCTTTATGGGTTACAAATGAAGGCCTCAATGACAAAGCAAAACGCCTCCTGACATTGCTGAGCAAGGCTGATGAGGAAGGCCTCAATGCCCGGGACTATCTGCCTGCATCACTTTCCAGTTATGACGTTTCCGGTGACAGCATCGGAAAATCACCTGCTGATTTGGCCAGACTGGAAATCGAACTTACCGCCGCAGCTCTTGAATACTCCCATCATGTGTCCGCAGGCAGGGTAAAACCTATTCGGGTGTCCGAATTGCACACCATAAAAGCTAAACCTGTGAAGCCGTCAGGCGTTCTGGTTAAACTGAAAACATCCACAGAACCTGATACTTATCTTGCTTCCCTGCAGCCCTTGATGCCGCAATATCAAAACCTTAAAAAAGCTCTCGCCAAATACCGCAAGTCGAGCAATGGAGAAGAACAGGCCGTATTTATACCGGGCGGCAAGCTGATTAAGGCCGGCGGCTCTGACGCTCGAATGGAACTTGTAGCCAAACGACTTCAACAACTCGGGTATTATAATGTTCCGGCCCAACAAAGTGGTGACGACAACACTTTCTACAATCCCGAACTTGTTACAGCGGTAAAGGATTTTCAGAAACAATCCGGCCTCAACGATGAAGGCATCATCGGACGCCTGACGCTGGGCGCTCTAAATGGCAAATCAGACGTAGAAAAAGTCAACAAAATCATCCTGAGCATGGAACGGTTACGGTGGCTGCCACAGGATTTAAAAAGTAAGTACATCTTCGTCAATCAGGCATTTTTCGAAACCTGGATGATGGATGACGGTAAGGAAGTCTATCGCTCGGACGTCGTTGTCGGCAGACCGAAATTTCAAACAGCTGTCTTCGCCGATGAGATGGAAAAGGTGACATTAAATCCAAGCTGGTACGTACCGCGCACCATCATATACGAAGAAATGATACCGAAACTGCTGCAAAATCCATATTACCTTCAAAGCGAAGGCTATGAAGTTACCGACGCCAGCGGCAGTGTTGTCGACAGCACAACGATTGACTGGGGACGGTACGGTCAGGATTCCATTCCTTTTGGAATTCGCCAACCACCAGGACCTGGCAATGCCCTTGGCAGAGTCAAGTTCATGTTCCCCAATGAACACTCAATTTACATGCATGACACACCAGCGCGCAGCCTGTTCAAGAAATCAGTTCGGGCATTCAGTCACGGGTGCGTCCGGTTGCAAAAACCAATGAAATTTGCAGAAATTATTCTAGGTACACAAGGATGGACACCGGAAAGAATTAAGGCTGCTATCGCTTCGGGTGAAAACCAGACAATTTTCCTTGATCAAAAAATTCCCGTCTACCTTGGCTATTACACCGCCTGGGCTGATGCTGACGGCAATGTGAAAACACGCGACGATGTCTATAGCCGTGACCGCACTTTGCAACAGGCGCTTGAGCAAAACATTCAGGCACGCTCTTCAAAAAAGTATGCATCAAGATAGGTGCCGCTAAATCAGATACTCAATACCGAAAGGCCGCAACTCAGTTGCGGCCTTTCGTGCATCAACACCCTTATCGCTTGAGCCGCCAGTCCCACAAAGCGGCAAAAGACAATAATATAAAGCCGGAAAATTCTATCACCCGGTCATATTGAACCAGCATGACATAAGTAATGATAGCGGCACCAGCTGTGCCAATCATTATCGGCCACACTTTGTGGTGGTACAAAAAGCCAAACCCCAGGCCGATAACAGCGACGCTGGCAAAGGCCACGATTGCGCCTGCCCATAGTGAATTATTGATGGCTATGGCAATTCCGAGAGTGCCGAGAATACCTATCATCCCAAGCGTGCCATAACAGACAATGAGCGACAACAAAGCCCCGATAGCCGCAAGATTTCTGGAATGCGCCTTAGACTTCATCGGGCGACAACGCCTTGATGGCGAGCGCGTGGATCGGGCCTTGTAATTCTTCCGCCAAGGCCTCATTAATCAACCGATGGCGCTTGACCAGCGACAGGTCAGTAAATCGGGCTGAAACGACCGTAATCCGGAAATGAGTTTGCCCTCCAGGCCGCGCTCCTGCGTGGCCAGCATGGAGATGGCTTTCATCTTCCACAGAAATTTGTGTCGGTTCCAGAGCCTTTGTTATTTTTTCTGTGATTTTCTCTACAACAACCTGTGACATATTATCCTTTTATCCTGTATAATTATTTGCTTTGTTGATTTTAGAACTTAAGAGACCAGAAGTGAACGAAAAGTCGAAATATTTTGACAGCATACGGGTTAAGCCGGAGAAAGACCGTCTTAAATCCACTGCTGAACCGCAATGTGATGTCACCGGATGCCCGCAACCTGGCGTGCATCGCGCGCCCAAGGGTCGCGGCCAGGATGGCCAATATCACCAATTTTGTATGGCGCACGTGCGCGAATACAATAAATCTTTTAATTATTTCAAAGATATGTCGGATACCGACGTAGCTGATTATCAAAAATCAGCCCGCACCGGACACCGGCCGACATGGTCTTTGGGCACCAACAGTGAGGCGGCCAGCCCCAATGACAAATCGGCAAACGGTCGAGGCAATCCCAAATTTGCCGATTCGTTTGGGTTTTTTGGTGAAAAATATACCGATGGAAAATGGGTCAAGCGGGAAAAACGCCAGATTCGCAACGCAGAACGCAAATCTCTGGCAACCCTTGGCCTCGACATTGATGTCAAACCGGCAGAGGTAAAGGCGCAATTCAAGATACTGGTGAAACGTCACCATCCCGATGCCAATGGTGGTGGCCAGGAATTTGAGGAAAAACTGCGTGAAATAATTCAGGCATATGACTATCTTAAGGCATCTGGATTTTGCTAGAATGTCTTTGAAAATTTGAATTCCTGCCTTGCACTCAAGTAAATAATCCCTCAAAACTGACAGCCGTAGAAATTGACACCCCCACTTTTAGGCCTGTACTCCGGGAAAGAAAGACGAAAGACATGACGACACAAGCGTATGATGAAGCCACTTTGCCGGATATGAAAGTGTCCGTAAATCAGGTCTTTGGCATTGATGCAGACCTCGAAGTGCCGGCGTATTCTGAAGCCAATGCCCATGTTCCAGATATTGATGAGGATTATCTCTTCAACCGCGAAACCACTTTGGCAATTCTGGCAGGCTTTGCGCATAATCGCCGGGTGATGATCCAGGGCTATCATGGCACTGGCAAATCGACCCATATCGAACAGGTTGCCGCCCGCCTCAACTGGCCTTGTGTACGTATCAATCTTGACAGCCACATCAGCCGCATTGACCTCATCGGCAAAGATGCCATTGTCATTCGCGATGGCCAGCAGGTGACCGAGTTTCGTGAAGGTATTCTGCCATGGGCGCTGCAAACCAATACGGCTTTGGTGTTTGATGAATATGATGCCGGTCGGCCTGACGTTATGTTCGTTATTCAAAGGGTTCTGGAAGTTGCCGGTAAATTGACGTTGCTCGATCAAAACAAGGTTATTCGCCCGCATCCGGCTTTCCGTCTGTTTTCAACCACCAACACCGTTGGCCTCGGTGATACCAGTGGGCTTTATCACGGCACCCAGCAGATCAACCAGGGACAGATGGATCGCTGGTCGATTGTGGCGGTGTTGAACTATCTGCCGCACGATCAAGAAACCGCTATTATTCTGGCCAAGGCAAAATCGTTTGATAATGAAGAAGGTCGCGAGACCATCTCCAACATGGTGCGCGTCGCTGACCTTACCCGCAACGCTTTCATGAACGGCGATCTGTCCACCGTCATGAGCCCGCGCACGGTTTTGACCTGGGCTGAGAATACCGAAATCTTCAAAGATACCGGCTTTGCTTTCAGCCTGACTTTTCTCAACAAGTGTGATGAACTTGAACGTGGAATGGTGGCTGAATTTTATCAACGTTGTTTTGGTGAAGAGCTTAAAGAATCGAGTGCCACCATTCTGGCCAGCTAGGAGAGTTCATGTCGCGCGACATTGAAGGACCTGTCAACGAGTTTAAACACGCCTTGTCGCTGACCATGCGTGCGATTGCCGAAAACAGTGAGTTAGAGGTGAGTTATGGCGGAGATCGCCCTCACCTTTCCGGCAATCAGGCTCAGCTTCCCAATATTGCCCGTGATCTCAACCGGCGCAGTGTGGCCGTATTGCGCGGCCAGTCTGATGCGATGGCCTTGCGTTGTGTCCAGCATGATAATTCCATTCATGATGCCCTTTTGCCCGAAGGCCCAAATGCGCGCGCACTTTTTGAAGCGGTTGAACAGGCGCGCATTGAGGCCATTGGGTCGCTAAAAATGCAGGGTTGCGCGCAAAATCTCAATGCCGCTCTGGAAGATAAGTACGCAACGCCGGAAATGGCGCGGATTAAAACCCGCGAAGATGCACCTTTGGAAGATGCCGCAGCATTGATTGTTCGCGAACGCCTGACGGGGGCACCACCACCGGAAAGTGCAGCTAAGCTCGTCGATCTGTGGCGGCCGTGGATTGAAAAAAAGGCCGGTGAAGAATTGCGCCAGCTTGACAATTTTACCGATGATCAAAAGCAGTTTGCCAAATCCATCCGCGAACTCATTCAAGCCCTTGATATGGGCGATGAGTTGGGCGAGCCGCAGGAACAAGATGACAGTGATGGACAAGACGGGTCTGAAGAACAGGGCCCGGACGATGAAAATCAGACCGGGGAGACCCAGGAAGACGAAAGTGCCACAGCGGCTGAATGTGACGAAAGCGAAGGCGACGGTGAAGATGGCGAACAACAGGCAATGGATCTTGATGCCGAAGATCAGCCAGAAGATGGTGAAACCTCCGATCTGCCCGAAGGTCAACAGCCGTGGCGCCCTGATCTGCCGTTTTCCAATCAGCCTAACCTTGATTACAGCGTGTTCACGCCGAAGTTTGATGAGATTGTCCCGGCAGATGAGCTGTGCGATCCAGAAGAGCTGCAACGCCTTCGCAGCTATCTCGACAAACAGCTGGGCCCGTTGCAAGGCGTCATTGCGCGCCTGGCAAACCGATTGCAACGCCGCTTGCTGGCACAACAGAACCGCTCCTGGGAATTTGATCTTGAAGAAGGTATTCTCGATGCCGCCCGCCTGAGCCGGGTGGTCACTGATCCGCTGCATTCACTGTCGTTTAAACGTGAACTTGAAGCTGATTTTCGCGACACAATTGTCACATTGTTGATTGATAATTCCGGCTCCATGCGCGGCCGACCAATTATGGTAGCCGCCACATGTGCTGATATTCTGGCGCGAACTCTGGAGCGGTGCGGGGTTAAGACTGAAATTCTCGGCTTTACCACCAAAGCCTGGAAGGGCGGGCAATCGCGTGAACAGTGGTTGGCGGCAGGCAAGCCGGAAATGCCGGGGCGGCTTAATGATTTACGCCATATTATCTATAAAGACGCCGATATGCCGTGGCGGCGCGCCAAGGGCAATCTCGGGTTGATGATGCGCGAAGGCCTGTTAAAGGAAAACATTGATGGTGAGGCTTTGTTGTGGGCACACCAGCGCTTATTGGCCCGGCATGAACAACGGCGCATTTTGATGGTTATTTCCGATGGCGCACCGGTGGATGATTCAACGCTTTCGGTAAATTCGGGCAGTTATCTTGAACGCCATCTGCGCCGTGTCATTGAAGACATTGAAACCCGCTCGCCAATTGAGCTGATCGCGGTTGGCATCGGCCATGATGTCACACGCTATTACAAACGCGCCATAACCCTGGTCGATGCGGAAGAACTTGGCGGCGCTTTAACCGACAAGCTGGCGGAGCTGTTTGATGAAAAGCCCGCACCAAAGCGCAGCGCGCGCACAACGAAACCGAAACGATCCGCCGGGTCATGACCCCCCCTCAGGTCCGGCCAAAATCCGCTAGAAGATTGATACCCCGGATTTTACTGGGAATGGTTTTCTCAATCGGCTTCTCACTGGCATTTCCCCCACCGCTGTATTCAAACTCGATCCCCAAGGCCCGCACCATTACGGTTAAATCCGTCCCGGTCAATTTCAACCTTTCGAACAAGGCTCAAACGACTTTTGGAAAATTACTATGGCGTGGCGGCATTGAAATTATTGGTTCAGATGAAGATTTTGGCGGCCTGTCCGGTATCGCAACCGGACTGGATGGTATTAAATTTGTCGCCGTATCTGACAGAGGCAAGTGGGTAACCGGTGAAATTCGCTATGAAAATGAAAGACTAATCGGCGTTTCCGGTGTCACAATAGCACCAATACTTGATCGCCGCGGCCATCCATACAAGAGAAAATCCCGGTTCGATGCAGAATCAGTTGCACCCTTTGGTGCCAAAGGGGTGGAAGGCAAACTCCTGGTAGCCTTTGAGCGCAAACAACGCATTGGCAAGTTTAAATTTAACAAAAAAGGTATGATGGCGCGCGAGAAAACCACCGCCTTGCCAAAAGAAGCCAAAAAAGCACGACGCAACAAGGAACTCGAATCTGTTGGGCGCTTTCCAACAGGCACGGTGCTGGGTGGAACCATTATTGCAATTTCCGAACGGTTTTTAGACGCTAACGGAAACATTATCGGCTGGCTCATCGGCGGGCCGACACCGGGGCGTTTTACCGTCAGGCGATCTGATGATTTTGACGTTACCGACCTGACCATTACGCCTGACAATGAACTGATTATTCTGGAGCGGTATTTCAGCATTCTGGGTGGTGTAAAAATGCGGCTGCGCAGAATAAATACTGCGGATATCAAGCCAGGCGCCGTGCTGGATGGCGAGATACTCCTGCAAACCGATCAAAGAAACACAATCGATAATATGGAGGGTCTGGCCTCACACCGGGCCGCCAATGGGGAAGTGCGATTGACCTTGATCTCGGATGATAATTTCAACGTATTTCAACGCACATTGCTGTTGCAATTTGCGTTGCCAAAATAACGAAGAAAGATAGCGTTGAAACGCTAGGCGCTGTTAAGAAGCAATCTGAGCTTTTACTAGGCGGCGTTTAAAGCGGCGGGCTTTGAGGGAAAGTTCGCCATCGCGCGCTTTCAGCAAAAACGCATCCAGACCGCCGCGATGTTCAACTGTACGCAGAGCGTGGGCTGTTACCCTCAATCTGATTTTTTGACCCAACGCGTCACTCAACAGATTAACTTCACACAGATTTGGTAAAAACCGGCGGCGGGTTCTGTTTTTCGCGTGGCTGACATTATTTCCGGTCAACACATCCTTGCCGGTCAATTCACAACGCCGTGCCATAGTACTCTCCATAGATCTAGGTGTCTGAATCTTGTTCAGCACCTGATAAGCCAGATCAGGCAATCACTGATTAGCTGGTAATTGATAATATTTGGCACACCTATAAGTCTCTCTTGGCCCGGGGTCAAGCGTGCGTTGGTAACAATCTTCAAAAGTGACAGTGAAAGTTAACCTTTTCAAGTGATTCTATGATCGCTTTACGGCCTCTTATAGCCAGTTTATGGGTAGTTTCATAGACATATCGGCAGGCTTCAGGCGCAGAGTATGGTTAATTGAGTGGTTTGTTTTGTTGAGGTTGAGTGAATGAGTAAGCCGGGTCAGGCATATAAGAAAGTTGGTCTGGTATTCTGTCTTGGTCTGGTGCCACTCACCTTGCCCGCGCACTCATTGGCGCAAGCGCAAAAACCAGCGCAGATATCAATTCAATACAAAGCCACGCTGGGTGGCATTTATGTGGGCTCGGCGAAAATGCAGATTGCCCTCACCCAACAGGCCTATAATATTGCCGCATCAGGCTCCCTCAGCGGGGTTCTTAAAAGCCTGGTTGGTTTTCGGGTAGACGTTAAAACCTACGGCACCCTGGCAAACGCGACCATGATACCTCAGCGTTACAGCACCGAATATGGCACTGCCAACAGTTTGCGCTCGATCAAAATCAACTACAGCGCCAACCGCAAAGCCGCTGTTTCGGCCAAGCCGCCGTTTTTCCCCAGCCGTCGCAGAATAGCCCTGAAGCCAGCGCATCTTAAAAATACCGTTGATCCGCTGAGCGCATTGTTTCTACCGGTCAAGAAAAACCTCGACACCCTGTCACCGGATAACTGTCAGCGCCTGATGCCGGTGTTTGATGGCCGCATGCGCTACAATCTGAAAATTTCCAGCATCGTGGCGCAAAAACCTGACCGTAAAATTCGCGGCTTCGATGGTCCGGTGCTTGTTTGCCAGATCAAAGTTGAGCCGATCGCCGGGTATTCACCACCAAAACCGGGTATAAAAAAACCACCAAAAAACAACGCTATAGAGATCTGGTTAACACCGATGGGTTCAACCGGTCTGCTCATTCCGGTAAAAGGCCGCCTGCCGACGCCATTTGGCATGGCAGAAATAAGTATCCGCCGGTTGTATTTAAATGGACAAAAAGTCGCCGCACTTTAACATCAAATTGCATTTTTCAATTTGGTGGAATAGATTTGCGTATGACCAACTCCGTCACGACCTCTCCAACTTTATTTTCAATTGTGGTACTTGGGCTTTTCATGTCGACGAGTGCGGCCACTGCCCAGACAGCTGAAAACAAGCTCAACCTGGAATATGATTTCACCGGTGCCGGTATTCGCATCCTGGAAGCCACGTTCGACTTAACGTTTGATCAAAAATCCTATCTGGTAAGATCGCGGCTAAGCACCAAAGGTGTTGCCAGCATATTTTCCAAAAGTGTTACATATCTTGGTGCACGCGGGATACTTGGTACCAGACAGGCGCGACCGGAAGAATTTCAATCACGGACTGAAAAAGGCCAGAAACAGAAAACCGCCAATATTACCTGGTTGAAAAAAGATCAACAAAAAATAGATGTGTTGCCGCAACCCAACAAGTCCAGACAGGCCTCAGTCGACAAATTTCTCAAACCCGGCTTTCCCGATCCGCTGTCGGCGCTTGTTGCCATTACATTTTCAGCCGATAAGTTGTGCCGCAATAAAATCAGATCTTTTGACGGCCGTAAAATTTTTGACTTCAAGCTGGAGTATCTGGGTAAGGAAGAGTTACGAAAGGGTGATGCCGGGGCTTATTTCGGCCCGGCGCACAAATGCTCCTTTACCAATATCCCCATCGCTGGATACTCAAAAAAGCGAATGAAAGCCCACCGCACCAAACCGACACCCGCCTATACAATCTGGTTTGCACCCATAAAAGCCAGCTCAAAGAGCGGACCCATATTTGTACCTGTAAAAGCAACAGGTACAATTAACTGGGCCTCTGTGGGTGTTGTCATCACCAAAGGCCGCATCAACGGTCAACCTCTTAGCGCTCTGCGTTAAGACATTTTTGGCACGGGTTAACAGGGGTGGCGATCGGCTGTATCAAATCGGCACATCGGGGTTAATTTTCACACCAGTGATTGCCACCCTGACCCGGCAGTTTATGCAAAACCTTGCAACAATGCGGAAAAAATTTCCGGCCCTCGCTACATTTAGCCATGAACGAAACATGAAAGTTCGCCGGTCAGTGATTCGGGCACCCTTTGTTCATGGTGCATTCCGGTTGTTAACAATCTTAACGTGAATTAGCAGGTGGGCGATTAACTAATTCATCATAACCTCACCGGCAAAATTAACCTTTGGGTACCGAATTTCAGTTGCAATAGGTGTTTAACCAGCGGTTTCGACACCACAAATGGATTTCCATCTACATATAGCCGTGAACAAACCCTGAATCTGTGCAGGTAAGTGATTCGGTCACATTTTGTTCCGTTGGCGTTCCACAGCTTAACGGGCTGTGGCAATATTGTGTCAAATTGAAACATTTTGCCTCATCGTTAATCTCATGGCACTTTCCTGCTTGCATTCACATTTCCAACAACCCATGAAGGTGGCATACCGTCAAAAATAACATCAAACGGTGCTGATGACCGAGATACACCACCAAAGCGCAAATTCGCGCGGACGCCATGTAACGGCTGTTCTGGGCCCGACCAATACCGGCAAAACCCATCTCGCGGTTGAACAAATGCTGGGCCATGCAAGCGGCATGATCGGCCTGCCCCTGCGTTTGCTGGCGCGCGAAATCTATGACCGGGTTGTGGACATTAAAGGTAGCGGTGCGGTTGCTCTGATTACCGGGGAGGAAAAAATTGTCCCCAAAGCTCCGCGATATTACATCTGCACCGTCGAAGCGATGCCGCGCAGTGTCGAGGTTGAGTTTATCGCCATTGATGAAGTGCAGCTGGCTGGCGACGAAGAACGCGGTCATATTTTTTCCGATAGATTGCTGAACTGGCGCGGCACGCGCGAAACCATGTTGTTGGGGGCGGAAACCATCCGGCCGTTGTTGCAACAGATTTTACCAGCTGCCAATTTCATTACCCGGCCGCGGTTTTCCAATCTTTCTTATGGCGGGCAGAAAAAAATTACCCGCATGCCACGGCGTAGCGCCATTGTCGCATTTTCCAGTGAAGCGGTTTATACGATTGCTGAATTCATCCGCCGCCAACGCGGTGGTGCTGCCGTTGTCATGGGGGCGTTGAGCCCGCGCACCCGCAATGCTCAAGTTGCCCTTTATCAATCGGGCGAGGTCGATTTTCTGGTGGCAACGGACGCCATTGGCATGGGGCTGAACATGGATGTGGGCCATGTTGCTTTTGCTGCAACACGCAAATTCGATGGCAGCCGCAGCCGCGATCTGATGCCCGCTGAACTGGCGCAGATTGCCGGGCGCGCCGGTCGCCACATGAATGACGGCACTTTTGGCATTACCGGTGATGCGACTGCATTGGACGGGGATGTGGTGCAGCAGATTGAAAATCACCGGTTTGACCCGCTAAAGCGTTTGCAATGGCGCTCTACCAAGCTGGATTATTCGTCGTTGCAAAACCTTAGCCGATGTCTGGCGCAATCACCCGACCTGCCCGGCTTTACCAAAGCCAGGGCTGCCGGTGATGTACTCGCTTTAGAAACACTGGCCCGCGATAGTGCGATTATCCACATGGCAACAAATCCCGCAGCTATCGACAGGCTGTGGCAGGTCTGCCAGATTCCCGATTACCGCAATACAACCAGTAATGAACACGCATCGCTACTGGCTTCAGTTTTCAAGTTCCTCATGTCTGACAGCGCGGCAATTCCTGAGGACTGGTTGCAGCAACAGCTGGATTACGCCGATAAAACCGATGGTGACATTGACACGCTGGCAACAAGAATTGCCCACATCAGAACCTGGACCTTTGTTGCCAACAGGGGCGACTGGCTGGACAATGCCGATAAATGGCGCGAAAATACCCGGGCAATAGAAGAACGGCTTTCCGATGCCTTGCATGAAAAACTTACCCAGCGATTTATTGACAGAAGAACAAGTGTCCTTATGCGCCGGTTGCGTGAGAAGGACGATTTGATGGCTGAAATAAATACAGCAGGTGAAATTCAGGTCGAAGGCGAATTTGTTGGCCGGCTTGACGGGTTTCGTTTCATTGCCGATAGCCACGCAGGCGGTGCCCAGGAAAAAGCGCTGCGAGCGGCATCTTTAAAGGCAGCGGCGGAAAAAATAGCTGAAAGAGCTGATGAATTTGCCAAATGCGAAGATCAACACATTTCTTTTGATGGTACCGGCAAGGTCATCTGGCGCGAACACGTCATTGCCCGGCTTCAGGCAGGCACGACTATTCTCAAACCTGATATTGAAATCTTTGCCGACGAACAATTGTCCGGGCATGAGCGCGAGCGCGTGCAAAAACGCCTGGCAACCTTTGTTGACGCCCAGATCGCCAAACATCTCGAACCTCTCGTCAATCTGTCAACGGCTGAAGATATCGAGGGCCTTGGCCGCGGTGTGGCGTTTAGATTATGTGAAGAACTCGGCGTTTTAAAACGCGAAGATGTTGCCGCTGACATCAAGTTGTTGGATCAAAACTTACGAAAACAGCTGCGCAAATATGGCGTACGTTTCGGTGCCTACCATGTTTTCTGTCCCGCACTGCTCAAACCCGCTGCCGTCAGATGGACGATGTTACTGTGGGCGTTAAACCAGGCGAAAAGTACCCAGATGTCTCTTGACTATATACCCCAGCCACCCCAACAGGGCCTGACTTCTGTTGTCGCTGACAGCACCATACCAGCCGGGTTTTATCAATCCGTGGGCTTCAGGCAATGCGGCAAACGTGCTGTGCGAATTGATATGCTTGAACGTGTTGCAGATATGATCAGGGTGTTGATTTTCTGGAAACCGGAAAAACAAGGCGACGAGAGACCCGCCGGTTCGATTGAAGGCGGCGGATTTAGCGTAACCGCTGATATGATGTCTCTGGTTGGTTGTTCGGGCGAGGACTTTACCGCTATTTTGCAAACTCTGGGCTATCGCATGGAGCAGCGCACAGTCACGCAACCAGCAACACCTGTAGAGGATACGCCACCTGAGCCTGCGGTTAGCGATGATGCGGTTGAGAGTAAAACGGCTGATGATAGTGATGCCCCTGCACCGGTTGAAACACAAGAGACAACGCTGGAAGTCTGGTTGCCAAAACGACCGGCAAAAAACCGGCAAAAACCATCCGGCCAGATTAGGAATAAACGCGCCAAGCGGAACAATCAGGGCAGGAAGCCTGCACCCAACCGCTCGGCCAACAAGCGTTCCAAACCTGAAAAAAAGATGCCTGACCTCAAGGATTCACCTTTTGCGGCACTGGCTGAGTTGAAAAAAACACTCGAAAAAACCCAAGGCAAAGATAACTGAATGTCATGACTGAAACTCACCAGCGCATTGACAGATGGCTGTGGTTTTCGCGCCAGTTCAAAACCCGCACGCTGGCAGCCAAAATGGTGACTTCAGGGCATATTCGAATTAACAACACGCGCATAACCAAAGTCAGTCATCTGGTTCAGGTTGATGACACAATCACCTTTGTTGCCAACAAAAAAGTAAGAGTTTTGAAAGTTGCAGCAATTAGTGCAAGACGCGGGCCTGCTGTTGAGGCAATGACACTTTACCACGACCTCTCTCCGGTAGAAATTCCCCTAACCAAAGAAGCGCGAAAAGCGGCCACATCGGGCCAGCGCGAGGAAGGTGCAGGGCGACCAACGAAAAAACAACGCAGAGAGATTGACGCCCTTATGGATCGTGGCGCATAAGGGCTCTTGCAGGTTTTAAAACAATCCCTATCTATCAGTAAAATTGAATCCTTTGAGTGATTCAGGAGCCCCTTAATGACCTATGTCGTCACCGACAATTGTATCAAGTGTAAATATACCGATTGCGTCGAAGTATGCCCGGTAGATTGCTTTTATGTGGGTGAGAACATGCTCGTCATCCATCCTGATGAATGTATCGACTGTGGTGTGTGCGAACCTGAATGCCCGGCCGAAGCGATCAAACCGGACACTGATTCCGGTCTGGAAAAATGGATCGAGATTAATGCTGAATATGCCGATGTCTGGCCCAACATCACCCTCAAACAGGAACAGCCGCCCGAAGCTGAAAAGTTTGATGGAGAGACCGGTAAATTCGAAAAATACTTCTCCCCCAAACCCGGCGAAGGCGATTGAGTTTTGACCTTTGTTAAGTCTGATGAAGCTTTGAAATCACTGTGCTTTTCTTTTAGCTAAATTTGTGCTATACAGGTGTGAATATAGAGAGAGGCTCTATTTGATATAAAGCTGGTCCTGTTTGGGCGCGGGCTTTTTTTTACGGCTCACATCGTATCTAAGCTCCGGAGAAGATTGCTCAAATAAACAGATCTCAGGAAGAGACTGACCGGCATTTGAAAGTAAACACGGTTTAAATATTTATCGGCAAGCAATTGACTGGGGCAACTGGCGTTTTGATGCGTGGTGTTGCTTTGATGTTGAGTTGCCGTTGGCCGGGGCCTGACAAATCTAAAAGGGTGAATTAAAAGTATGGCTGCACAGAAAAAAACAACCAAGAATTCCACATACAAAACCGGCGATTATGTTGTCTATCCAGCGCACGGTGTTGGTAAAATCATCAGAATTGAAGATCAGGAAATTGCCGGTGCAAAGCTGGAACTCTATGTCATCGATTTTGAAAAAGACAAGATGACCCTTCGCGTCCCCACAGCTAAATCTGATGCTGTTGGCATGCGTAGGCTTTCTGATCCTACAGCGGTTGAACAGGCATTGAAGACCCTCAAGGGGCGTGCGCGTGTCAAACGCACAATGTGGTCGAGGCGGGCTCAGGAATATGAAGCAAAGATCAACTCAGGCGATCTCGTGCTGATTGCTGAAGTGGTGCGTGATCTGTTCAGATCCGACCGCCAGCCAGAGCAATCTTACTCAGAACGCCAGCTCTATGAAGCCGCTCTTGACCGCATGGCACGTGAAGTTGCCGTGGTGAAAGAGCTGAGTGATGCCGACGGTATTTCAGAAATTGAAGCCGTGCTTGAAGAAAGCGCTCAAAAGGCAGAAAAAATTGCCGCTGAAAAAGAAGCCGCAAAAGCTGCTGATGAAGAAGAAGCAGCATAACTGAAGGTTTTTTCGAATACCCGATATCTAACCCGGTTCAGATGATCTGAGCCGGGTTTTTTCGTTTTATCCGGGGTCAATTAATAGGTTGCAAAACCATTCATCTTCGTCATCCTCGGGCTTGACCCGAGGATCCATTCCTCAATACTCTCGGGCAAAAGGCTCTATCTTTTTTTTCGAGAGCTCAACGCTATGGATCCCCGGGTCAAGCCTGGGGATGACGAAAAAAGTGAGTACGATTAAACGCGACACGCATTATCAATCCAGACCTGCTCTTGCCTCCACCAACGCCACGATATCACTCATGATTTCTGTAAGCTGAAAATCCTTGGGTGTATAAATAGCAGCCACTCCTTTGGATTTCAGATTGAATGCATCTTCGGGCGGAATAATGCCACCGACGACGACGGGAATGTCTTCAAGGCCCGCTTTGCTCATGCCTTCGATAATTTCGCCAACCAGCGGAAGGTGGGAGCCTGAGAGAACTGACAGGCCGACAACATCAACGTTTTCTTCTACTGCGGATTTGACAAGATCGGCCGGGGTGAAGCGAATGCCGTCATAGATCACATCAAGCCCGCAATCACGCGCACGCACGGCGATCTGTTCGGCACCGTTTGAATGACCGTCGAGACCCGGTTTTCCCACCAGAATTTTTAACCGGCGGCCGCGTTTTTGCGACAGTTTTTCTACTGCCTGGCGCACCTGATTTACTTCGTTATTATCGCTGGAACTGATCTGTGCGCCAATGCCGGTGGGGGCGCGAAACTCACCATAGACGTCACGCAATACCTGCCCCCATTCGCCGGTGGTAACCCCGGCTTTGGCAGCGGCAATTGAGGGTGGCATGATATTTTCACTATTTTGCGCGGCATTGCGCAAATCTTCCAGTGCAGCTGCAACACGGTCTTCATTGCGCTTTGCGCGCCACTGTTTCAGCTTCTCCACCTGACCGGCTTCTGATCCTTGAACTTTGGTAACAACACCTTCATTTCCCTGGGCGAAAAGCGGGCTGTTCTCGCTTGCTGTCCAGGCGTTGACACCGACGACAATCTGTTCTCCCGCTTCGATGGCGGCGAGGCGTTTGGCATTGCTGTCGACCAATTGTTGTTTCATATAACTGGTTTTAACCGCCTCAACGGCACCACCCATCTCATCAATGTGCGCCAATTCTGTGCGTGCGGCTTCGCAAAGTTCGTTGACTTTTCGTTCAATTTCAACCGAGCCGTTGAAAATATCACCATATTCAAGCAGATCACTTTCATAAGCGACAATCTGCTGCATCCGGATTGACCATTGCTGGTCCCAGGGTTTTGGCAAGCCATAGGCTTCGTTCCACGCCGGTAATTGAACGGCGCGCGCACGGGCATCTTTGGACAGCACCACGGCCAACATTTCGAGCAGGATGCGGTAGACATTGTTTTCCGGTTGCTGCTCGGTGAGGCCGAGAGAATTTACCTGCACACCATATCTGAAGCGGCGAAATTTCGGGTCTTCGACGCCATAGCGCTCGCGGCAGATTTCATCCCACAATTGAACAAAGGCGCGCATTTTGCAGATTTCGGTAATGAAGCGCACCCCGGCGTTAACAAAAAAGCTGATGCGGCCAACGACGCGGGGGAAGTCCTCACCTGCAATTTCACCACTGGCCTTGACCGTATCAAGAACCGATATGGCATTGGCAAGAGCAAATGACAGCTCCTGCACCGGTGTCGCTCCAGCTTCCTGCAAATGATAGGAGCAGATATTGATCGGATTCCATTTGGGCATTTCAGCAAAGGTGAAGGTGATCATATCCTTGATCAGGCGCATCGAGGGGCCGGGTGGATAAACATAAGTGCCGCGCGACAGGTATTCCTTGATGATATCGTTTTGCGTCGTACCGGTTAAAACGCTGCGTTCAACGCCCTGTTCGTCAGCTACGGCAATATAGAGCGCCAGCAGCCACGGGGCGGTGGCATTTATGGTCATGGACGTGTTCATCTTGTCGAGCGGGATGCCATCCATCAACGCGCGCATGTCACCAATGTGGGAAATCGGCACACCAACCTTGCCAACTTCACCGATGCTTAAAGTATGATCCGCATCCAGAGCGGTCTGTGTCGGCAGATCAAAGGCGATGGACAGACCGGTCTGACCTTTTTCAAGATTGTCGCGATAGAGCTTGTTGGAGGCTTCAGCCGTTGAATGACCGGCGTAGGTTCTGAAAATCCATGGGCGATCGCGCTGTATCGATTTTGGTTCTTCGTCCATGTTGATGCTCTCCCCCTCAACAACCCGCAACGCAAATGCGAAAAATTCTGCAAGAATATGTTGCACCGCAACAAATTACTTGTCAACATACAAGCGAATGTTGATAGTATTCAAAATCAGGATGCTGGGGATTTAATATGACGACGAATGACACAAAGACAGAAAAAACCGAAATCCGTAAAGATCTCTATGAGATCGGTGAAATCCCACCGCTTGGCCATGTGCCTAAACAAATGTATGCCTGGGTAATCAGGCGCGAACGCCATGATAAACCAGACAAAGCGATGCAGATTGAAGTCGTCGACACCTGGGAAATTGATTCCCACGAGGTTCTGGTTTTTGTCATGGCCGCCGGGGTCAATTATAACGGCGTGTGGGCGGCTTTGGGCGTGCCTTTGTCACCGATGGATGTTCATAAAACCCCCTATCATATTGCTGGGTCAGACGCCGCCGGTATTGTCTGGGCGGTTGGCTCGAAGGTCAAACGCTGGAAAGTTGGCGACGAAGTTGTTGTGCATTGCAATCAGGATGATGGCGATGATGAGGAATGCAACGGTGGAGATCCGATGCTTTCTGCAAGCCAACGTATCTGGGGTTATGAAACCCCTGACGGCTCATTTGCCCAGTTCGCCCGGGTTCAGACCCAGCAGATACTGCCGCGACCCAAACATCTGACCTGGGAAGAATCCGCCTGTTACATTCTAACTCTGGCGACAGCATACCGCATGTTGTTTGGCCATCGCCCGCATATTCTCAGGCCCGGCCATAATGTGCTGGTGTGGGGAGCCTCAGGCGGTCTTGGTTCGATGGCGGTGCAATTGTGCGCCACTGCCGGTGCCAATGCCATTGGTGTTGTGTCTGAAGACGACAAGCGCGATTTTGTTATGTCTTTAGGCGCCAAAGGCGTTATCAATCGCAAGAATTATGATTGCTGGGGCGAATTGCCACCGGTGACCGGCGAGGGGTATGGTGATTATCTCAAGAAAACCCGTGAGTTTGGCAAGGCCATCTGGAATATAACCGGCAAGGGTGTTGATGTTGATTTCGTCTTTGAACATCCCGGTCAGGCGACATTTCCGGTGTCGTGCTTTGTGGTAAAACGCGGCGGGATGGTGGTTTTTTGTGCGGGCACTACCGGATACAACATCACCTTTGATGCGCGTTTCGTGTGGATGCGGCAAAAACGTATTCAGGGCTCACATTTTGCCCATCTCAAGCAGGCATCTCAAGCCAATAAACTGATGATTGAACGGCGCATTGATCCGTGCATGTCGGAAGTTTACAGCTGGGATGATATACCGCAAGCTCACATGCGCATGCTCAACAATGAACACAGCCCCGGCAATATGGCGGTGCTGGTCAATGCGCCGACCACGGGTTTGAGAACGTTTGAAGATGTGATTGAAGCTTGTGAGGAAGAAAGCTAACCTCTGAGAATTCTCAATCAACAGGGCTGGTGGAAATTTTCATGTGGATGCCTGAGATCCTTGCCATCATTGTTGCCACCTTCGTTCTGGCGGGTTTCGTCAAAGGGGTTACAGGTCTTGGGTTGCCAACGGTGGCACTGGCGCTGCTGGCAGCATTTTTAGGGTTGGGTCCGGCAATTGTCTTGATGCTGGTGCCTTCTCTTGTGACCAATGTCTGGCAGGCGTTTGCTGGTGGTGCCATAGTTGAAATTCTGCGTCGTCAATGGCCGGTGTTGATCACCGGCAGTCTGGCCACGGTTGGTTTTTCGTATTTCGCAACTTCTGTTGATACTGCATATCTGTTGATGTTGCTGGGGGTGGTAATGTGTCTTTATTCCGGCATCTCCCTGTTCACCCCCCAGATCGTTTTGTCGACAAAATTGGGAAGCCGACTGGCCCCTGTGATCGGGCTGATGACAGGCGTCCTTACCGGCCTCACCGGGTCTTTTGTTGTTCCTGCTGTGCCATATTTTCAGGCTCTGGGCCTAAGCCCGCGACTATTGGTGCAAACCATGGGCGTGTGGTTTACCATTGCTACATTGTCACTCGGGGTGGGCATTTCCGGCACTGGTCTTTTGTCCGGCGATCTGGCGCAACTTTCAGTGGTTGCCATTATCCCGGCGCTGGCTGGCATGTGGATTGGCCAGCGGGTGCGCAACAGACTACCGGCAAAACAATTCAGAACAGTCTTTTTCTCAACCCTGTTTGCATTGGGTTTCTATATTGCGGTTCGTGCTACCTTGGGTTAATGAACATTCTCTCTTTTTTGCAAAGACAGTGAATGCCTGCACCGCAAGCCCCCAACTCCGCAGCTGACAAAACAGCCTTCCTTACGCTGGCACCTGCTTTGTTCGTTGGGCTTTGGGCTACCGGGTATATTAGCGCCCGGCTTGGGGCACCTTATGCTGAACCCTATACGTTTTTGTCCTACCGCTTTAGCATCGCATTCGTGTTGATGCTCGCTTACGCCTTTTTTACCGATGCCAAATGGCCTGGCACATTAAAATTAGCCGGCCATAGCTTTATTGCCGGGATACTCATTCACGGTGTCTACCTTGGCGGTGTCTTTCATGCCATTTATCTTGGTATGCCCACTGGATTAGCTGCAATCATAATCGGGTTGCAGCCGCTTCTCACTGCCATTGCTTCAGCGCCCTTGTTCGGCGAGCGTGTCACACCTAAACAATGGCTGGGTATCGGTCTGGGTTTCACCGGTCTTGTTATTATCGTCAGCGCAAAAACCGTTAGCGTAGGACCGCAAGCCCGCAATGTTGAGTTGTTGCAATACGGTCTTTGCATCATATCCCTGTTGGCAATTACCGCCGGGACATTTTACCAAAAGGCGTTTTGCGCCACTCAGGGTTTACGCAGCGGCAACGTATTCCAGCTTCTCGGAGGTGCAACCTTTGTTTTGGCTATGGCGTTTTTCCTTGAAGAGGGCCGAATTGATTGGACCGGTGAATTCATATTCGCCCTTGGGTGGTCCACTGTGGTCTTGTCGCTGGGGGCGTTCAGCTTGCTGATGGTAATGATCCGACAGGGGGCAATCACCAAAGTCGCCAGCCTGTTGTTTTTGGTACCACCGATTACCGCCATCATGGGATATGTGCTGTTTGGTGAAGTGCTGAGCGGTTTGCAGATCTTCGGCATGGCATTTTCTGTCGTCGGTGTTGGCCTGGCCAGCGGCAACCTGCTTAAAAAGAGCTAGACCAGTGATGGTCGGTTTGATACGACATTGCAGCGCAGCATAAACTTGTAACCGGGATTAGATATGGCCTTGCCACCAACGGGTTCAGCCACAGTTTTCGAGGATAAAACCACCCTCATTGATGCCTGCCATCAGGCCGTCAGCGAAATTGACGTGTTGTTGGGCAAGGCACGTGACTTTGTGCGCCACCAAGCGAACCCGCAAGGTGGCAGGTTTGACAATGCCAGATTGAATGCAAATCAACACAGTTTGCACGGCCTGTCCTGGCTTGCCACTTACGTTGAAGCCCTGCGGCAGATGGCTGAATATGCAGAGCGCATGAGCGCGCAAGGCCGGTTTGGTGAACTTGAATTGCTGCTTACTCAGGTGGCGTTCGGGGAATATCTCAACCAGATTGCCGGTGGTATTGCCATGAGCCAGACAGAGTTTGTGCGCGCCCATGAACTCGGGCTTGGTCAAGATGATTTAGCGCCGCTCTATCAAGGCAAGGTTGGCGAGTTGTTGCGGCATGGCAATAGCGCTGCTGCGCGCTCGGCAATTTTGCAACTGATGTGCGAACACGACGGGGCGGCAACCGTTGGTGATACCGGGCTGGATGAAACACTAGGTGCTGTGCGCGAACAGATGCGGCGCTTTGCTGATGAGCGTATTGGCCCCCATGCCCATGAGTGGCATCTGGCCAATGAATATATCCCCATGGAAATTATCACCGAGATGAGTGAACTCGGTGTCTTTGGCCTGACCATACCGGAAGAATACGGCGGTTTGGGGTTGGGTAAAGAGGCCATGTGTGTGGTTTCGGAAGAACTTTCGCGTGGCTATATAGGCGTAGGCTCTTTGGGTACGCGCTCTGAAATTGCCGCCGAATTAATCCTTGCCAATGGTAGCGAGGCACAAAAAAATCATCTGTTGCCAAAACTCAGTTCAGGCGAAGTTTTGCCTACTGCGGTTTTCACCGAACCCAACACCGGTTCAGACCTTGCTTCGCTGAAAACCCGTGCGGTGCTAGACGGTGACACCTACCGTATTACCGGAAACAAGACCTGGATCACCCATCCGGTGCGCGCTGATCTGATGACATTGCTGGTGCGTACAAATCCCGATGAGACAGGCTATAAGGGCCTGTCGATGTTTCTGGCGGAAAAACCCCGTGGCAGTGATGCCGAACCGTTTCCTGCCACCGGCATGAGTGGCAGCGAAATTGAGGTGCTGGGGTATCGCGGCATGAAAGAATATGAAATCGGCTTTGATGATTTTGAGGTTCCAGCCAGCGCGCTTTTGGGATCAACGCCGGGGGAAGGCTTCAAGCAATTGATGCAAACTTTTGAATCAGCGCGCATACAAACGGCAGCGCGCGCCATTGGCGTGGCACAAAATGCCATGGAAAGTGCTTTCAAATATGCCCAGGACCGTATTCAGTTTGGCCAACCGATCCTGTCGTTTCCCCGGGTTTTTGATAAAATAGTGCTTGGTGCTGTGGAAATAATGCTGGCGCGGCAATTGACCTATTTTGCCGCACGCGAAAAAGATCGCGGTGCGCGTTGTGATCTGGAAGCGGGCATGGCAAAATTGCTCGGTGCGCGTGTTGCCTGGGCGATGGCAGACAATGCGGTGCAAATTCATGGTGGCAATGGATTTGCGCTTGAGTATCCGGTCAGCCGCATCCTGTGTGATGCCAGAATCTTGAATATTTTTGAAGGTGCAGCTGAAATTCAGGCGCAGGTGATTGCACGACGCCTGCTTGAGGAGTTAAACTAGGTCCATGAATATTTTTGACTACCTTATCCCTGTTGCGCTTGGCGCTGTTCTCATTGTTCTACTCATGGGGTTGTGGAATATGAAACGCGGTGGCAACGCCAATCTGTCGCAAAAGCTCATGCGCTGGCGCGTTGGCCTACAGTTTCTTGCGGTAATTATCGTTATGACCAGCCTCTATTTTGGCTCCGGTTGATGATTTGTCACCTTTTTAGATAAAATTTCATTGACTCGTGGCCTGATAAAATGACATTTTAAGTATTCGGTTGACACTGCCGGAAGTGTGTTTTGGCGTCCGTGGGGGGCTTTCGATGACCGTTAAATTTAGTAAAAAATTAACCATAAGCCGGATGCTTCTCGCTACCGCAGTTATTACTGTTTCCGGGCTCTTTACCGGTTCAGCCATTGCCAATGAAGACACTCCCGACGTTTTAATGTTCTCGTTAGTTGACGAGTTCCGGTTCGGTGTTCAAAGCAGTGATCTCGCCAAGGATGAAGATGGTGTTAATCTTAACACGGAAGTTCTTTTTCGACGTCCCAATATGTATTTCGATAACAAGCTTTTATTATTCCTTTTTAATCCACGGCTTCATATTGGCGGCAGCCTCAATACGGCAGGCGATACCAGTCAGGCTTATGTGGGGGCGACATGGGATTATCGCCTGACCAACAGTTTGTTCGTTGAAGCCTCGTTTGGTGGGGTGATTCATGACGGTGATCTAAAAAGGACACCGGGTGCGAATACCCCGGCTCTTGGCTGCCGCGTTATGTTCCGTGAATCGTTTTCTGCCGGGGTTGAGCTGACAGAAAACCTCCGGGTGATGGCTACTATTGATCATATTAGCAATGCCGGTTTGTGTAACTTTAACGATGGCCTGACAACTGTTGGTGCGCGTATCGGTTACAAATTTTAACGAATGGTCATTTTAAACAAGATTTACACCCGCACTGGCGATGAGGGAACAACTTCTCTTGGAACCGGTGAGCGGGTAAAAAAGCACAGTTTGCGCATCTGCGCCTATGGCACCATTGACGAGACCAATGCCTGTGTCGGCCTGGTACGCCAGCATACACAAGACAGCCGCGTCAAAAACATTGATCAAATGCTCGCCCGGGTGCAAAACGACCTGTTCGACCTTGGTGCAGATCTGTGTGCGCCGGACAATGGCGAAAAACTGGAATATACGCCGCTGAGAATTACGCAGCTCCAAGTTGATCGTCTGGAAAGCGAAATTGATCTGCTCAATTCAGAACTTTCACCTTTGCGATCATTTGTGCTGCCCGGTGGCAGTGCTGCATCCGCAGCTCTCCATCTCGCCCGCACCGTTTCTCGCCGGGCCGAGCGATTGATTGTCGAACTGGATGAACTGGAAAATGAGCCGGTGGGCGCGACTGTGATTAAATATGTCAATCGACTTTCCGATTTTTTCTTTGTCGCCAGCAGATACCTGAATAAAAAGGGCGAAAGCGATGTACTCTGGGTTCCGGGGCAAAATCAGTGATGTGCAAACCTTGGATTTTAATCGATGATTATTCCGTTCAGTGATCAAAATCCGTTAAAATATATTGCTTTTCAACGCGTCACCGTCTCGCTGATTATCATCAATACCCTGATCTTCGTGATTTTCCAGTCCGGTATTTTTTCCTCTCCCGACCAGGAGGTTTTTCTGGCCTATGCAATTGTTCCCAAGGAACTCATAACCGGGCAAAACGTGTTTATAAGCGTTGTCTCATGGCCGGAAGGGTTTACTTTATTCACCTACATGTTTCTTCACGGTGGCTGGTTGCATCTGATTTTCAACATGCTCTTTTTATGGGTGTTCGGAGATAACATCGAAGATGCCATGGGCCATAGCCGTTTTCTGGTGTTTTACCTGTGTTCCGGCATTGCAGCGGGCATGGTCTACACTTTGATCTCATCAGAAAACAACGCGCCCTTAATTGGTGCCAGCGGTGCTATCGCCGGTGTTACCGGCGCTTACCTCATGTTGTATCCGCGGGTGAAAATCTGGGTACTCCTGTTCATGCGCATTCCTTTAAGATTGCAGGCCATGTGGGTGCTCGGGGCCTGGTTTGCCTTTCAGGTTTCCAGCGCAGTAACCGGTGACACCTCAAACATCGCCTGGTGGGCTCATATTGGTGGTTTTGTTGCCGGTGCAGCACTGGTGGTTTTATTTAAACGTCCTTCGGTTCCCTTGTTCGGGGCGGCCCCACCTTCTTCATGAGTGGAAGTTCCAGCAAAAACCGATGTCGTTTATCCAGAGAAATTGTGCGTGTTTCGAGTGTTATGGATGTAAATTTCCTGCCAAAAATAATAGGTTAACCAAACAAAGCATCAAAATCATTGATTTTACTGGACAGTGGCTTTAATCAGGATATTGTTGCGCCGCACCATTAATATCAGAGGATGGATTCATGAAGATCCTTGTACCTGTTAAACGCGTTGTCGACTACAACGTCAAAATTCGCGTCAAAGCCGATGGCAGCGGCATTGAGCTTGCCAATGTCAAAATGTCGATGAACCCTTTTGATGAAATCTCCATCGAAGAAGCCATCCGCCTGAAAGAGGCGGGAACGGTAACCGAAATTATCGCTGTTTCTGTTGGCCCGCAACAGGCTCAGGAAACCATAAGAACCGCTCTGGCCATGGGGGCTGATCGCGGCATTCTGGTAAAGACCGATGAACTGGTTGAACCTCTCGCTGTTGCCAAGATTTTGAAAGCCATTATTGCCGAAGAAGAACCTGGTCTGGTGATATTGGGAAAACAGGCTATTGATGATGATTGCAACCAGACCGGCCAGATGCTGAGCGCTATTTTAGGCTGGTCGCAGGGAACGTTTGCTTCAAAAATCACCATTGATGGCGACAGAATATCTGTTATCCGCGAAGTCGATGGCGGCTTGCAGACCGTTGATCTGAAAATGCCGGCGATAATCACCACGGACCTGCGCCTCAATGAGCCGCGCTATGCTTCGCTGCCCAACATTATGAAGGCGAAGAAGAAACCGATTGATGAAAAATCTCCTGAAGATTACGACGTTGATGTAACCCCCACTCTCAAAATTTTGACAACGGTTGAGCCTTCCGGACGTCAGGCGGGAGTTATGGTCGCGTCAGCTGCTGAACTGGTGGACAAACTAAGAAACGAAGCGGGAGTATTTTAATGACTGTCTTGCTGATCGCAGAACACGACAATGACGAGTTGAAAGATTCAACCAACAAAGCAGCAACCGCTGCCCTTGCTCTGGGTGGAGACGTAGACATTCTCGTTGCCGGTAAAAATTGTGCCACTGTTGGAGAACAGGCGGCAAAGATCTCAGGTATTGCCAAGGTTCTGGTGGCCGATGATGATCTTTATGAACGCCCGCTGGCCGAAAACATGGCAGCGCTGATAGTGGCGTTGATGGAAAATTATGACACCGCCATCACCGCAGCAACCACAAGTGGCAAGAACTATATGCCGCGGGTTGCCGCCCTGCTTGATGTGGCTCAGATTTCCGATATTACCGCGGTAATCAGCACCGATACGTTTGAGCGCCCGATCTATGCCGGCAATGCCATACAGACGGTACAATCAGTTGATGCTAAAAAGGCCATTACCGTGCGTGCTACAGCCTTTGCCGCGGCCGAAGATGGTGGCTCAGCGACTATTGAAGCTATTGGTGCCGGTGATAATCCGGGGCTTTCGAAATTTATCAGTGATGAACTTTCAAGTTCCGAGCGGCCCGAGTTAACGTCTGCCAAGATTGTTATTTCCGGTGGTCGCGGTATGCAGTCAGGCGATAATTTTGTCATGCTGGAAAAAATTGCCGACAAGCTTGGAGCCGCCGTTGGTGCCAGCCGTGCAGCTGTTGATGCGGGCTTTGTTCCCAATGATTACCAGGTCGGCCAGACCGGCAAGGTTGTGGCGCCCGAACTCTACATAGCCGTTGGTATTTCCGGTGCCATTCAGCATCTGGCCGGAATGAAAGACAGTAAAGTCATCGTCGCCATCAATAAAGACGAAGAAGCACCGATTTTTCAGGTGGCTGATTATGGGCTGGTGGAAGATTTGTTTACGGCAATTCCGGCGCTGGAAGCAGAATTGGAAAAGGCGGGCCTGTAGTTGGGCTTGAGGAAATAGACGTATTGTAACGGACACAAAAACACATATAATCGCGCAGTTGAAGTAATCCTGAATGCGCTGCGCTGGCTGTGAAGCTGGAGAGTAGATCGAATGAAAATTGAAAAGATTGGCGTTATTGGTGCCGGACAGATGGGTAATGGTATCGCTCATGTCTGTGCTCTGGCAGGACGACATGTGACTTTGTGCGATTTGTCGCCCGAAGCGCTGGAAACAGCATTGGCGACAATTAACGGCAATCTTGCCCGACAGGTATCCAAAGGCACCATCTCTGAAGACACCCGCGATGCCACTCTGGCGCGGATTAAAACGGTGGTCAGCCTCGAGCAACTCAATGATATCGATCTGGTTATTGAATCAGCGGTTGAAGATGAAGAAGTCAAACGCAAGATTTTTGTTGATCTGTGCCCGCACCTGCGTGAAGACACAATTATTTCCAGCAACACCTCGTCAATTTCCATAACCCGTCTGGCCGCCGTCACCGACCGGCCCGGTCGTTTCATGGGCATTCATTTCATGAACCCGGTGCCGGTGATGGAACTGGTCGAGCTTATTCGCGGCATTGCCACCGAAGATGATATTTTCAATAATGTGCGCGGCTTTATTGGTGAATTGAACAAGACTGTTGCTGTTGCCGAAGATTTTCCAGCCTTCATGGTCAACCGCATTTTACTGCCGATGATTAATGAAGCGATCTATACGCTGTATGAAGGTGTGGGCACGGTTGAAGCCATTGATACGGCTTTGCGGCTGGGTGCCAATCACCCGATGGGTCCGTTGCAACTTGCCGATTTCATCGGGCTGGATACGTGCCTGTCAATCATGCAGGTGTTGTATGAAGGCCTTGCAGATACGAAATATCGCCCGTGTCCGTTGCTGGTGAAATATGTGGAAGCTGGTTGGCTGGGGCGCAAAACCGGACGCGGCTTTTATGATTATCGCGGCGACACTCCGGTGCCGACACGTTAGGATCTGGCGGCGATGATAGATCATGTATCCATAGAAGTTTCTGATCTGTCTGCAAGCACCCGGTTTTACGAACGCCTGCTCAAGCCCCTCAGTATGCACATTGTGACCGAACAATCGGACACGGTCGGCTTTGGCAAAAAATACTCCGAATTCTGGATCAACCTGCGCAAAGATATGCCTGAGATTTCCACCACCTCAGGCGCACATGTTTGCCTGCGTGCACCCGATACAGCCGCCGTCGATGAATTTTACACTATAGCCCTGGAATTTGGCGGTGATGATGACGGCAAACCCGCCCTGCGCCCGCACTATACCCACAACTACTATGCCGCCTTCATCCGCGACCCCGACGGCAACCGCATAGAGGCTGTGACGTTTGTTGAGTGAAGGCGGTTTTAGTCGAGTTTTTCGTTTTCACTCCACTCAACGATGGCCAGTTCCACCAACCAGTCCGCGACAATTTTGCTTAAACGCTGGCCTTTTGTTCCTCGCCGGTGGCGCAGATAATAATCAGCGTGCAGGTGCAGGGGTTGATTGAACACTTCCATCAATTCACCCGAACGCAACAGGCGGTCAATGAACGGTCGCCTGCCCAGCATGATGCCGTCACCGCGCTGGGTGGCTTCCATGGCAATTAATGAGCTGTCGACCGAAAATCCCGATGGAACGGTGATTGTGTCGAGCCCATGGCGGCGGAACCAGCGGTGCCAGTCATCATCATAGCCGACAGTATCTATCAGCTCGAAGGATAATAAATCAGCCGCAACCACTGGCCGTGCTCTATTGACAAAGGCTTTGGGGGAGCACACAGGAGTGATGGTTGTTGTCAGTAACCTGACAGCGTGGGGATCGGGTTCCGTCTCATTTAAAATTACAATTTCCAGCTCTGCACCGGTGGATTTTATCTCGCCGTGGTCTTGATCAAGTGTTCGAATGCGCAGATCAATATCAGGATGTTGTTTGCGAAACTCGCCCAGATGAGGGGCCAGCCACAAGGCGGCAATGCTGGATGTGCAGCGCAGGGTGACAACCTGATGGGGCCGGTCGGGAAACAGGTTGTCTGTGATTGCATCGAGACGGTCAAGGGCTTCATGCACACCATAGAGATAGGCCTGCCCTGAATTACTCATCGACAATCGGCGATGATGCCTGACAAATAACGGTGTGCCCAGATAAGCCTCAAGCTGGCGTATCTGCTGGCTGACGGCGGCTTGCGAAATATTCAGTTCTTGCGCTGCCAGCGAAAAACTCAAAAACCGACCAGCGGCTTCAAAGGTCCGCAGGATATTTAAACGTGGACGTTTCATACAATCGTTTCACATAAGTATAACTTATGCAATATGGCAGATTTAATTGTTTGAGACAAGCTGTCGTGCTGTCTAGTGTTGGCGCAGTTGAAATACCTTTCAGGCGGTGGCACCGATGAATTTTTTCTCCTTCCTGAGCGATGATGAAATCGCTTATGTGCATGAAGCCTCACTTGAAATCCTGGCCGAGACCGGCTTGCTGGTGCGTAACGAAAAAGCGCGCAAGCGATTTACTGAACATGGTGCACACGTTGACCATGACACCGAGATGGTGCGTATTCCTGCAGCCGTCGTCGAAAAATACCGCTCCATGGTGCCGCCAACGATTACGCTGCGCGGTCGCGATCACGCCTATGATATTACTTTCCCGCGCAAACTTCCGGTCATTGCCACGGCAAGTTCGGCACCTGATATTGTTGATCCGGTAAGTGGCATTACCCGACGCTCTACCTCTGACGACATTGCGCGTATTGCTCATGTGGTCAATGAGCTTGATGGCTTTGATCTTTTTTCAATTTCAACCCTGGCTGATGATGCGCCAAAAGATCAGTTTTCCCTGACACGCTTCTACGCTGCCCTGAAAAACTGTGTCAAACCCGTTCGCACCTCGGTTTACAGTGTGCGCGAAGCCCAACAGGTCATCAGGTTGGGTGAGCTGATTGCCGGATCAAAACAGGCATTTTGGGAACGGCCGTTCATTAATTTTGGCTATTGCGCCATTGTCTCGCCGCTGACCATGGATTTTGACAGCACCGAAACCTTAATGTATTTCGCCGAAAACGCATAACCGCCTATGGCACAGTGGCACCGATGGGGGGGTTGAGCACACCTTTATCCCTGCCCGGCATGTTGACGATCATGAATGCCGAATGGCTGGCAGCGGCCACTTTGGCGCAGATGTCAAAAGTCGGCACAGAACAGATATATAATTTTCTGCCAGTGTTTGCCGACATGCGCGATGGTGCTTATGCGCCCGGTGCGATTGAAATTGGCATGATGAACTCGGCTGTGTGTCAGATGGCACGATTTTATAATGTGCCCGCCGGGGGATATCTCGGCCTGACAAACTCTAAAATCGCTGACGCGCAATCAGGCTTTGAAAAAGGTATGTCACCGCTGATGGGGGCGCTATCGGGCGTTGATTTCATTGTCATGGGCGGACTTCAGGATGCTTTGATGTCATTTGATTTTGGCCAGCTGTGCATCGACAATGAAATTGCCTTGATGCTTAAACAGGTGCGTTCAGGATTTGGTTTTTCAAAGGAAAGCGTATCCTTGCAGGAAATCAAGGACACCGGACCTGCGGGCATGTTTGGCGGTAATCCGGCAACGCTTGAACGCATGCATGATGCAACCTTCATGTCGGAACTGGCGGATCGAAAGCTGCGCGAGCAATGGATGCTCGAAGGGGCATCAACCATCCACCAGCGCGGGTTGAACAAAGCATTGAAAATCCTTTCAACACCAAATTCAATCGCACTTGATCTTGATATTGATGCGCGTATCCGGGCAGAGTTTAGTGGCATGGTGGCTGGTGATTCAGTGTTGCCTGAGGGTTGGACACATTTTGAAGACGGCACCAGCGGTGAGAAACGAAAACGCCGTGTCAACCGGCGACGCGCATAGAAAAAGGAATAAAAATGGCAACTCCCTTCCCGACATCCGCCCGCATTGTGATTATCGGTGGTGGCGTAATCGGCACCTCAATCGCCTTTCATCTGGCGCGCGCTGGTGAAAAAGATGTGGTGTTACTGGAAAAAGCCAGCCTCACCGAAGGCTGCACCTGGCATGCAGCGGGACTTGTGGGACAATTCAGATCCCAGCAAAACCTGATGAGCCTGATGAATGACAGTGTCAGATTATATGACACATTGGAGCAAGAAACCGGACAGGACCCCGGTTGGCGCAAGGTCGGCAGCCTCAGGTTGGCCACCAACCAGGAACGCTGGAAGGAACTGCTGAAATCGCATTCGGCAGCTCAAGCCATCGGCTTTGAGATGAATATGCTCAGTGCTGCTGAAGCCCTGGAAAAATTTCCACTGATCGAAAATGACGATGTGGTGGGTGCAGCCTTTATTCCCGATGACGGCCACATTGACCCCAACTCGCTCACTCAGGCACTGGCCAAGGGGTTCCGGGCAAATGGCGGGCGCATTTTTGAACGGACCATGGTCACGGAGCTGGTGCGCCAAGGCAATCGCATCACACAAGTGATTACTGATCATGGTCCGATTGACACGGAAATTGTTGTTAATGCAGCCGGGTTGTGGGCGCGTCAGGTCGGCTGGATGGCCGGGGCCGAAATCCCCGCCGGTATTGTTGAGCACCAATATCTGGTGACTGAAAAATCCGACCTTATCCCAGACAATCTGCCCGCGTTGCGCGATCCCGATGGCAATTATTATGTCAAGCCTGAGCCCGGTGCGCTGGCTATCGGTGGCTGGGAAAGCCGGACGCTGGCGGTTGATGGACAACATGGCTTTGCCTGGGAAAATGAACGGTTTTTGTTCGACAGTAATCTTGAGCGCCTTGAGGAGTTTTTTGCACCAGCCCTCAAACGCCTGCCGGTTCTCAGTGAGCTTGGCATCCGCACCATCATCAATGGCCCTATTCCGATTTCGCCCGATGGCGAGCCGGTAATGGGACCGGTACCGGGTTTCAGCAATTTTTATGCAGCTTGCGCCTTTACCTCAGGCATTGCCGCATCCGGTGGTGCGGGCAAGGCCATGGCCAACTGGATCATGCACGATGATCCCGGCTATGATCTGTGGTCCTTTGACATTCGCCGGTTTGGCGCCCTGCAGGCGGGGCATAAGTTTTTGCATGATCGCGCGGTTGAGGCTTATGGCAAATACTATCATATCCACTGGCCCGGCGAAGAAATGGAGAGCGCACGCGGTGTGCGCCGCAGCCCGCTTTATCAGACCCTGAAACAACAAGGTGCGGTGTTTGGTTCAAAATTCGGCTGGGAACGCGCCAACTGGTTTGCCCATGGTGATATACCCCAAGTGGACGTGTTGGGCTTCGAGCGACCGCAACAGGACATCACCATTGGCCGCGAACATAAAGCTGCGCGCGAGGCCGTCGTGCTGATTGATATGACTTCTTTCACAAAGCTTGAAATCAGCGGACCTGATGCGTGTGAATTCCTGCAATACCTCTGCGTTGCCAATGTAGACAAGGAAATTGGCGGTGGCACCTACACTCAATTGTGCAATGAACGCGGCGGCATTGAAGCCGATGTCACTATCATTCGCCGCTCTGAAAACTGCTTCTGGCTGATCACCGGTTCGGGCTTTGGTGTTCGCGACCGACACTGGATTGAAAGCAACCTTAACCACCGCGTCGAGATACGCGATATCACCTCAGCCTATGGCGTCATAAACCTTGCCGGTCCTCTGGCGCGCAAAGTGCTTGGAAAAACCTGCGATGATGATGTTGGCCACGAAGCATTCAGTTTTATGACCGCAAAAGACATCCGCATCGGCTATGCCCCGGCACTGGCCTTTCGCGTCACTTACATCGGCGAATTGGGCTGGGAGCTTTATATCCCAACGGAGTATACGCAGTATGTTTATGAAGTCCTGCAGGAGGCGGGGGCCGAATATGACATAACAAATATCGGCTACCGAGCCATTGACAGTTTGAGAATGGAGAAAAAATTCCTCGCCTGGGGTGTCGATATCACACCGGATTACAACCCCTACGAGGCCGGGTTGCAGTTTTCGATTGACTGGGACAAGGGCAATTTTCTCGGGCGTGAGGCTCTAGCTAAAATCCGCGACGACGGTGTGCAGCAAAAACTTGTGTGTCTGGCTCTGGAAGACCCTCTACCGGTTTTCGGTGGCGAGGCGATTTTTGTCAACGGCAAGGCCATCGCCCAATCAACCAGCGGCAATTTTGGCTACACAATCGGCAAAAGTCTGGTGCTGGCCTATTTGCCGGTGGAATATATGGAGGCAGAAGATTTCACCATCGATGCCTTTGGCAAACGTTGTACAGCATCATTGATCAAAGGCTGCGCTTATGATCCCGGGCGGCAAAAAATACTGTGTTGAAATTAACTACACCGGCTAATAGCGTCTGAACTCTTAACCTTATTGCCCATACAGGATCAGCAGAAATGTCAGTACAATTTTACGACCGGCAGAAGGCAGAACAGCAGGAACGTATTGCTGCAAAGCCGGATATGAAGGTGCAGCGCGATACTGTGTTGAAACTTCTCGGCCTGAAAACAGGCGACAGCGTCCTCGATGTGGGATCAGGAAGCGGTATTTTTGCCAGAGAGATGTTTGAAGTCGTGGGAGATAGCGGCCACGTATGCGGTATTGATAGCTCCAGTCCAATGATTGAGATTGTGAAAAAAAACTGTCCTGAGGGAGTATTCCTGCAAGGCGATGCCACAGCTTTACCGCTCGAAGATGCCAGCTTTGATTTTGTCACCACCAGTCAGCTCTTGTGTTTTATTGCCGATGTGGAACAGGCTGTCTGTGAGCTTTATCGGGCCCTGAAACCGGGAGGGCGCGTGGTTATCCTCGATAGCGACTGGGCATCGCTTGTCTGGAATTGTAATGATCAGGCACTTATGGATCGTGCCATCAAATTGCTCGCCAGTCCCTACGCTAATTCGCATGTACCACGCACACTGTCGCGCCACCTGAAGGCCGCAGGTTTCAACGTGACAGACCGCCAGACCCTCACAATTCTTAACTGGGAACCCGATCCCGAAAGCTATTCGCAACATACAACCGAATTCATCAAGACGATGATGGAAACGTCGACAGAATTTACCAGCGATGATTGGGAAACATGGATTGCCGACCAAAATGCCATCATCTCATCAGGTGACTATATGTTTTCCCTCAACCGCTACATTTTTTGCGCAACCAAACCGCGGTGAGCAACTGCAATCAATATCACACCTGCCCGCCCCTTATCCGGCGGCGAAGCCGTCGGATGTGGAGTTTGAAGCGATCTATTGCACGCCAGCGCTCATCAGTTTGCCGCGCAAGGCTGCTGTAATCAGGGCTTTGGCCTGATTGGAATTCCATTCAGCCGGGCCGATCATGCGGCCGAGTTCTTTGCCGTCGCGATCAATCAGGATGGTTGTCGGCATGCCGAAAACATCGGCTTCACGGGTAATTTTGGCTGTTTTATCGATGTAGAGTTTGAGATCTTTAACTTTTATTTCGTCAAGAAACGCCTGGGCAACTTCGGCACCTTTGCGATCAATGCTGACTGCAACAACTTCGAATTCATCGCCACCCATGGCCGCCTGCAACTCATCGAGATCCGGCATTTCGCGGCGACAGGGCGCACACCAGGTGGCCCACAGGTTGAGCAACACTACTTTGCCGCGCCAATCGCTCAACGACAGGTCATTGCCGTTAGCGTCTTTAAATTTTACATCAGCAAATTCTTTGGGCTTCTTGGCAACCACGAAAGTTATCATGGTACCGGTGCTGAAGGGATTGACACCAGCCTGTTTTATCGTCGATCCCTTGAGTTGGAAAGCGCTCGAACCATTGCCATCACCACCCTTTTTACCGTATACCCCTGCATCAAGAGAAATTGCGGCAAACATTGCCATGACGGCAGCAACAACAATGGTGGTTTTTTTAATTTTCAGCGATTTCTTCATAAATACAACTCTAATTCAAACAGCCCATCAGGAACAGATCAATGAGCAACAAGATGTGGGGCAGCCGGTTTTCAAGCGGGCCCGATGCCATTATGGAAGACATAAACGCCTCGATAGATTTCGACAAGCGTTTATATGCCCAGGATATCCTGGGCTCCAAAGTTCATTGCCAGATGCTGGTGGCAACCGGCATCATAAGTAGTGAAGATGGCGAAAAAATTACTCACGGTCTAGACACTATTTTGTCAGAAATGGAGGCTGGGAAATTTGAGTTTTCGCGCGCCCTTGAAGATATTCATATGAATGTGGAATCGCGTCTGGCCGAACTTGTTGGCGATGCTGCCGGCAGGTTGCATACGGCGCGCTCGCGCAATGATCAGATCGCACTCGATTTCAGATTGTATGTGCGCGATACTGCCCTTGAGTTTGAAAATGCTCTGCAAGACCTGCAACTGGCGCTGGCACAAAAAGCACTTGAATTCAATGATGCCCTGATGCCAGGCTTTACCCACCTGCAAACAGCTCAGCCAATCACTTTCGGTCATCATTGCCTGGCTTATGTGGAAATGTTTGGCCGTGACTGTAGTCGTATGCGTGATGCGCGCTTGCGCATGAACGAATGTCCATTGGGAGCAGCAGCACTGGCGGGAACTTCCTTTCCCATCGATCGTCACATGACGGCCAGGGAAATGAAATTTGACCATCCCATGGCCAATTCCATGGATGCGGTAGCCAGCCGCGATTTTGTACTGGAACTGTTGAGTGCATCAGCCATCACGGCCATCAACCTGTCGCGACTGGCCGAGGAAATTGTTATCTGGTGCAGTGCGCCGTTCAAATTTGTGAAACTCTCTGACAAGTTTTCCACCGGCTCTTCCATCATGCCGCAAAAGCGTAATCCTGATGCAGCCGAACTGGTGCGGGCAAAAGTCGGTCGCATTGTTGGTGCATTGACCAGCCTGCTGATTGTCATGAAGGGCCTGCCGCTGACGTATTCCAAAGACATGCAGGAAGATAAAGAACAGGCGTTTGATGCCTTTGACAGCCTGGGCCTGGGACTGGCGGCGATGGCGGGAATGATAAGGGATCTGGAGCCACAGGTTGATAATATGGAAAAATACGCGGCAAGCGATTTTTCCACCGCGACCGATCTTGCCGACTGGCTGGTGCGCGTTGCTGATTTACCTTTTCGCCAGGCCCATCATGTTACCGGGCAACTGGTGGCACTGGCCAGCGCGCGCAATATCACTCTGGATGAAATACCGCTGGCAGATATGACAAAGGTCGAGGCGCGTATTTCACAGGAAATTTATGATGTGCTGAGTGCAAAAAATTCCATCAACTCACGCACCAGTTACGGTGGTACAGCACCCGATAATGTCAAACAGCAGGCGTTAAGATGGCTTGACATTTTGCAGTCAAACAAAGAAGTTCCTTGAGAACCGGCACGACAGTGTAGTATGGATTATGGGTGTTGGCCAAAATCGCATGGTGGAGTTGAACTTGATGTCCAATGTTAAAATTGCAATCGTTGCCGTCATGGTATCAATGCTCTTTGTGGGTGCCTGTGGCCGCCGCGGTGATCTTCAACCCCCGCCGGTTGCCGACAATGAAGACAATCCTGAAAAAGTTGAACAAAATACCTATTCTGGAAAAACGTTCATTCTTGACCCGTTGATTTAAGTCTGCCTCATGCATCATTTTACCTACAAAAGCGGCATCCTGCATGCTGAAAATACACCTGTGCCGGATATCGCTGCTCAGGTTGGCACCCCGTTTTATTGTTATTCAACCGCCACTTTAGAGCGCCATTTCAAGGTTTTTGACGAAGCGTTCGGCGATATTGACCATCTGACGTGCTATGCCATGAAGGCCAATTCAAATCAGGCGGTGATTAAAACGCTTGGCGATATCGGTGCCGGTATGGATATTGTTTCAGGTGGCGAATTAAAGCGCGCTCTGGCGGCCGGTATAGCTGCGGAGAAAATTATTTTTTCCGGTGTCGGCAAGACTGAAATTGAAATTTCGGACGCTCTGGAAGCCGGGATATTGTGCTTTAATGTTGAATCCGAATCTGAACTTCATCTGATCTCGCTGGTGGCTACGGCGACGCGAAAAACCGCCAATATCTCTTTGCGCATCAACCCCGATGTTGATGCCAAAACACACGCCAAAATCGCTACCGGCAAGGCCGAAAACAAGTTTGGCATCCCGTGGACGCGGGCGCGCGAGGTCTATGCACTGGCCGCCAGCCTGCCGGGCATTCAGGTTTGTGGCATCGATCTGCATATCGGCAGTCAGATTGTCGATCTCGAACCTTACCAGCTGGCCTACGAGCGCATTGGCGAGTTGGTAGAAAATTTGCGCAGCGATGGCCATGATATTCAACATGTGGATCTGGGTGGGGGACTGGGAATTCCCTATCGGCAAGGCGACAATGAACCACCGCTACCGAGGGAGTACGCCGATGTCATTAAAAAAGCCGTCGGCTCGCTGGGGTGTAAAATCATTACCGAACCGGGTCGTCTTATTGCCGGCAATGCTGGTATTTTGGTGGCGCGGGTGGTGCATATGAAACATGGTGAGAACAAGCATTTCGCCGTCATTGATGCCGCCATGAATGATCTTTTGCGACCGACATTGTATGAAGCGCACCATGAAGTTCTGAGCGTTGTGCAACCTTCAGTCAATGGCTATACGCAGATTGTTGATGTTGTCGGACCGGTGTGCGAGACCGGAGACTATATTGCCACCAACAGAGAATTACCGCTCCTCAAACAAAACGACCTGGTCGCCATTATGACAGCGGGCGCTTATGGCGCGGTACAATCAGGAACGTACAATACACGGGCGCTCATTCCCGAAGTTCTGGTTAGCGGCGATCAATTCGCTGTTGTTCGCCGGCGCATGGAAGTCAAAGACATTATCGAGCTTGATCAGACCGCACCGTGGCAATAGGCCACAAATCGGTCTAAAAGCCGGTTCATGATACGCTTAAACATTATAACGTATATATGAGGCGTATCTGCCCGGTAATATGGTATGCTGGGTGAAGCGTCTTGTTTTGAGCTATTGGTGATGGATGAACTTACCGTTTCATTTTAAAATTGGCTTATCCAGACTGGCTCTTTATTGGGAGCGCCTGTGGCGTCAGTCCCTGCCGTTATTGCTGAGCGCATCCGGCATTATCTCTCTTGGTCTTTTCGGTGTGTTTGAATGGCTGCCGCCAGCACTTCATATCGGCCTGCTGGTGTTATTTGGTACGATATTACTGTGGTCGCTGGTGCGGGTTTTTAAAGCGCGATGGCCGAGCGAAAAAGAAGCACTAAGATGGCTCGAAACCTCGAGCGGACACAGCCATCGCCCTGCCAGTTCACTGGCGGACACACTGAGCCTTGATGCCAGTGATCCGGCAACCAGGGCAATCTGGCAGGCGCACCGCACACGGCTGATACCCATAGTTGATGGTTTAAAACCCGGCCTGCCGAAACCTGGTCTTATGCGAAAAGACCCTTATTCTTTGCGCGCGCTGGCTTTTCTGGTGTTGTTTGTTGCGGTTTTTTCAGCCGGGCCTGACTGGCGCGAACGTATTAACAGCATAGCTTCACCAGGGCTCAAACGCATAGCGGTAACAGTGTCGATTGATGCCTGGATCACACCGCCGCGCTATACCGGCAAAGCACCGGTTTTTCTGACCGGCGGCATCGTGAAAATTGCCGATGACACCCTACAGACCCGACGGCTTAATGTGCCTGAAAACAGTGAATTGGTGGTGCGGATTTCGGGCGTCAAAAATCCAGCCGCACTGATAAGCGATCCCTCTGACAGCGACACAGAAACAGTCACTCACGTGTTTAAGGCGATTGATGAGCAAACGCTGGAATTACGGCTCAAGCTCGCGGGCTCGCGCCTGGTTGATATTCTCGATGACGGGGTCAGCCTGTCAAGCTGGCAGATTGCAATTATACCCGATACACCACCGGTTATTGCCGTTAGCGGTGAGATTAAAACCACCGGCGATCAAACCCTTTCCATTCCCTACACGCTCAAGGATGATTATGGCGTTGTCAGCGCGTCTGCAATGTTTTCGCGCAAATCGATGAATGACACCATCATACCGCCCTTTGCCAAAAAGACCCCCGATTTTACCATCAACCTGCCCGGTGCGCGGGTAAGAAGTGCCAACCAATCCGTCTTTCAGGATTTGACGGCACACCCCTGGGCCGGGCTTACGGTTATCTTGAAGCTCAAGGCAGTTGACGATGCCGGGCAGGAAACTTTCAGTGATCCGGTCAGCATTACCCTGCCGGAAAGAAAGTTCACCAAACCTCTGGCTCAGGCAATTGCCGAACAACGGGCCAAGCTTGCCCGCAGGCTCGACAATCGTCAATCCGTTGCCCTGGCCATCAATGCCCTTACTCTGTTTCCCGAAGAAATCATTAAAGATACAACCATCTATCTTGGCCTGCGCACAGCTTATTTCCGCTTGAGCCGGGGCAGTAACGACACATTGCTGACATCGGTTTACAGCCTGTTGTGGGATCTGGCGCTCAAGGTTGAAGATGGTGATCTGTCTTTGGCTGAACGAGAGCTCAGGGCTGCGCAGGAAGCGCTTCGCAAAGCACTGGCCAACAATGCCTCACCTGAGGAAATTGAGGCGTTGATGCAGGATATGAAGAAAACCCTGGGGCGGTTTTTGCAGGCGCTGAATGAGAAAAACCGCAAACTGGGCGAAAGAAACCAGCTGCCACAGGGTGAAAGAAATCAACGCGTTGAGGCTCGCGATCTCGCCAAAATTCTGGAAACCATTGAAAACCTCGCCAAAAGCGGTTCCAAAGATGCAGCCCAAAAGATGTTGTCTGAGTTGCAGAACCTGCTGGAATCATTGCAGGCTGGTGGCCCCACCACGGCTCCCAATCAAAACCAGTCGATGCTGTCCGATATGATCGAGGAACTGGGTGAAATGATTAACCAGCAACAACGCCTGCTCGACGACACCTACAAGGCGGATCAAAATAACGACCCGAGACAGGGAAGCTTGTCAAAACCCAATGCCGACATCCAGACATTGGCGGATAAACAACAGGCTTTGAGAGACCTTCTTGGTCAAATGATGGAACAGTTCGACCAAAACGGCATGGAACAGCCTTCGGCTCTCAACCGGGCAGGTAAAGCCATGCAAAATGCTGAAGGTGCGTTGCGCGAAGGTGAGCCGGGCCGGGCGGTGGGCAAACAGGGTTCGGCCATTGATCAGTTGCGCCAGGGTGCGCAATCCATGGCCCAGCAAATGGTGGATGGGCTGGCGCAGCGCCAGGGGCTAAACCAGCGCGGGCAAAACAATGGCAAGGGTGAAACCGATCCACTGGGGCGGCCATTGCCAAGTTCGGGACCGGATTATGGACTATCCACCAAAATTCCAACCCAGGCCGATATACAACGCGCCCGCGAATTGCGAAGAGTGCTGCAAAACCGCATTGGTGAGCCCAACCGTCCGCAGTTTGAACTGGATTACCTCGAAAGACTTTTACGCAGGTTTTAGGAGGTTTGAGACCGGACAGGTCCCGGCTCAAGGCCGGGACGGTGCGGAGAATAGGGAGTAATCTGTTCGACTCTAGAGTGCTTCATGTTTTGATTGAATCAAAACTGCACTCTAACTCTTTGTTTAAGCGTGTCATTTATCCGATAACCGGTACCCACTTATCGGTGACACGCTCTAGTTTGTTTGGTCCCGGCCTAACGCCTTATCTACTGCCGAGGTAATGTCTTCAAGCGTAAAGGGTTTATATAATAGTCCGGCAATAATAGCTTCAAGCCCATAAGCGCGTTCGCGTTGATCTGCATATCCGGTCATCAGCAAAATGGGCATGTCGGGCACTTTTTCTGCCGCTATCAAGGCTAAGGTAATGCCATCCATTACCGGCATTTTTATATCTGAAACCAGAAGATCAAACTTGTGGGTACCAGAAGTGATTAAATGACAGGCTTCACCGCCATCACAAACAACAGTGACCTGGTGACGACTTAATTCCAGCGCCCGACGCACAAAATCACGCACCGCACTGTCATCTTCTGCCAATAACACCTGAGCCATATCGATTGCTCAATCCTGAATAGTAATTTTAGCGATATGCGCCATACCCCGAAGTTGCCTTTGCAAATCTCACAATCAACCCTTGCGCCGTAGTCGGTGGTGAAGCCAGACGGGTAACAAACTTAACCCGTGCATTGGGGCCGATAGGTTTTTTGTCGACTTTTACGGTCCAGTAGTAAAGTTCCTGGTCAGTTGCGTCCAGCAGGCCAAAGCGCACGCGCGGTAAAGTTTTTTTTTCGTCGGTAAGATTTACAACTTCGCCTTTGACGGCCAGTATTGGCAAGCCGTTTTCAAAATCTCGCGTATAGATCACATTGGCAAAGGACATGCCACGCACATTGACCGGCATGCCCAGTTGTGCGTACAGCCGAGCCGTACCAGGCAGGGTTTTAACGATACTGTTTCGATAGGAAACAGACAGACCTGCAACCACCGCAATAGTTGCTGCCAGAGCTCCCCATCCGGCAAGCGCAGACGTCATCTGTTTTTTGTACTGCTGGCGCCCGGTTTTAATTTCACGGGCAGCTGAAACCAATCGCTGAGCCTCGGACCTTATATCTTCTTCAGTGTCTTCGGCACGAGGGTCGTCAACATTTTCTTCACGGCCGGTATCATCGCCTGAGGCGCTGTCAATCTGACTGTTTTCAAGACCCTCGACATCTTCTGGCGGCATATATTCCTGAAACCATACGGTACTGCAATTTGAGCACTTGACCTTTCTGCCATCGGGTTCAAAATAGGCTGGGTCAACCTCGAAACTTGTTTCGCACTGAGAACAGCTAATTATCATTCAACACCATGATCGCGTGCTATAATTCAAAAAATGATTGAGAGAATCACTGCGCGATTTTGCTAATCCAGCCATCAGATAACCCCAATGCTGGTTAAAGTGTGGTTAAACACGATCAAAGCGACCGTACCCTAGGGTCAGGACCGCTTAATTAAGGGGCCCTGAGCCTAAGGTAAAAGGTAACAGATTAAGTGATACAATTTGAGAATGTCGGGTTACGTTATGGTATGGGGCCGGAAGTCCTGCGAAATGTGAGTTTTCAGTTGGCACCGGGATCCTTTCACTTCCTCACCGGGTCATCGGGTGCTGGTAAAACATCCCTCCTGCAGCTGTTGTTTTTGGCGCAAAGACCAACGCGTGGCCTGATTTCGATTTTTGGCCAGGATGTAGCAACCCTGCCGCGACGGGAATTACCTGCTATTCGACGACGTATTGGTGTGGTGTTTCAGGAGTTTCGCCTGCTCAACCATTTAACCACTTATGAAAATGTCGCCCTGCCTTTGCGCATCCGTGGCGTCCATACCGATGAATATGAAAACAATGTAATCGAACTGCTGCGCTGGGTGGGCCTGGGCGAGCGTTTGAATGCCACACCTGAAATTCTCTCCGGTGGTGAAAAACAACGTGCCGCCATTGCCCGCGCCGTTGTCGGACGACCGGCTCTTCTGCTGGCCGATGAGCCTACCGGTAATGTTGACCCGGAACTGGCCCAGCGTCTGCTGCGATTGTTTGTTGAGCTCAACCGGCTGGGAACAACCATTTTAATTGCAACCCATGATCGATTGTTGATGAATGATTTTGGAGCACCCCGGTTGGTTCTTGATAATGGCGAGTTGGAAGTTGTGTCATGAGCGAGGGATTTTCGCAAACCGGCGACAGCAACGAAAATGCAACTGAAACCCGTTTTCAAAGCTTGTTGAGCTTTCTTAACCTGAAAAATCTGCCAGGGTTGATTACCGGTTCTTACATTAGCATTTTACCGGCCCAGACAAAAAGCGGGCGATCGCTTACCATTGTTGTAACCGCCATGTGTTACCTTGCCGTTCTCGCCGTCATTGCAAATATTCTCATTAACGGATCGGTCCAGGCCTGGACTGCCGATGTCGCCAAACAGGTTACCGTGCAAATCAAGCCCGTCGATGGCGAGAATATGAATGTGCAAATTGAAATCGCTACGGCCATACTCAATAGCACCCGCGGCATCGTATCGACCACCACATTGAGTAACGAGGAAAGCCTGAGACTGCTTGAGCCGTGGCTTGGCGAAGGATCACTGCTTGCTGATCTGCCGGTTCCACGCCTCATTTCGGTTGTTATTGACGAAAAAAACCCACCTGCTTTTGATGAGCTGAAACAACGGCTCAAACGAAAAGTAAAAGGCGCCAGCCTCGATACTCACAAACGCTGGCAGGGACAAATTTTACGCAGTGCCAATGCCCTGAAAATGATCTCTCTGGGTATTCTCACTCTTATCTCGATTACAACGATTGCCATAATTATCTTTGCCACGCGTGCTGCCATGGCCAGCAATGAGGAAGTTATTTCGGTGCTTCATCTTGTCGGCGCCCAGGACAATTTTATTGCCGAGGAAGTGCAATCGCGATTCTTCATTATCGGTCTGAAAGCCGGGCTAATCAGTGTTGTCTGCGGCATATTGACCTATATTTTTCTGGGACTATTTTTAACCAGCTATTTTGGCACCGATGCAGATCAAACAGGATTTCAGTTTCTTACCGGCCAGACATCTTTAGGGTTTATGGGGTTTCTTGTGCTTTTCACCGTCCCCCTGGCCACCGTTATCATTTGCCTGACCACATCACGCATTGTGGTGCTGCGAATACTCGCAGGTGTTTTATAGCTCAATCGTTGAAACTATCCTGTTCGAAACCCTTCTCCATGTGGTAGAAATACCAGAATCAGGACCGTTAGACAGGGTCACAATGGTTATGAAATTGTTGGCAAATTTAAAGACAAACACAAAAATCGCCATCAGTGGTGTGGTCCTGGTTGTTTTGGGTTTTTTTGTCGGCTTTTATCAGTTCACCCAGTTCATACCCCAACAACAACCCGTCAATATTGCCAAAGCTGATGCTATTGTTGTCCTCACCGGCGGCAAATCTCGTCTTACTGGAGCGGTTAAACTGCTGAGTGCCGGCAAGGGTGGCCGATTGCTCATTTCAGGTGTTCACGAAACAACTTCGAGCGACGCTCTGGCCCGATTGGTACCGGCACAAAGCAGTTTGTTTAAATGCTGCGTTGATTTGGACAAAGCGGCACGCAATACTGTTGGCAATGCGGCCGAAACCGCCAGATGGGTTGCCAAGAACAAGTTTAAATCTCTCATTGTTGTCACCAGCAATTATCATATGCCGCGCAGTCTGGTAGAGCTGCGAAATGTTCTGCCGCAGATAAATCTCATCGCTTATCCGGTGGTGGTAGATTCAATTCCGGCATCGCAGTGGTGGACAAATCGCGATACCGCGCAGTTGGTAATGTCTGAGTATGTCAAATACCTTGCTGCGCGAATACGATTGGCGTCAGGATTGATCAATTGACAATTTGCAGATGGTGTCCGTGCTTTTAATTCGATCTTTTGGCTTTAATATTGCCTTTTATCTGGTGCTGGCGATTTTTTTAATCGGCGGGTTGCCGGTATTCTTATTTCCTCATAAATGGGCCATTCGGGTCTTGCAGCTATGGGCCAAAACGAGTTTGTTATTGATGCGGCTGGTGGCCGGAATTTCAATTGAAATTCGCGGTCGTGAACACATTGTTACGGGAACCTTGCTGGTGGCCAGTAAACATCAATCCTTATGGGAAACCTTTGCCCTGCTCACCCTGTTTGATGATCCCGCTGTTGTCCTGAAGAAAGAGCTTACCTTTATTCCCCTTTTTGGCTGGTTTGCCCTCAAATTCAAAATGGTGACGGTGGACAGAAACGCCAGATCTTCAGCCCTTAAACGCATGTTACAACAGGCAAAACGCGCAAGAGACAGACACCGGCAGATTATCATTTTCCCAGAAGGCACCCGAAAAGCACCGGACGCGCAAGCTGATTACAAATCCGGTGTGGCAGCTTTATATAAATCTCTCGACATCGCCTGTTTGCCGATTGCCCTTAACTCCGGGCTCTACTGGCCCCGGCGCAGCTTTTTGCGCCATCCTGGAACAATTATCATCGAAATTTTACCGCCAATTGCGGCGGGCAGTGCGCGCGGGGCTTTCATGGCTGAACTTGAAACAACAATCGAAGATGCCACTACCAGACTGGTGGCGGAAGGCCGGGCGCGGGATTTTGATTGAGAAAATACCGGTTGGTAACCTGTTAACAATTGATTAACCATTAGTACATAACGTGAACAAAATTGACTCACGGTGTCGTTTTCCTTTAGTATATTTTTAGAAAATTCACCTGCAGAGTTCCACCAATGATCCAAGATACCTCCTCAATCGACAGTTCCATTTCTCAGATGATCTGGGATATGAAATACCGTTTCAAGCAGCGCGATGGCACCGCCATTGACCAGACGATTGAAGATACCTGGATGCGGGTAGCGTCTGCTCTTGCTGAAGCCGAAAAAGAGCCAGACCAGGCAATGTGGAGGCAACGGTTTTTTGAGGCGTTGAGTGATTACCGGTTTTTGCCAGCCGGACGTATCCTGTCGGGCGCGGGGACACAGCGGCGCGTCACCTTGTTCAACTGTTTTGTCATGGGTACAATTTCCGATGATATGGCGGCGATATTTGAACACCTCAAACAAGCTGCTCTGACCATGCAGCAAGGTGGCGGTATCGGTTATGATTTTTCAACATTGCGCCCTCAAGGAGCGTTGGTAAAAGGCGTGGGGGCAGATGCCTCTGGTCCGTTGAGCTTCATGGATGTGTGGGATGCCATGTGCCGCACCATAATGTCGGCGGGCTCAAGGCGCGGGGCAATGATGGCGACCATGGCTTGTGATCATCCTGACATTGAAGCGTTTATAGCCGCTAAACACGATGCCAGACGCCTGCGCATGTTTAACCTGTCGGTGCTGGTTACAGATGCCTTCATGGCGGCGGTAAAGGCCGGCGAAGACTGGGATTTAACCTTTGACGGCAAGGTCTACAAAACGCTTGGTGCGCGCGATTTGTGGGAAAGCATCATGAAGGCGACATTTGACTATGCCGAGCCTGGGGTTATTTTTATTGACCGCATCAATGAGCGTAACAACCTGTCATATTGTGAGCAAATCAACGCCACCAATCCTTGTGGCGAACAGCCTTTGCCACCTTACGGGGCGTGTCTTTTAGGCTCGATAAATCTGGCGCGACTGGTTGAAAATCCCTTTGAAGCCGGTGCTTGCATCGACGCAGGCGAACTTGATCAACTGGTAAAAGTTGCCGTGCGCATGATGGATAATGTCATTGAGCTGTCAAACTTCCCGCTTGAGCAGCAAAAGGCCGAAGCCCTGGCCAAACGCCGCATTGGTCTCGGTGTCACCGGGCTGGCTGATGCCCTGATATTTTGCGGCCACACCTATGGCAGCGAGCAGGCGGCTGCCTTATCGAAAAGCTGGATGGCTGAAATCAAGCGCAGTGCGTATAAAGCCAGCATCGAGCTTGCCCGGGAAAAAGACAGTTTTCCCCTTTTTGATGTGGATGCTTATCTTAATTCGGGAATGGTGCGCACCCTCGGTGATGAGATCAGGAATGACATTAAAGCCCACGGTATCCGCAATGCCCTGCTGACATCAATTGCCCCCACCGGCACAATTTCTCTGCTGGCGCAAAATGTTTCCAGCGGCATCGAGCCGGTATTCAGCTTTTCTTACAAGCGCGCGGTTCTGCTACCCGATGGCAGCAAAAGCGAGGCCAGCGTTATGGATTATGCCTATGGCAGGTTTCGCGAAAAATTTGGCGATGAAGCCCCCCTGCCCGATTGCTTTGTCACCGCGCAGACCTTGTCGCCGCAAGACCATCTGGTGATGCAGGCAGCGGTGCAGGAGCATGTGGACAGCTCGATTTCAAAAACCATCAATTGCCCCAAAACAATCAGCTTTGATGCCTTCAAAGACATCTACCAGCTGGCCTATGATCTCGACTTGAAAGGCTGCACCACCTATCGACCCAATGATGTTACCGGGGCGGTACTGACGGTGGATGAAACCGCTAAAATCGCTGGCAGCGATGACCATGGTCAGACCAGTCTGGCGCTGGATGCACCGGCACCGCCATTGAACACAGATGATAATGGTATTGTTTACATGAAGCAGCCGCTGGAGCGCGACAACGTTCTGCCGGGCTATACCTACAAGGTGCGCTGGCCTGAAAGCGATCATGCAATTTACATAACTCTCAACGACATTATTCAAAATGATCGCCGCCGACCTTTTGAGATTTTTATCAACTCCAAGAACATGGAGCATTATGCCTGGACCGTGGCGCTGACCCGCATGATCAGTGCCGTTTTTCGCCGTGGCGGCGATGTATCTTTCGTGGTTGAAGAATTAAAAGCGGTGTTTGATCCGCGCGGCGGCCAATGGATGAACGGCAAATACGTGCCCTCACTGCTGGCAGCTATCGGTGGAGTTATCGAGCGCCACATGATTGATACTGGATTTATCATGGCCAGAGATGAAGGTGCCGATCCGACGTTTTCTGAAGAAAACCCATCTGAAATCAATCGTTTAAACGAAATGAAATTTTGCCCCAAATGCGATATGCCCTCGCTGGTTTTTCAGGAAGGATGCCACTCGTGTCTCAGTTGCGGCTATTCAAAATGTGGCTGATGTTGCACTGACTCACTGATTTCAGTTGACACCCTCAATTAATGTTCTATATTTGTTCTTATGACACAAATAGAGAACATAGCAGGATATGCTCCTGCCCGCAGCGTTAAAGAAGCCCGTTTTGGCAAGCGTTTTTACTATTGGCTTGGCGCCTCGGGCGAGCGTTATCTGCACACGGTTTTTCCTATGGATGCGGATTTTCATTGTCCCGGTGCCAATCTTATGGTTGTGCGTCATGAACCTAATGGGGAGCGGTTTGTCCTGTTTGTTGGTCATGTCGGGCAATTGTCGCCGCGTCAAATCGATCATTTGCGAATCTATCAAGGGGCAAATGAACAACATTTTCATCTTATGGCTACGGGTGATACAGCTGTTGAGAAAATCGCCACTGATTTGTCCAGACGGCATTTGCCCGATGAAGACGCTGATCGTCAACCTCGCCATTCGCCGCGAAAATCCCTACCCGCAGTCTTTTTCACCAATATCAGTTTTTGATTTTACCAACGAGTTGAGTTTTTCTAGCGGTCGATCCCGCACACCCATTTCCTTCAGATGCTCTACACTGCTGTGTACATATTCCGGATTTTTTCCCGATATTCCTATACCTTGCCTGACAAAGTCAACCTGGGCCTCCGGGCTTAAGCGGCCAGCATATTGCGCATGATTGCGGTCAACAATATAGATTAATGCCGGGACCACGCGGTCGATTTTGTCATGTATTCGAATTGGCCGGGTGACTTCGTGATAGACTTTTGTCACCTGTTCACGCGCACGTAAATATGAGATGGTTTCCTCTATATTCTCTAAAGCCACCTGATAGGCAATGCCGCGACACGAGCCACCACGATCAAGGCCGAGTACCAACCCCGGTTTTTGTGGCGTGCCACGGTGAACGGTTGAATATATGCATAAGGAGCGATGCATCCCGTAAAGGTGGGCACTGAGACGTTTCACATAGGGAAAACCCGGCCGCCACATCAGCGATCCATAGCCAAACACCCAAAAATCCTGCATGATAATCCAGATTGTATCAGTTCACCTTTTCAGGTTAACTGATAGCAACTGTTGTAGCAAAAAAACAGCCCCGTTTATATGACCTCATTAATTTCCCGTATACGGCCCCGGAAAAAACCGGCATGGCAAATTGTAGCACCGCTCATACTGGTCTTGTTTCTGGCCGTTGGCTGGTCGGTTTACTGGCTGACAGCCTCCACCAAAGCCATGGCCGTTGTCGATCAGGTGCTGGCGCGCGAAAAGGCAAGGGGGCTGGAAATAACCTGCACTGATCGCAGTATTGGCGGTTACCCTTTCAAATTCCTTCTCGATTGCACCCGTTTGAAGATTACCCGGCAGACACCTTTCGGCGAGATCAATCTGACGGCTTCGCGTCTGGTGGCCGTTGTCAGGGCGTATGATTTTAATCACATAATTGCTGAGCTTTATGGGCCTTTTGAACTTACCAGCGGCCGTAAGCGCAATTCAGATGGCAAAGTTGTCGAGGTTAGAAAACTCTTTTTCGGTAATGCCGGGACTGTCACATCAAGCCTGATCCTGCAAGACCAGGCATTAAAAGAAACAACCGTGGTTATTCGCGATTTGACCGGAACGCTGGTTGATTACTCCAGCCAATATGCGCCACAGGACATTGCAACTGATCTAAAAGAGGCCGTCATCAGTATCCGTACAACTTCAGACACATCAAAACCGATTGGCGATTATGAAGCAGCTGGTGTTGTCAAAAATCTTGTCCTGGTTGGTGGATCGGCAAATTTTCAATCTGACAAAGGCGCCCGGCTCGACGACGTTGCGATGCGTATCAAGCTTTCGGATGCCCCCTATAAGTTCAGCGGCAAACCACTGGACTGGCTCAGGGCCTGGAAAGCCAACAATGGCGAAGCACAGATTACGGAATTTAACGCTACCAGCGGCGCGTTAAAATTAAAGGGTAAAGGCCAGTTCAATCTGGATTATCGAGGCCGGGTGCAAGGCGTTTTAAAGACCAGAATGATTGGTCTCGACAGCGTCATCAAAAGGCTGGTTGCCAGCGGTAAAATTCGTGAAAAAGATGCAGAACTGGGGATGATTGCAATCAATCTGCTCGGTAATCCCGGCACCGACGGCGTCAAAATCGCCTTACGGGCAAAAAAGGGGAAGGTCTATTTCGGCCCGTTTAAAATTGCCAGGTTAAAGCCTTTGTTTGATCAATAGCCCCCTCAATCTTTTGCGCTATCATCAGATGCGTGACGACCAAAATCAGCTTCCGGCGTATCCTGACCAGCTTCGACAATTTTGCGGCGCATGTCGCGGGTGCTGGTGAATAGTTCCTGCAGCTTGTCAGCATCACCACGCCGAATTGAGCGTTGCAAGCTGGTGAGATCTTCAGTAAACCGGCCAAGCATTTCCAAAATGGCATCACGGTTGGCAATACAAATGTCGCGCCACATTATTGGATCAGACGCTGCCAGACGGGTGAAGTCGCGAAAACCTGAGGCCGAAAATTTGGTGACTTCCGATTGGGTATCTTCTTCAAGCTCGGTAACTGTTCCGACAATATTGTACGCAATAAGCTGGGGCAGGTGGCTGGTAATTGCCAGCACCTGATCGTGATGATCGGGTGCCATTGTATCAACCATACTGCCGCAAGCCTGCCAGAAACCGGTTAATTTCTGCAAGGCCTGTTCATCCGTGCCCGCCACAGGTGTCAAAATGCACCATCTGCCATCAAACAGAGTAGCAAACCCTGATTGCGGCCCGGAATGTTCGGTACCGGCAATGGGGTGGCCGGGAATAAAATGAACACCTTGGGGAACGTGCGGCGACATCGCCGTAATCACCGCCTGCTTGACCGAGCCCACATCGGTTATGATTGATCCTGGTTTTAAGGAGGGGCTGAGTTCCTGTGTCACCTGCCCGCAAATACCTACCGGCACGCAAACAAGCGTTAAGTCAGCCCCTTCCACGGCTTCGGCGGCTGTATCATGAACACTGTCAACAAACCCTATTTCCAGTGCCGTTTTGCGGGTGTCTTCAGTGCGGGCGTAACCTGCAATATGACCTGCGAGTTGGCCGCGTTTAATGGCGTGACCAATGGAAGATCCAATAAGCCCCAGGCCAATAATGGCGATACGATCAAAAGTTACCGAACTCATGGTCTAGGCTCCGCCTTGCATGAAACCAGACAAAGCGGTTATGACACGCTCATTTGCTTCTTGCGTACCGACAGAAAGACGCAAGGCATTGGGAAGGTTGTATTCATCCATCTGACGCAACATTAGACCCTGTTGGGCAAGGAACTCGTGGGCATCCTTCGCCCGTTTTCCATCTTCATCAGGGAAATGCAGCAGGAGAAAATTGCATAAGCTCGGCGTGACTTGCAACCCGGCGGCAATCAAGGCATCGCGCAGCCGGGGCAGCCAGGTGTCATTGTGAACGCGCACTTTTTCTGTGTAATCAACGTCTTCGAATGCAGCCACGGCGGCGGCCAGTGATGGCCCGGTGACATTAAAGGGATCACGCACACGGCTTATGGCATCGATGATATTTTCGCTTGCATAAGCCCAGCCAAGACGAATGGCCGCAAGTCCGTAAATTTTCGAAAATGTTCGTGTCATGATGGTATTTTGCGTGGTTGATACCAGTTCAATGCCAGCTTCATAATCATTGCGCCGGACGAATTCAGCGTACGCACCATCTAAAACCAGAACACAGCCTTTGGGCAGGCCCTCGCTGAGACGACGCACTTCCGATTGCGGCACATGGGTTCCCGTCGGATTGTTGGGGTTGGCGAGAAAGACTACTTTCGTGCGTTCGGTTACCCGACGCAAAATCGCGTCCACATCCACGGTGAAATCACGATCCGGTGCAACTACAGGCGTGGCGCCGTTGGCCTGGATGCAGATTGGATAAACGGTGAAGCCATATTGCGTGTAAAGACCTTCATCGCCCGGACCAAGGTAGATGCGGGCAATCAGATTGAGCAATTCATCAGAACCGTTGCCGCAGACCAGGTGTTCAGGATTGAGGCCATATCTTCTGGCAATGGCCGCGCGCAGAACGCGAGCGGCAGGATCAGGGTAGGAGAACAGGTCAGAGGACGCAAGATGAAAGGCGTCGAGCGCTTTGGGGCTGGGGCCAAGCGGGGATTCATTAGCGGACAGTTTGAAGGTTTTGCCTAAAGAAGGATCAGGCACCTTGCCGGGCGCATAAGGAACCAGACTTGAAATTCCCTTTTTTGGCACCGGTTGACTGGTTTTATTGTTCATCTTGCGCTCATCTCGTTTCACAGGTCAGGCTCTAACACGCGCATTCTTATGTCTGCTGCGCCATAAAATCAAAGAAAAGATTGGCGTATGGCTAAAAGAAGCGATTTTTGCTGTTGTTGAACCATTTGGACGGGAGTGATAAGACCAACCCTCTATATTTGTTTGATTATACGAATTCGAGTGCCGCAGATGGTGAAAACAATAAAAAACAAGGAAAAACCCGGCCAATCCCGGGCTGACACCAGTGTCGCCAGCAACAGCGCGGTGATGGAGTTTGCCGCCGATGAGCCGCTCAAACTTGATTGCGGCAAGGAAATATCTCCGCTCAAAATTGCCTATCAGACCTATGGCACCTTAAATGAGGCCCGCAGCAACGCCATTCTAGTCTGCCATGCGCTCACCGGGGACCAGCATGTAGCCAGTGAGCATCCCGAAACCGGACGGCCGGGATGGTGGACGGCGATGATCGGGCCCGGCAAATCTGTCGATACGGATCGCTACTTTGTTATCTGTTCAAATGTGATTGGCGGCTGCATGGGCTCAACCGGCCCCAGCACCATCAATTCTGACACAGGCACACCCTATGGCCTGCAATTACCCGTGATTACCATCGCTGATATGGTGCGGGCGCAGGCGATGTTGCTGGGCAAGCTGGAAATCCCCGATCTTTTCTGTGTCATCGGCGGCTCGATGGGTGGCATGCAGGTGTTGCAATGGGCGGTGGATTATCCAGATCGCGTCTTCGCCGCTGTTCCCATTGCCACAGCGGCGCGGCACACCTCACAAAACATCGCCTTTCATGAAGTCGGTCGCCAGGCCATCATGGCGGATAATGACTGGCTCGGCGGTGATTATCTCAAACATGAAACCAATCCGCGCAAAGGCCTGGCCGTTGCGCGCATGACGGCTCATATCACCTATCTTTCCGGCGAGGCCCTGCACCAGAAATTTGGTCGCAACCTGCAAAATCGAGCGGCATTAACCTATGGGTTTGATGCTGATTTTCAGGTCGAAAGCTATCTCAGGTATCAGGGCTCGACGTTTGTTGACCGCTTTGATGCCAATTCCTATCTCTACATGACGCGGGCGATGGATTATTTTGACCTCGCCGGGGACCATGGCGGGATTTTAGCTAATGCTTTCAAGGGTACTTTCGCACGATTTTGTATCGTATCGTTCACCAGCGACTGGCTGTTTCCAACCCAGGGCAACCGGGAAATCGTCCACGCCTTAAACGCTGTTGGCGCCAATGTCAGCTTTGTTGAGGTTGAAACCGACAAGGGCCATGATTCGTTTTTGCTCGATACACCGGAAATGTTTGCCACAATTTCAGGCTTCATGTCAGCGGCTGCGCGCAAACGCGGTCTGGATTAAGAAAACCTATGATTCAAACTCCGATTTCCAGAACACCCGAATTACGCAAAGACCTGGCGCTCATCGCCGACATGATCGAGCCGGGCGCACGCGTGCTTGATATCGGCTGTGGTGAGGGTGAACTTTTGTCCTACCTATTTGAAGCCAAGGGTATTGATGCGCGTGGCATTGAACTCAGTCAGGCCGGTGTCAACCTGTGTGTGTCGCAAGGTCTGTCGGTGGTGCAGGGTGATGCCGATACCGATTTGATCAATTATCCCGAAAAAGGTTTCGACGTGGTGATTTTGAGCCAAACCATTCAGGCGACGCAAAAACCCCATATCGTGCTTGAGCAGATGCTGAGAATTGGCCACAAGATTATCATTTCAATCCCTAATTTCGGCTATTGGCGGGTTCGGCTTCAGCTTTTGTTCAATGGCACCATGCCGATGACAAAAAGCCTGCCGGAAAGCTGGTACGAGACCCCGAATATCCATTTCTGCACCATCCGGGATTTTGAAAATCTGTGCAGCAACCTTGACGTGACGGTCGAAAAACAGCTGGCGGTAGATTCGCGCGGCTATTCAAAGTTGATATCTTCTTCGCGCCTGTTGATGAATTTTTTCGGTGAAAAAGCGGTGTTTGTGCTGACCCGGGATGCGGGTGGTTGAAGGTAAAAATATCGCGGCGCTATTTTAAAGAAATTCCTCTGCGCGTGTTTACCGGTATCGGTTTCATACCCGGCTGGAAGATGATTTTTCTTTTTTGCGCTGCCTGCGTAGCGCCTGCCGCGTAGACCTGTTTGGTTGCCTCGACTAAAACCACACCGCCAAAACCGGGCCAGAGCCAGCTGCCGATGCGCTCCCAGGCAACAGCGGAGCGCAACAGGAAAGAGCGGCTGAAGGGTGGCATGTACAGGGCATATTTCCATAATTCCGGGGCAAGATAGGCATCGCGCAAAAGCTGGATTAATTGCCCGCGGCTGAACGGGCGGCCATGGCCAAAAGGGGTGCGGTCAAATCGTGCCCACATGCCGCGGCGATTGGGAACAACCATCAACAAATGCCCCCCCGGCGCAAGCACCCGCCAGGCTTCATTGAGCATAGCGGGTAGATTTTCAGCCATCTCAATACCATGTACCATCAACACTCTATCGATACTGCCATCGCGCAACGGCAAGTCCTCGGGCTCGATAAGCGCTGTCAGGCTGGAACCTTGTGCCGGCCAGCGTGACACCCCCTGACGAGCGGGCATAAAGGCTGCACACAACAACGCTTCGTCCTTGAACATGCCTAAGTACGGGGTGGCATAGCCAACACCGGCCAGACGCATGTCTTTGATATTGGGCCAGATCGCCCGGATACGCTGAGCCACCAGCCGCCGGGCTATTCCACCCAGCGCACTGGCATAAAACGCCCGAATATCGATAACATCAAGAAACATGACACCTGCATAAAATTGCGATTTATTGAGCACACGTAATTTAGAGACTGCACAATCAGATAATACTCATAGTATAGTATTGTGATTAATTGGCCATAAAGACAAAATAATGGTGGAGCGCCACATGACACATTTAGAAATTTACCAGTTTGCCTGCCTCAGCGACAATTATGGCGTTTTACTGCATGACCCGAAAACCGGTGAAACAGCCTCAATTGATGCGCCCGATGCTTCGGCAATCAGCGCTGCACTTGATGAGAAAGGCTGGAAACTGAGCCACATTCTTACCACTCATCATCACCATGACCATACCGGCGGCAATCTCGAGCTTAAAAAGGCAACCAGTTGTACAATTGTCGGGCCAAAGGCTGAAGCCGGAAAAATACCCGGTATTGATGTGCAACTGACTGAGGGTGATGTTTACGATTTTGGTGCCAGGTCTGCACAGGTATTTGAAACGCCGGGTCACACGCTGGGGCAGATAAATTACTGGTTTGAAGACGATAACCTGCTGTTTTCAGGCGACACATTGTTCAGCCTGGGCTGTGGCCGGGTTTTTGAAGGAACGATGGATCAAATGTGGTCATCTTTGCAAAAGCTCATGGCCCTGCCCGGTGGAACGGTAATATATTCCGGCCATGAATATACGTTAGCCAATGCAGCTTTCGCCTTGAGTATCGAGCCCGGCAATGCCGCCTTGCGCGCCCGGGCCGAGCTGATAAAAGAAATGCGTGCTCACAATGAGCCAACGGTACCGACAACCTTGCAGCTGGAACTTGAAACCAATCCGTTTTTGCGCCCCGACAGCGCTGAGATACAGGAAACACTGGGGATGGTAGGAGCTGATTTGGCGCAAGTGTTTGCCGAGATTAGAAAATGTAAGGACAGATTTTGAGTAACGAGATGGACTGGCTGTATTGGCAAAAGGGTGCGTGGACCACCGAAGAAACGCCACTTATCAGCCTCAAGGACAATACGTTCTGGATGGGAAATGCCGTGTTTGATGGTGCCAGAGCCTTTGACAATTGCGCCCCTGATCTTGATCTGCATTGCCAGCGCGCCCTGACTTCCGCAACACGTATGCTGCTTAAACCGGATATTGCGCTGGAAAGACTGATTGAGCTTTGCCGCGAAGGGGTTGGCATGTTCCCCAAAGGAGCAGAGCTGTATATCCGTCCGATGTTTTTTCCGCGCGACGGCTTTTTTCTACCCGAGCCCGAGACCACCGAATGTGCCATCGCCATTCACCGTTTGCCGCTTCCAGACGCACAAGGCTTTAGCGCGTGCCTGTCGCCATTTCGTCGCCCATTTGCCGACATGGCACCAACAGATGCCAAGGCTGCATGTCTTTATCCCAATCTTCAACGCGCCATCGCTTATGCCAATGGGCGCGGGTTTGACAATGCGGTGGTCTACAAGACCGATGGATCAATTGCCGAACTGGCAACGGCGAACCTCATGATTGTCAAAAATGGGAAGATCTCTACAGCTTCTGCTGATGGCACTTTCCTTGCTGGTATAACCCGAAGTCGTGTGATGCAATTGTGCCAAGCCGAGGGCAACCCGGTTGCTGAGAGAAGTATTTCAGAAGAAGAACTCATGGATGCCGATGAAGTTTTCAGCACCGGCAACTACGGCAAGATTGTCGCGGTTAACAAGATTGAAGACAAGGAATTTGGCGTCGGTCCTGTCAGCCAACACATTCGGGAACTTTATTGGGGTTTTGCCAAGACCTGTCCGCTGTAAATTGGCTTAAACCAGATACTGCCCGCCGTTTGCACTGATTGTCGAGCCGGTGATGAAGCCTGCTTTTTCATCGGCGAGAAAGAGAACGCAATGGGCTATTTCTTCAGCCCGGCCAAGGCGGTTTACCGGTATTGCCGCAATAATGCTTTCCAGCACTTTTTCCGGCACAGCGGCAACCATATCAGTGTTGATATATCCTGGGGCAATACAGTTTACAGTGATACCCTTGCGGGCGGTTTCAAGAGCCAGAGCCTTGGTAAATCCGATGATACCGGCTTTTGCTGCGGAGTAATTGGCTTGTCCCATCTGGCCTTTTTGGCCATTGATGGACGAAATGTTGATAATGCGGCCATGCCCACGCATCCGCATGCCATCAATCACCGGTCTGGTCATATTGAACATGGAAGACAGATCGACCCGAATCACTTCATTCCACGCTTCAGGCGTCATTTTATGTAACATGCCATCGCGGGTGATACCGGCATTATTGACGACAACATCGATGGGTCCGAGATCATTTTCAACCTTTGACAGGCCTTCGCTACAGGCGTCAAAATTGCCTACGTCCCATTTGTAAACCGCTATACCGGTTTCACTTTTGAATTTTTCTGCCGCTTCATCATTGCCGGCGTAGTTTGCCGCTACCGTATATCCAGCTGATTTCAAAGCAGCTGAAATGCTGGCGCCTATTCCTCGGGTGCCCCCGGTTACAACTGCTACTCGTGTCATAATCTCATCTTTCAAAAATTCAGCTGGAAGTACTCAACCCTGATTTAATGGCACGCACCATTATCTTTTAGTCGCGCTCGACACACATGGCGATACCCATACCACCGCCAATACAAAGTGTGGCCAGGCCTTTTTTGGCATCTCGGCGCACCATTTCATGCAACAAGGTCACCAGCACGCGCGCACCTGATGCGCCTATTGGATGTCCGATCGCAATGGCACCGCCATTTACATTGACCTTAGCCGTATCCCAGCCAAGCTCCTTGTTAACGGCGCAAGCCTGAGCGGCAAAAGCCTCATTGGCTTCAACCAGGTCGAGATCATCTGCTGACCAACCGGCTTTTTCCAAAGCTTTGCGCGAGGCCGGAATGGGGCCTGAGCCCATGATTGCGGGATCGACCCCGGCCTGAGCCCAAGAGACAATGCGCGCCATTGGCTTTTTGTCTTCAGCGGCTGCGCGCTCGGCTGTCATCAAAACAACGGCTGCTGCACCATCATTAATGCCGCTGGCATTTCCTGCTGTCACCGAGCCGCCGTCGCGCTTGAACGCCGGGCGCAAGCCGCCAAGGCTTTCAGCCGTTACGCCCTGTTTGATATATTCGTCTTCGGCAACCACGGTTTCGCCTTTGCGTGTTTTGATGGTCACGGCTACGATTTCGTCTTTAAATTTTCCGTCTTTTTGGGCAGCTTCCGCCTTGTTTTGCGAAGCTGCGGCAAAGGCGTCCTGTTGCTCGCGGGTAATCTGCCACTTTTCGGCAACGTTTTCAGCCGTTTGCCCCATGTGGTAGCCATTGAAAGCATCCCACAGGCCATCACTGATCATGGTATCAATGAAGGATACGTCCCCCATCTTGGTACCGTTGCGCAGGTTCGACACGTGCGGTGCCCGGCTCATGCTTTCCTGGCCACCGGCGACCACAACTTCACTGTCGCCATTAAGAATTGCCTGATACCCCAAAGCAACAGAGCGCAATCCCGATCCGCACAGCTGATTAACTCCCCAGGCCGGTGCTTCCACCGGTATACCGGCATTTACAGACGCCTGACGCGCCGGGTTTTGACCTTCACCGGCAGCTAGAATTTGCCCCATGATGACTTCAGAAACATCTTCCGGACTGACGCCTGAGCGTTTCAGTGCTGCTTTTATGGCAACTTCGCCCAGGTCATGGGCCGGCAAGGAAGACAGGCCGCCGCCAAAGGAGCCAACCGGTGTCCGGGCCGCACCGACGATGACGACGTGTGTGGTGTTCTGTGTCATTGAAATCTCTCCTATGCTGAATTTCACCGATCATATCGCCAATGAACTTATGTTGCAACGCAAAGGTTAATTATTTTGCGCTGCACCATTTCGTATTCTTACATTTACAAAATGTATCGCCGGGCAAGGTTTTATTGCAGTGCGAAAAGGTTGTTGGTATAGTGGAGAGCCTGCACACCAAACGATATGATTGGTTGCGGGCAGACCTGATCGTCAAATCCATATTTTATCAGGCATTCGATTGAGGAAAAATAATCGTGACAAAAAATCCGGATCAATCAGACCAACCGATTGTTATAAAAAAATATGCCAACCGCCGACTCTATAATACTGCAACAAGCACTTATGTAACGCTGGACGATCTGGCCGAGATGGTTAAATCGGGCGCTGACTTTACCGTTCAGGACGCCAAGACCAATGAAGATATAACGCACTCGGTGTTAACGCAGATAATTTTCGAACAGGAAGCCAAGGGCGAAAACATGCTGCCGGTAAATTTTCTGCGGCAGATTATCCGGTTTTATGGCGACAACATGCAGCACGTCGTTCCCAGTTTTTTGAATGTGTCGGCTGACATGCTGGCCAAAGAGCAAGACGAATTGCGCAGTGCCATGGGCACATCGTTTAACAAAGCACCATTTGATGCCATGGAAAATCAGGTACGTCAGAATATGGATATGTTCAAACAGGCGGTGTCCATGTTCTCGCCTTTCGTTGACCCAACCGGCACCACAGCGAAGACGGAACAAGAAGCGGAAGAAGACACCACGAGCTCCAAGTCAGACGAAATGGAAACCTTGCGCGAGCAACTGGCGCAAATGCAGTCTCAACTTAATCGCCTCGATAAAGACAAATCATAAATCCAACAGAATTTTGTCAGTCTATGACCTAACTATTGGCCACATGCCGGACAATGAGCCTTTTTTGCGGCTTGGCTGTTTCCTCGTACGTTTTGACTGTTTCTTCGGGGACCGAGGGTAGTTCCATTTGTGCAGCGCCAAACAGGAATCCTTGCATATAATCGATCCCCCAGTCGCGCAGCAAATTCACATCGCGCTCATTTTCAACCCATTCTGCAACGGTTTGCAGCTTAAAGTTTTTAGCCAGGTCAATGAGGGTGCGGACAAAAAACTGATTGTCCGGGCTTTTATGAAGATTTTCAACAAATGATCCGTCAATCTTGACCATGTCGACGTTCATCAGCTTCAAATTCTGGAACGATGTATAACCGGCACCAAAATCATCGATGGCAATACGGCAACCAAGATCGCGCAGGGAGGAAACAAATTTGGTTGATTCCTCAATATCATTGATGGCCACGGTTTCGGTAATTTCAACCGTCAATCGATCGGCAATCTGATGGTTGCTTTGTATCAGGGCTTTAAGATTGGCGAGCCACGAGGGATCGGTGGCTGTAAGGCCGGAAACATTGAATGTCAGATTGACGTGGGGAGCTGAAAGCAGTGCCTCTATGGTCAGCTCCAAAACACGGTGATCAATTAGCCTTACCAGTCCCAATTGCTCGGCAACCGGTATGAAATGGCCCGCAGAAACAATCTCGTTATTGGGTTTAACCAGTCGAAGCAGGCACTCATAATGCGCCGGCTGACCGGTTTGCGCATCGACAATCGGCTGGAATCCCAACCGCAGGCGACGATCATTAAGGGCGGAAATTATCTCATCGGCAAACATGACATTTCGTTTTCTCAACGATTCTCTTTTGCTCGAATATTCATAAGGAACAAAGTGGTCCATGTGGCGTTGCTTGGCCAGGCCTAAGGCTTCTTCTGCCCGCACCATTCCTTCCTGGGCGGAATGCGCATGACGCGGCATGACAACACCGCCAAGAGAAATTGCCGCAGAAACCGGCCCGACATCGGTTTCAATCACAGCACCACGAATTACTTCGTCAAGCCGACCAGCGGCAATGCGCATATCCTCATCATTGCAATTTGTCAAAAGGATGCCGAATTTATTACCGGCATAGCGGCCCATCGTGTCGCCACCGCGCAATTTTCCCTTGATCCGGTTGGCCACAGCTGCAATCACCTGATCGGCGACATCAAACCCATAGGCGTCATTGACCATGGCAAGATTATTTATGGCGGCCAATAAAAACGCACATGGCTGGCGCGTTTTCTCCGACGTTTTTAAAGCCTCTTCCAGGGTTTCACTCAAACGCAATCTGTTCATATGTCCGGTTAACGGATCATAGGAACTTAAGTAAGCCAGTTCCTGTTCGCGCTGATGGCGCTCGTCGAACAATCGGATAATACCCTGAGCCTTGATCGGTTTTCCATTTTCATCACCAAACCATTTCCCGGCATCTTCAATCCAGCAGGACTTGTGACCGTTGCGTCCGTGAGGGAAAACCCGGTATTGAATTTCATAAGGGACACCTTCACCTTCATCGCTTTGGCCACTGTTCATCACCGCTTCATAGCGGTTGGTCAGATTGTCCGAATCGAGAAATGACGCAAATCCGCGACCGGTATTCAAAAGACTTAAATCCGGCACCGGGAGAAGGTCACCAACATTGTCACCCCAATGCAAGACATCTTCGGCGATATTCCATTCGTAAACGGCGTGTTCGACAGATTTCAAAACCTGACGAATTCTGCCTAAAGTTACGGTGTCATCGTCAACATTGTCTTCAGTGCGCACATCCAGGCGCCTGCGGCTGGAATTCTCGGTCAATTCACCGTCCTGCCCGATACCACCTTCATCAGGGGCTACCGGGTTTTCCTCACCAAACTCAAAGGTGGTCACATCTGCCTCCTCGCCCATAAAGGCGCATAGATTTCTCAGCCATCCGGTATGTTTCCCGCAACGAACAGCATCATTTTTTTAAAACCTAATTGAGAAACCTTAAAAAAGCCGAAAAATCTCGCAGGCGATGCCGGTTTAAAATCCACAAACCCGGGGAAATTCCATACAATTACTTCCGCTTCATCGATACATGGTTAATAATTCATTAACGTCAGGTTGGCCGGGTTATTGCGTGTAACAGCAACAAGTGACCTAAAATGAAACAAACGGTGATGCATGCGCATTGAGCCCACAACTCAAATCTTTCGACGCCAATCTTCAATGCGCCGGCAACCAGGCAGCGTGTTGAACCCGGCTGGGCCTAAGAGCAAAGGGTCGTTTAGCGATACCGGATCGGCGCAAAACAATGATGCTGTGAGCACAAAGCCGGCAGGCAAGGACATCGTTTCCCTGCACCCGCGCACGCACAACCAATCCCACTTGAGCGCAAAGCGCTGGCGGGCGTTTGTACCTTTTATTGCTCAATATATTGGCCAGGAGACAGCAACTGAAACACCGGCACGCGCTGTCCGGCGCCATGCCAATTTTGCCCGGGAAACGTACAAGAAACAAATTTCTTTAACACCCAGTCCACGTATAGTGTCCAGCATCTGAGATAAACCGGTCGCTGGCCGGGGTTTTAGCTGGTGTTATTGGCTGGAAACTGCAGGCTTTGCGACTTTTCCCCTATTTAGACCAGTCCTGTAAAACACAACTTTTACACAGTTGAAGCTCGGCAGAAAAACCTCCATTTTTATAATGTAAGAACTACCACTTCAGGGTAGTTTGCAATATGTTGTTGCTAATTCCATTAAAAATAATAAAAACAAGGAGTTGACAAGAATGAGTACAATCAAGCTAAGCAAGGCAAATTCGATCATCCGTAGCGTGTTCAAAAAAGGCTCTAGTCTGGGGCTTGGCCCTTTGGCTGTGGTGGTGCTGGATGACGGCGGCCATATCAAGGCCCAGCAGTCTCAGGACGGCGTCGGGTTCCTCAAATCCCAAATCGCCGAAGCCAAAGCCTATGGCTCTTTGGGCATGGGTAAAAACTCCCGAAAACTGGGGAAAAGTGCCGATGAACGGCCACATCATGCCCAAGCTTTGAATGCTATAACAGGCGGTCGTTACATGCCGGTTGCCGGTGGTGTTATTATCAAAAACAAAGCCGGTCAGATTGTCGGGGCTGTTGGTGTTTCGGGAGCGCATTCAAAAAGCGATGAGCAGTGTGCGATTTGGGCCATCGAACATTGCGGTTTTGTGGCTGGATGAATTTTTTTTAAAAAAATCTAAAACAGCCCGCTGCCGGGACCAACACCAAAATCGCGCCGGGCTGATTGTATGGTGACCGAATATCCGGCAATGACATCAATCAGCGATATCAGCGTTAGAAGAAAAAACGTTGATGTCGCTGCCTGCTCTATGACAATAAATTCAACCAGAAATCCGATGAAAAGCAATGTTGACAACATGTGATCAATAATCGAGACGGTGCCTGAGCGTGTTGCCTTGAGCAATTCTATAAAGAGCAGGAACAAAGCAGCCGCCACCAGCAAATCACCCAGATTAAACACCCATTGGACACCGGAAATCATGGTTACTGAAAATATCGCGGTTTCAAACGTGCTCGTGGTGAAAAACACGACGGAATTGTAACCTGCAAATACCAGTATCAATAAGGGGAAATTTAACAACATAGCATCCCGTGTCCCTGCACAATAATCTCATTTTTCATGCAACGGGTGTTGCAATACAAAAAGGCCCGCCAATGGCAGACCTTTTATAGATCACATTTGAACGAATTCAAATGGTTCTAGTACGTTTCTTTAGGCTCAAGAACCTGACGGCCATTATAGATCCCGCTTTTGAGATCAATATGGTGCGGGCGATGCAATTCGCCGGTTTCCTTGTTTTCCACATATGATGGCTGTTTCAGCGCATCTGTTGAACGTCGGTGGCCACGTTTCATACGTGTCACTTTTTTCATAGGGACTGCCATAGTGCACTCCATTCCTTAATCTGGTCTATGAGAATAATTCTCTTAAATCCGAAGCACCTATCAGGTGATTCAGAGCTGATTTCGGTGGCTTATACGCGCAATGACGTAAAGATGCCAGTAAAACCATCACCAAAATAGAGATAAGATTAAAAAAAACCGGTGTCCCGGCTTAATTGGAGAAAATACAGGTGGCCCGGCCCCTGATTGCCCTGAGGCGTTTTTGCACCGAATTTGCCAGGCGCACCAGTTTTCGCGATGGTCTGGCCGGGTTTCGGGCGATAGGATTGGGCAAGGCAGCTGCCAGCAAGGCTGCCTGAGCCGGGTTAAGATTTGCAGCATTGCGGCCGAAATAATGGCGCGCCGCTGCTTCTGCACCATAGATTCCCGACCCCCACTCGACGATGTTGAGATAGATCTCAATCATGCGCCGCTTCGTCCATACCATATCAAGCCAATAGGCAATCGGCACTTCCAGCGCCTTGCGCAGATAATTTCGCGACGGCCACAAAAACAGATTGCGCGCTACCTGCATGGCAATGGTGCTGGCACCGCGCGGGCGATTATTGCCTGATTTTTGCAAATCCTGCCACACGGTTTCAACGGCCAGCCAGTCGACACCATTGTGCCGGCAAAAGCGTGCGTCTTCAGATGCAATAACCGCATACGCCAGATTATCGGAAATCCGGTCGAGCGGCCGCCAGCGGTAATCGGTCTCAACACCGCTGGCCATACGCCATAACATCAGGGCCGAATAGGATGGCGGGACGAAGCGATAAAGCACGGAAAGCCCGATAATGATCAGGCTGACAATAACAATTGCACTCATGAAAAACCGCAAGGCCCGCGGTAAAAACCTCCGCTTTGGTTTGGACTGAGATACCTGCTGCAGTTTAGTCATATCTTTTTACTGCGTCCTGCTCATATAATTGTTCCTCACACTATTATGGCATACGTGAGGTAACTAAAATGGGCTTTGTTGAATTCATAACCGCCTTCGGCTTAGGTGCCATTGTTACAACGATGATTCAAATTTGGTATTCAAATAAATCAGAGATTGCAAAGCGCGATTTTCAGGAAAAAAAAGAGGCTTACGTTGGGTATCTGGATTCCATCGTCAAAAATGAAACCGAAGGAACAGAAGAATCGGCTAGATATTCAGGGCATTGGATCAATAGAATTGAACTTGTGGGCAACGAACAAGTGATACAAAGCTGTATGCGGATGATGGAAACGAATCCGATCAATGGCGAAGTGCACCCGGACCGGCCACAGGTACTACAAAGTTTAAAACGGAAGATGCGTGAAGATTTAGGCGTGGGGCGTAGATATTATTGAAAATAACAGGTTAAAACTATCCACATCGTCATTCCCGCGCAGGCGGGAAGCTTCTTTCAGATTGGAAGATGTCGATAGAGGATTCCCGCCTGCGCGGGAATGACGGTATTGAGAAATTGAATACGAATGACAGAATTAAATGACCTTTGAGCAACGATTAGCGCAAAATGCCACGGCTGTGGATGGCTGGCTGGACATCCGCCTGAGTGATGCTGAGGTATCGGCGCCACACCTGTGGCGGGCGATGCGCTATGCCAGCCTGGGGGCGGGCAAACGCTTGCGGCCGTTTTTGCTGATTGAAACAGCTACTATGTTCGGTGTTGCGCATGTCGCAGCATTGCCAGCGGCTGGTGCGCTGGAATGTATTCATTGTTATTCACTGGTGCATGATGATTTACCGGCGATGGATGATGATGATTTGCGCCGCGGCAAGCCCACGGTTCATAAAGCTTATGATGAGGCAACGGCGATACTTGCAGGCGACGCTCTGCTGACACTTGCTTTTGAGATTTTGAGTGCTGAAGAAGTCCATGAAGATACAGCCATCCGCCTTGAACTGGTGCAGGCGCTGGCTAAAGCCTGCGGCGCTGACGGCATGGCCGGGGGGCAGATGTTAGATCTTGCCGCTGAGACAATACCAGCCAGTCTTGATGACATCCGATTGATACAATCGTTAAAAACCGGGTGCCTGATCAAGCATGCTTGTCATGCAGGTGCTATTTTAGGCCGGGCATCGGATGAGCAAACAGCGTGTCTTTTGGCTTATGCGGAAAAGCTCGGACTGGCTTTTCAGATTGCCGATGATCTTCTCGATCATGAAAGTTCGCCTGATGCGATTGGCAAGGCGACGCAAAAAGATGCCAATGCGGGCAAAGCCACATTTGTGTCACTGCTGGGTGCGGATGAGGCGCGGACCTTGGCGCAGCTACAAGTGGAACAGGCGATTGATGCTTTATCGGATTTTGGTGCGGAGGCTGATATGCTGAGGGCGGCGGCTGAATTTGCGATTATGCGGGAGAAATAGAGCTTTGCTTCCGGGGATAGTATTGGGATCTTAGAGGTGCTCAAGCGGCGCGCAGCCTGCACTCGCTTTGCTCGTTAGTCCAACGCTGCGCTTGTCCGCGTGCCATACGGATAACCTGTCATTGTGACACTCGAACAAGCATGAGTGTTGGATTAATGCGTATCGCATTAAAGAAAACTCATTTTTCATCGTCATCCTCGGGCTTGACCCGAGGATCCATTCCGTTGAGCTTTCGAAAATAAAGATAGTGCGTTTTGACCGAGAATATTGAGGTATGGATCCCCGGGCCAAGCCCGAGGATGACGATGTGGGGTGGTGTGAATCCAAACGAAGACGAACCGCTACAAGACTTAAAGAGTCCGCAAGCTGCGCGCCGCTTGAGCACCCCCAATAACCCAATCCCTATTTCATCTTATAATTTTCGGCAATGTAGCTGTCCACAAGGGCGGTGAATTCTTCTGCTATTTTTGGCCCGCGCAGGGTTTTGAATTTTTTGCCGTCGACAAAAACCGGGGCGACGGGTTCTTCGCCGGTGCCGGGGAGTGAAATGCCGATATCAGCGTGTTTGCTTTCGCCCGGACCATTGACAATGCAGCCCATGACGGCGAGTTTTAGGGTTTCAAAGCCGTGGTATTTATCGCGCCACTTAGGCAGATTAGTCTGCACATGGACTGTGATCTGCTGGGCCAGCTCTTGGAACACAGTGCTGGTGGTGCGGCCACAGCCGGGACAGGCGACGACCGAGGGCATGAAAGAGCGCAAGCCCATGGTTTGCAGAATTTCCTGCGCCACAAGCACTTCGCGGACGCGATCGCCACCGGGTTCAGGCGTTAGGGAAATGCGGATGGTATCGCCAATTCCTTCCTGCAACAAAACACTCAAGGCAGCGGTTGACGCAACGATGCCGCGTGAGCCCATGCCTGCTTCAGTGAGTCCCAGATGAAGTGCATAGGAACTGCGGGCAGCCAGCATACGATAGACCGCGATCAAGTCCTGTACCTGGCTCACTTTGGCCGAAAGAATTATCCTGTCCGCACCCAGACCGATTTCTTCAGCCCTTGTCGCACTGATCAAAGCCGATTGCACCAGGGCTTCCCACATCACCTGTTGGGCGTCTACCGGGGTGGCACTTACGGCATTTTCATTCATCAACCGGGTCAGAAGTTCCTGATCAAGACTGCCCCAGTTAACACCAATGCGGATGGGTTTGTTGTATTCTAACGCGATCTCGACCATGGCGGAAAACTGTCTGTCGCGTTTTTCGCGAAAACCGACATTGCCGGGGTTGATGCGGTATTTGGCCAGGGCTTCGGCGCAGGCCGGGTGGTCGGACAGGAGCTTGTGGCCGATATAGTGAAAATCTCCCACAATTGGAACGTCGCATCCGCGTTTGGCTAATGCATCGCGGATGTGGGGGACGGCAATAGCTGCTTCTGCCCTGTCAACGGTGACGCGAACAATTTCCGACCCGGCTTTTGCCAGGGCTTCAATCTGATCGACGGTGCCAGCAACATCGGCCGTGTCTGTATTGGTCATGGATTGCACCACAATGGGTGCAAGACCACCGACGCAAATCCCATCTATGTTTACCGGCATCGAACGCCGACGCATTAAGGGTCCGTTTTCCACGACTCGCCATCCTCAGGTTACAGATACATTGTCTTATACTGATCCTGGCCTGCGCACAGCAGAAAAAATCATACTAAAGCCAAACAAAATAGCGGCGGCCACCACAATTGAAGGGCCTGAGGGGGTATCGAGTTGTAAAGAGACCAAAAGCCCCATCATCACGGCAAGAGCACCAATCAATGCGGCAATCACCGCCATTCTTTCTGGTGATCGGGCAAAGGGCCGCGCAGCAGCAGCGGGAATAATCAGCAAAGATGTAATCAGCAGGATGCCAACGATTTTCATGGCAGCGGCAATCAGGCCTGCAATCAACAACATAAAAACAATATGCAGGGTTTTTGTGGGGATACCTTCAGCGGCTGCCAGATGGGCATGAACCGTCAGGGCCAACAACTGGTTCCAGATAAAACCCAGACACAGCAAGGAGAGCGCGGCGACACTATAAATCAGGAAAATATCCATCATGGAAACCGCCAGAATGTCACCAAACAGATAGCCCATCAGGTCCACGCGCACCGAGGGCATAAAACTTATGACCACGAGGCCTAAAGACAAAGCCGAATGCGCCAATATTCCCAACAGCGTGTCGGTGGCAAGCCCGCGGGCGCGTTGCAGGAACACCAGAAGAAAGGCTACCGCCATACAGGCGACAAACACACCCAGCACTAAATTGACACTGAAAAACAAACCGATGGCGACGCCGAGCAGGCCGCTGTGAGCCATGGTGTCACCAAAGTACGCCATGCGCCGCCAGACGACAAAGCATCCGAGTGGACCGGCCACTGCGGCAATTCCAAGCCCGGCTACAATCGCGCGTATGAGGAAATCGTCAATCATGATTGTGATCATGGTGGTGGGCATAAAGCCCGAGGGTTTGTGCGGCCTTATTGCCAAACATTTTGATATACTCCGGGTTGTTTCCCACCTCTTGCGGGTGGCCCTCACAGCACACATGGGCGTTAAGACAGATGACCCGGTCACTTTGTGCCATGACGATGTGGAGGTCGTGAGAGATCATCAATATGGCACAGCCGCGCTGTTGCCTGATGTCACTGATGAGCTGGTAAAGGGCTACCTGACCGGAAAAATCCACACCCTGCACCGGCTCATCAAGGATCAGCAAATCAGGTTCGCGCAATAATGCCCGCGCCAGTAAAACCCGTTGTTGTTCGCCACCTGAAAGCGAAGAGACAGATTGGTCAATGAGGTGAGAAACTCCTGTGGTCGCCAGAGCCTGTTGCACCGCTGCACGGGTGGCCTTGACGGTGAGCGTCATCAGGCGGTTGACATTCAGCGGGATAAGCGGGTCGATGGTAAATTGTTGCGGGACATAGCCGATGCGCAAGCCTGATTTGCGTTTCACAACCCCATGGCCTGGCGTCAGCAATCCCAGAATAACTTTAACAAGCGTGGTTTTTCCCGCACCGTTGGGCCCGATCAATGTGACGATTTCGCCTGTGTTGATGTCAAGGTGGGCACCATCAAGAATTTTCTTTGATCCGATGTCCACATCAATGTCGTGCGCTGATATCAGCGGTTGTGATATCTCTTTGTGGCTCACCATGATCTAGGCCGCACAACAATGGGCGCAGACGCCGGTCACTTCAACCACCGGCTCATCAACGCTGAACCCGGCCTTGCCCGCAGCTTCTTTCAAGGCGCGCGTTACCGCTGGCAATTCCAATTCGCCGACGCCACCACAGGCCTTGCAGATCAACAATTGCACTGGATTTGACCCGTGGCTATGATGGCAGGCGATGAAAGCATTGAGGCTGGAAATTCTGTGGACCAGGCCCACGGAGATGAGAAAATCGAGCGCTCGATAGACGGTTACCGGGGCTGCGCGCTGACCCTGCTTTGCCATCACTTCCAACACATCATAAGCACCGGTGGCCTTATGGCTGCTGCCGATAATTTTTAAAATAGCGAGACGTTGCACCGTCAATCTCACGCCCGCCTTGATGCACAGTTGTTCAGCATGGCGCACAAGTCTGGCGACACACCTTTGGTGATCATGTTCAGGTTTGGGAAAAGAACCGGATGTCATGGCACGGTCACCTTCGTGTAAATTATCAAAACATGTTTTGTAATGTTATACTATTGCATTTGTTATTTAAATTCAAACCTTGATTTTCATCGTTGCGGCTGTGAATGTGGTTTGCTTAAAAAAAAGAATAAACAAGGCCACACATGAAAGAGCTTTACAATCTCGCTTTTGAAACTGATGCCGGAATTGCCAGCCGCGCCGCTATTGGCGTGATTGTGCTGGCCAGTGACGGTACACTGGAATTTGAGTTCAGGCAGATTTGTGACCTGCCCGGCGTTGGTCTTTTTCACAGCCGGATTTACAATGACAACACGATTACACCGGAAACCCTGAAGGCGATGGAGGCTGGCATAACGCAGGCGTGTGAGGTTATTTTACCGGGATGCCCTCTTGATGTGGTTGCCTACGGTTGCACTTCGGCTTCTATTGTCATGGGCGAGGATCAGGTTTTCGAACTGATACACAAAAGCCGCCCCGAAGCTCAGTGCACCACGCCGGTAACGGCGGCATTCGCTGCTTTTAAGGCACTGGGTGTTAAGAATATCGGCATTCTCACACCCTATCGCGCTGACGTTAACGTAAAGGTCAAAGCCTATTTTGAAAAGGCTGGCTTCGCTGTGCCGGTGTTTGCTTCATTCAATGAGGAAAATGACCCGACGGTTGCCCGCATCAGCCCCAGTTCAATCAAGGCTGCAGTTTTGGAAGTGGGTGGGCACGCGCAAGTTGAAGCGGTATTTGTCTCGTGCACCGCTTTGCGGCTGGTAAATAGTGTTGCAGAAATTGAAGCCGAGTTGGGCAAACCGGTAACCTCTTCAAACCATGCTTTGGCCTGGCATTGTCTGCGTCTGGCCAATGTGCCCGACGCGCTGCCATATGGGCGTTTATTTTCTCTATAGGATAAGGTTAAATCTGAACTATGACACCTCCCCGGATAAAAGAAAATTTCAGCACCTCGCAAGTGATCCGCAAAACCGTTTGCCAGTCGTCGGGCGGAATTGTTGCAGCCCAGCATCGCGTTGCTGCCGAAGTCGGCGCACGGGTGTTGAGCCAAGGCGGCAATGCTGTTGATGCCGCCATTGCCACTTCCTTTGCCATTGGCGTGGTGGAGCCGTGGATGAGCGGTCTTGCCGGTGGTGGTGCCATGGTTATTTATGACGCCAAGCAGAACAAAACCCACGCCATTGATTATGGCATGCGCTCACCCAAAGCCCTTAACATAAAAGACTATCCCTTAAGCACCGGCACGGCCAATGATCTGTTTGAATGGCCGCAAGTTGAAGGCGAGCGCAATTTGCATGGTCCCGGCTCGATAGCAGTTCCCGGACTGGTTGATGGTGTGCGCATTGCCCATGAAAAATTTGCCACCAGGCCGTGGGCCGAACTGGTGCAACCGGCTGTCGATCTGGCTATAGAAGGCCCGATACTCGACTGGTATTCGTCTTTGCTGATTATGTGTGCGGCGCGACAGATCAATCTTTATGATACTTCGCGCGAGATATATTTCCGCGATGGTTTTCCGATTATTTCCCAGTGGACGGCAGCGTTTGAAGATCATCTGGATTTCTCACAGCTGGCACAGAGCCTGAAACAGGTAGCGGAAAAAGGGCCACGTGAGCTTTATGATGGTGATCTTGCCCGCGCTATTGTCTCTGACGTGCAAAAGCTTGGCGGCTGCCTTGGTGAAGATGATCTGAGCTCATACCGGGCAACGCTTGTTGAGCCGTTAAACATCAAGTACCGCGATGCGATCATTTCCGTGGTGCCGGGCCTCACCGCCGGGCCGACAATGGCGCATACATTGGCGCAACTTGAGCAAGCTATCCCAAATCCCGGCAACGCTCCCGATGCAGCGATGTTTGCAGCTTACGCAAATTCCCTGCAAAAAGCCTATGCGGATCGCCTTGCCACCATGGGTGACGTTGAAGGCGGGCGTGGCGAAACCTGCACCACTCATTTCAACGTTGTCGATGCAGATGGCAATATGGTGTCGATGACCCAGACACTTTTGTCGTTGTTTGGCTCCAAGGTCACCTTGCCGTCCAGCGGCATCTTGATGAACAATGGCGTCATGTGGTTTGATCCTGCACCGGGCAATCCTAATTCGCTTGGGCCGGATAAAAAATGCCTGATGAATGTGTGTCCGGCAATTGGTCACAACCGCGATATGTCATTTGCCGTTGGTGCATCGGGCGGGCGCAAAATCATGCCTGCTGTTATGCAACTGAGTTCGTTTTTATGCGATTTTGACATGGGATTAGAACAGGCTTTTCACCACCCGCGTATTGATATGAGTGGCGGCGGTGACGTGGTGGCGGACTTGGCCCTTGGTAAGGAGGTTCACCAATTGATTGGCCGGGACCACCCGCTTCAACCAGCGCGACGGCTAAGCTACCCCTATCACTTTGCCTGCCCCAGTGCGGTTTCTCGCAAATCAGGGGGGAATTTCGGCATATCGGAAATCATGTCACCGTGGGGTGATGCCATCGCTGAGAATGGGTTTTAAATTATGTTGCATTTATAATGGAGACATTTCACTCCAATTCGTCATCCCCGGGCTTGACCCGGGGATCCATACCGTATTCCTAAACCAGAACATCAAATTATCTTTATGTTGAAAATCCAGAGGAATGGATCCCCGGGTCAAGCCCGGGGATGACGGATTAGAGGAGTTTGGTTGAGCAAGAAACGCTATAGGGAGATTTGAGTTTTGACACAGGAAAAACTTTTACAAAAAGCCGCACGCTTCTTCGATGATGGCTCTTATGTGGCTGAACTGGACCGGTGGGTGGGCTATCATACCGAAAGCCAGCGCGATGATCGCGGCTCCGAACTCTACCGTTTTTTGGAAGAGGAAATTCTGCCTAAAGCTGAAGCAATGGGATACGAGTGTCAGGTTTTCGATAACCCACTTGAAGGCGGCACACCGTTTTTCGTTGGCAGGCGCATTGAAGATAACACGCTGCCCACAGTTTTGACCTACGGCCATGGCGACGTCATTCTGGGTCAGGACGATTTGTGGCGCGAAGGCCTGAGCCCGTGGAAAATTGTCACTGAAGGCAGCAAAATCTACGGGCGTGGCACCGCTGACAACAAGGGGCAGTTGTGCATCAACATGAATGCTCTTGCTATGGTTTTAGAGGCGCGCGGGAGTTTAGGGTTTAACTCGATATTGCTGGTGGAAACCGGCGAAGAAGCGGGATCGCGCGGCCTGCCGGAGTTTGCCGAACAAAACAGGGAACTGCTTAAATCCGATGTGCTTATTGCGTCTGATGGCCCGCGCCTGCAGGTGGAACGTCCTACTATTTCACTGGGCACGCGAGGTGCCATCAACTTCAACCTCACCGTCGAATACCGCGAGGGCGCGCATCATTCGGGCAACTGGGGCGGATTGTTAAAAGACCCCGGTATTGTTCTCGCCCACGCGCTGGCCTGCATCACCGACCGGCGTGGCCAGATTAAAGTAACTGAATGGCGACCCCAGACATTGACTGATGATGTGCGTGAAGCGCTGGAAGACTGCCCGGTAGTCAGTCCCGACAACGGGCCGCATGTGGATGTTGACTGGGGGGAGAAAAATCTCACCCCGGCAGAACGTGTCTATGGCTGGAACAGTTTTGCCGTGCTCGCGTTTAAAACCGGCATTCCCGAAGCGCCGGTCAATGCTATTGCCGGAATTGCAACAGCGCACTGCCAGTTGCGTTATGTGATTGGCACTGACCCGGAGGATATAATCCCGGCGCTGCGCCGTCATCTTGACGACCATGGTTTTGAAATGGTTGATTTGGAACAGGCAGACAAGGGCTTTTTTGCCGCAACCCGCCTCGCGCCCAAAGACCCGTGGGTGATCTGGTTAAAAGCGGCGATAGAAAATTCTTGCGGCAAGAAACCGGCGGTTTTGCCTAATTCGGGTGGCTCTTTGCCCAATGATGTGTTTGCCGATATTTTAGGCCTGCCGACCTTGTGGATCCCGCATTCTTACCCGGCGTGTTCCCAGCATGCGCCCGATGAACATATACTGGCACCGCTTACCCGCGAAGCATTGGGGATTATGACAGGCGTATTCTGGCAGCTGGGTGAAAGCGGCGGTCCTGACCTTAAGTAATTTTCACACAATTGACACGGATCAAAGTAGCTTTGGTGGGTGAATGCCACAACTGGAGCCATGGACGATAATTTGCTTGAATATGCCCGTATGGCGGTACCGCGATATACGAGCTACCCAACCGCGGTGCAATTTCACGATGGTGTCGGGCCAGACGATTATCTTGGCTGGCTCGGAGAAATTACGTCTGAAAAGCCGATCTCCCTTTATGTGCATATTCCTTTCTGTCAATCGCTGTGCTGGTATTGCGGCTGCAATACCACTGTGCCCAATGGTTACGACCGGGTCGCAAGGTATCTGCTGGCGCTGAAGACCGAGATTGACTTGGTTGCAGAAAAAATCAGCCCGCAAGTGACGGTAAGCCATCTGCATTTTGGCGGTGGCACGCCTTCATATCTTGAGCCGGAACATTTCGAGCAGCTTTGCGCCCTGCTGAAGAACAGTTTTAATTTTAGTGCCGATGCGGAACTTGCCGTTGAAGCTGATCCGCGGACCTTGTCACCAGAGATTATTGCAGCTTTTTCAAACAGCGGCATCTCGCGGGTGAGCCTTGGCGTTCAGGACTTCAATCCCAAAGTTCAGGCGCTGATCAATCGCATTCAATCACAAGACATGGTGGCGCGTTGTGTCACACAGCTCAGGGTTAAAAATATCACCGGCATTAACTTTGATCTTATGTACGGGCTGCCGGGGCAAAGCGTCGAGACGGTTAAACAAACAGCTGTAACGGCCGCCGGAATGAAGCCGGATCGTATTGCGGTATTTGGTTATGCGCATGTGCCATGGTTCAAAAAACATCAACGCGTTATTCGCACCGAATTATTGCCAGACATTGAGCAGCGGATGGAACAGGCCGATGTCATTGCCCAAACGTTGCAGGAAAACGGCTATATTCGCATTGGTTTTGATCATTTCGCCCTGCCGGAAGACCCGTTGTCGATTGCCCAGACACAAGGGCATTTACGCCGGAATTTTCAGGGCTACACCACTGATATTGCCGAAACACTTGTCGGCTTTGGAGCATCTTCGATCAGCACCATGCCCCAGGGGTATTGTCAAAATTCCCCGGATCTTGGGCAATATACCGCGCGGCTTGAAAACGGAGAACTCGCTATTGCGCGCGGTCTAGCCTTAGGTGACGACGACATATTGAGGCGCGATGTTATCAACACACTCATGTGTCATTTTAACGTCGACGTGGAACAGGTTTGCTTAAGCCATAACAAAGCGCCTGACGCGCTCGATGATTGTTTTCCAGCCCTAAAAACACTTGAACGCGATGGTTTGATAGAGCTAGACAGACGCCAGATCACGGCAACACCCAAGGGCCGACGCTTTATCCGCAATATATCGGCGTGTTTTGACCAATACCTGCAACAGGACACTGAAAAGCACTCTCTGGCCGTTTGATTGTATCCTCACCGTTTCTTTGTGATTATGATCCATGTGGGTTTGGCGCAATCGTATGAAGGACCGTCATGGCTAAGAAAATTGTTGTTATCGGTGCCGGAATAATCGGAGCGTCAATTGCCTATCATCTCAGCGCCAACGGTGCTGATGTAACGGTGATTGAAAAATCAGCGCCAGCAAGTGGTGCTACAGCCACGTCGTTTGCCTGGATCAATGCTAATTTTGCTGAAACGCCAGAGTTTTTCGCCCTTAGAACGGCAAGCATCGCCGCCTGGCAGATCCTCGAAAAAGAAATAGATCATGCTGACTTCAAGGTTCGCTGGGGCGGAAGCCTGAGCTGGGGAGACGGTAACGCGGAACAGGCGGGCCATGCCAAAGCTTTAACAGAGCTTGGGTATGTCATTAAAATTATCGATCCGACGGAGTTTTCAGCACTTGAACCCACCATCAGGCCACCTGAAGGTGATTGCCTTCACGCGCTGGACGAAGGAGCCATTGACCCCGTCAGCGCCACCAGAGTTTTGCTGCAGGCGGCAGCCGGGCACGGTGCCAGAATGGTCTATGGCTGCGGCATCGATCAGCTTTTGATGCAGAATAGCCGCGTTACCGGTGTTGCCACACCATTTGGCGAGATTGCCGCTGATGAGGTTGTGGTTGCTGCCGGAGTTTGGAGCCACGACCTTGCAGCACAGGCCGGGGTTGGTCTGCCCATGGATAATTCTCACAGTATTATTGTTCGCACCACGCAGGCCAAGCCGCTGATATCGCGCGTCATTCTTTCGCCTGATGTGCATTTTCGTCAGGATCTGGATGGGTCGGTTATTTTCGCGGAAAGTTTCAGTGGTGGTGAAATTTGCGGTGATCCCTCAAACAGTGCCGCCAAAATCCTCAAACTTCTCCGGCACAGGGTGCCTGATCTGGGGCGCATTGAAATAGAGAATATCTATGTGGGCAATCGCCCTATTCCAGCAGACGGTTTTCCGGTAATCGGGCGAGCGTCCGGCGCGCAAGGGCTTTATCTCGCGACCATGCACAGTGGCATTACGTTGGCACCAATTGTTGGCAAACTAGCCACAAATGAAATTTTGAATGGAGCGGACGACGAAATGCTTGCACCTTACCGCCTGTCACGGTTTCAATAATTACATTACCAGACGCGGTAAATCTGTGACCCCGACATCGTATCCGGCCTGATTGAGCAAGGTACTCAACTGGCCGCGATGATGGGTTTGATGGTTAAAAATCTGCGAGACCAGCAGCCAATGCGGCTGAGTGCGTTGTGTACCATCAATAGTTGTGGTCCAGGTCAAATCAGTCAACAGCCATTCGTCGGTCATGTCTGCCGTCCATTGGCAAATATCTGTATCAAGGTCAATGCGGGCTTTAGCCATTTCATCAAAATCAGCAAACAGTTCACAGCCAATTTTCACCAACGGATACTCTTTAGCCGCCAGCCGGTTCATCCACGCCCTGTCACCAAGGAGAATGTGATCAAGTGTGCCGTGGATTGATTTGAAATAGGCACCGCGATCCTGTTTTCTGTCATCATCAGAAATTTCGGCGCAGATTTCAAAAATGCGCTGGTTCATAGTCTGATTGTATTGGGCAAAAGCCTGATATTGATCCAGCAAGGTCATCGCCCTAAATCGCCAGATATTCGTTGCGGAGTTCTTCGCTGTCCAGCATTTCCTGAGCAGTGCCGCGAAAGACAATCTCCCCGGTATCCAGAATGATGGCCTTGTCAGCCAACTTGAGGGCGGCGACAGCATTTTGCTCCACCAGTATCGTGGTAATCCCCAGTTCCTTGATGTTTTGCAGGATGCGTTCTATTTCCTGAACAATAATCGGGGCAAGGCCTTCATAAGGTTCATCCAGCAACAGCAGTTTAATGTCGCGGGCAAGAGCGCGGGCAACAGCCAGCATTTGCTGCTCACCACCGGAAAGGGTGGTGCCTTCCTGCTGACGACGTTCGGCGAGGCGGGGAAAATGATCATAGATCTTTTCCAGCGACCAGCCAATGGGTTCGGCAATCTGTGCCAGCTTGAGGTTTTCTTCAACACTCAAACCACCAATGATGCAGCGATCTTCCTGCACCAGAGCCACACCCAGCCGGGCGGCTTCAAACGAGGGCATGTCATGCAGGGCATGACCATCCATCCAAATTTCGCCACGATGCAGAGAGGGATCCGCCATGCGCGCAATCGTGCGTAAGGTTGAGGTTTTACCCGCCCCATTGCGGCCCAGCAGTGCCAGGATTTCGCCTTCTTCCAAATCAAAGCTCACCCCTTGCACAATATAGCTCTCGCCATAGTAGGAATGGATATCATTAACGGAGAAAAATGGTTTTTTACTCATATTTCAGCACTGCCCAGATAAGCTTCCTTGACCCTGGAATCGTTTTTGATGTCAGCAGGATTACCACTGGCAATAATTGTACCACGCGCTAAAACAGAAATTGTGGTGGCCAGCGAAAAAACGACATTCATATCATGTTCAATAATAATCTTGGTAATACCGCGTTCGCCGATTTTCTTGAGTAAATCAATGGTGTTGTTGGTATCATACCGTGACATGCCAGCCGTTGGCTCATCGAGCAACAGCAATTTGGGATGCTGAATTAGGCACATTGCCATTTCCAGCCGACGCTTGTCGCCACGTGACAGGCTTGAACAAATTGTGCTTTTTTGATCCGCCAGACCAACATCTTCAAGTATGCTTTCTGCTTCATCGCGCACTTCAGACCGGTTTCTGACCGCCTGCCACAAGTTGAGCTTGAAGGCTCCATCAGCTTTGGCCAGTGCCGGAATCACAACGTTGTCAAGCAAACTCAGATCATCAAAAATTTCCGGGGTCTGAAACACGCGTGCGACACCGGCCTGATTAATTTGGTGAGGTTTAAGCCCCAACAGAGATTTACCGTTAAACATGACTGTGCCGGAATCCGGTGTCAGGCGCCCGACAAAACAGTTGAGCAAGGTGGATTTACCCGCACCATTTGGTCCAATGATGGCGTGCACCGAGCCTTCCTCAACATCCAGATTGAGTGAATGCAAAGCGCGCAGGCCACCGAAGTTTTTATTGACGTCTTTAACTTCCAGAATAGCCATTGCTTATGGGCCCCCATCTTGGGCCTGGGGTTTTTCCGATTGGGACTGAGGCTTTTTTTCCCGCCTGAAAAGGCCACCAATTTTTGAAAATCCCTGCATCAGACCGCCGGGCAGGAAGATAACGATAAGCATAAACAAAAGGCCCATGGTCAAGGGCCAACCGGGGCCAACAAACAGACTGGTTACGGTGACAAACAATTCTTGCAGGGGTTCAGGTAAAAACGAAAACGTTGTCTGCAGTATATTTTCATTGATGGAAGAAAAAATATTCTCAAAATATTTGATTAGTGCAGCACCAAGGAAGGGGCCCAGCATCGTTCCAGCGCCACCGAGAATAGTCATTAACACGATTTCTCCCGACGCTGTCCACTGCATGCGTTCAGCACCGGCAAGCGGATCGGTGACAGCCATGAGAGAGCCTGCCAGTCCAGCGTACATGCCGGAAATCACAAAAGCTGCCAAAAGATAGGGCCGGGTGTTGATACCGGTATAGTTCAAGCGGTTTTGATTGGATTTAATCGCCCGCAACATCATGCCGAAATTCGATCTTGAGATTCGTAAAGCGATGAAAAAAGCGATTATCAGCAACACAGCACTGAAATAAAACCCCGGATACCCACTCATTTTCATACCAAACAGATTGGTAATCGGTATGCCATCTTCGACAATGCCCAAGGCCTGATCAACCCAGCGCAAGTCTTCATTCACCAGCTTTAGAACATAATCGGGACCCCGGTCGACCGGGGCCAGGTGGCGCACCTGCAAGCCGGTTTCACCATTGGTGAGCGGGGTTAAAACAGAATAGGCCAGATTGTATGACATCTGGGCAAACGCCAGCGTGATGATGGAAAAATATATACCAGAGCGGCGTAAGGAGACATAGCCGATCACAAGAGCGAATACTCCCGCGACAATAAGAGAGAACAAAACAGCGGGTATTACGTTCATTGTAAATAGCTTGAATACCCACACTGATGCGTAAGAACCAACGCCGAGAAAGGCTGCATGGCCGAAGGACAAATATCCGGTGAGACCAAACAGAATATTAAAGCCGATGGCGAAAATTCCAAAGATAGCAAATTTCTGCAACAAATCAGGATAGCCGGCACCAATGGGCGCCAGGGTGATTGGAGCGGTAAGAACGACAATTGAAAATATGATCAGCAGCAACCAGTCACTGCGGGCGGATTTACCTAGCATCGCATCAATCCTCCATCACGCCCTTGCGGCCCAGCAGACCACGGGGCAACGTCAGCAGAATAATGACAGCGACGAGATAAATGATAATCTGGTCAATGCCGGGGAAGATGCTCTTGATTTCATTCATTGAGGCAAAAGACTGCAAAATTCCAAGTAGAAATCCAGCTGTCACAGCACCTCCAAGCGAGCCCATACCACCGACCACAACGACGACGAAAGAAAGCACCAGGAACTGCATGCCAATGGCATAATCCGGTGGATAAATGGGCGTATACATGGCACCGGCCATACCGGCAACGACGGCTGCCAGGCCGAAAATTACTGTGAAGCGTTTTTGAATGTTGATGCCCAACAAGCCAACTGTATGGCGATCAAACATGCCGGCACGCACGACCATGCCATAGGTGGTGAATTGCAAAAAAGCAAAAACCGCAAAAATTACAACGGCGGAAAATGCGAAATAAACCAAACGCCACCAGGGATATACGATGGCCTCGCCCATGCCGAGCCAAAGGCCGATATTGGCGCTGCCCGAAACAATGTCTGGTGCCGATTGCGGGATCGGATTGGCACCAAAAAAGTGCTTGATGATCTCCTCGAGCACGATGGCCAGCCCGAAAGTAACCAGAATTTGATCCGCATGAGGGCGGTTGTAGAAGTGCCTGATCAGGCCACGTTCCATGACAATGCCGATAATCAACATTATCGGGATCGTTACAAGAATGGAAAACGGCACGGAATAATTAATCAGAAACGTACCAAAATCACCAAACCATGCTTCCACATAAGGTGTTTTGATTTCAAGCGGGGTTCCCCAAGCTGTCGTCTTGGTCGGGTCGAGCACGATTTGCTGGAGAGAGACCAGTTTGTTGAATGCGACTGCGCAAAATGCGCCCAGCATGAACAAGGCTCCATGGGCAAAATTGACCACACCTAAAGTGCCAAAAGCCAAGGTTAACCCCAGGGCGATCAAAGCGTAGGCTCCGCCCTTATCGAGCCCGTTTAAAATTTGTAGAAATATGGCATCCATGAGAACAAGCGACCCGGCCCCAAAATTTTTCGCACATGACAAACCAATTACCGGTCACCCCAGAGCATAAGTCAAGAGCAACCGGTAATCTTATTGTTTAAACTTAACAGGCTTTAGAATTAACCGGTCCAAGGTTGCCACCGAAAATCTTCCAATCGTATTCAACTTGTGAACGTGGAGTAATTTCGACAACTTCCAAAAGGTCAAACTGTGAAGTCGGGTTCTGGTTACCGCGCACCACAAGAACGTCCTTGAAGCACTGATGGTCTTCAGCGCGGTATTCGGTTGCACCATTGCCCAAGCCATCAAATTTGAAGCCTTCCAGGGATTTGGCAACGCCCTCTGGTGAAAATGTACCAGCTGTTTCGCAAGCGTTTGCATATAGCAAGGCCTGACAATAACAGGTATGAGCAGCCATTGAAGGCGGTGTGCCATACTCAGCACCAAAACTTTTCACAAAAGCCTGGGACGCATCATCTTTCAAAGACCAGTTCCAGTTGGTGGAACCAAGAATACCTTTAATCGATTCGCCCGCACCTTGAGCCATCAAACGTGAGAACAGGGGCACAACGATTTCAAAGTTTTTACCGTTTACCTGTTTATCGCGCAGGCCAAACTGAACAGCCTGTGTCAAGGAATTGATCATGTCCTTGCCATAATGGTTGAGGATCAAAACGTCAGCACCGGAATTCAAAACCGGAGTGATGTACTGAGAGAAATCGCCGGCACCCACAGGGGTTTTGACGGTTTTGGTGGTTTTCCAGCCAAGTGCTTCAGTCGTGTTTTTCATCGACTCTTCCTGGGTCCAGCCCCAGGTGTAATCGGCTGTCAGATGATAGGCCTGGCGCTCTTTGCCATATTCCTTTTCAAGCACAGGACCAAGGGCTGCACCGGACATGTAGGCATTAAAGAAATGCCGGAACCCGTTGGCGCGTTTGTCCTTGCCAGTGGTGTCATTTGAATGAGTGAGACCAGCCATGAAGATGATGCCAGCTTCCTGACACAGACCCTGTACAGCAATGGCCACACCGGAGGATGAACCACCGGTAATCATCACAGCACCATCTTTTTCGATCATGCGCTTGGCGGATGCACGTGCAGCATCTGATTTGGTCTGTGTGTCACCTGTAACGAAGGCAACTTTTTTGCCTAAAATACCGTTACCCTTCAGGACTGAAGGCTTAAAGGTATTCATCATACCGCCATCACCTTCACCATTGAGATGCTTTACAGCCAGCTTATAGGCCCGAAGCTCATCAGCACCCTCATCGGCATACGCACCGGTCTGTGGCACATTGAACCCTAATGTGACAGTAGAGCCAGTTGGTGAGTTGCAATATTCGGCGGCATTGGCACCGGATATAAAAAACATTGGTGTTGAAGCAACAAACGCTGATGCAGCGCCCGCTTTCAAGATGCTCCGGCGTGAAAAATCATTAAATTTATCAGACATATTCTTTTATTTCCTCCCGTCTCCCAACCCTGCTAACAAAAGGATTGTGAGTACATATCATAATCCATGTCTGGAACGTATAAACCGCACCAAACAACAATCAGCCTGTACCCGCCGGACGCAGCACTTTCGTACCGGACCCACACGGATATCCAAGGGGACTTTAATATCGGAAGGGATTTTAGACCATTGGACAATGGGTGATTAGACTAAAGTATATGTTAGCTATTCCTGAACCCAAGAACGACCGCATCATCCCGGCTCAAGCCCGGGATGATGCGGAGAAGAAGGCCGGTCTATTCAATCTCAACTAATCTTATCGCGCATCAGGCCACACGTGACTGTTTTTTGCGCTCGTGTTCTTTAAGGAACTTCTTACGTATTCTGATTGTCTTGGGCGTGACTTCCACCAGTTCATCATCGTTGATGAACTCCAGGGCATATTCCAGTGTCAGGGGAATGGGCGTTACCAAAACCACGGCTTCGTCGGTGCCAGCAGCACGGATATTGGTCAATTGCTTACCTTTGAGGGGATTTACCATCAGGTCATTATTGCGGGCATTGATACCGATAATCATGCCTTCATAGACGGCGGCATTATGGCCGATGAACATGCGCCCGCGCTCCTGCAGATTAAACAGGGCGAAAGCCACAGCTTTACCGGTGGCCATAGAGACCAGAGTGCCGTTTGAGCGGTTGCCCAAAGTTCCGGTAATCCGATCACCATAGTGATCAAAGGCGTGATAAATCAGACCTGAACCCGATGTTGCTGTTAAAAATTCGGAGCGAAGACCAATAAGCCCGCGGGTTGGAATAAGATAATCGAGCCGGACGCGCCCCTTGCCATCAGACACCATGTCACGCAGATTACCTTTGCGGCTCCCGAGTTTTTCCATGATGGTACCCTGGTGTTCCTCCTCCACATCGACGGTCAGAGTTTCCCACGGCTCTTTCACGACACCATCAATCTCCTTGAGAATGACCTGAGGCCGCGAGATTGCCAGCTCATAGCCTTCACGGCGCATGGTCTCAATGAGAATGGACAGATGAAGTTCACCACGGCCCGACACTTTAAACTTATCAGGATGTTCCGTCGACTCGACTTTAAGGGCAACGTTATGAATAAGTTCCTGGGCAAGGCGGTCGCGCAGATTACGGCTGGTGACATACTTGCCTTCCTGGCCGCCTAAAGGACTGTCATTGACCTGAAAGGTCATGGAAATCGTCGGCTCATCAATGGTCAGTTGTTCGAGCAGCTCCACATGTTCAGGATGGCAGACAGTTTGCGAAATTTTCAACCCGTCAATGCCGGTGAAACAGATAATATCACCAGCGGACGCCTGTTCACGCTCCACACGATCGAGGCCATGAAAGCCGAAAATCTGAAGTATTTTGCCGCGTTTATCTTTTACATCGTTACCTGCAACAACAACCTGCATGTTGCGTTTTATGACGCCGCGCTTAATACGGCCAATGCCGATAACGCCGGTGTAACTGGAATAATCAAGTGAAGAAATCTGCAATTGCAAGGGCCCATTGAGATCAACATCAGGAGCGGGCACGTGTTCGACTATTGTTTCAAACAACGCCTCCATATTATCTGTCGGTTTTTCCAGATCCGTTGTTGCCCACCCCTGCAGGGCGGAGGCGTAAAGCACAGGAAAATCCAGTTGTTCTTCGGTTGCACCCAACCGGTCGAACAAATCAAACGTCTGATCTACAGCCCAGTCAGGCCGGGCGGCAGGACGGTCAACCTTGTTGACAACGACAATCAACTTGAGGCCACGGGCAAGTGCTTTTTTAGTAACAAACGTGGTCTGGGGCATCGGGCCTTCAACCGCATCAACCAGCAAAAACACCGCATCAACCATGGACAGGACGCGCTCAACCTCGCCACCAAAATCCGCATGACCCGGGGTATCAACAATATTGATATTCCAGTCTTTCCATTTAACAGCGGTGTTTTTGGACAGGATGGTGATGCCGCGCTCTTTTTCCAGATCATTGCTGTCCATCACGCGTTCAACCGCCTGGCCTCTGGTGGCAATCGTGCCTGACTGCTTGAGCAATTCATCCACCAAAGTGGTCTTGCCATGATCCACATGAGCAACAATGGCAACGTTTCTCAGCATTTTAGTCGTATCGGTCATCAATAATCCTCAAGCGTTCCTGACCCTCCCCTATAGAGCGTCAGGCGCTAATATCTCTTAAACAAATATGGGTTGCGGTAGCGGTTGGCCAAATTGGCAATTTTTCCGCCTATATCCAGTGACATATCACAAAAATATAATGCTGCTTATCCTGAATTACTCATATAGTGAAGAAGAAAATTGAAACAAGCGTTTTAAATCAAGGTTTGAGTATGCTGCGTGTTGTCTGGATAGCTTTGTCTTTTTGCCTGATGCAGGTTGTGAACGCCGAGGCCAAAAGCCCGCTGATAGCCGCTGCCTCCAGTTTGCGCTTTGCCATGCCCGAGCTGGAACAGGCGTTTATTGCCACAGGCGGCACAAACTTACGGGTTAGTTTTGGCTCATCAGGCAATCTCAGCCGTCAGATAATGCAGGGTGCACCGCACGAGCTGTTTCTGTCGGCAGATACAGCTTATGTGACAGCCTTGATAGACAAAGGCCTGACAAAAGATAGGGGTGCCATTTACGCCTATGGCCGTCTTGCGCTGATCACGGCCAAAAACTCCGGTCTTGAAGTCAAACCCGATTTTGCAGGCATCCGGACAGCACTTGCTTCAGGTCGCCTCAAGCGCTTCGCCATCGCCAACCCTGAACATGCCCCTTACGGTCGCGCCGCCAAAGAGGTTTTGGAGAAAATCGGCCTCTGGAAGAAAATCCGGCCTTTTTTGATTTTAGGTGAAAATATCTCGCAAACAGCCCAGTTTGCCATTTCATCGTCGGCCCAGGGCGGGTTGGTATCTTACTCGCTGGCTCTGGCACCGGTTGTTGCGGCAAAGACCAAACAGGTTCAAATACCCATGTCCTGGCATCAACCGTTAAAACACCACATGGTATTGCTCAAAGGGGCGGCCAAAGAAACTGTGGCTTTTTATCAGTTTATGCGCTCACCTAAGGCGCAGGAAATTCTGTCACGTAACGGATTTTCAAAATTTTAAAAAGGTTTTCTTGACACCGTACTATAGTACAGACATTAGGTTGATAGTCGAAAAGATCGTCAAAACTGCCAGCAATGAGTTCGTACAAATGAGAAATTTTTTTCTAGCGGCAGCCCTTACCGTCACCATGGCGATTGGCATCAACACGCCGCTCCTGGCCCACGGGCCTTTGTTCAGCCCGGCGCCGGAAACTATCTTTAAAGACGGGACACAGTTAACGTTTGGCTTCGATACCGAGAAAGCCTCAGGCGCTGGCGTAAAGCAAAGAGATTATAAAACCACCATTGAGGCCAACTATGGCCTGACTGCGGATTGGGAAATCGGAATTGAGGCTCCTTATTCATGGAAGCAGCAGAACGGTGCCAAGGCCAACGGTTTCGGTGACATTTCTCTCGACACAAAATATCAGTTCTGGGGGCGCAATCTGCCTTCAGCGCAATATAAGGCAAGTGCGTTGCTCAAGGTCAAACTTCCGACCGGTAAAGATAGTACCACACCGCGGCTGGGCAGCGGATCGACAGATGTAACTGCCGGGTTGGTAACAGGATATGAATCACGGCGCTGGTACTGGTTTGCCAGCGGCGTTTACAAAGCGAATGGCGAAGGTGCGGGCAACCTTACCAAGGGTGATCAGCAGTCTCTTAATCTGGTTGGCGGTGTACGTCCGGTTCTTACCAATTACAAAGAACCTGACACAGTATTGATGCTCGAATTGAATTGGGAAAATTCGAGGCGTGATGACCTGGCAGGCGTGTCACTTGCCAACACCGGAGGCTGGGAATTGTTTGTCTCTCCGGTGATCTGGTGGACCTATCGGCAAATTGCCGTTCGCGGCGGTGTTCAAATTGCAATTGCCAACGACCTTAATGGCAACCAGCCGACAACCGATTATCGCGGGCGCACTGAACTGGTTTACCATTTTTGAACGTAAATACCATGGTTGAATAATTTTCTAATTGGGCAGAGGACTTATATTCAAGTCAGAAAAACGAGGAACTCTTATGATTAAAATCCTTCGAATAGCAGCTTTTGCAACTGTCCTTGTGCTGCCTGTGACAGCTTCTGCGGCGAAGAAGCAGTATCAACTTCTCGTCGATGGACTGGCATGTCCGTTCTGCGCCTATGGTATCGAGAAAAAACTCACCCAGACCAAAGGCCTTGAAAACATTGATATCGACATCAACGCCGGGACGGTGACGGTTACCATGGCCAAGGGTGTTTCCATGTCGAAGGCGCAAGCCAGTCGGATCGTCAAAGATTCAGGATTTACCCTGCGCGCTTTCACCAAATTAGCGAAGTAGGCGGGCTTAACGATTAAGTCTTTTTTGCCGCCATGATGTGAATGTCCTGGGCCAGCAATGAAACGGTGATGATCTCACCGACTTGTATGTCATTGCGCCGTGCTGCATGTGTATCGAGTGAAATTACCAGCGGGCAATCATCCATATCTTCAATCAACATGGTAATGCGGCTGATTTCATTGAAAGTGAGAACTTCCGACACCCGGCCGGTTACCGGGTTTTCGCGTTCTCCCTTTGATGGCTTTCGGCGCCGGTGCAGGACAACAAAGGAGGGTGGGATAATCCAGGAAACAGTGTCGCCGATTTCTGCGGTGGTATTATCCGCTATTTCCAAACTGAGGTTATTCCACCGCATAAGCGCTGGCCCTGTGTCGCTGGCATGACGTTCGACCACACCTTGAAAAATGTTGGGAAGATCAATCAGACGGGCAACAAGAGGGGAGACCGGCTGGGTCATAATCCGGTCAGGCAGGCCAAAATCAAGGGTTTCGCCGTGGTGTAACACGCAAATCCTGTCAGCCAGCAGCGTTGCCTCCTCCAGATCGTGCGTCACCAGAACAACCGGGATATCGATGTGTTGGCGCAAAGCTGCAAGTTCGCTTTGAAGTTTACGTCGCGTCACTCTGTCAACGGCTGAAAAAGGTTCATCGAGAAGCAGAACCTCCGGCTCACGCGCCAATGCACGGGCGAGGGCTACGCGCTGCTGTTGCCCGCCTGACAGGGTTGCGGGCCGACGGGTTTCAAGCCCGCCGAGATTAACGCGTTCAAGCCAGTCATGGGCGCGGGCGTGGCGCAGCTTTCGTGGCACATGATCCAGGGCAATGGTAACATTGTCGAGGACACACATGTGAGGAAACAGGGATGGCTCCTGAAACATCATGCCGATGCGCCGCTGCTGCGGTGAGCGGCATAGGTTTGTGTCGGTGTCGAGCCAGACCTCACCGGCGCAGGAAATCTGGCCCGATTGCGGCGAATGGAGCCCGGCAACGGCTCTCAAAATGGTCGTCTTGCCGCTGCCTGAAGGCCCCACCAGGGCTACCAATTCACCACGCTGGCAGGAAAACTCCGCCTGCAGGGGAATGGGGGTTCGCTGGCGCAAAAGCAAAGACAGGCCGGATTTATCTTGTTGACCTGATGTCATGAGCGCCCGCTCCATCTGGGCATTGCCATATAGACAATGCCTAAGGTTAGAAACGAAATACTCAGTAAAATTAGAGACATGACACCAGCGGCGACATTGTCGAAGGCCTGGACGCGGTCGTATATGGCAATGGCGATGGTGCGGGTCTCATCGGGAATATTACCGCCGACCATCAGCACCACGCCAAATTCACCCATCGTGTGGGCAAAGGTTAAGGTGAGAGCCGAGATAACCCCGGGCAAAGCCAGGGGCAATTCTATGCGATAAAAGGTTTTAAAGCTGGACATGCCGCTGCACCAGGCGGCTTCGCGCAGGTTTATCGGGATCGCTTCAAAGGCGCGCTGAATGGGCTGGACGGCGAATGGCAGGTTAAAAATGAGCGAGGCAAATAACAGGCCTTCAAAGGTGAAAACCAGGCCACGGCCAAACACCGCCTGAAACACCTGCCCGAGATAGGTATCATCACCGAGAGCGACCAGAAGGTAGAAGCCCAGAACCGTTGGCGGCAGCACCAGTGGCAGGGCAATCAGCGCTTCAATCAATCCTCTATATCGCAATTTGGTCCAGGCCAGCGGGCGGGCAATCAAAAGGCTGAGTGGAATCAATATTACACAGGTCCACAAAGCCAGTTTCAATGACAGCATCAGCGCAGAAAAATCCATGCATTCAATCTAGAGTATTTTTCGACACCGAGCCAGCCCCGGAGCTTTCAGATAAGCTTTAAGCGGTCAGAGGCACAATCTTGATTTCCACGCGCCTGTTTTGCGCCTTTCCTCTTGCAGTCCGGTTGGTGGCGATTGGTTCACGCTCACCAATTCCAAACACTTTCAGCCGTCGTCGATCGACCTGCTGCGAGGTGAGGTAATCTGCAACGGAACTTGCGCGCCTGGTCGCCAAATCAATGTTGGACTGGTCTGATCCATCACTGTCGGTGTGACCTTCAATGTCAATGAGGGATCGATTGTATTCATTGAGCACGAGAGAAACAGAATTGAGCACTTCATAAAATTCCGGCTTTAAATCTGTGCTGTTTGAGCTGAAAGTCACGTTTCCTGGCATGTTGAGAATAATATCATCGCCGACACGCGTTACACTGACACCGCTGTCGCGCAATCTTTCCCTCAGATCAGCTTCCTGCTTGTCCATGTATGAGCCAATGCCACCACCGACAAGGGCACCCACACCGGCACCAATCAATACGGCGTTGCGACCGCCAACAATGGCACCGCCAATGCCGCCGACCAGGGCACCAAGGCCCGCACCAATTCCTGTTTTGCTGGCTTGTGTTTCACCGGTGTAGGGGTTGGTTGAACAGGCAGCTACAAAGAAAGCTCCTGCAACCACTATGGCGACCTGCTTTTTCATGATCATCTCCAATAAAATTTTGAATGGGTACTATAAGGCACAAATGTTGTGATCGGTAGTTTCAATTGGCCAGATCACCGTAAATCTATTTACGGGCAGGAGAAATAATAAGGCATTGTGGTCAGATTTAGACCTCCAAAGTTTTAAAGATCATAAAACCGGGAAAATCCGCTGACGGGTTCGCGCTCGGTTTCGAGCGTGTTTTCAACCGCGGTGTCGTCGATCACTCCCAGTGACATGCCGCAAACCACAATATGATCATCTGAAACGTTCAAATGGCTTCGGATGATCCTGTGATATTTGGCAAAGGCGGCCTGCGGGCAGGTATCAAGGTTACGGGCTCGCGCAGCAATCATGATATTTTGCAAAAACATACCATAATCAAGCCAGCTGCCGATTTTCAAGGTGCGATCAATGGTAAAAATTAGGCCGACGGGAGCGTCAAAGAAGACGTAATTGCGACCATGCTGAGCCTGCATTTTATCGACCGCACCTTTTTCGATGTCGAGCAGGCCATAAAGATCGAGCCCGACTTTTTTGCGCCGGGATTTAAAGGGCTCGACAAATGTATCGGGGTAATACTCATATTCGCTGGCGTGATCATCCTGGCGATTATAGTGAGCATCCAGAATGTCGCAGCTGAGATTTTTCATGGTCTTGCCTGCGACCACATGCACATGCCAGGGCTGCATATTTGTGCCGCTTGGCGCGCGTGCTGAGACTTCGAGTATTTGTTCAATGACCTCACGCTCGACAGGCTGGTCAAGAAATTTGCGTATTGACCGGCGGCCAACTATCGCCGCATCAACAATGCTCGCATCTTTCGACATAAACAAAGCCTATTGCGAGCGCAATCGCGGATCGAGCATATCGCGGATAGCATCACCAAACAGATTAAATCCGAACACAGCCAGTGAAATAGCAATGCCGGGCCAGATGGCCACCCATGGCGCGCTTTCAACGTACTCTTCAGCGCCCCCCTGCAACATCAAACCCCAGGCCGGCGTTGGTTCCTGCACGCCCAACCCCAGGTAAGACAGGGAGGCTTCAAGCAGGATTGCCTGACCAACGAAAGCCGTCAACATGATTAAAAACGGTGCCATGACGTTGGGTGCCATATGACGCAAGATGATGCGAATGTGACTGTAGCCAAGCGCACGTGCGGCATCAATATAGGGAATTTCACGTATGGAAAGTGCGGTTGAACGCACGACGCGAGCACATTGAGGAATAAACGGAATGGTGATGGCGATGATAACATTTTCAATACCAGGGCCAAGCACAGCGACGACGGCCAAGGCCATGATAATCAGCGGGAAGGCCATAAAAACATCCATGATGCGCTGGAAAATTATATCAATTTTACCGCCGAAATAAGCGCTGCCAACGCCTAACACCAACCCGGTGAAAGCACCAATAAAGGCGGCCGTAAAGCCAACAAACAAAGCGGTCCTTGCCCCATATATCAGCCGCGACAGCATATCGCGACCAAACTGATCTGTTCCCAGAAAAAACTGCCAGTCCGGGGGGACTAGCATGAATTCAAAAGCGTTTAACTCAGGGTCATAGGGTGCTAGAAAAGGGGCGAAAATAGCCATGGCGATCATAAGCAAAACAATGACACCACCGATGGCACCAAGAGGTTGCTGACGCCAGAAGGTTTTCAAGTGAAAAAATACGGATTTCTTTTCAAGAAGTTCTTCCGTCTCAGCTTCCACCTGTATTTCTGATGTCGTGACCATTTAACTATCCTTCAGGCGTAACGTATGCGTGGATCAAGCCAGGCATAACAAATATCGATAAGAAAATTGGTGAAAATAAATATCGTCACCACCACCATAACCAGCGCCTGGGTCAAGGTGAAATCCTGGTTGAGGACAGATTCGACAAACAATTTACCCAGCCCGTTAAGGTTGAACACCTGCTCGGTCACCACCAGCCCGCCCATGAGAAAAGCAAACTCGATGCCGACAACCGTAATCACCGGCAGCATTGAGTTTTTCAGCGCATGGCGATTGATAATTATTTTTTCAATCATGCCCTTGGCCCGCGCGGTACGGATGTAATCCTCGCGCAGAACTTCAAGCAGAGCAGAGCGCGTCATACGCGTGGCCACGGCCGAATAACGATAACCGGTGGCAACAGCGGGCCAAATTAATTGCGACATGTTGCCCCAGAAATCTTCAAACGGGGAGACATAGGTGATTGGCGGCATCCACGGCTCACCAAACAATGCCTGGGTTGTAATCAGAAGCCCCAGAATAATCATGATGCCAAGCCAGAAGGATGGCAGGGCAATGCCGGCAATTGAAAATGCCCGCACACCATAATCAATCCAGGTGTTCTGCTTGACGGCTGAAATAGTGCCTAAAGGAATAGCGATCAGCAAGGAAACAACCGTTGCCATGATGGCAACCTGCAAGGACAGTTGAAACCGCAGGCCGATCTCATAAGAGACCGGTTGTCCGGTCCACATGGATTCGCCTAAATCAAGAGTAGCAAATCCAAAAATGAAATCCCAGAACTGAACCATAATAGGGTCATTGAGGCCAAGGTTATCGCGACACAGCTTAATCTGTTCGGGATCGGCATAAAGTCCGCTGCCGGCAAGGCGTATTTCACAGACGTCGCCGGGAATTAGACGTAATATAAAAAATATCAAAACAGCTGCCCCGATAAGCGTCGGGATCATCAGCAAAAGGCGTTTGAAAATATACTGGATCATAATGTTCTCGTGTAAGCCCCGCCCACCAACACAACCAAGTGCTGATGGACGGGTATCATCTAACGATTTCGCTCGATATTATTTATCAAGCCATATGTTGTCCAAAGACTGGTTCAAGTAGTGACTTGGAGCAATCTTCCAGCCCTTGACGTAAGAGCGGTAGGCATTGATCTTGTACCACCACAGAGTAACACCAATCAGAGCCTGGTCGTTAAGTGCGCGGGTTTCAAATTCGCGCATAAGCTTGCGTTGCTCTTCTTGGGTTTCAGCCCGTTCCAGTTTGGCATAGATAGCTTCAAGCACGGGATCGTCATAGTTACCGTAGTTGTTGCCGGCAGAGCCGAGGAACTTGGTTACATCCGCAATCGGGTTGATGACGCTCTGGCAGTTGAAGTCGATGGAAACATCGAAATTCTTCTTTTTGCGCAGAATATCATAAAACACCGGGCTGGGATTAACCTGCTGGGTAACATTCATGCCAACCTTCTTCCACTGGTCAATCAACCATGTGCCCACAACCTTGTAAGGTTGGTCAACAGCACGATTGTTCAACGTGAAAGTCAGGCCTTCCTGACCGGCTTCTTTCAACAGACGCCGGGCTTCAGCCCGATTGGCTTCAATGTCAGTACCGTATCCGGCAAGCTTGACCATTTCTTCCTTGGTTGCAGCCAGAGGATGTTTCGGGAATACGACACCACCAACTGTTTTCACAATAGCAATCTTGGAGAGGTACTTCGAACCACCCCAGCGATCAACTGCCAGTGTCAAGGCTTTGCGCACACGTACATCATCAAAAGGTTTCTTTTTCTGATTTGGTGTGAACATCAAGACACAGTTCCAATCGCTTTCCTGAACCGTGATTTTATCGCCAAGAGCTTTGACGAGATCGTCACGGGCTTTTGGCGGAAAGCCGCGGAATTCGATTGCTGCGCGATCACCGCGAATGGCTTGCAGACGCAAGGACATCTTGGGTGCAGAAATCGCTTTAAAGCCATCCAGATAGGGCTGGCCTTTGAAATGGTAGCCTTCGTATTTTTTGCCCGATACAAACGATCCTGGCTGATACTCGACAAAACGGAAAGGACCGGTACCATTGATGTTTTTCTGGTGCCATTTATAGCCTTTCTCATCCAGGTCTTTCTTCGAATAGATGAAATTAAACGGCGTGGCTACCGCTGGAATGAACGATCCCGAAGGGAACTTCAGCTTGAACTGTACGGTATATTTGTCAGTCGCCTTAACTGATTCAACCATTTTAAAGAAGGCTTTGCGGCTACTTGCAATGCCTTTAGGCGGGAAAATGATCTTGTTGAAAGTGGCAACAACGTCCTGTGCGCTCAAAGGCGTTCCATCATGAAACTTGATGTCTTTGCGAATCTTGAACGTAAAGGTCTTGCCGCCATCTTCACCTTTTGGCACATCGCCTTCACAAACATCACAGACAAAATCAGTTGGCGATGAAGGATTGTCGGGATTGATTCTGATCAGCAGGCTGTAGAACGGGCGAATGGGATGCACCATGCCAAACGTGGTTTCCACATGGCCGTCAAATGATGGAATTTTCGAACCCACCACGAAATTTAGTACGCCGCCTTTTTTGGGCGTCATACCGTCCGTTGCAGCCTGGCCGGGCGATGCCGCCAGGCCGAAAGCCATTACGGTACCGACCGCAAGAGCTGTGGCGTATTTTAGTCCAGTGTACTTCATTACTTCTTTCCTCCCTGGTTACACGAGGATATTTATCAAATCCTCTTTCATGATACTCCCGAATTTAAGGAGCTATCACACTTCTGTACAGGCCACCCAATGGCCTGGTTTAACTTCCCTGAATTCGGGAATCGCTTTTGAACATCCATCAGTTGCCGAAATACAGCGAGGATGAAACACACACCCGCTCGGCGGGTTAATCGGGCTTGGTATCTCACCCTTCACCATCTGGTGCTTACGTCCTTTTTCAATCGTTGGATCGGGAATGGGGACGGCGGAAAGCAACGCTTTTGTATAAGGGTGAATTGGATTGTCATAGAGCTCGTCACAATCAGCCAACTCGACCATTTTACCGAGATACATCACCGCCACCCGATGACACAGATGCCGGACGACACTTAAATCATGGGCAATAAAGAGATAGGTAAGGTTGAATTCGTCGCGCAAATCTTCCAGCAGGTTAATCACCTGAGCCTGGATTGAAACATCGAGAGCAGACACGGCTTCATCGCAGATAATAAATTCTGGCCGCACTGCCAAAGCCCGGGCAATGCCCACACGCTGGCGCTGGCCACCACTCATTTCATGAGGATACCTGTCGGCAAACTTAGGATTGAGACCACACACCGATAACAGTTCCAATACGCGTTTTTCGCGCGCACGGTTATCAGCTTCGATATTATGAACATGCATCGGCTCGGCGATAATCTCGCCAATCTTCATCCGCGGATTGAGTGAACTGAACGGGTCCTGGAAAATAACCTGAATACGCTGACGCAAGGGCATCATACCAATGCGGTCGAGCTGGCCCAGATTTACGCTGTCATACAGAATATTGCCGGAGGTAGCTTTTTCCAATTGCAGAATACATCTGCCTGTGGTGGTTTTTCCGCATCCTGATTCACCAACCAATCCCAAAGTCTCACCACGCCTAATGTCGAAACTCACACCATCAACGGCCTTTACATGACCAACCACCTGGGGGATAAGCGCGCCTTCGGTGATGGGAAAATGCATTTTGAGGTTTTTCACCTGCACCAGCACGTCGCTATCAGAAGACTTTATGGTATTTTCCATGCTCATCAGGCAGTCTCCAGGGCGTTGATTAACTTGTCGTGATGCCAGCAGGCAGTAGCATGACCGTCACTTACAGTTTCCAGTTTCGGACCTGAGGATTTGCATTTGTCGGTTGCAAAATTACACCGTGGCCGGAAGGCACAACCGTCATCCAGCTTGGTTAGATCCGGGGGCTGGCCCTGTACAGGATCGAGTTTGGCCTGACGTGGCAGATCCATACGCGGCACCGAGCGCAAAAGTGCTAATGTATAGGGATGGCGTGGGTGGTGATAAATATCTTCGGCTGTTCCGCTTTCAATAATCCGTCCGGCATACATCACATTGACGCGGTCGGCATAGCGCGCCACCACGCCCAGATTATGGGTAATAACGATCAGGGCCACGCCGAGTTCACGGGTGAGGTTTTTCATCAATTCGAGAATTTGCGCCTGAATGGTTACATCAAGTGCTGTTGTCGGCTCATCGGCAATGATCAATTTGGGATTGCACGACAGGGCCAGAGCGATCATGACGCGCTGGCGCATACCGCCACTCAAGTGATGCGGGTATTGCTTCAGCCGCCGCCGGGCATCGGAAATCCCAACCTTTTCAAGCAACTCAAAAGCGCGCTCATCAGCATCTTCCCTTGAAAGCCCAAGGTGCTGCTGGAGAGTTTCAGTTATCTGCAAACCAATGGTGAGGACGGGATTGAGCGACGTCATGGGCTCCTGGAACACCATGGCTATTTTGTTGCCGCGCACTTTACGCATTTCTTCATCACTCAGGGTTGCCAGGTCCTGGTCCATAAACTTTATATGCCCACCAACAACGCGCCCGGGAGGATCAGGAATAAGCCTCAGAATGGACAGCGCACTGACTGATTTGCCGCAACCGGATTCACCGACAACAGCCACGGTTTCACCCTCGTCCACATCGTAGGTAATGCCGTCAACGGCCTTGACAATTCCCGCAGACGTGAAGAATTGGGTTTGGAGGTTTTGAACTTCCAGTAACTTCGCCACTAACCAGATACTCCCCGTTTGATTATGGCTTTTAGCCCTTTTTATTTTCGCGAATCCCTCGCTCAATCTGCAATGGCGCATTCCCGGGCGAGAGACCCTAGGACTGTAGCTTAATTTCAGAACCAGAACAATGCAATAGGCTTCCAGATTTGTCCCGTATACTGGAAAAACCCTTAAGTTGGCCGGGGCTGAATAAGTAGATTCTCAGGCTCTAGAAATTCAACGAAATATCTCTGGGTATCGAGTTGCAGCTGGCCACTATCAATGCCTGTTCTTTAGGCAGTGCGGGTTGCAACCTCAAGCCGATTGAATAGCGAATAGCGACATCATATTCCTGCAAACCGGGCAATAATTCCGTCCTGGCCCGCTGGCGCCACTTTAAATCCTGCTGATAGGCTTCTATTGCCTTTTGCAGCGATTTTTGCACCTTTTCAAGCTTTGCTTTTTTGCCTCTTAATGCCTTGCGGGCCCTGGAAAGCTCTTTCCTGATGGCCGCGGTTCCCTTTATCGAATTAAACAGCCTTGAGGTAGTTCCGATGACTTTCGAAGCCTGTTTTGCTTCAAGGCCTTTGATCTTGTCACCAAGTTGCTCAATATCATCGCCCAAACCAGCCAGCCGATCGGTTGCTGAGATGGTCGAAATAAGTTCTGCAAAAACCTCATAAGCCTGATCAGTTGTGCGCTGATATTTACGCCGCGACAGCTTTTCAGTGTTCATGAGTTTGTTAAACCTATCGTTTTCAACCTTCCAGTTTTCCGGGATGCCGCTTTCCAGTTGCAGGCGCTGTGCTTTAAGGTCCGCTGCAAGGGCAACAAGGTTTCCAAGCTCCTGGCCTTTTGATGTCCTGTTATCAATTTCAGTAGTGGTTGCTTTTAGTTTCTGGGTAATTTTGAGAATGTCTTTCTCAATTGACCTGACTTTACTGTGCAGCGGTCGATAGGCTGGCGTCGCCGAAGAAATGGCGGCTTCTGCTTGAAAGACATCGTCGCGGCGATCAAAAACAGACATCGCACTGTCAAGAGCCTTGCGGATTGATGTTTGCTGTTTCTTGGGCAGATAACTTACATCCAGCTTGGATGCACTGGCAATCGCTGCGCGAATTTCATCACCATTGCTCTCCAGCTCCCCAAACACATACCTGCCGATACAATATTGCAACTGCGGGTTCAGTGGCGGCGGTGCGGTGCTTGACGTAAGAGTTACCCTGTTTGGAAGGTAATTTACCATAGCGGGAAAATTTGCCACAACAACCAGCGCCAATAATTGCAGGCCAATAAACGGAATAACCCCTTTATACATCTGGATGGTTTTGACAGTCGCAGGTGCGACGCCGCGCAAGTAGAACAAGGCAAAGCCAAATGGTGGGGTAAGGAAAGAAGTCTGAATATTCAGGCCAATCATGACACCCAGCCACACTGCTGTGATGTTGGCGGAAGGATCGGCCAGCAGGATAGGTGCTACGATCGGCACGACAACAACCGAGATTTCGATAAAATCAAGGAAAAACCCGAGAATAAAAATCACGCCCATAACAACAATGAATTTGGTCCAAAACCCTCCCGGCAGCGAAAACAGGAAGTCGCGCACAAGCTCCTCACCGCCGAAAGCGCGGAAGGCTGAAGTCAAAATTGCGGCACCCATGAGAATAACAAACACCAGCGACGTCGTTTTCGCCGTATCAATCATCACCTCATGCAATGTATTTTCGATCCGGTAGACGCGAATACCGCTCCAGATCAAGGAGGCTGCCAGAGCCAGCGATGCGGCCACCCCGATCAATATCCCCAACAGATCCTGGTCGGTTTTTATCAGCTTGATGTTCATGGTGAAATTATTGACGACAAAGGCCAGAACCAACACAGAGGCGATTGCCAGGATGGCAGGGGAGTAGCGGTTTTTTGCCTCATCCGTCAGGCGATAACCGGCCATAATCAAAGCACCGGCAGCACCAATGGCTCCCGCCTGATTGACGGTGGCAACACCGGTAATGATAGCCCCCAACACCAGAAAAATCAGCGCCAGCGGCGGCACCAGAGCCATAAGCACATCTTGCATGAACTTGAAGTCAAATGCTCGCCCGCGCGAAACCGCCGGGGCTACTTCCGGTTTTATCATCGCGAAGACAAGGATATATACCATATAAAGTGCTACCAAAACCAGACCGGGAACAAGGGCACCAAGAAACATTTCGCCTGCACTGGTTGAGCCAACATCAAAAATAGATGGCATCGATAACTCGCCGGTGGCTTGTTTGTATAAGGCCTTGCGCAGGCTTCCCGCCTGATCAGTGGCAGAGGCCAGCTGGTCAGCCAGAATAATCAGCACGATTGAGGGCGGGATAATCTGCCCCAGGGTTCCTGAAGCGGCAATCGTTCCTGTTGCCAACGGTGTTGAATATTTATTGCGCATCATGGCTGGCAGGGAAATCAACCCCATGGCAACAACTGTTGCTCCGACAATTCCTGTTGTTGCCGCCAGCAGGGCGCCGACAAAGACCACCGATATTCCCAGACCGCCGGGTATGGGGCCAAACAATTTGGCCATCGTCACCAGCAGATCGACGGCGATTTTGGATTTTTGCAGCATAATGCCCATGAAAATGAACAGGGGCACGGCTATTAAAGTGTCTCGTTCGACAACCCAGTAAACACTTCGCAGATTGGTTACCCCGGCCGACAGCCATTGCCACGGAGAACCGGTGAAGAAATAAGCTGCCGCATCGCCGGCAAAAACATAGCCTGACACACCGGCCAGCATGATTGTCAGGATCGCCGCCCCCGGCAACGCAAAGGCGACAGGAAAACCTGACCCCAGCGCTGCAACCATGAGAACAAGGAGTAAACCTAGAAAAAAGAGTTCCATTCTATGTCCTTACTGCGCAACGATGTCGGTGTTACGGTGGCCGGATTCTTGCCGGTAATCAGCTACCGCTTCAAACAAAAAGCTGATGAATTGAATCAGCATAGTGGCGGCGAAAACGCCCAGAAATGCTGCCATCTGGTATTTAATGTAAAGACCGATACTGCCGGTTTGCGTTACTTCGAAATTCATCACCGGAGAATTGATAATCGACTGTTTTCCGGCAAAACCAACGATCAGAATTACCCAACAGGTGGGGATGCCAAGCAATAAAGCGCCAAAGACATTGGCCAATCCCTTTTTTTTCGCCCTGAAGCCCGCGTAAAGAACATCAACACGCACATGGCCCTCATCATACAGGGTGTAGGCTGAGGCAAACAGAAACAGGGCTGAATACCAATAGCGCACCAGATCTCCCATAAACGCCTGTTCGTAGGAGAAGACAAACCGGGTAATGACGATGGAAAGTTCGGCAATTATTATCAATAATGCCAGCCATGAGAACCCCAGTGTGCGCGTGAACGCACCGACAATAAACCCGAGGATCACCAGCGGAAAGTGAACATACATGCCGACGAAAGAAGGGCGCCCGAAGTTGCGGACGTTGTCAATTTCAAGAAACAGGGCAAAACCCCCTTCGACCCGCATAAATGAAACAAAGATGTCAGCAACACCGACAAAGAGCACGGCGAAGAAAAAACTGCGGATGATATAGATATTTGCCATATGGATGCGATTGGCGTCCCATCGCAGGGAGGTCTCCGGCGAGCGCAATACATAATATACGGAGATACCAATTGCTATCGCATAAAGCAGGATTGGCACGATGCTCGTGGACTTGCCTGTCAGAACACTCTCCGGTCCGGTAAATCCAAAACCGACAATCAAAACATTATTGATTAGAAAGGCTGCAAGACCCCCCAGCATTGACCAGCCGATTATTCGGGTCACCGGTGCCGGTTGGCCATGTCGTTCGATGCCTGCGGCATCGCCCCTATCAGACATTTTATCTCCCTAATCCCGGAAATCCCATATAAGCGCCTGACGCTCCCCACCTGGGTTCCGTGGCCACAGCAGCATCTTTACAACTTCGCCCGGCACTTTCGACGAAAAAGAGCGGGGCCAGCAGCCCCGCCCGTATTTTTTTGAAATTACCCAAGCTCTAAGCGTCGATACCCAGAACACGGTTGCGCTGGTTGGTAAAGGTACCCTGGAACTGGGCCATCATACCGCCAATGTCGCGCAGGCTGGCTTGAAACGCATCATCAACTTTGACGGCCAGCGCTGATTTGGCGCGATTTTCCTCAAACACCTCTTTGGCAGCATCGCCAAAGGCATCCCAGATATCATCATTGAAGGCGGCAACCTTTACACCTTGTTCGTCAACCAGTTTTCTCAAATATGTTCCATTAAGAGCCATGGTTTCTTCGAACTGAGCGGCGTTTTCTTCATTGGCAGCAGCAGTGATAACCGCCTGCTCCCAGTTGCTCAGGCTTTCCCACCAGGACTTGTTCATGCCAAGAGCCAGATTGGCGTTAGGCTCATGCATGCCACCGGTATAGTAGTATTTGGTGACTTCATAGAATTTCATGAAGTAGTCATTGTAGGGGCCAACCCATTCGGTCGCGTCAATAGCGCCGGAAACCAGGTTTTGGTAAATCTGGCCACCGGGCAGAGAAATCGTTGAGACGCCAAGTTTTGACAGCACCGTGCCGCCAAGACCCGGAATACGCATTTTCAGACCCTTGAAGTCATCAGGGGAATTGATTTCCTTGTTGAACCAGCCACCAGCCTGGGTACCGGTTGCGCCACACGCCAGAGCCTTGAGGCCAAATTTTCCTGACACTTCATCCCAAAGCGCCTGACCACCGCCAAACTTGATCCAGGCATTCCATTCGTCCACAACCATACCAAACGGTACAGTGGTGAAATAAGCAAATGCCGGCTCTTTTCCAAGCCAGTAATAATCAGCAGCGATATAGGCCTGTGAGTTGCCTGACGCGACTTCATCAAACGAATCAAACGCTTTAACACGCTCGCCAGCAGCAAAATATTCAACCGTAATTGCTCCTTGTGACAGCTCAGTGATGCGCGCAGCAAGGCGTTGTGCGGAAATTCCCAGGCCCGGGAAATCCCGTGGCCAGGTTGACACGATTGTCATGGTTTTTTTAGCCTGCGCGATTGCAGGTGCAGCAAGCGTTGTGGCTGCTGCGGTTGCACCAGCGGCGAGGCCAGCATTTTTAATAAATGAACGACGATCCATGTAAAACTCTCCCTTTAAACTCAATTAGCTTAACCAAACAGTACGGACTTTGGTTCTCTCCCATCGCGTACAATCGGGCAGAAGGTACTCCCTGTTGCGCCCGAGGTCCAGTTTAAACAGTCTCCAGTCACGTGGTTTTGTGATTTGTGTCAATATCAGCCGGGGTTTTTTGTCGTTCCGCTTTCTGAAGGCCAATAAATTTTCATTTGTTACCTTTCATGGCATGTTCAGGTTCTATTACCGGTTAGGGTGCCACACTTTTGGTAATCGATACATCCAGCTCCTCATAGCCATGATAATCAATGAGCTCATAAATTTGCGCGCGGGTCATCATTTGATCGAGAATTGGCTCAACCGAACCCTGGCTGGCCAATTGCTGATACATGTCGGCCATGGCTTTGGCGGCAATTCTTAAAGCCGATACCGGCCAGATCACCATACTGTAGCCAAGCGCTTCAAATTCTTCGGCGCTGAGATATGGGGTGCGGCCAAATTCGGTCATATTGGCAAGCAGCGGGGCATCAATCGCGTCCGCGAATTCACGCAAATCCTCAACCGACGTCAGGGCATCAGGAAAAATTGCGTCGGCCCCGGCCTTCAGGTAAGCCCGCGCCCGGTCTATAGCGGCCCCAAGCCCCTCGACACCGGCGGCATCGGTTCTGGCGATAATGCGCAAATGCGTTCTTGCCTTGCGAGCGGCTGCAACTTTTTCTGCCATCTGCTCCGTTGTCACTAACGTCTTATCGTTAAGATGACCGCATTTTTTCGGCAGCACCTGATCTTCAATGTGAACGGCAGCAGCCCCGGCAGCTTCCAGTTCACGCACCATGCGCATGGTATTGATAGCTTCGCCATAGCCGGTATCGCCATCAACCACGAGAGGCAGTTGGGTGGCGCGGGCAATGGAACGTACATTGGCGCACAACTCCTCAAGCGTCATTATGCCAAGATCCGGCAAACCTTGTGAAGCCGTCAAAGCGCCGCCGGAAATATACAGTGCGTCAAATCCCGCATCTTTGGCCAATAATCCGGCAAGGGCATTGTGCGCGCCCGGCAAGCGTAATATGCCGGGGGTTTTCCAGTGATCATCAATAATATGTCCCGGTAAGCGCGGAGCTTCTTCGCCGGGTATCAGCCATTTACTCATGGGTTATTTCTCCAATGTTTCTTTTGGTACCAGCACCAGACCCTCCATCAAGCGGCGCGTTGTTCGCCATATTGAGGCCTGTTTTACTCGTGGATTGCCCGCTTGTGGGCATTCCACCACCGCATCAACTTCAAGGATGCCCGAGGGCGTGCCAATGGTGAGCCTCATGTTGGGCCGGGCGGATACTACATCGCAAACCAGAGTGTTGGCCAGACGAGATGTTGTTGCCGCACATAAAGCTCCGGTAACGGGGATAGCCCGGTGCGCCTGTCCCATCGATATCATGCGAACGGAAATGTCATATGAGGTCGACTCTATATTTTTCCCAGCCAGGGTTTGATAGGTGACGGGTGACGCAATAACGGCGATTTTGGGTACGGATTGAATGGTGCCCGCCTGTTTGAGGCTCGCCGCCACACCCATTTTCACCGACGCTGCCCGGCGTGCGTCTTCGAGGCTTTGCATCACGGGTGTATTGGCATCAATCGCTTCCGGACATTCACTTCCCATGAGGCCAAAGTCTTCTGCACGCACGAACACGCAAGGATTTCCGCTATCAACAAGTGTCGCTTCTATTGTTCTGCCATCGGGCAATTCAAGGTGTGTCGTTCCGGTTCCAGCAGGCAAAAGGCCATAGCCGCGGGCGTTGCCGGGGTCAATAAAATCAAGCCGGATACCGGCACCACGAGGGGTTACACCAATGATTTCAGTTTCACCGGACACAGTGGCCAGACCGTCGCGCACGGCGAAGCTGGAATGAATGGTTTTGCCTATGTTGGTGGCATGAATGCGGATGGTCACATTGCCATCTTGCGGCACGTCCACCAGCCCTTCATCAACGGCGAAGGGACCAATGGCGGAAGTCATGTTGCCACAGGCGCTGTCATAATCCACCACATCATCCTTGATGCCGATTTGCACGAAGGTGTAATCAACATCGGCATCTTCTCGCGAAACAGGACCAACGATACAGATTTTAGACAGGGATGACAGGCCTCCGCCCATGCCATCCAGCTGGCGGCCGTAAATATCGGGAGAGCCCATGGCGGCTAGGAAAAACCGGTGCAGACATTCGTCGTCTTCAGGTAAATCCGATCGCTTGAACACAAGCGCCTTGCTGGTTCCACCACGCATGAAAACTGCCGGGACGCCCCACTGATGGCCGCGATCAATCATTCTTCGTTTTCACTCCCAACCGGGTTTCGAGATAAGGCAGCAGACCACCTGCATTAATAATCTGCAACAAATGCGCAGGTATTGCTTCTGCCTGATAGTTTTGTTCTCGAGTCAGATTAAAAACCTCGCCTGAAGAAGCGTCAATGCGCAATATGTCGCCATTGCCAATGCTCGAAGCATCCGCACAAATCAACGGCAGCAGACCGAAATTGATAGCGTTGCGGTAGAATATGCCGCCAAAAGATTGCGCGATAATTGCCTTAACACCCAAATGGCGCAGAGCTTCGGCTGCTTGCTCACGCGATGACCCGGCACCAAAATTCTTCCCCGCCACAACACAATCTCCGGGCGAAACCGAAGATGCAAAATCCGGTGCCAGTCCTTCGAGGCAATGACGGGCAAGTTCTGCAATCGGGCGCTTGATATATATGCCCGGGGCCAGTTGATCGGTATCGACATTATCGCCAAAGACCCAGGCGCGTCCGGTCTGGTCATTCATAGCACACCGCCATCTAGAAACGGGCGCGGGTCACAAATTTCCCCGGCAATGGCACTGGCCGCCACTGTATAGGGGGAACCCAGATAAACGCGGGCAGATTTTGAGCCCATGCGGCCTTGAAAATTGCGCGCGGTCGATGCGATACAGACGTCGCCCTCGCCCAACACACCGGCACCATACCCGGCACAGGCTCCGCAACCGCTGGGCAGGAGTGTCGCCCCGGCCGCCAACAATATGCCAAGTGTTCCATCCTTTGTGGCTTGCGCCAATTCACGCACCGAGGCGGGAGCTATCAGCAACCGGATATCACGGGCAATCTGACGGCCTGCCAGCACTTCAGCTGCCATCTGCAAATCATTGAGCTTGGCCCCGGTGCAGGCACCAATATAGGCCTGGGTTATTTTAGCGCTCGCCTGTTCGTCAACACCAGCAGCATTGGCCGGACTGTGCGGGGCGGCAACTTGAGGGATTAACGCGCCCGCATCAAATCTTAGAGTTTTGCGGTAGGATGCATCTGCATCCCCGTGCCAGTTTTGCGCCTCAGGTCTTGCACCGATTGTATTTTCTATGAAATCGAGCGTCGTGTTATCGGCAGCAACTATCCCGGTTTGCGCGCCCAGTTCAGCGGCCATATTGCACAAGGTCATGCGCTCGGCCATGTCGAAAGACGAGATCACGTTGCCGCTATATTGAATGACCTGATAATCACCACCATCCATGCCCAGGCTTGCACATAGTTTGAGCATGATGTCTTTGGCGCAGGTGCCACGCGGCATCTTGCCTGACCAGTCAATGGATATGGTTTCCGGCACCTTTATCCAGGTTTCTCCAGTGGCGACAATTCCGGCCATGTCTGTTGCACCAACGCCGAACATGAAACAGCCAAAAGCCCCGCCGGTGGGTGAATGGCTGTCGCCACCAACCACAAACATACCGGGCAGAAGATGGCCGCGCTCGGGCAGCACCACATGGCAAATGCCCTGCATGTCATAGAAATTTTCAATGCCCTGCGCGACCACCCATTCACGGGTGAGATTTAGAATTTCCGCACTTTGAACGTCGACCGCCGGGACAAAATGGTCAGTGATAACAACCACCTTGTCTGCATCCCACACTTTGGCACCCAGCTTTTCAAGGACAGGTTTGATGCGGCGCGGCCCGCCACTGTCATGCATCATTGCCAGATCAACTGAACAGGTAACAATCTCGCCAGGACGTACATGTTCGCGACCGGCAGCGCGGGCAATAATCTTTTCAGCCAGCGTCTGGCCCATGTGTTGCCTCCCGGTTAGTTGCGATACGATTTATCAATGCGATCAAGTTTGCGCAACAAAGCCGGCCACTCGACTTTGCCGATCGGGCGATAGCCTTGCGCGGAGTTTTCGAACCGATTGCGCTTAATTGTTGTTTGCTGCACGTGTTCGGGAATGGGCTTGAGTTTCGCCCCGCTTTGTTGCGCCGCCAGTTGCATGCGACAGGCGCGCTCGGCGCGATACATCCACATAAAGGCTTCACCGACAGCAGCACCGACACTCATTAGCCCGTGATTGCGCAATATCAGAACCTTGTTGTCGCCCAAGTCGCTGGCAATGCGATCGCGTTCATCAAGGTCGGTGGCAATGCCTTCATAGTCATGATACCCGGTTGCAGCTATCACTGCCAGCGCATGCTGGGTCAGCGGCAACAATCCTTCTTTTTGCGTCGCTACACCAACACCGGCGGGTGTATGGGTATGAATGACACAAGCAACCTCGGGCCGGTTCATGTGCACAGCTGAATGGATGGTGAAACCGGCCGGGTTAATACTGTAATCGGTTGCCGACAGAATATTGCCGTGGGCATCGACCCTGACGAGAGAAGATGCGGTAATTTCCTCAAACATCAGCCCAAACGGATTGATCAGAAAATGATCCTCTGCGCCCGGCACCCGAGCTGATAGATGCGTTGCCAGCATATCACTCCAGCCATAGACCTCAACCAGACGAAAGGCTGCGGCCAGATCAACCCGCATGGCCCATTCTTCGGGGGAGATATTGTCTTTTGTGATGGTTGGCATTGGACTATCCCTTGTCTGGTATTCTTATGGAGATTCATTTGATTCTCTTTAAGAAGATGTTGCTGTTACAAACTCAATCTTTCACATCAAGATCGAATGAACAACTTCGTGGGAACTCACATCAGAGGAGTGAACAACTTAAAGCGTTAAAACCTTCTTAACCCCTTTCCGTGTTAAGTTAGAAAAATTGGCTGATATTTGTCTGATTGGAAGAGAAAATGCATGGAAAAAACAAAAATGTCCAAAAACCGGACAATATCATATTGAGTTTAAAAAAGCTTTTCCCCGCAATTAAATTCAAGGTTCGACAAAAAAATACCAGTATTTCGGCAAGAGGATTGGGCATTAAGTTTGAGCTCTCATCCACTGAAACCAATTTAGAACCGACGGAAGATTAAACCCATGAAGGGGCACGAACTTAAAGAATGGCGCAAAGCCAACGGATATAAAAACCAAACAGCACTTAAAGAAGAGCTACAGCTTGGATCACGAGGAACCGTCAGCGCTTGGGAAAACTCTGACAAGGAGATTCCACGAATTATTTTTCTAGCGCTTCAAGCTTTGAAACGTTGTCCCGATCTAAAAAAAGTTTCCGGTGAACGTAAATCGGGCTCATCAAATAAATATGAGTTGAACAGACCCACCTTGCAGGAATAGTTAAAGTAAAACCTACCCCCACTCGTCATCCCCGGGCTTGTCCCGGGGATGACGAAGTACGGGGGTTTTTAGGTATAGGTTGAGAGGGGAAATTGTTTGTCATGCTCAGTATGAAACCTGCTCGAAATCACGTTATAAAACATCACTCCCCCACCTCCAGCCGCCGGTTTTAACCAGTCCTGCTTTGGGGGGATTGTTGAGGTGGCTAAATTCCTGAAATCTCCTTCAAATAGTCATTCCATTTTCACGCTGGTTGGTGCTAGACTTTAGGGGTTCTGAAACCTTCCACACATCCATGGAACCTGCTTATGAGATTTGAAGCTCCTACATCGCTTAATGCGGCGATTGAACTGCTGGAAAATGAGGCGGGCGTTGTTCGTATTCTGGCCGGTGGCACCGATGTTCTGGTGCAGTTGCGTTCGGGACAGGTTGAGCCTGATCTTATTGTTGATATCAAGCGCATTGAGGCGATGCAGACGATTACCGAGGAAGATGGTGGTTTTCGCATTGGTGCTGCTGTTTGCGGGGCTGAGCTTGGCGGCCATGCCGGGGTTTGCAAATTGTGGCCCGGCGTGGTTGAGGCGGTTGAGCTTATTGGCTCGACGCAAGTACAGGGCCGCGCCACTATGGTGGGCAATCTTTGTAATGCCTCACCTGCCGCTGACAGTGTGCCAGCGATGGTGGCGGCGGGCGCGACGGCTCGGGTTACCGGACCTGAGGGTTCTCGCGATATTCCCGTCGAAAAAATTGCCACCGGGCCGGGGCAGACGTCTTTAGGCCGGGCTGAACTGGTTGAATCGGTGTATTTACCGGCGCGCGGCGTACATTCAAGTGACGCATATTTGCGCTTTATTCCGCGCACCGAGATGGACATTGCCGTTGTTGGTGCCGGTATAAGCATTGAGATGGATGGCAATGGCATCTGCACCCATGCGCGGGTGGCATTAGGTGCAGTGGGCCCACGGGTTATGCTGGTTGAGGATGCCGCAACTGCTTTAATTGGCACGTCGATAGATGAGGCTGCACTGGAAGCACTGGCGCAAGCTGCATCTTCTGCAGCCACACCGATTGATGACAAGCGTGGCACTGTAGATTTTCGCATAAAAGTTGCAGGCGTTCTGGCCCGGCGAGCAGCTATCATCGCTGTGCAACGTTCACGAGTGGATTGATAATAATGACCCAAACTCATGTTTCCACCACCATCAACGGTGACAAGGTTGAATATCTCTGCGAGACCGACGAAACCTTGCTGGATGTGTTGCGTGATACACTCTCACTCACCGGCTCAAAAGAAGGTTGCGGTTCGGGTGATTGCGGTGCGTGTTCTGTGATGCTTGATGGACGGTTGGTATGTGCCTGTCTGGTACTCGGTGTTGAGGCGCAAGACCGCAAGATTGAGACCATCGAGGGAATGGCATCCGGTGATGAGTTGCATCCCTTGCAACAGAAGTTTCTTGAACATGCCGCCCTGCAATGTGGCATCTGCACACCGGGTTTTCTGGTGGCGGCCAAGGCGTTGCTCGATGAAAACCCTGATCCAACCGAAACTGAGGTGCGCTACTGGCTGGCGGGGAATCTGTGCCGCTGTACCGGATACGATAAAATTATTCGTGCGGTGATGGATGCAGCCACTGAAATGAGGGGGCAGGCATAATGGGAAAACAGGATCGTGATTTTAAAGCTGTCGGCACGCGGCCCTTGCGGCCGGACGGGGTGGAAAAAGTAACCGGACGGGCGAAGTTCGGGGCTGATCTTTCCGCACCGGGCATGCTGGTCGGCCGGTTTTTGCGTAGCCCTCATGCGCATGCCCGCATTCGCTCTATTGATACGTCCAAAGCTGCTGCCCTGCCCGGTGTCAAAGCGGTGGTTACCGGTGATAGTTTTGATATAACGAAAGTCTCCTCCGGCAACCATGATACGCTTGCCAATGTGATGGCGCGCGACAAGGCTCTGTACGAGGGCCACGCGGTGGCAGCTATTGCCGCTATAAGCGTCAGCATTGCCCGTAAAGCTTTGAAGCTGATTGAAGTTGATTACGAAGTGCTGCCCCATGTGACTGACGTCGATGAAGCCATGGCAGCGGACGCACCGCTGCTGCATGAGAATATGTTTACGGCCAACCTAACGCCCAAACCGACAAAACCTTCCAACATTGCCAATTTTTACGAGTTCGGCCATGGCGACATCGAGGCCGGTTTTGCCAAAGCTGATGTCATCATTGAGCGCAGTTTCAAAACCGCTGCCACCCACCAAGGCTATATTGAGCCCCATGCCTGTCTTGCCAATATGACCCAGGATGGTCAGGGCGAATTGTGGTGCTGCACCCAAGGCCACTTTATGGTGCGCAATGTGTGTGCCGATTTGATGGGTATGGAGATTTCAAAACTGCGCGTTACCGCGTCTGAAATCGGCGGTGGCTTTGGCGGCAAAACAACTGTGTTTATTGATCCGGTTGCCCTGATGTTATCTAAACTTGCCGGTAAGCCAGTCAAGATTGTGATGTCACGCGAAGAAGTCTTCAAGGCGTCGGGACCGACATCAAGCACCAGCATGCGGATTAAAATCGGTGCTACCAACGATGGCAGACTCACGGCTTGTGAAGGTGAGTTTAACTATCAGGGCGGGGCTTATGCTGATAGTCCGGTGCAGTTTGGCGCGATGAGTGCTTTTGCCTGTTATGATCTCGAGCATGTTAAAACCGTGGGCTATGACGTTGCCGCCAATCGGCCCAAGAATGTAGCGTACCGCGCACCGGGCGCACCCATGGCCGCTTTTGCCGTGGAAAGTGTTATGGCGGAAATGGCCGACAGGCTGGGGCTGGATCAACTGGAGTTTCGCCTCAAAAATGCTGCCACTGAAGGCACGCGCTCATCTTACGGACCCACCTATAACAGCGTTGGCCTGACCGAGACCATCAAGGCTGCGCAATCACACGATCATTATTCAGCCCCGCTTGGGGCCAATCAGGGCCGCGGCATTGCCAGTGGTTTCTGGTTTAATTTTGGCGGGCAAACGGCAGTGTCCCTCAATGTTCAGGAAGATGGCACGGTCAATGTCACCGTCGGCACACCGGACATCGGTGGCTCACGCGCCTCCATGGGTCTGATGGTGGCGGAAGAGCTTGGTATTGAGTATGACAATATCCGTTGCATCATCGCCGACACCAGTTCGCTGGGCTATAATGATGTGACCGATGGCAGTCGCACGACGTTTTCCAGCGGTCTTGCCCTTATCAATGCCGCTAAAGACGCCAAAGCTAAAATGTGCGCGCGTGCCGCCCGCATCTGGGATATTCCCGCAGAAGCAGTTGAATGGAAAGACGGTTGCGTCCAACCTGCCGGAGCTAATGCCGGGGAGTTTGAACCAATGTCCTTTGCCGAAATTGCAGCTAACGCTGACAATACCGGCGGGCCAATAGCTGGCCATCATGAAATCAATGCCAGTGGGGCGGGGGTGAGTTTTGGCACCCACATGGTTGACGTGGAAGTTGATCCCGACACCGGTTATGTCAAAATCCTGCGCTATACAGTGGTGCAGGATGCGGGCAAGGCGGTGCACCCGGCTTACGTTGAAGGTCAATATCAAGGTGGCGCCGTACAGGGCATCGGCTGGGCTTTAAACGAAGAATATATCTATGGCGAAGACGGCAGATTGCAAAATGCCGGTTTTCTCGATTATCGCATGCCGGTAGCCTCAGACTTACCCATGATTGATACGGTGATTGTCGAAGTGCCCAACCCCGGTCATCCTTATGGTGTGCGAGGAGTGGGGGAAACCTCAATCGTACCACCTATGGCGGCCATCGCCAATGCGGTATCGCAGGCTGCAGGCGTGCGCATGACGGAATTGCCGATGTCGCCGCCGCGTGTGCTCAAGGCCATGGATGATGCAAAAGGCGGATGATTGACCATGGTCAAGGTCATGTTATGGGGATCTTTAGCAGCCCTGGCCGAGGGTAAGCCCGAGCTTGAAATAGAAGCCAAAAACATCAAACAACTGCTGCAACGTCTGGCCGAGGATCACCCGGGCCTGAAGCCTGTACTTGAAAAAGGCGTTTCCGTGTCCATTGACGGCATGATGTACAATGACGCCTGGTTTGAGGAAATCAGCAGCGAAAATGAAATATGCATCCTGCCGCGCATTGAGGGCGGGTGAATGGGATTGATTGTGGCAGGCGCATCGCCAGACTGGACTACGCCAAGCGCCGTGGCATTGATGACCTCATTTACAAGTTGTTGAAACAATCTGAAAATTAGGTCTTGTCAGGATTACAGGCTTGTCAATACCGCATAATAGAAAGCCAGCACCACCATTGAAGCAAACGTATAGATGCCATTCCAGCGCCATGTCAGGGTGAAGGATGAATAGCCGGTGGCGCGCGCCAGCATCAGGGCACCTGAAGCAAAAGGAGCGCCGGTTGTACATATGGCGGTACCGGCGGCAATGGCCAGGGCGGCGTGGGTCATGTCAACCGGCAGGTTGGGCATTTCAGCGACCAGCGAACCCAACAGCACAGCCATAGTGATGGGGCTGAAACCCACCTGCCCGAACACCCAGACGGTTATGGTCAGCCCCCACAGCACAATCCAGCCATCGAGGCTGGCCAGCCCTATCATGGTGGCAAGATCTTGCGCCGGTATTAATCTGGCAGCTAATGTGCCGATGAAACCGGCGCAAGCGATGAACATGGCTTCGCGCACATAGCCGGGCATGGAGGTAAAGGTGATATGATCAAGTCTTTTTGCCACTGCCATACGGCGTTCACGCTGGGTTTCAGCCGTTTGTTGCAGATAAATCCAGCCACACACAACAATGGGAGCGGTGAGCATGACACCCGTGATGATGGTGACATTTGCCAATAGTGACAGGCTAATGGAAAGCCCGAACAAGGCCAGACAGACCAGAGCCAGATGCTGGACCGCCTTTTTTGGCAACTGAGTTGCCGTGGCCAGAGGCATGCGGCCTTCAGCCCGCAAGCGCCTGGTAAACCCGCGCCAGCGCAACATGTCTTCGGCCCAGCTCACCAGAAACATAAGCAGTGCCAGGCCCAGCCCCGTAACCATCAACCGGGAGACCTCAATGCCACTCATCAGCGTTGGCATAACGGCCTGGGTTACTGCCGTTGGCGCCCAGACTAAAAACCATGAAAAGCCGCGTAATGTGGCACATAGCTGGCGGCGTTCACGCACTTCGGAAATATCATCGAGAGCCTCACCTTTGCCCAGGTTTGAACGCACACCGCGTTGAATGATCGGGGCGAGCAATGACAGGGCGCCCAAATTAATGAGGACGGCAAAAAAATGGCCGCCCGCAAACAAGGTGACAAAACGCCGTCTGGCTGGTTGACGGGTGAGGAAGGTGCCAAACTCAAGTACCGAAGGTGAGTTCAATGCGCCCTCGCGCAACAACGCCATCAACAGGATGAAGCTGGTGAGATAAGCTGAGCGATCAAGGCCTTCTGAAGTGATTTCAACAATCGGCCTGCCACTGATCCAGGCCAAACCAAACAAAATCAGGCAAATGACAAGCAGGTAGATTTCGCGCAGGCGCATAGAGCGCCAGGCCAGCACAAACAATGATACCACCAGAAATTCAGATAGAAAGCTGGCTATTTGTATGCCGGTATAAAGATTGAAAAGCTCCGCCGACACCAAAATCAGCAACAACCAGCCCAGCAGGCGAGGTCGCAGGATTACGGCGGGGTCGGGCGCGGGACTTTCTTCCATTTTACTTTAGTATAGTTTCTTCTTAACCCGCACAATTAAACAATACAAAAACCCCTGCACCAATTCAGATACAGGGGTGTTTTTTATCCAGATCAATTGGTTTTCTAGCCTTCTTTCACTGCCTGCCGCAGCCCCATAAACAGACTGACACACATGGCCAGCAAGACGATGGTAAATGGAAAGCCGGTTGAGACTGCCATGGCCTGCAAGGCAGTGAGCGCCTGTGAGCCACCGACCAGCAGAAGTGTTGCGGCCACAATACCTTCAAATGTGCACCAGAAAACCCGTTGTGCCACCGGTGCATCTGTCTTGCCACCGGCGGTAATTGTATCAATTACCAGGGAGCCTGAATCTGACGATGTAACGAAAAACACCAAAACCAGAACGATCCCAAGCATTGAGGTTACAGTTGCAAAGGGTAATGGTTTGAGCATTTCAAACAGTTTCAGCTCCAGCGCAGCTGCCTTTACCGGTGCGGCTGCATCTGCAGCTATCTGAGCAATTGCCGTGCCGCCGAAAACACCCATCCACACCACAGAAACAAGCGTGGGTATGACAATGACGCAGAAGACAAATTCACGCACCGTACGCCCGCGCGATACCCGGGCGATGAACATGCCGACAAAAGGTGACCATGAAATCCACCAGGCCCAGTAAAATGACGTCCAGCCTTGTGAGAAGTTGGCGTCTTCTCGACCAAACGGCATCGACAGGGGTATGACTTCTTTCACATAAGCCAGGCCGCCGGAAACGATGGTGTCAAAAATTGCTGCCGTGGGTCCGACAATTATGACGAACAATAACAACAAGGCGGCCAGAGCGATATTGATTTCAGACAATATCTTGACGCCACCGTCGAGCCCGCGCACAACAGAAATCAGTGCCAGCATGGTGATCACTGTGATCAACAACACTTTGGCTACAGGACCTGTGCCCCAGCCAAACAGGAAGTTAAGCCCGGCCAGCGCCTGTTCGGTGCCAAACCCCAGAGATGTTGCCAGGCCAAACAATGTGGCAAATACTGCCAGAGTATCAATCACATGACCCGGCCAGCCCCACACGCGCTCACCCAACAAAGGATAGAATGCCGAACGCAACGTCAGCGGAAGCCCGCGGTTATAGGTAAAAAACGCCAGCGACAGGGCAACAACCGCATAGATCGCCCAGGGATGAAGGGCCCAATGGAAGATCGTTGCGGCCATACCAAGATTACGCGCAGCAACGGCATCACCGGCAGCGGCTCCCAATGGGGCCCAGTCGGTACGGACACCGTTTTCAACTACTGTGCCGCCCATGGATGATGTTAGGTGTGAAATTGGTTCGGACACACCGAAGAACATCAACCCGATGCCCATACCGGCTGCAAACAACATGGCAAACCACCCCATGTAACTGTAATCAGGTTTTGCATCATTTCCACCGAGGCGAATTTTACCCATGGGGGTTATCATCAACATGATGCAGAACAGTACGAAAATATTAGCCGCACTTAGAAAAAACCAGTCGAAGGTTGATGTCAGAAACGGTCGCAACCAGCCAAAAAATTCGGTTGAGGCTTCCTGAAACATCAGGGTTATCAATACAAAGGCAACAACTGCCAGTCCCGAAACCAAAAACACCGGGTTATGGACATCGAGACCGAAAGGCGTAATATTGTCTTGGCCTATTTCATAGTCTGTATCGACAGGTTGAGGCGCTCCTGCGCCAAGATTATCATCGGTATTTGTCATTTTCTTCCCTCCTCAAAGTAACAAATAATGCGACGCTTCTTACTGGCATCTTGCTTTTATGAGTAAGCAAAACTGCAAATCTTTTCAGTATGCTTGCTGACTTGCAAGCCTATAGAGATGATTGCAGTCATTGAGGTTTTACGACGACATTTTGTAGATGTTTACCGACGGGAATTGTTCGCAGTCTTCCACTTTAGGCGTTGAAGTGCTTTATTTAACAGGAAGAGATATTTGCTCGCGCCGGACAAAGCGGTGTAAAAATGCAACGGCTGCAATGACCAGCCCAAAGGTTATTCCGACCCACACACCAATCGCCCCCATGGCAAATACAAAGGCAAAAAGGTAAGCTGCTGGAACACCGACCAGCCAATAGCTGAACACAGCAATATACATTGGCACTCTGGTGTCTTTCATACCGCGTAAAATGCCCAGCCCAACCGCCTGCAGACCGTCAAATATGTGAAAAATCGCGGCGATGAAAAGCAAGGGTTTGGCAAAGTTGAGGACGTCGGCAGATTTCGCATTGCCCATTTCCAAAAACCGGGCAATCAAAAACTCCGGCAAAGCTATATAAATCACCGCTATTGCCAGCGACATCGAACCAGCAGCGATAAATGCGGTGATGCCGGCGCGGCCCAGGGCCTGTCCATCGAAGCGGCCGAATGCCACACCAACACGTACGGTTGCAGCATTGGCCAGACCTAAGGGCACCATGAAGGCCACGGCCACCAATTGCATAACAATGCCGTGGGCCGCCAGAGCTATTGTGCCAAGCCATCCCATCATGATTGTCGCCGCCATGAACAGGCCCATCTCGGCCAAAAGCCAGCCAAGTCGCAGAATTTCCAATAATAATTCCCAGTCCGGGCGCCAGATCCGGTTGAAAATTTTAAACTCGCAGGTATTTGGCCGAACAATGATATAGACTGCCATTACCGCTGCAATAAATATATTGGCACCAACTGTGGCCACGGCGGCGCCGGCTATTCCCATTTCGGGCGCAGCGAAATTACCAAAAATAAACATGTAATTGAGTAATACATTGAGCATGGCACCGGAAATTGTCGCCACCAGAATAAACCGGGCACATTCCAGTGACATTAAAAAAGACCGCAATCCGGCGAGCACCATGGCCGGAAAAAGTGACCATACCGCCACCCGCATATAAATACCCGCCAGACTGGTGATTTCCGGTGACTGCCCCAGGGCCAGAAAAATATCTTCGGCAAACCACAAGGGTATCATCGCCACTGAACTATAGAGTGTTAAAATCCACAGCCCCATGCGCACCGAACGGCGCACCCTGGTCGTGTCTCCCGCGCCAAGCGCATTTGAAGCCAGCGGTACAACGGCAAAAGCCATACCGGCGCCAATAATCCACATCAAGAAATAGAACTGACTGGCAAGAACAATTGCAGCTAATTGTGTGGCTCCGAGCCAGCCAACCATCACTGTATCGGTAACATTGATTGCCAAACCGGCCAGATTGGCCCCCACCAGAGGCAGTCCAAAGGCAAGTGTTGCCCGAAAATGGCGGCTCAGGGACGAGGCGTCATCGCGAGATGGTTCAGGCACCACCGTTGGCCGTGTGAATGATCGGCGGCACCGATTGCAATTCGGTATCCCAGGGAAACAATATCCAGGTATCCTGGCTGACTTCTGTAATAAAACTGTCAACCAGCGGGCGGCCCGCCGCCTTGGCGTAAACGGTGGAAAAATGGGCTTTAGGCAGAATTTTCCTGACCACTTTGGCAGTCCTGCCGGTATCGACCAGATCATCGATGATCAACCAGTCCTGACCATCACCGGCAATGTCCTTTAATATTTCGGGCTGTTTTTGAGAGTTATCATCGCGATAAGACACAATGCAGATGGTATCAATCAGGCGCACATCAAGCTCGCGGGCGATTATCGCGGCTGGTACGAGGCCGCCCCGGCTCACGGCTGCTATACCCTGCCACGGCCCCTCAGCCACCAGACGCCAGGCGAGGGCTTTGGAATCACGATGGAGCTGATCCCAGGAAACCGGAAAAGTTTTCTGATTTGACATATCTACCTGCACTTTAAGTTTCCCCCCGGGATGTTTTGAACGCGAGGCTAATGACCCGCATTTTTGATTTGAGCGAAAATACAGGGAATTAAATTGAGATTACAGGGAAATCTTTCTTCACAACAAAAAAACGGGCAATTCAGACATCCGGCTATGACTGACCCCATGTATCTGTCAACCGATAGCCTTGCGGCCACGGGTCGGCGGGATCCAGCATGTGCTGATGGATACCTGTAATCCAGGCACGACCGGAGATTTCCGGGACAATCGCCTGCACGTCGCCAACATTGGTTGTCTTGATAATCCGACCGGTGAATGTCGACCCGATGATCGAGGTGGCGGTAAATTTCTGATTGACCGTCATGAGGCCACGCTGGTGCAGTATGGCCATGCGCGCTGATACTGCGGTTCCGGTTGGGGAGCGATCGATTTTGCCCGGGCGTATAGCTACCGCTGAGCGCGCCTCAAGCCCCGCTGCTGTTTCAACAACCGGTCCGGCAAAGAGGCAAAAAGAGAAATGATCCCATTGGGGATTATCGGGATGGGTAAAATCCAGCTGCGCATTTGCGGCATTGGTGATCCTCACGCCCAGTTGGGCAAGATCACGCGCTTCACTTTCAACGAGATCAAAGCCGGATGTAGCAGCATCAACGACGACGAAACTGTCGCCGCCATAGGCCGTGTCGACGTTAAGCGTGCCGATGCCGTCAACTTCAAGTTTTGCGTCAAGCTCCAGTGCAAAGCTTGGCACATTTTGTACCGTAATGCGCTCAGCCTTACCGTTGCGGCAATCAGCCCTGACACGAACCAGCCCGCCGGGTGCTTCCAGCACCATCTCGGTTACAGGTTCTTGCATCGTCACAATGCCGCTTTCCAGAAGTACCGTGGACACACAGATCGAGTTGGACCCGGACATTGGCGGCGTATCTTCCGGCTCCATGATGATGAAAGCTGCATCAGCATCGGGATGCTTGGGTGGCACAAGCAGGTTCACATGACGGAAGACGCCGCCGCGAGGCTCATTGAGCATGAAATTGCGCAAGGTTTCATCCGCGGCAATATGGTTTCTCTGCTCCCACAGCGTGTCGCCGGGAGGTGGTGCGACGCCACCGACAATGACGTCGCCGACTTCGCCTTCAGCGTGGCAGGAAATAACGTGAATTATCTTGGAGCTGCGCATGGAAAACCTCAGGTGTAAATCGCCACAGGATCGCCGGGCATGGTCATGCCGGAGCCGGGTGCACTAAAGAATTTGTTCGGGGCGTGAATTTCGATCATTGGTTTCACCTTTTTTCAAGACGCGCAGCATAGAGCGATATAGGATAAGACCGCGCAAAAAAAATACGCGTAATAAACAATTTATCCGGGAGACAACTATGCGGTTTGAAGGAATTTATACACCAATTATCACTCCGTTCCACCAGGACGGTTCAATTGACTGGGATGGCTATGGGGAGGTTATTGACTGGCAGTTAGAAAATGGTGTGGCGGGGATTATAGTCGGCGGATCGACCGGTGAATTCTATGCCCTGTCGAAGGAAGAACGCATTGAGCAGTTCAGGTTCGCAACCAAACGCATTGGTGACAGCGCTGAGCTGATGGCCGGGGTCAATGACATCCGGGTGGATGAATGCCTGGAGATCACGGCAGCGGCTCGCGACGCTGGTGCGCAATCGCTTCTGGTTGCAGCTCCACCTTATTCGATCCCATCGGAGGTTGAACTGGCGCATCACGTGCTCAAAATTGCCGACACATCCGGCCTGCCAATCATGCTTTATAATTACCCCGGACGTGTTGTTGTAGAGATGGGTGAAGAATTTCTCAACATTGTCTCACACAACCCGCAGATCGCCGGTATCAAGGAATCCAGCGGTGATTACACCCGTCTGCCATATCTCTCAACTAACTATCCCGGCATTGAACTGGTTGTGGGTGGTGAGGAGCAGGTTCTGGAATTTGCCGCCTGGGGTGCAAAAGCCTGGGTCTGTGCCAGCGCCAATATATTCCCTTCTGAATGTGTGAAGTTTATGGATATTGTCGGAAAACAGGGGGATTTTAGCCGCGGAAAACGTCTGATGAGCGCGTTTGTTCCGCTCATGAACACCCTCGAGCAGGGTGGAAAATTCCTACCATGCGTAAAGCTGGGCTGCGAACTGCAAGGTCGCCCCAGTGGCATTGTGCGCCCACCGCTCCTGCCTCTGGAAGATGCATTGCGCGAAAAAATGACCGAAATCATTACGGCGACACGAGACAAGGTAAATGCCATCCTGAATGAAAAAGGCTGAGCGCAGAGCTGAACATTTTAAAAAATGAGATTACATCACCGCTCCTTTTTGCAACTATACGCTATCTGGATTGGGAGGACGTCATGCGCTGGAAAAAAACGGTCACGATGATCGAGGCCCATGCCGAAGGTGAAGTTGGCCGCATTGTCACCGGCGGTGTTCTGGACGTTCCCGGCGCTACCATGCTGGAGAAGATGAACCACATTAATCAGGTTGACGACAGTTTGCGCCGGTTTTTGATAAATGAGCCACGCGGCTGTGCCCAGATGAGCACCAACCTGCTGTTCAGACCCACCCATCGCGACGCAGATGCCGCCTACCTGATTTTGCAGGCAGACAAAGCGCACGCGATGTCGGGGTCAAACAGCATCTGTGTGGTGACGGTACTGCTGGAAACCGGGATGGTCGAGATGATCGAGCCGGAAACCATCGTCACGCTTGAAACCCCGGCGGGACTGGTGCGGGCGTGGGCTGAATGTGCGGATGGGAAATGCCAACGCGTGACGCTCGATATGACGCCGTCTTATGCCGACCAGCTTGATGCCGTGGTGAGGGTCGACGGGCTGGGCGCGGTCAACGTCGATATTGCTTTTGGCGGCATTTTCTACGGCCTCATAGACCCCGCTCAATTTGACCTTGCCATTATCCCTGAGAATGCCCGAAAACTTGTAGACATCGGCTGCCGGGTGCACCGCGCCATCAATGAGCAGCTGGAAGTGTGTCACCCGGAACTCGAAGGGCTCAACGGTATTTCCTATACGATGTTTGTTGGCCATGACCCTTCCGGCACCATGAAAGGTGCAACCATATTGCCGCCCGGGCGCATTGACCGCTCACCGTGTGGTACCGGCAACTCGGCCCGCCTTGCCACCCTGTATCAACGGGGCGAGGTGAAGGTGGGGGAAAAACGTGTAGCCCGGTCGATTATCGACAGTGAATTCGAGATATCCATTACCGACACAACGAGTGTTGCCGGAAAAACCGCCATCCTGCCCCGGGTATCGGGGCGCGGCTGGATTCATGGCATTCACCAGATCGGCCTCGATCCATCTGACCCCTTTCCGCTCGGATTCATGGTCGCCGATTGCTGGGGTGATGCCTTCGGTCTGCTCAAGTGATCACATGAAACCCCTTCACCCATCAACTACTGGAGTTTAACTATGAGATTATCAGGGAAAAACGTCGTCATGACCGCAGCTGGTGCTGGCATTGGCCGGGCATCGGCGATCGCTATGGCCCGGGAAGGAGCGACGGTCTATGCAACCGATATCGATGATAACGCACTTGCCAGCCTGTCGGAAATTTCGCCCAACCTGATTTGCTCACATCTCGATGTCACTAATCCAGCTGGTGTGACTGAGCTGGCAGGCTCAATCCCAACGCCCGATGTGATTTTCAACTGTGCGGGATACGTTCACAATGGCACAATCCTTGATGCCGATGAGGCTGCATGGGAGCGATCTTTTGCCATCAACGTGCGCGCCATGGGGCGGATGATTGAAACTTTTCTGCCTTCGATGATCAAAAACGGTGGCGGCTCAATCATCAACATGGCCACTGTTGCATCCTCTATTACCGGCGTTGCCAACCGCTGCATCTATGGTGCCAGCAAGGGTGCCGTGCTGGGGTTGACGAAATCTGTCGCCGCTGACTTTGTCGGCGATGGCATTCGTTGTAACGCTGTGTGCCCGGGCACGGTGATGACACCTTCCTTGCAGGCGCGCATGGAAGTCGGCGGAAACTACGAAGAGGCATATGAGAAGATGCTCGACCGACAGCCGACACGCGAAATGTCAAAACCTGAGGATATCGCACCGATTGTTGTCTATCTGGCATCGGACGAATCAAAAGTCGCCACCGGGCAATTTTTCGTGGTCGATGGCGGGTGGACCATATGATTGCCAAACCACAGAATATCGGCTTTGTCGGCCTTGGCGCCATGGGGTCTGGCATGGCATCAAACCTGCTGGCAAAACACGGTCAGCTTAACATTGTCTGCAACCGCAGCCGCAAGCCCGTCGACGAACTCGTCACCCAGGGGGCGAAGGAATTTGCCAATTATGCCGAGCTTGCATCCAACAGCGACATGGTGATCCTGTGCCTGCCCAATTCGGAAGTGGTTGAGGCGGTTGTTGCCGAAATGGCAGATGGCTTTGAAGATGGTAAAATCCTTATCGACACCGGCACATCGTCACTGCAATCGACGCAAAGTGTTGCTGAGGCAATGCAGGATCAAGGCGTTCACTTTGCTGAAGCACCCTTGACCGGCGGCATCAAACAGGCGGCGACAGGGGAACTTGGCGCTCTGGTTGGCGCAACATCTGAGGTGTTTGATATGATCGAACCAGTGTTGCAGAATTTTTGCAGCTCGGTTCAGCATTTTGGCCCGATTGGTGCTGGTGCGCGGGCAAAATTTGTCAATAATTACATGGTTATGGGCATTGTCGCCCTGGTCAGCGAAGCGTTTCATGTGGCTGGCGTGACCGGTTCTGACTGGGAAAAGCTCTATGATGTGGTCATCCGCGGATCGGCTGATTCCGGGGCGTTTCGCCGTATAATCGGCAACGCTAAAAACGGTGATTTTGAAGGTTATGTTTTTTCGATCGATGGTGCTTTGAAGGACATGACCTATATCACCGAGATGAATACCTCTCTGGGACGGGCAACGCCGCTAAATATGGCTGTACTGGATTTTTTCTCTGATGCTGCCAAAGCAGGACATGGTGATCGGCTTTTGAGTGAGTTGCTGCGCCCTGAAATCCGCGAGACCCTGTTTCAGCCGGATTTCAGTAATTCTGAGCTGCCAGACCAAAATTCCCCTTAATCAGGTTTGGCAACACTTGGCTGCTTCATCGGCTACGATTTCAGTAATTTCCCGACAATCCTGTTCGCTAAATGTCAGCGGCACGCGCATGTCGCAGGTGGTGGAAAGTGTGCGAATCGTATTTGGCAAGGGGTCCATTTCTCCAAGGTAGTGCCAGCTGTCGTAACGGCTGGTAAAGGCTGTCGGTTCTTTGCCGCCAAACCATTTGATTTCAACACCGCGTGCGGCACACCGCGCCAGAAAATCGGGAATGTTTTCGGTACCGATCCCCGGTGCCTGAAATTGAATGGAGGAGCCCACAAATTCTTCGTATTGTTGGCGCTCAACAGTTTTTAATCCCGGTGCCGAATTAAACCCGCTTTCAAGGATTGAATAGCGCACATTCCAGCGGCGGACATTTTCTTCGAGGCCAGGCAATTGAGCGCGCAGGATAGCGGCACGCAGATTATCCAGCCGGGCAGAACAGTTTGGGCTTTCAAGCCTGACCTTTTGAAAAACCTCTTCGCGCGGAATAGCGCCGTGCGAGCCATACAGCATGTAAGAACCCGACCCAACAACAGCGCGGGCGGCAAATTCCGGATTGTCTGTGGTAAGCAACCCGCCTTCGCCAGAATTCAGATGTTTGTAGGTTTGCGTCGAAAAACAGGCAATGTCACCAAAGTTTCCCGATCGCGTGCCTTTCCATTTTGCCCCCATGGTATGGGCGCAATCTTCAATCAGAATAATGCCGAACTCTTTGCATATGGACATGATCGCATCCATGTCGGCAATGTGGCCGCGCATGTGCGAGATTAAAAAATATTCTGCCCCGCTTGCCGCAGCTTTAGCGCGCAGGTCATCAAGGTCCGTGTGCCAGTTCTCATCAATTTCCACCAGAACCGGTTGGCCACCAACGGCGAATATTGCGCCGGGGACGGGTGCAAGCGTATAGGCATTGGCCAGAACTTTTGCACCGGGACCAACGCCTGCGGCTCGCAACGCAATTTGCAGGGCCTGACCGCCGGATGTTGTTGCCAGACAGTATTTTGCCCCCTGCCATTTGGCGTATTCCTGCTCGAGAAGGGTTGCTTCAGACACTGCTCCTTGCACCGTATTATATCTGTGCAATCTGCCGGTTCGCAGAATTTCACCAACCCGGGCAATGGCGGATTCGGAAATGGCTTCCTGCTGGGTGAAGGGTTTTTCAAAACGTCTGGTCATTGTCATTCGTATCGCTGCTGATCGCTGACTTCGAAGGGCCATTCGCGATCGGGGAAGTATTTTTTCAATCGCCAGTCGCACGCACGCGCATGTCCGTCCATGCCCTCAAGCCGGCTGATGCGTGAGGCTGCGGCGCTGAATTTCAGGTTGGCTTCTTCGCTGATTTCCTGCCAGGTGAGAATTTTCAAAAACTTCATAACATTGAGGCCGCCGCTATATCTTGCAGCCTTTTTGGTTGGTAGAATATGGTTGGTGCCCGAACATTTATCACCATGGGTGACGGTGGCGCCTTCACCGAGAAACAGCGAGCCATAATTTTTTAACTGCTGTTTCCACCACTCCAGATCTTCGGCAATTACCTGAAGATGTTCGCTGGCGTAGTGATCCGAAATCTCACAGACTTCGTCTCTACCCTTGCACAGAATGATTTCACCATGCTCGCGCCATGCTGCCATAACCACATCACCGCTTGGCATGTCGGCTGCAATTTTTGGCATGATACGGGCGACAGTCTCGGCAAGCTGAGGCGAGGTTGTGAACAGCCAAACGGGAGAATCAGGTCCATGCTCGGCCTGCGAGGCGAGATCAATCGCAACTGTCATGGCATCAGCTGTGTCATCGGCAATGATGGCACTTTCGGTTGGCCCGGCAAAAACATCGATACCAACCTCCCCGAACAAAAGCCGTTTTGCTTCAGCAACATAAGAGTTTCCCGGGCCGACCAGAATATCCGCAGGTGTTGTGCCAAACAGGCCAAACGCCATCGAGGCTACGGCCTGCACTCCGCCCATTTCCAGGATTGTGTCAGCGCCTGCGAGATCCATTGCATAGGTTACCTGGGGTGAAATTGATCCACTTCGAGGTGGCGAGGCTGCAACCACGAACGGCACGCCTGCAACCTTAGCGGTGGTAATACTCATAATCGCGGAAGCCACATGGGCGTAACGTCCACCAGGCACGTAACACCCGGCACAATCGACCGGCACGATGCGTTGTCCCAACCGCACACCCGGCTCAGTTTCAATTTCAAACTCTTGCAGGCTCGCCTTTTGGGCTTGAGCAAATCGCTCAATCTGGACATGAGAAAAACGGATGTCTTCTTTTTCCTGATCGCTGACTTGCGCAATCAAGTTGGCCTTTTTTTCCTGGCCTAAAACAAAATCCCCGTGCCAATCATCCAGATTTCGCGCGTATTCCTCGACCGCGGATTCACCGAGATTGCGGATGCGATCCAGCATCTCTTCAACGACCTCGCGCACCCCGCCGTTAGCAGATGCCTGGCTTACCTGAGATCGTTTTACGAATTCCATGCTTTAATTCCCAAATGTCGATTTTCTTATTTTATGAAACCCTCAACGGTCTCCTCATTCGTTGTGGGAGTTCACTCCCGGAGACAAAAATTTTCCAGTTTATTTCATGATATTCAGTTTTTTTAAAACAATACTTCCAAAAATACGGATATCTGTGCTGACAGAGATGTCATTTTAAAGCCTTTTAACCTTCAGCAATTTCAATGGCATTGGCCATATGGGGCACAATTTCAGAAAACCTCGGTAACACCTGTGAACCAATCAGATGGCGGCAGTCTTGAGCAAGGCGGTCGGGCAATTCACCAAGCTCGGCGCGCCTGGCAATCAGGCAAATTGTACGCGAAAACGCCGGGAACGGTACCGGAGCCACATCGATCTGGGAAATGAAACGTTCCGCATCAAGTAAATTCAACGGCGTCGTCAAAGTCCAGCCTTTGGCCTGACCAACCATGGCAACCACCGAGCGCGAAGCTTCGAGGGCAAACCTGTGCGTAACATCAAAACGCACGCGTTTCAGGTGCTGGGCGATTGTCTTGCCCATGGGAATATCTTCGGAATACTGAATAAAGGGCGCATCGGTCAATTGCGCACTTATGTCGCGATCTTTTTGCAACAGTCCCTTGGCGGTTACCAGAATGAAGGGTTCGCGCAAAATCGGAATGGTACGAAAATCCCCGACATTGTCCGGCACACTTGCCGACACGCAAATTTCAGCTTCGCGCTGCTGCAACATTTCAATCACATGATCCGAGCGGCCCGAATAGGCGTTGACAAAGCAATTGCGAAAGCGGCGTTGCAAAATTGCTACCAGAACCGGTGTCAATGAAGTGTCGAGATCATCAATTATGGCCAGTGTCAGTTTTGGCAGGTTTACCAGATCGTGCTTTGCCAGCTCGGCATGAGCCTTGGCGGTCGCATCGAGAATTTTATGGGCGTGTGCATGCAGCAGCTGCCCGGCCGGGGTTAATTTTAGTGGTCGGGAGTTTCGATCAAAAAGTTTCGCACCAACAGATTGCTCAAGTGAGGTGATTTGCTGCGATACGCCCGATGAGCTGCCACCAATGCGGTTGGCACCATCGCTGATTGAACCGGTTTCTTCAACAGCGACGAAGGCGCGCAGACCGCGCAATGTCAGCTCGGAATGTTTTCTTTTCGCCATTGTGATCCTGTCTGAAAGTTGGTGGCACTGAATACAGCATTGCGGCACTTAGCCTGTGCACACTGTAATAAGATTTAGAATTTAAGGAAAGAAAATTCATTTTTTTTAAATCTAGACTGTTTTTCTTGACTTGACCGCCAATTTTAACCGCCATTGGTCACATAAGCTTGACTGCCAATGGTCTCGAACCGTTGGGCAAGTGGGGAATTTTACCATCAAAACGGGAGGAAGAAATGAAATCCATCAAAGCCAGACTTTACGGGGCAAGTTTAATTGCCATACTCGCCACAAGCTCAATGGTAGCAACAGTTGCATCAACAACAACAGTTAAGGCCCAGGAATTAACGGTTGCGTATTTCCTTGAATGGCCAACACCAAACCAGTTCGCTCAGGTCAAGAAAATCTACGACGAAAAACTCGGTGTCAAAATCAAGTGGGTTTCTTTTGATGCCGGGACAGCCATGTCTGCCGCCATGGCCGGTGGCGATGTTCAGATTTCCTTTTCTCAAGGTATTCCACCGTTCGTGGTCGCCGCATCCGCCGGTCAGGACCTTCAGGTTGTCGATGTAGCCGTATCGTACTCGGAAAACGATAATTGCGTTGTCCGCACCAGCCTCGAAATTGACAAAAGCAATGTCAAGGAACTGGAAGGCAAACAGGTTGGCGTGCCTCTTGGCACCGCTGCACATTACGGCTTTTTAAAGCAGATGGAATTTTTTGGTGTTAACACATCGACCATGAAAGTTGTCGATATGGCTCCACCCGACGGTGCTGCAGCATTCGCCTCAGGAAATCTGGATATGGTCTGTGGCTGGGGTGGCTCACTGCGCCGGATGAAAGAATATGGCAATGTATTGTTGACCGGTGCTGAAAAAGAAAAACTTGGCATTCAGGTTTTTGATGCCACGACAGTTTCTACCCAGTGGGCAAAAGAAAATGCCGAACTCCTGGCAAAATTCCTCAAAATCACCGCTGATATGAACGCAAAATATGCAGCCGGCGGTGCTGCTGAAATGCTGCCGGTGGTTGCCAAGGCAGCCGGTATGGATGAAAAAGCCACCAAGGAAACATTGGCTGGCTTCGCCTTTCCAACGATCAAAGAGCAGCTCAGCGCCAAATGGCTGGGTGGCGGCACCCAGAAGTTCCTCAAGGAAGTGGGGGATTTCTTTGTAGCTCAGGGAACCATCCCTAAAGCCCGCGACAGCTACGAAAGCGCTGTCGATGCCAGCTACCTTGAAGCAGCATCAAAAATGTAACCTTTTAAGAAGTTACAGATCATGAACTGGCGCAGTCCGTAAAATCTCTTACGGACTGCGCCAATTTTATGTATCGTGAAGATTGCATCTAATTCGTTGGGAGGAATTTTTGACACAATCCGCACAATCCAGTTTGCATATAGACCGGATCTCAATGACCTTCTCGTTGCCCGGCGGCAATTCGATTGAAGCCTTGAAGGATGTTTCGCTTGACCTTGCCGAAGGCGAATTAATGTCGGTCCTGGGGCCATCGGGGTGTGGCAAAACAACGCTTTTGAACATTGTTGCAGGCTTCCTTGCCCCCACCGGCGGGCAGGTTATTCTAAATGGTCAAGAAGTCACAGGCCCCGGGCCTGAGCGCGGCATGGTGTTTCAGCAAGGTGCTTTGTTCGAGTGGATGACGGTACGCAAAAATGTCGGCTTTGGCCCGGCTATGAAGGGGGTTGCGGCTCCTAAAATAAAACAGCGCGTCGATGAATTACTGGAAATCGTCGGCTTGCATGATTTTGGCGAAAAGGCTGTATATGAGCTTTCCGGCGGTATGCAGCAACGCGTAGCTCTGGCGCGATGCCTGGCCAATGACCCCGACGTGATTTTGATGGATGAACCGCTGGGCGCACTTGATGCCTTAACGCGTGAAAAAATGCAGGGTCTGGTGCTGAAGCTGTGGAAAGAAACCGGCAAAACCATCATTTTGATTACGCATTCGGTCGAAGAAGCGCTCCTTTTGGGCGAACGTCTTTTGGTCATGGCGCCGAGACCCGGGCGCATTCACAAGGAATACCGCTTGCCTTTTGCCGAGATGGGAGTGGCAACGGACTTACGCGACGTCAAGAAACGCCAGGATTATGGCGACAAACGCGAGGAAATTCTTGAGATGATCTGGGAGATGGAAGAAGAAATTATGGGCAGGAAGGAATAAGGCTGTGTTGATCCTGGCAATCTACGTCTCAATATTCGCTGTCGCCTACGGGCTCTATGGGCTGGTTGCCGGACGAATGGTTTCGCGTGATGGTATTACAGCACGCAAGACCGTTACATTTGGTGATGAAAGTGCCGTTACCCCCAACCGGGCCGCTTCGGTGATATCGATTGTTGCGATTTTTCTGATCTGGGGAGCTTTTACCAACTCGAAAATAACACCGGTGCATGTGCCTGGCCCGTTTGTTGGCGATACATCATTTACATATACGGCAACCAACCCGCAAAACCAGAGTGATGATGCTACAGTTTATATCCGCGTCAGGCCCGTGGGGGAGGAAACAAAAAAGCCGGATATTTCCAACAAGCCCCAGACCGGGTTTGCCAAAGATGATGCCATGAAAGTGGGGGCGTGGCGCAGCGGTCTTATTCGCGCCCAGAACAATGATGAGGGTGGCAAAGTAAAAGGCTATCGCGTTACCGCCATTAATGGCCAGCCAATAGCACCAAAACAATCTGTTGAAGTCGCAGATGGCGTTGTCAATATGACGGCCAAGGGCAGCCTATCTTTCGTTCCCGACAAAGGCTGGCAAATGGAGCCGATCTGGCTGCCTTCGCCAGAAGCTGTGGTCTCGCGCTTCATTGAAATTTCGCGTGATGGTTATCAGAATGTAACGCTTCTGGAAAACGTCGGGTGGTCATTATTCCGGGTGATCGTCGGCTTCATTCTTGGCAGTGTGGTCGGCATACCCCTGGGCTATGCCATGGGTCTGAACAACTGGTTTCGCGGCTGGTTTGACCCCATTGTCGAGTTCATGCGGCCGATCCCGCCGCTGGCACTCATTCCTTTGATAATTATCTGGTTTGGCATCTGGGAGCAGGGAAAAATTAGCCTGCTGTTTCTCGCCGCTTTATGGATTATGACCATTTCCTCACGCGCTGGCGTGTCAGGCGTCAATATTGCCAAGGTTCATGCCGCCTATTCACTTGGCGCTTCCAAATTCCAGATACTTGTCCATGTCATCATACCAAACTCATTGCCGGAAATTTTTACCGGGGCAAGAGTTGCGATGGGTGTGTGCTGGGGCACAGTTGTTGCAGCTGAACTGGTTGCGGCTGAAAAAGGCGCCGGTAAAATGATTATCGCTGCATCCAAATTTCAACAGACCGATATCGTTATCATGGGAATAATTCTAATCGGTGTTATCGGATACGGCATCGATATTCTCATGCGCATGGCAGAAAAAACCTTGGTGCCATGGAAGGGTAAAAGCTAGAGCATCCGTGTTGATCACGCGAAGATGCTCTGAAAAAACAATGTCAACTGCCCGTCTGCTGGCGATGAACGCAGTCACAAACAAGACCCGCCCTGGTTTTTGAAACATAACCGTAACAGGTGCTTCATTTGAATACAATGACAAGGGCCGGGAGATTTCTTATTACTATTCCGGGCGCGCACGTCTGGACCGTTATGAAGAAATGTTGGCTTTTTCCATCAAGGGCTGCATTTATCAGGTGCAAGCAGCCCACAAAGCTTCCAACGATAAAGGTCGCATCCGTATTAATTTTCTCAAGATGGCTGGTGCCTCCATGCGAATTATGCGCGGAACGCTGCCAGAGACACGATTGCCGGGCGCCATTCAGGGGATAGACCTGGACAAACAACTCATTTTTGCTGGCTATAATTCCTACAAATCAGGTGAAGACCCGTTTTATCGCGGTGAAAATGGCACTGTATTTATCCCATCGGTTAAACAGCTTATTGCGCGACTGATGAGCGGTAATTGATGCCGGCGTCCACCGCCAGTCGCCCGTCTACAGCAGCTTCATTCAAGGCTCATCATCTTCATCATCAAATAATATACGTGCAGCTGCACCGTCGGGATCATCAAACTGGCCGCTTTTCAATGCCCAGATAAAACCGGCAAGCCCGAGACCACCGAGCACGAGTGCTGCGGGAATAAGCAGAAGAAGAATATTCATAAACCCATACCCCTGCCAGCCGTATAACGCAGACGCAAGGCGTTCAGGGTAACTATCACCGAGGATGTAGACATCGCTATAGCCGCCATCAAGGGCGAAGCCAAACCAGCCATGGCTATTGGTATGGCAATTAAATTATAGGTAAGTGCTAATGCAAAATTCTGTTTTATCAAACCTTGTGCCTGCCCGGCAACGCGCCAGGCGAAGGCTGCTGGTGCCAGATGACGCCCAAGAAAAATCGTGTCGGCCGCCGAGCGACCGATGTCGGATGCACTTGCCGGGGCCATGGATGCGTGGGCAGCCGCCAGAGCTGGTGCATCATTGATGCCATCACCGATCATCAACACCCTTAAGCCGGAGTTTTCCTTGTTTTTGATGAAGTCAACTTTGTCTGCCGGAGAAGCTTCAGCAACAAAATCATCAAGACTTAACGCTCTCGCCACCGCTGCAACCGATGCGGGCCGGTCTCCCGATAGCAGGGTGATGTTCAAACCCTGGTTCTTCCAGCTTTCAATCACTGTTTTGGCATCATCGCGCAATTGATCAACAAAAGTCAGCGCAACAGGTTTATTATCGCCGATTTTGATCCATAACTGGCTGGCGGTCAGGGCCAAATCTTCCGCCGTGTCGTTTTTGACGCCGCACCAGACCTGGCTGCCCATGCGAACCGTGTTTCCCCGGCATTGACCTTCAAGGCCTTGTCCAGGATATTCCTGTATTGTATCGCAGGGAATTACCGTAATATTTCGCGCATCGGCAGCTGTTGTCACTGCTCGCGACAAAGGGTGGGTACTGTTGCCGGCCAGTCCAGCGGCAATGCCAAACAGGTCGGCTGCAACTTCATCAATATCCTGCAACATCAGCTTGCCGGTGGTCACCGTACCGGTTTTATCGAGCACAATGCTGTCTACCTGGGCGAGCTTTTCCAACGCCGCCCCATCCTTGACCAGAACACCTCTGGAAAACAAAACGCCGTTGGCGACGACCTGAACCACCGGGACCGCCAGTCCTAACGCGCACGGACAGGTAATAATCAAAACCGAAATTGCCACCAGGAGAGCTTGTTGCCAATCTCCCTGAGTGACCCACAGCCAGCCCAAAAACGTGAGCAAGGCTGTGATATGAACAAACGGCGCATAGATTGCAGCCATCCGGTCGGCAATGCGCACGTAGTGTGACTTGTGCTGTTCAGCGGCCTCCATCAAAGCGATAACGCTGGCCAGAAAGCTGTCCTTGCCAACGGCGGTTACCTCAATAATCAAGGGGGCTGTCAGGTTCATGACACCAGATTGTACAAAATCATTCTGCTTGATCAATTCGGGCAGGCTTTCCCCGGTAATCAAAGAGCGATCCAACTCACTTGACCCTGTAATTACCCGCCCATCCACCGGCACGATCGCGCCCGGCAAGACCACAACTTTCATCCCCACAACAAGAGAGGATACCGGTACAGTTGCGCGCTCTGCGTCCCCGTCTTCGATCAGTGCTGTTTTAGGGGCGATCTTCAACAACTGCGTGGCGGAATTCTGTGCCCGGGTACGCATCATGTGATCGAGGTAGCGCCCGACAAGCAGGAAAAACAACAAGGTCACGGCGGCATCAAAATATACCTGCTCGCGGCCCGCCATAGTTTCAAACAGGCTCATGGAGCCTGCGAGAATGACGGCCAGTGAGATCGGAACATCCATATTGACGTGGCCGTGACTCAAGGCTTTCCAGGCTGAGCGAAAGAAAACGCGGCCACTATAGACAATCGCCGGCAGGGCGATGAGTGCGGATATCCAGTGGAACAGATCGCGTGTGACATCATTTGCACCCGCCCAAACCGATACTGACAACAACATAACGTTAGCTGCCGCAAACCCCGAAACGGCGAGCGCGCGCAGCAGGTTTTGGCCTGCTTTTTCCTGTTCGCCTTCAAGATCATCCATATCGTCAATGGTTTGGGCGCTGTAGCCGTTTCCAGCCAGATGTTCGATCAGGTTTTCCGGTGTCAGAGTGTCATTTTTCCAGCTAATTGTTACCCGGCGCGTAGACAGGTTTGCGCGTGCTGAAGACACATCATTCAGGCGGTTTAAAGCTTTTTCCACCTTGCTCATGCAGCCGCCACAATGCATATCGGGCACAGAAAGCTGGATATGATGCAAATTTTCTTGTCGCATGTTCATGATCAACGACCTGTGGAAAGGGTCTTATTGTTTAACGTTGAGACGCACCAGACGCTTCCAGCTTCGACCGGTTTTGTCAATTGCGATGATGTCGGCATTCCATTGCCCCGGCGCCAGAGTTAATTTCTGCCGATAGGTTCCCGACTCGCCTTCTTTCATCAAGAACTGGCGGTCTTCTCTCTCGTTGGTGGGCCTGCCAACCTTAAGAGTGATTTCATAACCTTCAAGAGGCTGACCTGATCGATCCTGGAAGGTAAAGGTCATGGCCTTGTCACGGTAACGCAGAATGCTTTGAAACCCGAGACTGTCCTGTTTTCTGCGCACAGCCAGATCAGCGTTAAAATCCTGACTGGCCACATAGCCGTTACGCGCCATCAAGCCAGTCCAGCTATCCACCGCCACCCAGGCCATATAACCATTAACCGAAGCCACAACACCAAAGAAGGCCACCATGATCAATGCCATATGCCAACCGGTAAACTGGCCTGTTTTTCTTGTATCATCTGCCTGATCATTCATGGCTCATCTATCCATCTATTTTTTGGGCCGGTAGAAAAATGCCCCATGGGTGGTCTTTTCGGAATTGTTTTTGTTGTGAACAATGAAGTTGAACGGATTTTGTTCCGCCTTCAGATTTGACGCCTTGGCGCGCACGAAAAGGCGGACAGATTCGAGCCCGTTTGCCGGAACCGTCAAAACGACCTCTTTTTGTGCATCTGTTTGCGCTCCGGCAACCTGCATTTCCAAACCGGCAATACCTTCAACACTTATGATAAATTCTTGCGGCTGGAGCTTTTTGTTTAGTATTTTGACCGTGTATCCATTGCGTATGGAGCCGTCAGACAGCACGATGAAAATCGGATTGCGATTATGCAGAATATTGACCTCAACCGGATTTCGCATCACCAGCACATAGAGCAAAGAAAGTGCTGCAATGATCATGATGCTGGAATAAATTATCGTGCGTGCGTGAATGAACGAGCGCCAGGTGGTGTTTTTGCTTTCACCTTTTACATTTGCTTCATAATCATTGAGAGTTGAATATGAGATAAGATTTCCCGGCCGCCCGATCTTGTCCATAACCCCATTGCAGGCATCGATACATAACGCGCACGTAATGCATTCCAATTGCTGACCATCACGAATGTCTATCCCCATGGGACAGACGACCACACACTGGTTGCAATCAATACAATCCCCGCTTTGGGCATTCACATCTGATTTTTTCTGATGACGCGAACGCGGCTCTCCGCGCCAGTCATTATAGGTCACAACCAAAGAGCGCTCATCCAGCATCGCACCTTGAATGCGCGGCCACGGACACATGAAGGTACACACCTGCTCGCGCATGAAACCGGCAAACAGGTAGGTGATCGACGTCATGACAAATATGGTTGAGTACGCAATAGAAGACGCATTGCCCGTCAGTAGATTTTTTAGCAACGTTGGCGCATCGGCAAAATAAAATACCCAGGCACCACCCGTCATCATGGCAATCAACAGCCACAGCACATGCTTGGTTATCCGCTTGAAGACTTTAGGGACAGACCAGCCGGCCTTGTCGAGCTTGATACGCGCATTTCGATCGCCTTCAACCCAGCGCTCGATAACCAGAAACAGATCTACCCAAACCGTTTGCGGGCAGGTATAACCGCACCAGGCACGACCCACAGTTGAGGTGACAAGGAACAGCCCGACGCCGGCCATGACCAGCAATCCGGTAATGTAATAAAGTTCTTGCGGCCATATAGTGATAAAAAAGAAGTAGAAACGACCCTGGTCAAGATCGACCAGAACCGCCTGATTTGGTGTAAACTCACCACGATCCCAGCGTATCCAGGGTGTGAAATAATAAATCGCCAGCGTGAAAACCATCACCGCCCATTTAAACTGACGAAAGGTGCCGCTGGCGCGCTTGGGAAATATTTTCTCGCGCTTGGAAAAGAGCGCACGGTTTGCCTTGGAGTTGACCGCTTCCACTTCAACACGGTCAACCTGCTTATGGATTGTATTTAGAACTTCCACCATTTGGCTTCATCCGATTTTATATGGTGTCGGCGATATTACTCAGGCAGTAAGTGGCTGGAATTTGGTAGCCACTGTGCTATTCGCCGCCACCCAGAGCATGCACATAGATTGCCAATTGCTTGATGGTTGCTCCTTCAAGCCGGCCATCCCATGCAGGCATAACACCGTGTTTTGGTGACGTTACCTGCCTGACGATATCAGCCTTTTTATTACCGTAAAGCCACAGAACATTATTCAGTTGCGGCGCTCCTTGTTCACGGTCACCCTCGCCTTTGGCGCCATGACATGCGACACAATTTTCCGCAAAGATCGCAGCACCTTCTTTGGCATTTTCAATATTATGCTCTCTGTTGGACAGGGATAGAACAAAGTCTGCTACCTGATTTATCTGGGTACGATCAAGAATTTCATCACGGCCAAACCCGGGCATTTCTGAAATACGTGTATCGTCATCCTGGTCAAAACGAATACCGTGAGTAATCGTGGTGTTGATATCTTCCAGACTGCCGCCCCATAGCCAGTTATCATCATTCAGATTGGGATAACCCGGCGCACCGGCAGCGCCTGACCCATGACATTGTGAGCAGTTGATGGCAAACGCTGATTTACCACCGGCATAGGCAAACTCGGATAATTCTTTGTCTGCACGAATTTCTTCCAGCGACATATTGTTGATTTTAACCAGCGAATTTTCCTGGGATTTGTTGAATTCAACCATAGTCTGGGCAAATTCCGCCCGGGAAGACGTAAACCCAAAAAATCCCTTGGTTGTCCCCGTCATCAGTGGATAGGCAATATAAATGGCCATATAGATAAAAGCCCAGATCACTCCAATCCAGAAGCATATCAGCCACCACCGCGGCATCGGCGTATCCAGCTCTTTGATGCCACCCCACTCATGGCCGGTTGTCTGGGTGCCGGAAAATTCATCAACTTCAATTTTGCTCACAGATCAATCCTCCCCATCACGGTGAAAGGGTATACCAGCTTGATCCTCATAGAATTTTTTGCTGCCCGGCCGGAAAACCCAGCCGACAACAAAGACAAATACAGACACAAGAAACAGCAAACCCCAAGTATCTGCAAATTTGCGCATTATTTCGTATTCCATTGCTTTTACCTCAGGTTCTTCTCGGGTTTGTATTTTTCAAAATCAACCAGCGTACCCAGCATTTGCAGGTAAGCGACCAGCGCATCCATTTCGGTCAGTTTTTTGGAATTACCATCAAAATCACGTACGGAAATTTTGGCATAGCGTTTTTCCAGCCCTTCAACATCATCGGAAGCCGGGTTGGCCTGTGCGCGCATATCATCTTCAGCAAACTTAACCATCTCATCGGAGTAGGGCACACCGATGGTGACATTGGTTTTCAGGTGATCTGCGGCATTATCGGTTCGCAATTCAGTTGTCGCCAGAAACGGATAGCCCGGCATGACGGATTCCGGCACGAGCGAGCGCGGGTCCTTCAGATGCTGAACCTGCCACTCGTCGGAATAACGTGCACCTACACGAGCCAGATCCGGCCCGGTGCGTTTGGAGCCCCACTGGAAAGGATGGTCATACATGCTTTCAGCCGCCAGACTGTAGGGTCCATAACGTGCAACCTCATCACGAAATGGCCGAATCATCTGACTGTGGCAGGAATAACAACCTTCACGTATATAGATATTGCGTCCGGCAAGCTCGAGCGGAGTATAGGGCCGCATGCCTTCAACTTTTTCGATGGTATTTTTCAGAAAAAACAGCGGGGCGATTTCAACAATCCCGCCAATTGATACGACAATCAATGACAGAACCAACAGCAGCATGGAGCGGGTTTCAATAGTTTTATGACTAAATCCGAACATAATTATGCACTCCCGCTTAATGTTGCCGGGCTGCCAACGGGCACTGCAACATCTGTTTTTGCCGTACTCGGGCACACAACCGTACGCCACAGATTATAAGCCATGATGCACCCACCCACCAGGTAGAGGAAGCCTCCCAGTGTGCGCAATACATAATAGGGGTGCATGGCAGCGACGGTTTCGGCGAAGGAGTATTCAAGGAAACCAAGATCATTAAATGTCCGCCACATCAAGCCCTGCTGAATGCCGGAAACCCACATGGAGGAGACGTAAAGTACGATACCAAGTGTCGCCAGCCAGAAGTGCCAGTTGACCAGCTTCAGGGAATACAGGCCCTTACGGTGCCATAATCTCGGCACCATATAATAAAGCGCCGCGAAGGTAAGCATACCATCCCAGCCCAGGGCGCCAGCATGCACATGGCCAATGGTCCAGTCAGTATAATGGCTGAGAGAATTAACAGCTTTAATGGATAACAGCGGGCCTTCAAATGTCGCCATACCGTAAAAGGCCAGAGCCAGGACCATGAAGCGAATAATAGGGTCAGTACGCAGTTTATCCCAGGCCCCCGACAGGGTCATCAGACCGTTGATCATGCCTGCCCAGCTTGGCATCCACAACATAACGGAAAAAGCCATACCAAGTGTCTGTGCCCAGTCAGGCAAAGCCGTATACAGCAGGTGATGAGGCCCGGCCCAGATATAGAGGAAAATCAGGGCCCAGAAATGAATGATGGAAAGCCGGTAAGAATAGACCGGACGTTGTGCCTGCTTAGGCACAAAATAATACATCATGCCCAAAAATCCGGCGGTCAGCAGAAAACCAACTGCATTATGGCCATACCACCACTGGGTCAGGGCATCCTGCACGCCTGAAAACAGGGAATAACTCTTAACCCCAAAAAACGACACCGGCACTGCCATATTGTTGACAATATGCAGCATGGCAATGGTAACGATGAAAGCCAGATAGAACCAGTTTCCAACGTAGATATGTGGTTCTTTTCGTTTCCACAACGTGCCCAGAAATATTGCCAGGTAGGCAACCCAGACAATCGTCAGCCAGATATCCACATACCATTCGGGTTCAGCATATTCGCGTGATTGGGTAGCGCCAAACAGATAACCGGTGGCCGCCAGCACGATAAACATCTGATAGCCCCAGAATACAAACCAGGCAAGATTACCAAAAGCCAGGCGGGCTGCACAGGTACGTTGAACCGTATAAAAACTTGTGCAGATCAGCGCATTGCCAACAAAGGCAAAAACCACAGCAGACGTATGCAAGGGGCGCAACCTGCCAAAATTGGTATATGCTGTATCAAAGTTTAAAATCGGAAACGACAGTTGCAGAGCGATCACCACGCCAACCAGAAACCCGATAAGTCCCCAGAAAACCGTAGCAATGACACCGGCCCTGACGACACCATCAAAATATTTTTCAGCCACCACGGTTTTGCCGGGAGTAAAATCCAGCGTTCGCAATCGATAAATAACGGCTATCGCACAAGCGGCAACAATCAACCATGCGTGGAAAGCAAACAAGGCATCTTCAGCCTTGGCAACCAATACCAGTGCAGCAAGTGCTACCACACCGAAAGAGGTGAAATAAGCGGTAAGCCCCATTTTTTCTCGGCCCCTCGTTATAAAATAGATAAACCGTGCGGTACGATCAAATAACGAATCATACCACAAGTTGGCAATATGGAATATTTATATTGCACTTGCGAATAATCACTCATTGATACAGATCAAATTATCATCAATCTGTACGCCTGCAATATAGACCTGGTTCGCAGCTGGATCATCGAGCCCAATACCATCCAACGTCAAACTCATTTGAAGTGAATTGAGTGTTTTTGATTTCGTAAAATGTATGCGCATACATAAATTTAATTCATCTGCGGAAGATTAAGTATTGATGCGAACATATTTAAAAAAAGCAAATTAATCCAAGACCCAGTGAAGCGCAATGGTCGAAGAGACTGTTCGCAACATGCTCCGTGAGATTAACGATCAAGGAGATTGCCCGGCGACAGCTGATATCCATGCAGGAAATTGAAGTGGAACTCAGCCCCGGCAATCAACGCGCGGTTGTTTGTGGCTGTGGCGCTACGGGGACAGCGTGTGTGGGTAATCCCCCCATTTTTAACGGGGTCTACTTGTAGAACTACGCAGCTTGTTTCAGTTTCATAGCGGGTATGACCTCGTCGATGGCCATATTGGGCCGGTCGTTGTTGTATGTCCATAGCCAGCTTTTGGCTTGTTCCTCTGCCTCCTGTATTGTTTCAAAGATATTCTGAGGGCTTCCGCCAAATGACGGGTTCACTGGCGTATAGATAAGTTCACCAGCCGTAGCACTCTGTATAACCCACAACAAACCAATAGTAAGGCAAATCCGCTTCAGCATTAAGCATCCCCATACAATAAATATTCCCCGACTCACAATAAAGCCAATATTACTATCTAATTTCTAGAAGGAATTTACCGATTCAGCACCCCCATATGGGGGTGATTTAATAAATACTTGGGGGTTTTTATGAAAACGAGCGCAATAATACAGTATTTATCGTTATTTAGTTAACCCTGGGGGTATCACGGCAACTCAGCGTTATGCGCACATACGTTAATAGCATGAGCGCAGCCCCCTTTCCACGTTTGGGACAGATGGCGCCAAACAGATAGGCGTTTTTGTATCGCTGATCGGCAGGCTGACGCGGCCTTGTTCCGCGTCTTGCCCACAGATAACGGCAACCCCGAATTCTCTCCCGTGCTCAAAGTTGTGCATGCACTTGGCCTCAAAATGACTGTGGAAGCTTAGAGTGGCTCAAATGTTGAACACTTGTAATCAGCGCTCATGTAACGCGTTGTTTGCAGATTTAATGAACGGGGTAGAATATAGTTCATGATTGTCCTGGTGCCGGCTTGGGCATTGTCACGTTGTTGAATTAACCCAAACTCATTTTTCACGAAACGCCCGCATAACCTGATCGGTTATGGGTTTTATGAGATAGCTTAAAGCTGTGCGTTCACCTGTCTGCACAAACGCTTCCACCGGCATACCCGGCCTGAGACCTTTTGTTCCCAGTTTTGCAACTTCCAGCTTTGGTAAGTTTATGCGCACCACATAAAACTGCATGCCGGTGACCTGATCTCTGGTCAGGTCGGCGGCTATGGTCGATATGGACCCGTTGAGTTCCGGGGTGGTTCTTTGATTAAACGAGGGGAAACGCAACACAACGGTTTGGCCGACTTGCAACTGATCAATATCTGTCGGGAGCACCTGCACTTCAACAGTCAACTTGTCTTCGCGCGGAACAATCATCATGATAGTTTCGCCAGCAGCTATAACACCGCCGATTGTGTGGACTGCCAGTTGAAGCACGAAACCTGACCTGGGCGCGCGGATTTCCAACCGCTTGAGCTGGTCTTCCGCAGCTATTTTACGCTCCGCCAGTTCTGCAAGTTTAATATTTACCTCGCGTAATTCCTTGACCACCTCAGCGCGCATATTCTGATCGACCTGGCTGAGTTGCAGTTTTGTTTCCGTTATCCGACCCTTGGTACGCGCAATATCAGAGGTAAGTTGGCCACTTTCACCATCAAGTTTGGCGGCCTCGCGCCGCAGCGCCAAAATTCGGGTCTTGGGAACAAAACCTTCTTCAAAGAGATCCGTGAGTCCGGAAACTTCTTCGCCAATGATCTCACTTTGTTTGTCTTTTGATTTGCGCTGGGCTGTCAAACCCTTGATTTCTTCATAAAGCTGGGCCACGCGTTCCGTCAATTGAGCTTTTTGCGAGGCCATTGTTTCGCGCAGCGCAACAAAAAGCGATGTTTCACCATTTATAATTTTAGCTACTTCGACTGTATTGTTTCGAGCCCGCAAATATGGTGGAAATTCTATCTTCGAACGCAAGTCGCGTTGGGCTTCCAAGCTGGCTTGTCGCCCTAAAAACTCGTCCATCTGCTGGGAGATAATAGCCAGATTGGCCCGGGTCAGTGTATCATCCAACTTGATGAGAAGAGAACCTGCCTCAACGTCGTCGCCATCTTTTACATAGATGTTGCCGACAATACCGCCTTCACGATGCTGAACGCGTTTAATATTATTTTCAACAACCACAGTTCCTGAAGCTATAACGGCTCCGGCTATGGATGCAAATGCCAGCCATCCGCCCAGACCACCAAGCAACAATATGATAACAAGGCTGCCAATTACCGCATGCGTTCTTATTGACTGGCTGATCTGTTTCTCAGGTGATTGAGCGATAGTTTGAGATCCAGATTTTTGATTACCCTGCAACATTCAAAACTCCCATACCTACAGTACATGGGCCGATGTCATCTTGAGCGGGATGAGGCCAAGTTGAATCATTTTCGATCACGTTTGGGCATGGCGTGCACCGATGCAGTTTTTCCAAGGAACCGTGGAATGCTCAATGGTGGCAAGGGCTCTGACGATGATGCAGGCTTGTTTTGCTTTTTTGCAGCAGCAGGTGTTGGCACAGGTGCCAGAACGCTCTTCAACACTTCTACTTTAGGCCCAAAAGCTTTCACGCACCCCTCAGCCATAACCAGAACTTTTTCGACTGCATCAATAGCACTTGGTCTGTGCGCGATAACAATGACAATTTTATCCCGAGCGCGCAGTTGACGAATTGTACGTGTTAACGCTACTTCGCCTTCACTGTCCAGATTGGAATTAGGTTCATCCAGCACGATCAAAAATGGGTCGTCATAAAGCGCACGGGCCAAGCCAATGCGTTGGCGTTGACCAGCCGAGAGCGTAGAACCAGACTCGCCAATTTGTGTTTCATAACCGTCAACCAGTTTTACGATCAGTTCATGAACACCGGCAAGTTCTGCCGCAGCTACTATTTGTTCATCGGAACTTTCTTCCTCAAAACGGCTGATGTTCTCAGCAACTGTCCCATCGAACAACTCAATGTCTTGTGGCAGATAGCCAATGTGGCGACCCAGCACCTCTGGATGCCACTGATCAATTGCAGCGCCATCCAGTCTCACATGACCCTTTGGCAGAAGCCAGACACCAACAATAGCCCGGGCAAGCGATGACTTGCCCGCAGCACTCGGGCCAATGATGCCTAGACCATCTCCAGCCTTCAATTCAAAGCTCACTCCCTGAACCGAGGGTGTTTTGGCTCCCGGCGGCACTACAACAATATTCTCCACTGCCAAGGTTTTCATTGGCGCAGGCAAAGCAGTTTTTCCATCATCACCCGGCAGGCTTGAGAGCAACGTGTTCAATCTCGCATAGGCTTGACGCGCACCAACAAAGTTGCGCCAGTGGCCAATGGCTTGCTCAATAGGTGAAAGAGCTCTGGCTGTTATGATCGAGGCTGCTATCATTACACCTGGGGTTACCAGCTGCTGCACTGCCAGATACGCTCCAAGGGCCAGGATCATCGATTGCAGCAACAACCGGATGGCCTTGGTAGCAGAAGTCAAGGTTCCCATGACATCGCCAAGCCGTCTTGAACGCTCCAGCAAGGGGTCGTGAACTTCTGACCACTTTCTCATCATTGCCGGTGCCATGCCAAGTGCGCGAACGGTTTCCGCATTGCGTCGACCCGCCTCGCCCAATGCGCTGCGCCGGGCGAAAAGCATTGACACTTCGCGTACATGTCTGACCGTGAGTACCTCATTCACAAATGATAAGACAACGAGAATGACAATCCCTGCCAGGGCCGCAAAACCCAGCAATGGATGGAACAGGAATACAATCGCCAGGTATATTGGCATCCACGGCATATCAAACAAGGCGATCGGTCCGGCGCTGCCTATGAACTGGCGTAACTGGTCAAGATCGCGCGCAGGCTGAAGGCCATCGCCGTTTGAACGAGAGACCAGCGGCAGTTGCATAATCAGTCCGAAGGTTTTTTGATTAATCGCTACATCAATTTGATGGCCTACCCGGAGCAACATGCGCGTGCGGATCATATCGACAAGTGCCAGGAATATGAACAAGCCAAAGACCAAACCCACAAGAACTGCAAGCGTCGGCAAGCTCCGGCTGGTCAGCACCCGATCATAAATCTGGAGCATAAACAAAGGGCCGGACAGCATGAGGATATTGGCCACACAGCTGAGCATACCGACATTGACAAATGCAGAACGGCATTTTCTCAAAGCCACTGCTATGGCATTGCCCGGTAAAGCCTGGTTATTCATACTCATAAGTCCGAACTCATCAGTTATACAAAGATGAAATCATCCTGATCCAAGTTGTTAAAGTCAACTCCGGTTAACGTAATAGAGTTACCGGCATCTATTGTGATAACTGAATCGCCGTTAAGCAAAAGTTGGCTGGCTGCCTGTACCTGGGCTAAATTCGCTAGACCAAGCGCACTGTCGATCTCAATGACATCGTCTATTCCGACACCTGCGGTGAAATCAGTGATCGTGTCATTGCCGAAACTGGACGCAAACACAAACGTATCACCACCTGATCCCCCGATAAGGGTATCATTACCTGCCGCACCAGTGAGGGTGTCTGCTCCTACTCCACCATCAATCGTATCATTGCCACCTCCGCCATCAAGGTTATCATCGCCCAGACCACCGCTTACCGCATCATTTTGTCCTGAACCGAAGAAGAGAGTTGTATTGGCTTTCGCAATACCTGTGGCCGCCGCTGTAACCGACAGCCCGGCTGCTCCGAATACCAGCGGATTAAACTGGAATCCAGCGTCGAGACCCTCCACAAGAATTGACAGGTTACTAACGCCACCAGACGTTGTGCCTGAAGTTACAAATTGGAAGCTATCGCCCACTGTTGGTGCGAACCCATCAAAATTGAAACTGACACGGCCGCTGTTAAAGGCCGCATTGCCGGTCACATTCAAAACATCAAATTGAGTGCCAGCAATTGTGCCGGTGATATCCGTTTCAATTGCGCCACTATTAAGTGTGAAATCACCGACAACGGTCAAAATGCTTGGGGAATTTCCGGGCCCGACAATCCCACCTGAAACAACCACATCTGCATTAATGGTGCCATCGCCGGAGACCGTGCCGCCGCTGAATACATCAATTTGGTTGGCCTGTACCTGCCCGGAGTTGGAGACGTTGAGCAAGCCTGTGCCCAAGTTGCCGAGTCCGATATTACCAAGTACAGTTAGCGACGAGGCTGCTCCAGAAACGGTAACAGTGCCCGTTGTGTTCAGCTCACCGCCCACCAGTAATTCATCGCCGGTAACGGTACCGCCAGCCAAAATGTCAAGCGTACCGGTGGTGGCAGCGCCTGGAATACCGAAAGTTCCACCAGGATCTACAAATCCCTGACCCACCGAGAAAAACCCGGTGACATCAAGCCTTGAATCTGCACCGGTCACAGTGCCGAACCCGCTGGATCCGGCAGCTGCACCAAACTGCACACCTTGAGCAACTGTGACAACGCCACCGCTGACTATTGTTAAGATGCCATCTCCTCGCGACCCGACCAACAGCTGCTCGTCCAACGAAAGTGTCGAGCCAACACCGTTTACATTTACTGTTCCCGATGACCCGACCTGACTACCGACTTCCAAGCGAGTATTTACAAAGGTAGCGTCAGCGCCGTTGAGGATGTCCAGCGTGCCTGTACCTTGATTGCCCACGTTACTGAACCCCAAGGCGCCTGATGTTACTGACAGGAGTGAACCTGAACCATCAATTGTCACTAAACCGGTCGTTCCAACGCCATTGCCGATGGAGATCCGTCCTTGTTGACCACCACCGTTGACAACCAGTTGACCTCCTGTTTCGATGGTCAATACACCGTCCGATGCAGCTCCACCAGCGGCAACATTGCGCGAGCCGAGACTAACACCACTGTCTTCTCCAACAAGCTCAACAAGAGCGCCATTTGAGATTGTCATGACGCCATTACCACCGAGTATGCCGGCATTGTCGCCACGGCCAATTTGCAGGAATGCTCCAAAGCCCTGAATGGGACTGCTTTGAGTGAGTGAAATGACGGAGCCTATACCATCAACCAATACAGTTCCGGTCGACCCATTGCGACCCAATTGCAGGCCTGGACCGGAGCTGTCGGTATTATTGATAATTCCTTCACGGATTTCCACACGGCCGCCATTGATCACGTTAAGCGTGCCATCGCCACCATCACGACCAACACGGACAAATCCCGATTCATAATCATAAGGGGCAGCAAACGTGCCATTTTCCGTCGACACAATAATGGTTGAACCCGCACCGGTTACGGTCGCAACACCCGTTGAACCCACATTGCGGCCAACCTCGAGGAAGAAGGTATCAAGTGTTCCACCAGCTTCAACTAATAACGTGCCATCGCCACCATTGAACCCGATACGGGTCAAATTATCCGTGCCAATTGTGGTCACCGTAGACCCGACACCCGTAATCGTCAGATTACCAACACCACCCACAGCGCCGCCGACAATCAAATCCTGGAAATCTCCGCCGATTGTATTGTCCTGATTGCCACTGTCGATCGTCACCCGACCACCAGCTGCAACAGTAAGGGAACCTACACCTTGATTGCCAACACTCAGATTGCCAACATTGATGTTGAGCTCAGAACCAACACCTGAAACCGTGGCTGTACCATCTGATCCAGCCTGATTGCCAATGATGGCCCCAGCAGCCGTGACGGTATCGCCAACGATGGTACTAACGGGGATTTGTGTGTCACCGGTAGCGACCACACCGCCACCAATAGCCAGAGTTGCCAGCGATGTATTACCAACTATGACCACTGGAGCGAAAATAAATTCTGCTGCTGTAAAAGAAGCAGAAAGAACATTGTTGACAACAACCGTATTGCCACCACCAAAATCTATAGTGGTATTGGTGCCATCATCGCTGATCCCAATCCCGGCCAGATTAGTGATGCCCAATGCGGACACATCTATTTTGTCACCATCACCAGAATTGAAATCCGTGATGGTGTCCTGGCCACTGGAAGAACCAAACGCAAACGTATCACCACCTGATCCCCCGACAAGGGTATCATTACCGGCAAGGCCATTGATAAAGTCATTGCCACCCAGGCCATCAATCACGTCGTCAAATGCTGTTCCAGTAAGTATGTCATTGCCATTTGTTCCAACAAAAGTCTGATTTATTGTGAGCTGAAATGTGTCGGAAACACTGGCGGCTGAACCATCTATCGCAGTCACTTTGACATTTATAGTGCCAACATCGCCAATAGCCGGCGTCCCGGAAAGAACACCTGTGGTTGCATTTATGCTGAGCCAAACCGGAAGCAGACTTCCGTTATCCAACGTTGCTGAATAACTTAGAGTATCGCCAAAAACCAAATCGTCATCCGTGAAACTGGTCGAGGTATCCAGGTTGAAAAGAGTGTTGATACTTGATGTGATATCGGTAAGAACAACTGCAACCACCGGGGCATCGTTTACATTGTCGACCGTCAGCTGGAAAGTATCACTCGCAGTTGCCAAAGATCCGTCTGTGGCGGTGACCTGCACCAGTATAGATCCAACATCACCATTGGCAGGCGTTCCCGACAAAACACCTGCGGCACTGATCGATAACCAGGAAGGAAGCGCGCCACCGCCATCAAGAGCGGCTGTGAACATCAGGTTGTCACCGACATCAACGTCATCAAAACTGCTGGAAACATCAAGGGAAAATACGGCATCCTCATTGGTCGATGTATCCACAATCACGACCGATACAACCGGGGTATCATTTACATTGTCAACCGTCAGCTGGAAAGTATCACTCGCAGTTGCCAAAGATCCATCTGTGGCGGTGACCTGCACCAGTATAGACCCGACATCGCCGTTGGTCGGGGTTCCCGATAAAACGCCCGCAGCATCAATTGATAACCAGGAAGGAAGCGCGCCACC